>NZ_JBIXJO010000015.1:0-112433 GCF_052871235.1 Caulobacter sp. LARHSG274 | reverse complement strand
GGGGGGGGCGGCGCCCCCGCGCCGGGTGGCGCGGGGGCCACCGCCCGCCCTACGAACGTCCAAGGAAAGCAAGGGAGAACGAAAATCAGGGGCGCGTTTGCGTTCGTCCCACCCAGACGAGCCTTGGGGTGTGCTCGCCCCAGCGCGGCCAACCGCTTCCACCCACCGCCGCGCCAAGGAGCACGGCGATGATGGACGACGACGACGCGAACAGACGAGCCGCCAGCGCCAAAAAAGGCAGCCCGTTCCTCAACACCGCCCAGGCCGCCCACTATCTGGGGCTAGGGGAACGGACCCTGGTAGAGTGGCGCGGCGAGGGTGTGGGGCCAACGCCCCGGCGTCATGGCCGGTTCGTGCGCTATCACATCGACGACCTGGACGCCTGGTCCAAGGGCGAGCGAGAGGCCTTCGATCCCGACCGTCCCCAGGCCTCGGGGCCGCGCCATGTTTAGCCGCGTGCTCACCCCGCGCGGCCGGGGTCTGGTCGCCGCGGTCGGGCTCGCCCTGGTCGGTCTCGCCGGGCCGCTCGTGCTCGATCCACAGCCGCGACTGGTCTGGAACGCCAGCGCCAGCGCGCCCATCGGCCTGTGGCGGATCACGCCCGGCGCGGCCGTCTCCGTGGGCGACAGCGTGCTGGTCGAGCCGCCGCCCGCCGCCCGTCGCCTGGCCGCGCAGCGACATTATCTTCCGGCCAATGTGCCGATGATCAAGACCATCGCCGCCGTCTCGGGCGACGAGGTCTGCGGTCTCGACGCGCTTATCACCATCAACGACCGGCTCGTCGCCGTGCGGCGCCTCGCGGATCGTCGCGGCCGAAGACTGCCCTGGTGGCGTGGGTGCCAACGCCTGTCTGGCGGCCAGGTTCTGTTGCTCAACAGCGCCCCGGACTCGTTCGACAGCCGCTATTTCGGGGCGGTCGAGAAGCGCGCGATCATCGGCAAGGCGACCCCGCTATGGCTGCGGTGATGGCCCCGCCCGCGACGGCCGCCATCGCCGCGCCGGTGTCGAATATCGATGCGCGCGTGGCTCAGTGGCGGCCATGGATTGCCGAGGCGTCGCGGCGTTTCGACATCCCACAGGCCTGGATCGAGGCGGTGATCGCCGCCGAAAGTGGTGGCCGAACGCACTTGAACGGCATGCCGATCACCTCGCGGGCCGGGGCCATGGGGCTCATGCAATTGATGCCGCGGACCTACCGGGACCTCGCCAAGACCCATGGTCTTGGCCTCGATCCCTACGATCCGCGCGACAACATCCTGGCGGGGACGGCCTATCTCGCAGCCATGCGCGCGCGGTTCGGCTACCCCGGATTGTTCGGAGCCTACAACGCCGGACCGGCCCGTTTCGAGGCGCATCTGCGGACCGGCGCGGCGCTTCCGGCCGAGACTCAAGCCTATATCCACGTCCTGGCCCAGAGACCGGGATCGGCCAGCCTGCCGCCCGCCTTACTGTCGGGAACGCGGCTGTTCTTCCAGCTGGACCCCGCCGTCGCCCCGGCCCGACCTGACGCCGCGCCCGCGCCTTCGGGCGGGCTGTTCGCGCCCGTCAGGACCGGAACGGGGCAGGGCGATGAACCGGGTTGAGGGAAGCTTGAGCTTGGGGAGGGAAAGAAAAGGGAAGGCAAGTTGAAGCAACGGCGCCATCACTTCGGATGTCGTCGTAAGTCATTGTCTGCACATCTATTTTTTCGGTTGGGTTTGGCGCTATGCGGGCTGCGATGGCGCCATGTTTGCCTAAGATATTGGCGGGCTTGGACTTTTTGTAGCGCCAATTTCCACGCCGATCGCGACCGGCCATATCGCTGGCGGGAGACTCGCCATGGTCCAGAAAGACGACTTCGAACCCCGCCTAGGCAAGGTCCGGGCCCTGGGGAGTGCGAAGGCCAAGAGCTACCTGTCGCGGGTGTTGCGCTCGGCGATGCTGGCCAGCGGCGGCGCGTTCGGCAAGGCGCCGCGCCGCGCCAAGTTCACCGGCGCGCGGATCGGCAAGGGCTCCGGCGTCGGGCGCGTCCTCGCCGCACGGGACAATCTGTCGGCCTACCGGTCGCGCCGGGTGATCGTGAAGTTCTCGATCCCCAGGTTGGCGGGCAAGGGGATCGCCGCGGCTCGCGCCCACATGCGTTACGTCCAGCGCGACGGCGTCACCCGCGAGGGGGCGCCCGGCCAGCTCTATGGGGCCGACACCGACAAGGCCGACGGCCGGGCCTTCATTGACCGCGCCGAAGCCGGCGACGACGCCCGGCAGTTTCGGTTCATCGTCTCGGCCGAGGACGGCGCGGAGTACGAGGACCTCAAGCCCCTGACCCGGCGCTTGATGGCGCAGATGGAAAAGGACCTCGACACCAAGCTCGATTGGGTGGCGGTCGATCACCACAACACCGGCCACCCCCACACCCACATCATCATGCGCGGCCGCAACGACCGGGGCGAAGATCTCGTCATCGCCAAGGAATACCTGACCCAGGGCCTGCGCGAGCGCGCGGCCGAGCTGGTGTCGCTGGACCTGGGACCGCGCAGCGATCTGGAGATCGAGGGCCGACTTCGCCGCGAGGTCGGTCAGGAGCGGCTGACCAGCCTGGACCGTGGCCTGCTGCGCGACGTCGCCGAGGACGGGCTGGTCACGCCGCGTCATGTCGATCCGCGCCTTTACGCCTTGCGCGCCGGACGTCTGCAGACCCTGGCGCGGTTGGGCTTGGCCAAGGAGGGGGCGCCGACCCATTGGCGGCTGGCAGACGGTCTGGAGGACACCCTGCGCCGGATGGGCGAGCGCGGCGACATCCAGAAGACCCTCTACCGAGCGCTGACGGAGGGCCGGGTCGAGCGGGACCGCGCCGATCAGGTGATCTACGAGCCGACGGCGCCGGACGCCCGGCCCCTGGTCGGCCGTCTTGTGTCGCGGGGGCTGTCGGACGAACTGAAGGACCGCCATTACCTGGTGGTCGACGGCGTCGACGGCCGGGCTCACTATGTCGAGATCGGCCGGAGCCTGGCCACCGATCCCATTCCCGTGGGGGCGGTGGTCCGCGTCGAGCCGCGCCCGATGCAGGCCCGGGCCGTCGATCACACCGTCGCGCGGATCGCCGGAGCCAACAGCGGCCGCTACAGCGTCGATCTGCATCTGGCGGCCGATCCGAGGGCTTCGGCCGGCTTCGCCGAGGCCCATGTCCGACGGTTGGAGGCGATGCGTCGCGGCCGGACGCCCGTGGAGCGCCAGGAGGACGGGACCTGGAGCATCGGCGCCGACCATGTCGAGCAGGCCGCCGCCTTCGAAAAGCGGCAGGCGGAGTCCGCGCCGGTGGTGGTCACGACCCTCAGCGCCAGGCCGCTTGACCAGCAGGTCGGCGCGACCGGCGCGACCTGGCTTGATCGCGAACTGATCGCCGCCGCGCCCGAACCTCTGCGCGACGCGGGTTTTGGCCGGGATGCTCGTCAGGCCCTGGCTTTGCGACGCCAGTGGCTGATCGACCAGGGTCTGGCCCGCCAGGACCAGGACCAGATGGTCTATCGCGCGGGCTTGCTGACCCGCCTTCAGCGGCGCGACCTGATCGCCGCCGCGGAGGGGCTGGCGCGCGAGACGGGGCTGAACTTCTCCGAGGCGCGACCGGGACAGCGGATCGAGGGCGTCTACCGGCGGTCGGTGGACCTGGTCAGCGGCCGGTTCGCGGTGATCGAGCGCAGCCGGGATTTCACGCTGGTGCCGTGGAAGCGGGCACTGGAAGGGCAGGAGGGGCGCGCCGTGTCCGGCGTGCTGCGCGAGGCGGGCGTCAGCTGGACGATCGGGCGCGGGCGGAGCGGACCTTCGGTGTCGTAACCGGCCGCATCGGCTTGACCGGCGTCGCCGATCATCCGGCGCTCCTGGACACACTAAAGGCGCGCGCGTTCAGCGCGCCTGATCGCGACCGAGGCGATCACCTAAGAACGGATCCAACCCTATGGTCGATCGGGCGCGACCTGCGGCGACTTCGCAGCCGCCCATCCTGATCCGGAATTTGTGCGGCAAGCTGCCGCCAACTCGCCTTGGGGCCGCCACATCGCCTTGCGCGTCGGTACGCCCATTGTGCGCAGAACTCAGCCGTGCGGACGCGCCATGAGCAGGATAACGGCCCCAAGCCCGATCGCGAGCACGAGGACCGCGAGGCCCCAGAGGCGGACGCTATTGCGCCGGCGTAGGCGTACCGATCGTGAAGCAGGAAGAAACTGCAGAACCATGACGTCACTATGAGGCGGCTGACGCCGGCACGCCAGCTTGCAGGCGCCCTCTCGCGCGCGGCGAGGTCGGGTCAAGTCGGCGGATCGAGCGCAACATCTACGCCCTCGCTCGGCACGGGCGCGCTTGCGGCGGCGTTGGCCTTATCCTGCAGGCTTTGGCATCGCGCCATCAGCGCGTCGAAGGGCTCGACGGCCCCGTCCAGATAGCCTGCCTCGGTCATGGCTTGGTAGTCGGCTTCGAGCACGGCGCGCGCCTCGCCCTCCGGGACCAGCCGCAGGCCGCCCGTAACGGCCGCCGCATAGTCGATGACCTGTCCGGCGGGATCGGATTCGATGAAGAACTTGGCCTTGTGGTCCGCCACGGCCATGGCCAGATCTGGATCGGCGATGGCTTGGTCGGCGACGCCCGCCAGGTCCAGTCGCGCCAGATCGTAACAGTGTCGCGCAAAGCCCGCTCCGCCCTTGAAGCGGCCCTGAGCGCAAAAAACGTGAACCGCCGTGGCCTTCTCCCAGAAGGTCCGTTCGGCGGTCATCACGCTGGGAGCGGCGGCGGGAAACTCCAGCTCCGCAAAGGCCTTGGCCAGGTAGCATTCGACCGGCCGGGTCGTGGCCGGCTGTCCAGTGGCGCGGGCGCCAAATTCCAGTTTTACCCGGGGACGCACATAGTCGGGATAGCCGGCGGCCGTTTCGTAGACGACGAGCAGGTCCTGGCCGTCCTGTTCGATGCGGGCCAAAAGGCTGTCCGCCGCCAGGCGCTCGGCAAGATACGGCGCGACCGTGTCGCGGATGAAACGCGGCAAGAGCCGCTCGCGCACACGCCGCGAGATGCTCTTTGCCTCGTCAGGCGTCAATTGGGTTGGCTCGCCGAAGCGTGTGTCGCCGGTCAGTTTGCCGATGTCGTAGGTCAGGTCGACGTCTTCGGAGAACCGGTCGATGACGTTGTAGGCCTTGGACAGCGACGTGCCGCCTTTGAACACCAGGCCGTCGGCGAACGGGGCGGCGAAAAGCGCCTCCAGCGTCCAGACGACCCAGACGTCCTTTTCGAGCAGATAGGGCGCGCGCTCGAGGCCACGTCCGGGCGCGGCCTCGAGTACGTCACGACGATCGGCCTGGGAAAGGCTCAGGAACCGATCAGCCACGCGCCAGGCTCGAAACTTCTTGGGCCAGCCAGGTGGGAAGGCGGCCCCGCAGGCTCAGCAGGGTTTGCATGGCCTCGGCCGGCAGCCGGCGCTTGAGGGCCTTGAGCGTTTCGGCGGCGCGTTCGGGGCCGGCCCAGGACAGGGCGCGGACCGCGTCGCCGGCCGGCTGGCCGGGCAACAGCAACTCCCAGTCCCGCGCATGGCGAAGTTCGAGTTGTTGCCCCCCGATCTTCAAGCCCCGGCTTTTGCCCGAGGTGAGGTAGATCGCTTTCATCGGCGTTTGGGTGGTCAGGCCCAGGGCGTTGGCGGCCGCCGCCCCGTGGCTGGCGATGACCTCGCCGGTCGTGCTGGCGAGCGCCTGCACGACCTTGGCGGGGGAGGGCGTGCGCGGCCCGTATTTTCCTTGGCGGGGCCGAAGATACACACCGCGCCCGATCCGGCTCAGCGCGCCCGAACGCTCCAGGCGGACGAGGGCCTGATCGACGGCGGCGCGCGATCCCAGATGCAGCAGCTCCTTGGCGCGCAGCGCCGCCCCTTCGGGCGAGGCTTCGGCATAGGCGAGGATATGATCTGCGAGCGCGGGCATGGGGCGCCTCCTTGTCAGAAACTATGGCATAATTTCTGACAAAAGCAAGATCATGAGCGCCCCGGGGATTGCCGATCGGCGCCGAACCGACGGTCCTCCTGCCGCGCGACGATCGGCGGCTACGCGCAGCTAAACGCCGCAATCGCGCAACCAAAACCGGATCGCGCGATCTCGCCGACTTCGGCGCCCAGCGCACGAGTTGCGCCAGAACCGGATCTGCAGCGGGTTTAACCGCCATAAGCGATTTTCGGCCTGCGCCAGAGTCTTGCCGGGCCCCGCGCCGCATGCCGCGAGCCGGGTGCGGGACCCGGCGCATGACGCCCACCAAACTCCTCATCGGTCAGATCCTCGCGGTCTTCGCGATCATGATCCTGGGTGTCTGGGCGTCGACCCAGTGGGCCGCCGCCATGCTGGGCTACCAGGCGCAGTTGGGGGCGCCTTGGGCGACATTGCTAGGCCAGCCGGTCTACCGACCCTGGCAACTGTTCGACTGGTGGTATCACTACGAGGCCTATGCGCCGCTGATCTTCGACAAGGCCGGTCTTCTGGCCGGCGCCAGCGGGTTCCTGGGCTGCGCCTGCGCTATCGCCGGCTCGCTCTGGCGGGCCCGCCAGAGCGGCCAGGTCACCACCTATGGGTCGTCGCGGTGGGCCACGACCGCTGAGGCTGCCGCCGCCGGGCTCTTCAAGGATGATGGCGTCTTCCTTGGCCGTCTCGGCGCCAGCTATCTGCGCCACGCCGGTCCCGAGCACGTCATGGCCTTCGCCCCGACGCGATCGGGCAAGGGCGTGGGCCTGGTGGTGCCGAGCCTGCTGTGTTGGACGGGCAGCGCCGTCGTCCATGACATCAAGGGCGAGAACTGGACGCTGACGGCCGGTTGGCGGGCGCGGTTCTCCCATTGCCTGCTGTTCAATCCGACCGACGCGCGCTCGGCGCGCTACAATCCGCTGCTGGAAGTGCGCAAGGGACCCGACGAGGTTCGCGACGTTCAGAATATCGCCGATGTGCTCGTTGATCCGGAAGGGGCTCTGGAGCGCCGGTCGCACTGGGAAAAAACTAGCCACAGCCTCCTCGTCGGCGCGATCCTCCATGTCCTCTACGCCGAGGAAGAAAAGACTCTTGCGCGGGTCGCCACCTTCCTGTCCGACCCCCAGCGCTCGTTCGCCCACACCCTGCGGCGGATGATGGCCACCAACCATCTGGGGACGCCCGACGCGCCCAGGGTTCACCCCGTGGTGGCGAGCGCGGCCCGGGAGGTCCTCAACAAGTCGGAGAACGAACGCAGCGGCGTGCTCTCCACCGCCATGTCGTTCCTGGGCCTCTACCGAGACCCCACCGTGGCCCTGACCACCTCGGCCTGCGACTGGCGCATCGCCGACCTCGTCGACGCGCCGGCTCCGGTCACCCTTTACCTGGTCATCCCCCCGTCCGACATCTCCCGCACCAAACCTCTGGTGCGGCTGGTGCTCAATCAGATCGGCCGCCGCCTGACCGAGCGCTTGGAGGGCGACCCGGCCAAGAGCCGCAAGCATCAGCTCTTGATGATGCTCGACGAGTTTCCAGCTCTTGGACGGTTGGACTTCTTCGAGACGGCCCTGGCCTTCATGGCCGGGTACGGCATCCGCGCCTACCTGATCGCCCAGTCCCTCAACCAGATTTCCAAGGCCTATGGCGAGAACAACGCCATCCTGGACAATTGCCACGTCCGGATCGCGTTCTCCTCCAACGACGAGCGCACCGCCAAGCGGATCTCGGACGCCCTAGGGACGGCTACGGAGCAAAGAGCCCAGCGCAATTACGCCGGCCATCGGCTCTCGCCCTGGCTCAGCCACGTCATGGTCAGCCGCCAGGAGACGGCCCGACCGCTGCTGACGCCTGGCGAGGTCATGCAATTGCCGCCGGACGACGCCTTGGTCCTGGTCTCGGGCCTGGCCCCGATCCGCGCCAAGAAGCTGCGCTACTACGAGGACCGTAACTTCACCGGGCGGGTTGCGCCGCCGCCGATCCTGACCGACGGGCCCTATCCCGATTGTCCGCCGGCTCGTGGCGACGACTGGGGTGGTCAGGTGCGTGGTCCCCACGCCGGGCTCGCCGCCGAGGCTGAAGACGATCTGGCGGCCGGCGCCGAGGGCGGGCTGCAGCAGGAACGTCATCCTGGCCTGTTCGACGAGATCGCCGCGCGTCCGGCGAGTGACGAGACCGAGCTGGGTCTTGGTCTCGCCGAAGACGACGGCGACGTGGTCGCCGACCGCCAGGTTCTCGACCGCGCCCAGGCCGGCCAGCCCATCGCCCCCGCCCACGCCATGAACGAGGGGAGCGGTCGCGGCGACGACGACCTGCTCCCCGCCTTCTGAGAGCGGCGAGATGAAACCCCGCCACCACCTCTATCTCGACGACGCCCTGACCGAGCAACTGGATCGTCTCGGCGGCAAGCCCGGGACCTCCAAGTCGGCGATCGTCGCCGACGCCCTGCGCGCCTATCTCGACCGCCGCGCCGCCAGCGAGCTGGACGCCCTGTTCAAGGTCCGGCTCGACCGCATGAGCCGGCAGCTCGGGCGTATTGAGCGCGACCAGAAGATCCTGCTCGAGAGCTTGGCGCTCTTCGTTCGCTACCAACTGACCGTCACCGCGCCGCTGCCCGAGGCCGACAAGACCGCCCAGGCGGTCGGGCGCGAACGCTTTCAGCGCTTCGTCGATCAGGTCGGCCGCCAACTGGCCAGCGGTCGTCAAACCCTGGGCGCCGAAGACCTCGAAGGCGGGGAGGGCGCGCGATGAGCCTCGTTCAGCCCGAAACCTTCGAGCGCCGCCGCACCATGCTGCGCACCGCCATGGGCCCGGCGATACAGGCGGCCCTGGCCGATCCGGCTGTCGTCGAGGTGATGGTCAATCCCGACGGGGTCCTGCGCCTCGATCGCCTGGGCGAGGGCCGGGTCGATACCGGCGTGGTGCTGGCCCCGGCCGAGGTCGAGCGGATCATCCGCCTAGTCGCCAGCCATGTGCGCGCCGAGGTTCACGCCGGCGCGCCGATCGTCAGCGGCGACCTGCCGCCGCGCGGCGGCGCTCTGACCGGCGAGCGGTTCGAAGGCGTGCTCCCGCCGGTGTCGGCCGGGCCGTGCTTTTCGATCCGCAAGCCCGCCAGTCGGATCCACACGCTGGACGACTATGTCGCCGACGGCGTGCTGGCGCCGATCCAGGCCGACCTGCTGCGCCAGGCTGTCGTCGATCGCCACAACATCCTGATCGTCGGGGCGACCTCGGCGGGCAAGACCACCTTGGCCAACGCCCTCCTGGCCGAGGTCGCCAGGCACGACGAGCGGGTCGTCATCCTGCAGGACGTCCCGGAGCTGCAATGCGCCGCGCCCGACTGCGTGGCCCTGCGCACCCGACCGGGCGTGGTCAGCATGAGCGATCTGGTGCGCTCGACCCTGCGGTTGCGTCCCGACCGCATCGTGGTCGGCGAGGTTCGCGGCGGCGAGGCGCTCGACCTCCTCAAGGCCTGGAACACCGGCCATCCAGGCGGCCTGTCCACCATCCACGCCAACTCCGCCCGCTCGGCCCTCTATCGGCTGGAGCAGCTTGTCCAGGAGAGCGTGGTCGCCGTGCCGCGCCGGTTGATCGCCGAGGCCGTCGATCTCCTGGTCTTCATACGTGGCCGGGGAACCGGCCGACGTGTCGAGCGCCTCGCCCGGGTCACGGGCCTCGACTCTGGCGGCGACTACCTCGTCGTCGACCTCGACCCTCCTCAGCTCATAGCCCTAAGAGACGGAGATTGATGATGTTTCATCGCCCCGCTTGCCGCGCGCAGCGTGATCCGCGTCCGCTGCTTTTGACCACCACCCTGACCCTTCTGATCAGCGCCCAGGCCCAGGCCGCCGGCTCCGGCATGCCTTGGGAAGAGCCGCTCCAGCAGGTCCTGGAGTCCGTCCAAGGACCCGTCGCCAAGATCGTCGCCGTGCTGGTGATCATCACCACCGGTCTGGGCCTGGCCTTCGGCGAGACCAGCGGCGGCTTTCGCAAGCTGATCCAGATCGTCTTCGGGCTCAGCATCGCGTTCGCCGCTTCGAGCTTCTTCCTGTCGTTCTTCAGCTTCGGCGGGGGAGCCCTGATCGCATGACCGGGCCGGCCACCTCTTCAGGCGCCGGGGTCTCGGGGTTCGAGATCCCGCTGCATCGGGCGCTGACCGCTCCGATCCTGCTGGGCGGCGCGCCGCGGTCGATCGCTATCCTCAATGGCACCCTGGCAGGGGCTTTGGGCCTTGGCCTCCAGCAATGGATCCCGGGCCTAGTGGTGTGGGTGATCGGCCATAGCCTGGCGGTGTTCGCCGCCAAGCGGGATCCGGACTTCGCGCCGGTCCTGATGCGCCACCTGCGTCAGAAGGGGTGGCTGCGATGCTGAACCTTCGCGAATACCGTGACAGCGCCGATCGCCTGGCTGATCATCTGCCTTGGGCGGCGCTGGTCGCCCCCGGCGTCGTGCTCAACAAGGACGGCGGCTTCCAACGCACCTTTCAGTTTCGAGGGCCGGACCTTGAGAGCGCCACCGAAGCCGAACTGGTCGCCGTCTGCGCTCGGGCCAACAACGCCCTCAAGCGCCTGGGCAGCGGCTGGGCGCTGTTCTTCGACGCTGATCGCACCCCGGCGCTGGGCTATCCCGACAGCCACTTTCCTGACGCCGCCTCCTGGCTGGTGGATGAGGAGCGGCGCGGCGGCTTCGACGGGCGCAGAGCCGAGCTTTTCGAGACCCGCTGCCACCTGACCTTCTTCTACCTGCCGCCGGCGGACCAGGTCAGCCGAGCCGAGCGCGCCCTGATCGAGCGCGAGGTCGACCGTCAGGGGCGCGATTGGCGCCAGGAGTTGCGAGCCTTCATCGCCCAGACCGATCGGATACTGGATCTGCTGTCGGGCTTCATGCCGCTGATCCGTCCGCTGGACGACGCCGAGACCCTGACCTTCCTGCACGCCACGATCTCGGCCAAGCGCCATCGCGTCGCCGTGCCCGAGACGCCGATGTACCTGGACGGCCTGCTGGTCGACACACCATTCAGCGGCGGGATCGAACCGCGGCTGGGCGACCAGCACCTGCGAACCGTAACGGTGCTGGGTTTCCCCAACACCACGCGCCCCGGCCTACTCGACGCGCTGAACCACCAGGGTTTCGCCTATCGCTGGACCACCCGGTTTATCGCCTTGGACAAGCCCGACGCGGCCAAGGCCCTGGGCCGCATCCGTCGCCAGTGGTTCAACAAGCGAAAATCCGTCGTCCAGATCCTGCGCGAGGTGATCAGCAATGAGCCGGCGCCGCTGACGGACAGCGACGCTGACAACCAGCTCGCCGACGCTGATCTAGCCTTGCAGGAGTTGGGCGGGGACCTGGTGTCCTTTGGCTATCTCACCACGACCATCACCGTGATGGACGCCGATCGCGAGGCCGCCGAGGAGAAGGTGCGCCAGGTCGAGCGCATCCTGGGCGGCCTTGGCTTCACCGCCATGCGCGAGCAGGTCAACGCGGTCGAGGCCTGGCTGGGCTCGCTGCCAGGCCAGGTCTACGCCAATGTGCGCCAGCCATTGGTCCACACGCTGAACCTGGCTCACCTGATGCCGCTGTCGTCGGTCTGGGCCGGGCAGGCGGGCAACGCCCATCTCAAGGGCCCGCCGACCTTCTATGCCGTGACCAGCGGTTCGACCCCATTTCGCTATTCGACCCATCTGGAGGATGTCGGCCACCAACTGCACGCCGGTCCGACCGGCGCGGGCAAGTCGGTGCTTCTGGCGCTGCTGGAATTCCAATTCCGGCGCTACCCCGGCGCCCAGATCTACGTCTTCGACAAGCGCTTCTCCTCGCGTGCGGCGGTGCTGGCCATGGGCGGGCGTCACCATGGCCTTGCGGCGGACGCGGGCCTTGCCTTCCAGCCGCTTCGGCGGATCGACGATCCGGGCGAACGGGCTTGGGCGATCGAGTGGCTGTGCGACCTGATCGCCAACGAGAACGTGCTCGTCACGCCTGCGATCAAGGAGACGCTTTGGTCGGCGTTGGGAAGCATGGCCAGCGCCCCGCCCGCCGAGCGGACCCTGACCGGCCTGTCGATGCTGCTGCAGTCGAATGACCTGAAAATGGCCCTGGCGCCATACACGCTCGATGGACCTTTCGGCCGACTGTTGGACGCGGCCGAGGACGGTTTGGACCTCAGCGACGTCCAGTGCTTCGAGACCGACACGCTGATCAAGACGCCGACGGTCGTCGCGCCGGTCCTGACCTACCTCTTCCATCGCCTGGAGGCGCGGTTCGACGGCCGCCCGACCCTGATGGTGCTCGACGAGGCCTGGAAATTCCTGGACACGCCCCTGTTCGCCGCGCGCATCCGCGAATGGCTCAAGGAGCTGCGCAAGCGCAACGTCGCGGTGATCTTCGCCACCCAGTCGCTGGCCGACATCGTCGACAGTCCGATCATGCCGGCGATCATCGATGGCTGCCCGCAGCGCGTCTTCCTGGCCAACGACCGGGCGATCGAGCCGTTGTCGCGCAAGGTCTACGAGGGCTTGGGGCTCAATGAGCGCCAGATCGAGCTGATCGCCCACGCAACGCCCAAGCGCCACTACTACCTGCAATCACGCCTGGGCAATCGCCTGTTTGAGCTGGGCCTTGGGCCCGTGGCCCTGGCGCTGTGCGGCGCATCCGACCCTTCGGTACAGGCCCAGATCGACCAGGTCCTGACCGAGCAGGGCGAGGCCGGCTTCGCAGCCGCCTTCCTGGCCGCCCGAGGCATGCCCTGGGCCAGCGCCCTGATCGCCGACTTCGTCCCTCCAACCCCCTCAGAGGAGATCACGCCATGACCCGGCGTCCCTTCACCACGGCCGTCTGCATCGCCGGCCTCGTCATCGCGCCGCTTGCCGGCCTGACTCCACCGGCGAGCGCCCAGCTGACCGTCTATGACCCCGCCAACTACACGCAGAACCTAATGACGGCCGCGCGGACGCTCCAGCAGGTCAACAACCAGATCCAGGCCCTTCAGAACCAGGCGACCATGCTGCAGAACATGGCCCGGCAGCTGAAGTCGCTCGACTACAGCTCGCTCAGTTCGATCACCGCGGCGCTCAAGCGCATCGACGGCCTTATGGGCCAGGCCGAGGGGATGGCCTTCACCCTGACCTCGACGCAAGGCGTGCTGGCGTCGGCTTTTCCCTCAGTGCTGGCCGCCGACGCCACCACCGGCCAGCGCCTGCTCGAAGCCCAGACCCAGGCCAAGCTGGCGCTCGACGGCTACCGTCAGGCCCTGCAGGTCCAGGCCCAGGTGGTGGAGAACGTCCAGGCCGACGGCGATCTGATCAGCGCGCTGGTGGGCCAGAGCCAGGGGGCGAGCGGGCAACTGCAGGCCCAGCAGGCCGCCAACCAGCTCCAGGCGCTGGCGGTCAAGCAGGACCAGCAACTCCAGACCCTGATCGCGGCCCAGTACCGCGCCGACGCCCTGGAGCGCGCGCGCCAAGCCCAGGTCCTGCAGTCCGGTCAACTGGCAACGCGCCAGTTCATCGGCAGGGCCTCGGCCTACACGCCGCAATAGCGGCCGTTCCAATCCCAACTGAAAGGCCGCCGCCGTGGACGTCGCGCCCGACCTCAACATCATCGACCGCATGATGGCGGCCTATTCGGCCCTGATCGACGGCGGTTTTGGCCTTCTTGGACCCAAGACGCGTCATCTGTCGTCAATCCTCATCGCGCTGGACATCACGCTCGCGGCGCTGTGGTGGACGCTGGAGGGCGACGACAACGTCCTGGGGCGGCTGATCAAGAAAGTCCTCTATGTTGGGGCCTTCGCCTTCATCCTCAACAACTTCAAATCCCTGACCGGGGTCGTCTTCACCTCGTTCGCGGACCTGGGCGTGACTGCGACGGGCGGGGGCATCTCGACCGACGACCTCATGCGCCCTGGGAAACTGGCGGCCGTCGGTTTCACGGCGGCGCACCCCCTGCTCGACAAGGCCGGTCAGATGACGGGCTTTCCCGAATTCTTCGCCAACGTCCTGCCGATTGTCATCCTGTTGCTGGCTTGGGTCCTGGTCGTCCTGGCCTTCTTTATCGCCTCGATCCAGATGCTGGTCACGGTGCTGGAGTTCAAGCTCACCTGCCTGTGCGGCTTCACGCTGGTTCCGTTCGCCTTCTGGAACAAGTCCAGCTTCCTGGCCGAGCGGGTGCTGGGCAACGTCATCTCCAGTGGCGTCAAGGTCATGGTCATGGCGGTGATCGCCGGGCTCGGATTGAGCTTTTTCGACACCTTCCTGGCCAGCCTCGGTTCGGATCCGGACGTGCCGGCGGCCATGACCCTGCTGCTGAGCGCCCTGACCCTTGCCGGTCTGGCGATTTTCATTCCGGGCATCGCCGCGGGTCTGGTCTCCGGCGCGCCGCAGTTGGGCGCCGGCGCGGCCGTCGGCACCGCAGCCGGCGCGGCCATGCTGGGGGGCGGTGCGGCCATGCTCAGCGCCCGTGCGCTCGGCATGGCGGGGGCAGGCGGCCTGGCGGCCGTACGCGCCGGCGCCTCCATGGGAGCCGGCGCCAGCGCCGCCTACCAACTTCGTCAGGCGACGTCCGGCGCCACCGGCATGGCCGGTGTCGCCTCGGGCCTCAGCGGCGTGGGGCGCGCGGTCGGCGGCGCGGCGATCAACAGCGTGCGCGACATGGCCGGCCGCGCTGGCGAGACCTTGAAGAGTGACGCACAGAGCGGTCGCGCCGCCGCTTGGAAGGCGACCGGCGGCACGAGCCCGGTTTCCGGCGGCGGCGATGGGGGGACTCCAAATGCGCGAGCCTCCGACACCTCGGCGCCGCCGGCGTGGGCCAAGAACCTCCGGCCCAACCAAGCCGGCATGGGCCACCACGCCGCTGTCCAAACCCTCAAGGAGGGCGACCGTCCAGGCGCCCCCGCCAACCCTGATCTCAGCCAGGAGGATTGAGCCATGCGCTTTTCGCGCACGCCGCAACGCTATGGGCTAACGCCGCCGCCGCAGACGCCGTACCAGGCGGCTGGCCAGCTGTGGGATGAGCGCATCGGCTCGGCCCGTGTCCAAGCCCATAACTGGCGTTTGGCCTTCTTTGGCATGTTCGCTCTCGGTTGCGGGCTAGCGGGCGGCAACGTGCTGCAGGCGACCCAAAGCAAAATCACGCCCTATGTCGTCGAGGTCGATCGCTTGGGCGAGGTGAAAGCCGTCGGGCCGGCCGAACAGGACTATCAGCCAGCGGACGCGGAAATCGCCCGCGACCTGAAACAGTTCATCATCAATGTCCGGTCGCTTTCGTCGGACGGCGTGGTGGTGCGCGATCGCTGGAACCAGGCTTACGACTACGCCTCCAAGACCGGCCAGGTGTTTCTCGACAGCTACGGCCGAAGCGCCCAACCGCTGAAGGACTTCGGCCAGAAGACCGTCCTGGTGCAGCCGACCAGCGTGGTGCGGGCGTCCAAGGACTCCTTCCAGGTTCGTTGGACCGAGCAGACGTTCGAGCGCGGCGACCTGTCCAAGACCGAGCGCTGGACTGCCATCCTTACCCTGAAGCGCCAGAAGCCCAAGACCCGGGCGCAGCTCGAGCGCAATCCGCTCGGCCTCTATGTCGATGGCGTCGATTGGGTCCAGGAGGCCGACAGCGCGTCCGCCGCTGCGCCGTCCCCATCCGCCTTGCCGAGCCTGGTGCCGACAACGCCCGCGCCGTCGCCGCTCACGTCCATCCCTGGAAAGCCACAGCCATGATCGCCAAGACCTTGTTATCGACCGTGTGCGCTTGCGCCTTGACCGCCTGCGCCCAATCCAAGATGCTGCCGCCAGCCATCGGCTACGACGCGGCGGCCTTCGTTCCGGCCAAGGTCGCGCCCGAGCCGCCCAAGGCCGTGGAGATCGTCGAGGTCCCCAAGCCGCTGCCCTTGCCGGGCCAGCTGCTGCCGTCTCCGACGGTGCGACCCGAGGCGATGTCGCCGCGCGGCCGGATCGATGCAGCCAATCGCGCCGCGACCCAGGAACCGACCGCGGCCGGTTACATCAACGCGGTGCAGGTCTATCCCTGGACCGACGGAGCGCTCTACCGACTTTATACCGCGCCCGAGCGGGTCAGCGATGTGGCCCTGCAGCCTGGCGAGCAACTCGTCGCGGTCTCGGCGGGCGACACCGTCAGATGGATCATCGGCGACACCACCAGCGGGGCAGGGGAAACCCGCCAGGTCCATTTGCTCGTGAAGCCCTTCGCCTCGGGCCTGACCACAAACATGGTGATCACCACCGACCGCCGAACCTATCACCTTGCCCTCAGCAGCACCGACGCCACCGCGATGGCCGCTGTGTCCTGGACCTATCCGCAGGATCGGCTTTTGGCGCTCAAGCGGCAGAACGCCGCCGCCGAAGCCGCCGCGCCGGTCGCCGACAATGTCGCCGTCGAGCAGCTTCGTTTCCGTTACGCCATCACAGGCGATACGCCGCCCTGGCGGCCGGTTCGGGTCTTCGACGATGGCCAGAAGGTCTATATCGAATTCCCCGCCCGTCTCGACCAGGGCGAAGCGCCGCCGCTGTTCGTGGTCGGCCCCTTGGGGGAGAGCCAGCTCGTCAACTATCGGGTTCGCGGTAATCGCTACGTCGTTGATCGTCTGTTCGCCGCCGCCGAGCTGCGGCTTGGTCAGGCGCCCCAGCAGGTCGTTCGCATCAGCCGTACTGATACGCCGATCGCGGGAGACAGGTCATGAGCGCGCCGGGCGATGACGATGCAGTCCCACCCGTGAGCCAAAAGGCTTCACCGGAGACCTTAGCCCTGCGGGCCAAGCCCCGATCGGTTGTGAAGTTCCGCAGGGGGGTGGTGATTGGAACCGCCGCGGTGGGCGCCTTGGCCCTCGCAGGCTTCGGCTGGATGGCGCTGAGCGCCAAGGCCGTTCGCCTCACTGGACCTGCCGAGAATCCCGCCGTGGAAGATCGGGCCCCGTCGCGCGATGCCGTCGCCGCGCTGCCGAAGGACTACACGGCGCCCAAGCTCGGCCCGCCCTTGCCGGGAGATTTGGGGCGGGCGGTGGTCGACCAGCAACGTCGCGTCGAAGCCCCGCCGCCGGTAAGTTCGGCTTCCACCCAGGTCGATCAGGCCGCCGAGGCGGAACGACAGCGGCTGGCCGCTATGGCCCATCAGGCGCGGGAGGCCGGCGTCATGGTGCAAGCAACCGCGCGGAGAGCAGGGGAGACGGCGAACGCCCCGGTCGGCGTTGTCGCCACGCCGGTCGCCGCGCCCTCATCTTCCGGCGCAGAGCAGCAGGGCAAGCAAGCCTTCGTTGAGAAGGCCGGTCCAGCGGAGGTCTACAATGCCCACCAGCTCGAAGGACCTCGCTCGCCGTATCAGCTCATGGCCGGAAGCATCATCGCCGCCAGCCTGATCACCGGCCTCGACTCCGACCTTGCGGGCCAAGTCATCGCCCAAGTCACCGAGCCGGTCTACGACACCGCTACGGGCGCGTATCTGCTGATCCCGCAGGGGGCGCGGTTGATCGGCGTCTATGACAGCGTCGTGGCGTTCGGCCAGACCCGGGCTCTGCTGGTTTGGCAGCGTCTGATCCTCCCGGATGGATCCTCGATCCCGCTGGACAACCTGCCGGCCACTGACGCGGCCGGCTATGCGGGCTTGGCCGACAAGGTCGATTTTCACACCTGGCAGATGCTCAAGGGCGTGGGCCTGTCGACCTTGCTTGGCGTGGGGACGGAAATCAGCTTCGGCGATGACGAGAGCGATCTGGTGCGCGCCGTCCGCCAGTCGACCCAGCAGAGCGCCTCCCAGGCAGCCCAGCAGGTCGTGTCCAAACAACTCGACGTCCAGCCCACCCTCCGGGTCAGGCCAGGCTGGCCGCTGCGCGTCATCGTCCACAGGGACCTAATCCTGCGCCCCTGGCGCGCTTGAAAGAGGCAAGGTCATGAAGCTCCAAAGACTTCCCGACAGGAACCCGGTTCGGCTGACCATCAGCGTCATGCCCGACCTCAATGGCGCGCTGGTCGCCTACGCTGAAGCCTACAAATCCGCCTACGGCGAGGCGGCCAGCGTCACGGACCTCATTCCCGAAATGCTGAAGGCCTACCTGGCCAGCGATCGGGAATTCACGAACGGACGCAAGTCCGGTGACAAAAGTGGAGCCTGACGATGGCAATGATCGGCGAATTCAAGCCCAGCAAAGCCGGAGGCTGGGAGGGGGAAATTCGAACCCTGTACCTCAGCGCCAAGGTGCGCCTTGAGCCCAACGACAATCGCAGTCATCCCAATGCGCCAGCGCTAAGGGTCTTTGCTGGAAAGGCGCATGTGGGGGACGCCTGGGAGCATCACTCTAGGGGTGAGGTTTCGAAAACCTACTATCGAGTGAGCTTTGATGATCCGCTTTTCGCGGCGCCGATCTGGGCGTCTCTCTTCCTCGACGCGGACGAACTGAGCGCTCAGCTAGTATGGGCGCGACCGCTGAAGCCCAAGGAGCCCCGACCCTTGGAGTTCTCAGCCGAGGGAGCGGCTGGCGCCGCGTCTGAAGTGGAGACCGCTAGGCGTATCGACACATGAAGCAGCCCCTAACGTGGTCTTTCACGTCAGAATATCGGACCCAGATGGACACTCTGACCTCAGACAAGATCGAAGGCGCGCGCGCTATCGCCGACTTCCTTGGCTACGAAGGGGCAGAGGGAGAGCGCAAGGTCCGGCACCTTCGCGCGCGATGCACTGGCTGCCCGATCCGTAAGCGAGGCGGGATCGGAATTTACGCGTTCAAATCGGAATTGACGGCCTGGCTCGCGGCAGAGGAGACATTGCCGGGCCAGCGGCCGGCTTGACGCCGGCGCGCTGGCAGGCGCTCTAATCTACCATGGGTCACATTCAGAAATTCAGCGGTTCGCCGCGCAGGGACGGCACCCGCGCTGTCAAGTGGCGCGCCGTCACCATGAACGCCTTGGGTAAGCGGATTTCCAAGGTCCACGCGCTCAAATCAGGCGCCTCAGCTTGGCTGAAATCGGTCGAAGGCAATCCGCTGGTCGGCGCGGCCGACAAGACCATGGTCGACGCCGCCGACGCCCACTATCGGTGGTTCGACACGCTGGTGAAGGCCGGCGCCAAGGAGGCCGTCACCCGGGACGGTTACGGCACCGCCCGCGATGAGCACCTGAAGGCTGACAAGGCGTTCGCGGCTCTGAAGTTCTCGGAACTCACGACGCCCCTGACTCAGGCCTTCCTCGACCAGCGGTTCGAGGCGACGGGATCGCTCGACCTGGTCAAGCGTCTGCGTCGCGTGCTGGTGGTGTGGTGCGACTTCGCCATCCGCAAGGGCTGGCTGGTGGTCAACATCGCGCGTCCGTGCAAGGTCGAGACATCCCAGCGGCCGGACGAGGACGAGGATCGCGTCACGATTCCGGAAAAAGCCGTGCTGGCGCGGTTGCTGCAGGCCGCCGCCCAAGGCGATCACCCAGAACGGGACGAGGCGGCCGTCCGCATCCTCATGTTCGGTGGCTTGCGGATCTCCGAGCTTCTGGGTCTACCGGACACGAGTGTCGCCCTGGGCAATCAGGGGGGCGAGATCAGAGTGCGCGAGCGCCTTGATCGCCACTATAAGGTGTTGGGCAAGCTCAAGAGCAAGAAGGCCCGGCGCGACATCCCGATTGGCCCCACCGCCGCCCTGGCGGTGCGCGGCTGGCGCATTAAGCGCGGCCCGGCGCGCGGCTTCTTCCATGTCAACGCCCAGGGGGAGCGAGACCAGCGGCCAGGCCGCCTGTTCCCTGACCCCGACGGCGGGCCGCTATGGGGCTATCTCGACTTCATCCGCGACTGCTGGCTCCCGATGCTTCGTCGCGCTGGTCTGGTCGAGATGCTGCCTGACAGCAAGGGCAAGAACCGTCCGGTCCAGGCCTTCGGTCCGCACGCTCTGCGCCACGTCGCCGCCAGCCTGTGGATCTCGCAGAACCTCATGCCCAAGAAGGTGCAGGAGCTGCTGGGGCACTCGACGTTGGCCATGACGATGGACCTCTACGGCCACCTGTGGAAGGACAAGGATGAGGACGCGGACCTCGCACGGCGCAGCGAAGCGGCGATCGGGTAGGGGCAAGCAAATATGTCTGGCGGCCGACTCCCCATGGCGAATGGGGCAGGATGATCCGAGGATTCACGAACTGCGAGAAGGACGCTCCTAACGTCTGGGCCACGCTCAGGGCACGTATACGGCCGAAACCGGAATCAAACGGCGCAGCGCACTGAGAGCGCACAAATCTCGGAAGTCATTGATTTTAAACGGAGCGTCCAGGTCTCAAAATCCGGTTCCGAAAGGAGTGTCGGTTCGACCCCGACCGCCCGCACCAATCGTCTTTTCAAAGCACGGCGCGGTCTCCGCCCCCCTAATCCGCCGCCGGCGGAGCCCCGCCGCCGCTCATCGCCTTGTTGGTCAGCCAGATGCAGGGGATCAGCAGCAGGGTCAGCCAGGCCGAGGCGCGGAAGAAGTCGACCGTGGCCAGCAGGTAGGCCTGGTTGACGACCTGGCTGGTCACCGCCCCGACCGCCTGGGCGTGGCTGAGGCCCACCGCCTGCAGGCGCTCCACGGCCTGCAGCCAGGCCGGGTCGGTGGCGCCCATGCTCTCGGCCAGCCGGGTCTGGTGCAGCGACTCGCTGCGGTCCCAGACCGTAGTGGTCAGGGAGGCGGCGAAGCTGCCGGCGGTGATCCGCGAGAAGTTCGACAGGCCCGAGGCCGAGGGCAGCTGCTGGGGCGGCACGCCGTTCAGCGAGATGGTGACCATCGAGATGAAGAAGGTGCTCATCGCCACCCCCTGCACCAGCATCGGCCAGACCAGGGCCTTGAAGTCGACGTCCGGGGTGAAGCCTGAGCGCATGTAGAACGACAGGGCGAAGGCGACCATCGACAGGCTGGCGGTCCAGCGGGCGTCGACCTTCTGCATCAGCCGGGCTGCGAACGGGGTCAGGACCACGGCGACCACGCCGCTGGGCGCGGCCACCAGCCCGGCCCAGGTGGCGATGTAGCCCATCCGGGTCTGCAGCCACAGCGGCTGCAACAGGTTCGAGCCGAAGAACACCGCATAGCCCAGGCACAGGGCCAGGGTGCCCAGGGCGAAGTTGCGCGACTTGAACAGCGACAGGTCGACGATCGGGTGCTTGTCGTTCAGCTCCCAGATCACCCAGGCCGCGAAGCCGACCACCGCCACCACCGCCTCGACGACGATGGGCGTGGAGTTGAACCAGTCGACGTCCTTGCCGGTGTCGAGCATCACCTGCAGCGCCCCGACCCAGACCAGCAGCAGCATGAAGCCGGTGGTGTCGATCGGCGCCTTGCGGGTCGGGGTCTCGCGCGAGGCCATGCCGCGCCAGCACAGGAAGGCGCAGATCAGCCCGACCGGCACGTTGATCAGGAAGATCCACGGCCAGGCCAGGTTGTCGGAGATGTAGCCGCCCAGGATCGGGCCGCAGATCGGGGCCACCAGCGTGGTCATCGACCAGATGGCCAGGGCGGTGCCGCGCTTGTTGGGCGGGAAGATCATGATCAGCAGGGCCTGGGAGCCCGGGATCATCGGGCCCGAGACCAGACCCTGCAGCACCCGGAAGCCGATCAGCGACGGCAGGTTCCAGGAGATCCCGCACAGGAACGAGGCCAGGGTGAACAGCAGCACCGAGACGATGAAGGTCTTGACCACGCCGTAGCGGCCCATCAGCCAGCCGGTCAGCGGCACCGACACGCCGTTGGCCACCGCGAACGAGGTGATCACCCAGGTGCCCTGGTTGGCGCTGACCCCCAGATTGCCGGCGATGGTCGGGATCGAGACGTTGGCGATGGTGCTGTCGAGCACCTGCATGAAGGTGCCCAGGGCCAGGGCGATCGAGGTGACGGCCAGCAGGACGCCGGTCATCGGCGCCGGGCCGCTCTGAGCGCCTGGGGGGGCGCCTGAGGGCGCGGCGCCCGCGGGGGAGGAGTCCTGGTCGGCCATGCGGCGCTTCCTGGTCGGGATGGGAGAGGCGGGGCGGCGGCGGGCTACTTCGAGATGTCGATGTCGGCCTTCATCGACAGGCCGACCCGCAGCGGGTGGTCCTTCAGCTCGGCCGGGTCCAGGGCGATCCGCACCGGCAGGCGCTGCACGACCTTGATCCAGTTGCCCGAGGCGTTCTGGGCCGGGATCAGCGAGAAGGCCGAGCCGGTGCCGCCCGACAGGCCCTTGACCTTGCCGTGGAACTTGACGTGGCCGCCATAGAGGTCGGAGGTCAGGGTCACCGGCTGGCCGATGGCCACCTTGTCCAACTGCACCTCCTTGAAGTTGGCGTCGACATAGGCGCTGGTGGTCGGGACGATGGCCATCAGCGGCGTCCCGGCCTGCACCTGCTGGCCGACCTGGACGTTCTTCTTGGACACCACTCCGGCGATCGGGGCGCGGAGCACGGTGCGGCTGAGGGCCAGCTTGGCGCTTTCCAGCCGGGCCTCGGCGGCGACCACCTCGGGGTTGCGGCCGGCCGGCAGGCCGGAGATCAGGGCGGTGTTGACGCCGCGGTTGCCCTCGGCGGCGTTGCGGCTGGCCAGGGCCTGGGTCAGGGCGGCGCGGGCCTCGACCAGGGCCGACTGGGCGTTGGTGAAGCGGCTCTGGGCGGTGGTCAGCTCCTCGCCCGACACCGCGCCGGAGTCCGACAGGGCCTTGCGGCGGGACAGCTCGATCCGGGCCTGTTCGAGACTGGCCTCCGCGCCGGTCACCGCGGCCTTGGCGCGGGCGATGTCGGCCTCGCGAGCGGCGACCTGGCCGGCCAGGGCGGTGTCGGTGGCGAAATAGCCGCTGACCTTGCGCTGGGCCTGGCCCAGGGCCGCCTCGGCCGCCAGCACGGCGATCCTGGCGTCGGCGTCGTCGATCACCACCAGCGGCTGGCCGGCGGCGACGATCTGGGTCTCGGAGACCAGCACCTTGGCCACCGGTCCGCTGATCAGCGGCGTGACCTGGGCGGTGTCGGCCCCGACATAGGCGTTGTCGGTCTCGACATGGTGCGAGCCGATCAGGACGGCGTAGAGCGCCCAGATCACCAGGCCGACCACGACCACGGCGGCGAGGCCGGTCAGCAGCTGGCGGCGGCGCCCGTTTGCGCGCGAAGGGGAGGCGGGAGTGTCGGCCATGGGGGCAGGTCCTGGAGGCGCGAAGATGGGGGAGGAGGGACGAGGAAGAGGGGCGGGCGGGTGGTCAGCCGGGGCTGAAGCTGCCGCCCAGGGCGCGCACCAGGGCGACGTCGAGGGTCAGGGCGCGGCTGTCGAGGTCGGCGACGATGCGGCGCTGGGTCAGCACGGCCTGCTCGGCCAGCAGCACGTTCTGGTAGGTCGACAGCCCGCCCTGATAGCGCAGCTTGGCGATGCGGTAGCCGTCCTCGTTGGCGGCCAGGGCGGCCCGGGACTCGCTGAGCCGCGTGGCCAGGGCCCGCTCGCTGGCGGCGACGTCGGCGACGTCGCGCAGGGCCTGGGTCACGGCCTCGTCATAGGCGGCCACGGCGCCGTCGCGGTCGGCCTCGGCGGCCCGCAGGTTGGCCCGCAGGCGGCCGCCCTCGAAGATCGGCAGGCTGACGGCCGGACCGACGCTGCCGACGTCCGAGCCGCTGTCGAACAGCTTGTCCAGGTGCAGCGACTGCACCCCGACGGCGGCGGCGAGGTTGACGTTGGGATAGAAGGCGGCCTTGGCCTGGCCGATCCGCTTGCTGCTGGCCTCGGCCCGCCACTTGGCGGCGACCACGTCCGGGCGGCGGCCGATCAGGTCGGCGGCCAGGTTGGCCGGCAGGCCGAACGGCTTGAGGCTGGCGATGGCCGGGCGGGCGATGGCCAGGCCGCGGTCGGGGCCGGCCCCGAGCAGGGCGGCCAGGGCGTTGCGGGTCTGGGCGATCTGCTCGTCGAGGGCGGCCAGCTCGGCCCGGGCGGCCGGCGGGCCGGCCTCGGCCTGGCGCAGCTCGCCGCGGGTGTCCAGGCCGTTGGTCACCCGGTTGCTGACCAGGTTCAAGGTTTCCTGACGCAGGGCCACGGACCGTTCGGCCACGTCGTGCTCGGCATAGAGCCGGGCCAGGTCGGCATAGGCGGCGGCGATCGAGGTGGCCAGCATCAGCCGGGCCTGGGCGGCGTCGGCCTGGGCGGCCCGGGCCTCGGAGGTGGCGGCGGCGACGGCGGCGCGGTTCTTGCCCCAGAAGTCAAGCTCCCAGCTGAAGTCCAGGCTCAGCCGGCCGTAACTGTTGTAGCCCTGGGGCACGAAGTCGGCGGGGATGCCGTTGTTATAGCTCTGCTTGGAACGCTCGACGCCGCCATTGGCCGAGACGCTGGGCAGCTGGGCGGCCTTGGCCTGGCTGGCCAGGGCCTGGGCGCGGCGCAGGCGGGCCTGGGCCTGGGCCAGGGTCGGCGAGCCGCTGAGGGCCTCGTCGACCAGGCCGTCGAGCTGGGCGTCGCCATAGGCCTTCCACCAGGTATCAGATGGCCAGGCGGCTTCGGGCGCGGCCAGGGCCTGGGTGGCGGCGTAGGCGTCGGGAGTCTTGGCGACCCGGGCCGGGGTAGCGTCCGGCAAGGTCGCGCAGGCGCTGGCCAGCAGCGCCGTCGCCAGGGCGGCGGCGAGGCCGCCGGCTGGCCTGGACCTTGGGAATTCGGCGGGGCGTTTATCCAGGGCGTTTGGGGTCATGGTCGAGGCCGCCTTGAATTGACCGTACCGTACGGTCATATGGTGGCGCTGGATATAACTCGCAGCTTGACGGGATCAAGGGGGGCGCCGCCTGAGATGGAAAAAGAATGACGCAGGACCTCAAGCCCCGGCTCGACCGAGACGCCCGCCGCGAGGCCATCCTTGACGTCGCCCGCGACGTGTTCCTGGAGGAGGGCTACGCCAACGCCTCGATGTCGACCATCGCCGCGCGGGTCGGGGGCTCCAAGGGCACGCTCTACAACTACTTCAAAAGTAAGGAAGATCTGTTCGCCGGCTATGTGGTCCGCCACTGCGCCTGGCAGCGCGACGCCATGTTCGGGCTGCAGGGCGAGATCGACGACATTCGCGACGCCCTGGTCCAGGTCGGCCGCACCTATCTGTCGATCGTGCTCAGCGATTTCAGCCTGCGCAACTTCCGGGTGATCGTCGCCGAGGCCGAGCGCAATCCCCAGATCGGCCAGGCCTTCTACGAGGCCGGCCCCCGTAGCGGCGCGGCGCTGCTGGGCGCGATGCTGCAGCGGGCGGCCGACAAGGGCCAGCTGAAGCTGACCGATCCCATCCATGCCGCCCACCAGTTCATCGCCCTGTGCCAGAACCGAATGATGAAGGCCCGGCTGTGCAACGCCATGGACGCGCCGACGCCCGAGGCGATCGACCGCGAGGTGTTCGCGGCTGTGGCGGTGTTCCTGGCCGCGTTCGGGCCGGATCGCTGAATTAGACGATTTCCGCTTGGCGGGGCGGCCGCGAGGCGGCACTTGGACGGCGCACGCGGGCCGCCATCGGCCCGTCCAGAGACGGAAAGCTCAGGCCATGCAAGGCGTCACGATCGTCGACCACCCGCTGGTGCGGCACAAGCTGACCAAGATGCGCGACAAGGCGACCTCGACCAAGACCTTCCGGGCCCTGATGCGCGAGACCGCGACCCTGCTGTGCTACGAGGTCACCCGCGCCTTGCCGACCCTGACCGTCGAGATCGAGACTCCGGTGGCGGCGACCACGGCCGAGGTCATCGCCGGCAAGAAGCTGGTCTTCGCCCCGATCCTGCGCGCCGGCCTGGGCATGGCCGAGGGCATGCTCGACCTGGTGCCGTCGGCCCGGGTCGCCCATATCGGCCTGTTCCGCGACCCGGCCACGCTGGAGGCGGTCGAGTACTATTACAAGACCCCCGAGGACATCGCCGAGCGGCTGGTCATCGTCGTCGACCCGATGCTGGCCACCGGCCACACGGCCGTCGCCGCCATCGCCCTGCTGAAGCGGTCGGGGGTCACCGATCTGCGCTTCGTCTGCCTGGTGGCCTCACGCCAGGGCGTGCAGACCCTGCGCGCCGCCCATCCCGACGTGCCGATCTGGACGGCGGCGGTCGACGCCGCCCTGAACGACCACGGCTACATCGTCCCCGGCCTCGGCGACGCCGGCGACCGCACCTTCGGCACGCGGTAGGGCGGGACGAGCGCTTCTTTCTACCTTTCCCTCCCGCAAGGGGGGAAAGGTAGAAAGAGGGGGAGGGAAGGCATTCTGGGGGATCGGGACGCGTCGATCCCCGCGGGTGAGGCCGCGAACCTCAATCCTTCCAAAGCCTTGCAGAATTTTCAGCGTCACAAGCCCTCGGCGTCGAAACCGCCGCTATCCTGATCCCACCTCGTCGCAGGGAAAGGACGCATGGCCAGCGACCGATGCGGCGGCGGGGGGCGATCGAGCGGGACTGGGCTGGAGGGGGTTACTCCAGCGTGTCCGGGGAGCCTGGCGTTGCAGGCCCCGCCCGCCGTCGGCGTCGACGAGGATAAAGCGCGTGTGTCGAAGATCCGCGCCCTCGTCGCCGGGGCCCGTCGGAAACGGCGGGGTTCCGGAGTCCGGCTAGGCCTTAACAGGGCCGCCTACCGGACGCGGACGGAAAACGAGCGCGCGGAGCGATCGGCTTCGTCGAAACGGTATTTATCAAAGAACTCCGGACGTCGTCCGGCGCTCCGCGACCCTTTCCATTCCCTCAGCGGCCAGCCGCGTGAGGCCGTCGAAATGCGTCCGAGCTCCATGACCTTGCGCTCACCCGCCCGTCTTGGGCACCACGCTGATCTTGCCGCCGGCTTCGAGCGTGGCCAGGCGGGCGTCCTCGGCCCGTTCGATCCGCTGCATCCGCAGGCCCTCGGCCAGGTCGCCTGCGCCGAGGCCATGGCGCGCCAGCGCCTGCCGGTCGACCACCCCGTCGCGGACCAGGACCACCGGGGCGCTCTTGATCCAGCGCGCCAGGACGTTCCAGCGCAGCGTCGCCATGGCCAACAGCCGATGCAGCACGACCACGACCAGGGTGGCGGCCAGGCCGGGAAAGAACGGCGCCTTGCCGGTCATGGCCCGGCTGATGTTGGAGCCGATGATCAGGGCCACGACGATGTCGAGCGGCGAGATCTGCGAAAAGGTCCGCCGGCCGGCGATGCGGATGCAGGCGACGCCGAACGCGAACAGCACCACGGCGCGGACGCACAGCTGCAGGACGCTGGCGTCGCCGGTGTCCGGACCGATCAGGGCGCGGATCATTTCCATCCCGCTTCAACGTTCCTGGCCCGGTTCCGGTTCGTCGCGGCGCATCCATCGCTTCAGGTCGAGCTCGCGCGTCGGGCGGGTTTCGGCGGCCAGGCTCTGGCGCATGATGGCCAGGGCCCACTGGGCCCGCCGCTCGTCCTCGCCGGCCACGGCGTCCGGCGGGATCCACAGGTCGTAGTCGCGCATATGGGCGTCGGCGGCGGTGAACAGCACGCAGATGTCGGCGGCGATCCCGGTCAGCACCAGCCGGCGGACGCCCAGCTTCGGCAGCAGGACCGGCAGGTTGGTGGCATAGAAGCCCGACACCTGCGGCTTGATGACGAAATAGTCGTCCGGCCGCGGCGCGATCCGCCGGATCATCTCGCGGCCCGGCCGGTCCGGGGCGGCGCAGGTCTCGATGATCTTCGAGCGTTCCGAATGCCACTGGCCGTAGTTGTCGTTGACATAGACCACCGGGACGCCCAGGGCGTCGGCCTGCCGCCGCAGGTCCAGCACCGTGGCGACCAGGGCGTCGATCCGCGGCAGCATGGCCTCGGCGCCGCTGAAATCCATCGGATTGATCATGTCGATGATCAGCAGGCCGACCCCGCCCGGGGCCGGTCCGCCGATGCGGGCCGCGTCAGGGTCGCGATCAGCCATGTCCGCCGCCCCTTGCCAGGCCAAGCGCCTCCAGCGCCAGATGGGCCGCGCGGACGCCCGTCGCGGCCGCGCCGTGGGCGGTCGAGAAGGCGTTGGGGGAGACCGCCTCGCCGGCCAGGAAGATGCGGTTCTCGATCGGCCGGGCCAGCACCGCCCGCGCCCAGGCGCCCCCCGGCCGGGCATGGGAATAGGCTCCTCGCGCCCACGGATCGGCGCCCCAGGCCGAGCCGGCGACCGGCGCCAGCTGGGCGCGTATCGGCGATCCCAGCAAATTGGCCAGTTCCTCGATCGCGAAGGCCGCGCTCGCGCCCAATCCTTCCTGCTCGAGGGCCCGGGCATGGCGGCCGCCGAAATAGACCTCGATCAGCGGCCGTCCGAACGGACGCAGGTGATAGCTGCCGGTGGCGGTCCGCATGGGGTCGCCGAACAGGTGGCTCTCGACGGCGAAGGCCTGCGGCGCGTCGGTGCGCAGGAACAGCTTGTCGGCCAGGCCCAGGGGCAGGGCGGCCGCGGCCTCGCGCAGGTCCGGCAGGTCGGGGCGGAAACCCAAGTCGCCGTCGGCCAGGTGCGGGGTCGGGACGGTGACGATCGCCGCGGCCGCGCTCAGGGCCCCTTGCGGCGTTTCCAGGCGCAGCCGAGGTCCGCTGTGATCGATCCGCGTCACCGGCCGGTCGAGCGCCACCGGCGCCGCCGCCCCGAAGGCGGCGACCAGGGCGCCATAGCCGCGCGGCAGCCGCCAGTTGACCCCGCTGTCCTGATAGGCGGCATAGTCGCGGGTCGAGATCTGGTCGAATTCGGCGCCGTTATAGAACGAGCTGAAGGCGTCCAGCAGCGGGTTCCACGGCTCGCCCGGGGTCATCAGGGCCGATACAGGCTGGTCGAGGCCGGCCGCGGCGGCGGCCTCGATCCGCGCCTCCAGGGCGTCGAGCGCCTGGGCGAACGCCGCCTGGGCCGGGGCGGTGAAGTCGGCGTTGGCGGCCGGGCGGGTCCAGTGCGGAGGGGTCTTGTCGATCGCAAAGCCCAGCGCCTGGGCCTGGTCGCTGAAGAGGTTGGCGTCGGCCGAATGCAGCCAGCCGCAGCCGAGGTCCAGCGCCTGGTCCTCGATCGTCACGGTGCGGGCCCGGCCGCCGATCCGCCCGCGGGCCTCCAGCACCAGCACCGACACCGGCGCGGCCTGCAGCGCCCGGGCGGCGGCGAGGCCCGCCGCGCCCGCCCCGATCACGGCGATATCGACATCGCTGGGCATGAAAGCCGAACGCCCCGCCCGGGCGAGCGTTCAATGGGCGCGCCGCCATCCGGACGCGACGCCGACGCGAGAGGCTTGAACCCGGATTTTCCTGAGGATTTCATGTCCCCGATATCTCGGTCCGCCGGCTTGCCACCGGGACGGGCGCCGCTAGAACAGCCTTTCGCCAGATCCGCTAGCCAGGGAAGGCAAGGAGACATGCGTTCCATCGGTCTGGAGGCCGGTCCCGTCCCGCTCTACCACCAGCTGGAGCGGGACCTTTACGGCCGCATCAGCGGCGGCGAGTTCGCGCCCGGCCAGGCCCTGCCGACCGAGGAGCAGATCTGCGCCCAGTACGGGGTCAGCCGGATCACCGTGCGCCGGGCGCTGGATGCCCTGATCGGCCAGGGCCTGATCGTCAAGCGGCGCGGCGTCGGCTCCTTCGTGGCCGAGCGCCGCGAGGGGGTGCGCTCGGTGCGGCTGTCGGGGTCGCTGGACCAGTTCCTGGCCACGGCCGGCTCGCTGGACCTGCGGCTGCTGTCGCTCGGCGAGGTCGACCCGTCGCCGGAGGTGGCTGCGGCGCTGGAGCTGTCGCCGAGCGACCGGGCCGTGCGGCTGGAGCTGGTCAGCTCGCTCAGCGCCGGACCGGTGATCTATCTCGAGGTCTTCGTGCCCGAGCCGATCGGCCGCCTGCTGACCCCGGCCGACATCAAGCCAGGCGTCCCGGTCGCCCGGGTCATCGAGCAGAAGCTGAAGACCCGGATCACCCGCGCCGAGCAGCTGATCGTCGCCGACCTGGCCGACGAGACCGCCGGCCGCCACCTCGGCATTGCGCCGTCGACGCCGATCCTCAGCATCCGCCGGGTCTACTACACCGCCGCCGGCCGGCCGATCGAGGCGGCCTTCCTGCGCCACCATCCCGAGCGCTACCAGTACCTGATCGAGTTGCGCACCGACGGCGGCTACTAGGATCCCGACGGCCGCCCGGCCGGACATATCGTAGTTATGATAGGGCGTCCGCCAGCCTTGCCCCGCCCGGTTTTGGGGAAGATTTGTCAGGGCGTGCGAACCTTCAGCATCCTTCCGTTTTCGCCGCCCCCCGGGGTCGCCGCCCTGCGCGAGCAGGTGCGCGCCTTCATCGCCGAGCACCGGCCGCCCGGCGACGCCGCCCGCCGCGCCAACTGCTGGGCGGTGGCCGACGCCGGCTTCAGCCGGGCGCTCGGCGCCGCCGGCTACATCGGCATGACCTGGCCCAAGGCCTATGGCGGCGGCGAGCGCCATCCGCTGGAGCGCTATGTCGTGCTGGAGGAGCTGCTGGCGGCGGGCGCCCCAGTCGGCATGCACTGGATCGCCGACCGCCAGAGCGGTCCGCTGCTGCTGCGCTACGGCACCGAGGAGCAGCGCCTGCGGTTCCTGCCGGCCGTGGCCCGCGGCGAGCTCTACGCCTGCATCGGCATGAGCGAGCCGGGCTCGGGCTCGGACCTGGCCTCGGTCCGCACCCAGGGCCGCCGCACGCCGGAAGGCTGGCGGATCAACGGCCAGAAGCTGTGGACCACCAACGCCCACAACGCCCAACTGATGATCGCCCTGGTGCGCACTGGCGAGGACTCCCAGCGCCAGGAGGGCCTGACCCAGTTCCTGATCGACCTCTCCAGCCCCGGCGTGACCGTCCGCCCGACCATCGACCTGGTCGGCGGGCATGACTTCAACGAGGTGTTCTTCGACGACGTGCTGGTCCCCGACTCGATGCGGGTGGGGGAGGCCGGCGCCGGCTGGCGGCAGGTCACCGCCGAGCTGTCGCTGGAGCGCTCGGGTCCCGAACGCTACCTGTCCAGCTTCGCCTTGCTGGTCGAGCTGATCCGGGTCTCGGGGCCGACGCCCGACCCGATCATCGCCGGCCTGATCGGCCGCCTGACCGCCGAGGCCTGGACCCTGCGCCAGATGTCGATGTCGACCGCCGCCAAGCTGGCGGCCGGCGAGGATCCGGCGCTGGAGGCGGCCATGGTCAAGGACCTGGGCAACAGTTTCGAGCAGGAGCTGCCGCGCGTCGTCCAGGCGGCCGTCGACGGCCGGTTCGACCTGTCGGGCGACACCGACTTCGCCCGCGTCCTGGCCTTCCTGCTGCAGGTCTCGCCGTCGTTCTCGCTGCGCGGCGGCACCCGCGAAGTGCTGCGCGGCATCATCGCCCGGGGGCTCGGCCTGAGATGAGCGAAAGCCTTTCCCTGCTCAGCGAGACCGCCGACCGGCTGTTCGCCGACCTCGGCCAGACGTCGGATGCGACCTTCGCCGACCTGTGGCCGCAAATCGAGGAAGCCGGTTTCCCGGCCCTGCTGGTGGCTGAGGACGACGGCGGCTTCGGCGGCGACTGGCAGGACGCCTTCGCCGTCCTGCGGCTGGCCGGGGTCCACGCCCTGAACCTGCCCCTGGCCGAGGCCATTCTGGCCGCCAAGGCGACGGCCGCCGCCGGCCTGCCGGCGATCGACGGCTTCACCACCCTGGCGACGTCGATCGAGGGCTCCGCGACGGGCGGACGCTTCGCCGGCGTCCTGCGCGGGGTCGCCGCCGGCGCCGAGGCGGTCGCGGCGGTAGTTCGCCTGGACGGCCAGTTGCTGCGCCTGCGCATCGCCGACGCCGCCGCGATCCGCCCCGGCCGCAACCCGGCCGGCGAGGGCCGCGACGTACTGGTCTTCGACGGCGCGCCGGTCGAGCAGGCGGTGTCGACCCTCGATCTCTTCGCCCTCGGGGCCCTGGCGCGCACCGCCCAGATCGCCGGGGCGCTGGACGCCGCCCTGGCCCTGTCGATCCAGCACGCCAACGACCGGGTGCAGTTCGGCAAGCCGATCGCCAAGTTCCAGGCCGTGCAGCAGAGCCTGGCCGTCTTCGCCCTGGAGGCGGCGGCCGTGAACTGCGCCGGCCAGGCCGCGGCCCGCGCCGCCGATCACGCCGCCGACGGGGCCGGGCTTGAGATCGCCGCCGCCAAGCTGCGGGCCAACGTCGCCGCCGGAGCCGGCGCGGCAATCGCCCACCAGGCGCATGGCGCCATCGGCTTCACCCGCGAACATCCCCTGCACCGCCTGACCCTTCGGCTGACCGCCTGGCGCTCCGAATTTGGCAACGACCGCGTCTGGGCCGAGCGGCTCGGGGCGCTGGTCGCCGCCGAGGGCGCCGACGGCCTCTGGCCGATGCTGACCCGCCGCTCCGACGCGGCCTGAAGGACAAGACCTTGCAACAGCCCGTCATCGTTTCGACCGCCCGCACCCCGATCGGCCGCGCCTTCCGCGGCGCGCTCAACAATGTCCATGGCGCGACCCTGGGCGGCCACGCGGTCGCCGCCGCCGTGGCCCGGGCCGGGCTCGACCCCGCCGAGATCGAGGACGTGCTGATCGGCTGCGCGACCCCCGAGGGGGCGAGCGGCAGCAACATCGCCCGTCAGTCGGCGATCCGCGCCGGCCTGCCGGTGACGGTTCCCGGCTTCACCCTCGACCGCAAGTGCTCGTCGGGCCTGCAGACCATCGCCCTGGCCGCCCAGCGGATCATGGCCGGGGAGGGCGACATCTACGTGGCTGGCGGGCTGGAGTCGGTCTCCCTGACCCAGCCGAACCTCAATGGCGTGCGCAAGAGCGACGACTGGATCGCGGCCCACAAGCCCGAGCTCTACTGGTCGATGATCCAGACCGCCGACAATGTCGCGCAGCGCTATGGCATCAGCCGTCAGGCCCAGGACGACTATGCGCTGGAGAGCCAGAAGCGCACGGCGGCCGGCCAGGCGGCCGGGCGGTTCGACGCCGAGATCGTGCCGATCACCGCCGCCAAGCTGCTGACCGACAAGGCCGGGACGGTGATCGGCGAGGAGGAGGTCACCCTGTCGCGCGACGAGGGCAATCGTCCCGACACCACGATCGAGGGCTTGGCCAAGCTGCGTCCGGTGCAGGGTGACGACGCCTTCGTCACCGCCGGCAACGCCAGCCAGCTGTCGGACGGGGCCAGCGTCTGCGTGGTGATGTCGGCCGACCAGGCCAGGCAAAGGGGCCTGGCGCCGCTGGGCCGGTTCGTCGGCTTCGCCGTCGCCGGCTGCGAGCCGGACGAGATGGGCATCGGGCCGGTCTACGCCATTCCCAAGCTGCTGGCCCGCCACGGCCTGACCGTGGCCGACATCGACCTGTGGGAGCTGAACGAGGCCTTCGCGGTGCAGGTGATCTATTGCCGCGACCGGCTGGGCCTGCCGATGGACCGGCTGAACGTCGACGGCGGCGCCATCTCGATCGGCCATCCCTACGGCATGAGCGGCTCGCGCCTGACCGGCCACGCCCTGATCGAGGGCCGCCGGCGCGGGGCGCGGCGGGTGGTCGTCACCATGTGCATCGGCGGCGGCATGGGCGCGGCCGGCCTGTTCGAGATCGACTGAGGCGAAGGTCGTCGTCGGCGGCTTCCGCCTCCGTCGTCAGACCCCCAGCCGCTCCGCCAGGACCTGGGCCATCCGCGCCGCGACCGCTTCCCAATCGCCGCGGCTCGGCTGGCGGAACAGCCGGACGCTGGAATACCAGGGGCTGTCCTCGCGATCGATCAGCCAGCGCCAGTCGGAGACCGCATTGACCGCGATCCAGGCCGGGCGGCCCAGGGCGCCGGCCAGGTGGCCCACCGAGGTGTCGCAGGTGATCACCAGGTCGAGATTGGCGATGATTGCGGCGGTGTCGGCGAAGGATCCGCTCTCATAGTCGAAGCCCAGGTCGCGCACGGCCATCCCACGCGGCAGCATCTCCAGCTGGTCCAGGCCGTGCTCCTTCTGCAGGCTGATCAGTTCGATCCCCGGCAGGGCCGAAAGCGGGGCGAACAGGCGCAGCGGGATCGAGCGGCCGCGCTCGACGTCGGCGCGCGGATTGCCCTGCCAGACCAGGCCGATCTTGAACCCGTCGCTCGCGAGACGCGCCCGCCACTGGGCGACCAGTGCAGGATCCGGCCTCAGATAACCGTCCGCCGCCGGGATCGTCGCCAGCGCGACGCCCAGCGCGCCCGGGACGCTGAACAGCGGGCAGTGATAGTCGAAGGGCGGCGGCGCATCCTGGGGTCCGATGGCCTCGAACGCGCCGTCCAGGCCGCCGAGCAGCGGCAGGATCGCCTCCTGCACCTGCAGCACCACCCGGCCGGCCAGGGCGGCGACGATGGGCGCGAACCGCAGGCACTGCAGGGTGTCGCCCAGCCCCTGTTCGGAATGCAGCAGCAGGGTCTTGCCGGCCAGCGGCTCGCCCCGCCAGCGGGGCTGGGGAAAGGCGCGGGCGATCTTCTTCTTGCCGCGGATGTCGAGCCGGCTGTCGTGCTCGCGCCAGCCGCGGTCGTAGTCGCCCAGCTTCAGCAGCGACAGGCCCAGCATCCAGCGGGCCTCCGGCAGCTCCTTCAACGCCAGGGCGGCCTCGAAGCCGGCGACCGAGGCCTCGACCTCGCCCTGGTGCAGGCGGGCCACGGCGATGCCGAAATGCGACTCCGCCGAGTCCGGCCGCAGCGCCAGGGCCGTCTCGAAGGCGGCGTGGGCGTCGTTGAAGCGGTTCTGGGCCAGACGCACGCCGCCGAGATTGATGTGCAGCTCGGGCAGGTCGGGGGCGATCTTCAGCCCGTCCAGCAGCGGCCGCGCCGCCTCGTCGGACCGGCCCTCCTCGTGCAGCAGGCCGCCGAGATTGGCGTAGGCCACGGCCAGGTGCGGCGAGAGCTGGACGGCGCGGGCGTAGGTGGCGATGGCCCCGGCCGCGTCGCCGGCCGTGCGCAGGGCCGCGCCGAGGTCGACCTGGACATCGCCGCCGCCGGCGCCCAGGGCGATGGCCCGCTGGACGGCCGCCACGGCGCCGGGACCGTCGTCCGACAACCGCAGGGCCCGGGCCAAAATCCGGTGCAGGTCCGGCGCGCCGGGGAGGCGGGCCAGGGCGGCGTCCAACCCGTCGCGGGCCTCGGCGATCCGGTCCAGGTCGAGCAGCAGTTCGGCGCGAGCCCCGTGAAAGGCCGGATCGTCGGGCCAGCGAGCGATCGCCGCCGCATAGGCGCCCAGCGCCGCCTCCATCTGGCCGGCCTGGCGCAGGGCGACGACCAGGGCGCGATGGCCGTCCACGTGCTCGGGCGACAGGGCCAGCAGGCGCTGGTAGCAGGCCGCCGCCCCGGCGCCCTCGCCCAGGCCCAGCAGCAGGTTGCCGAGGTTGAAATGGGCGGCGGCGGAGTCCGGCCGCAGGCGCAGCGCCGTCTCCAGGGTCGCCCGCGCCTCGCCGGCCCGCCCCAGGGCGGTCAGCACCGTTCCGAGGTTGGACAGCACGTCGGCATGGTCGGGGCGCAGGTCGAGGCTGCGCTGGTAGGCGGCCGCGGCCTCGTCGAGGCGGCCCTGCGCCTTCAGGGCGTTGCCGAGGTTCTGCCAGGCCGGCGCGCAGCCGCGCTCCAGCGCCAGGGCCTCGCGACAGGCCTGCTCGGCCCGCGCAGGGTCGCCTTGCAGCCACAGGGCGTTGGCCAGGTTCGACCAGGCCGTGGCGTTGGGGCGCTGGGCCAGGGCCCGCTCGATCAGGGCCACCGCCCCGGCGAGGTCGCCGCGCTGCTGGGCCAGCACGCCCAGATAGTGAAGGGCCTCGGCCTGGTCGGGATCGACCGCCAGGACCGCGTGATAGAGCCGTTCGGCCGCGTCGAGCTCGCCGCAGCGGTGATGGTCCAGGCCGTCGCGCAGATGGGCGGCCGAAAGGGCGATCGCCGTGACGTCGGCTTCGATCACGGATCCTGCTCCCACCGTTCAAGCCCTCGGGGACCTAGAGGGCGCAGGAGGCCTTTCTGTGACGCTTGCATGTCAGGGTGGAAATTCGCCGGGCGCCATCGAGCAGGCGATCTCTGGCCGTCCCGTCTGGACGTCTTCGCCGGCGGCGCCCTTCATGGTGTTCCTGGACCATGTCACGCGCCCGGCGGCGCCCCGCGATCGGACGGCCAACTCCCAACCTCGGGCCGTTCAAACTGCCCCCGGACGTCCAACGGCGTCCGGGGGTTCTTTTCTAGGCCTGGGCCAGGAACTTGACGTCGAAATAGGCCTGCAGGCCTTCGATCCCGCCCTCCTGGCCGACGCCGCTGTGGCGCACGCCGCCGAACGGGGTCTCGGGGTTGGAAACCGCCAGGGTGTTGACCCCGACCATGCCGGCCTTCAGCCCGTCGCCGACCGCGGTGGCGGTGGCGTTCGAGGTGGTGAAGGCGTAGGCGGCCAGGCCGAACGGCAGGGCGTTGGCCCGGGCCATCACCTCGTCGAAGCCCGAGAACGACACGATCGGCGCGATCGGCCCGAACGGCTCCTCAGTCATCAGCAGGCTGTCGTCGGGCAGGTCGGTGATCACCGTCGGCTCGAAGAACGAGCCGACATTGCCGCGCCGCGCCCCGCCGGTGCGGACCACGCCGCCGCGGGCGACAGCGTCGGCGACCAGGCGCTCCATGGCCTCGACCCGGCGCGAACTGACCAGCGGCCCCATGGTGACGCCGTCCTCGGTCCCGTCGCCGAGCTTGAGGCTCTGGGCCACCGCCACGAAGCGGTCGGTAAACGGTTCGAGGATCGAGCCATGGACATAGAACCGGGTCGGCGAGATGCAGACCTGGCCGGCGTTGCGATACTTGCCCATGGCCAGGGCCGTGGCCGCGGCGACCGGATCAGCGTCCTCGAACACGATCACCGGCGCGTGGCCGCCCAGTTCCATGGTCGTGCGCTTCATGTCCTCGGACGCCAGCCGGACCAGCTGCTTGCCGACCCCGACCGAGCCGGTGAACGACACCTTGCGGCTGATCGGCGAGGCGATCAGGTGGGCCGAGACCGCGGCCGGATCGCCGAACACCAGGTTCAGAACCCCCGGCGGCAGGCCGGCGTCCTGCAGGGCGCGGGCGAATTCGACGGCGGTGCCGGGGGTGTCCTCGGCGGCCTTCAGGATCAGGGTGCAGCCGGCCGCCAGGGCCCCGCCGATCTTGCGGGCCGGGGTCAGGGCCGGGAAGTTCCACGGCGTGAAGGCCACCGCCACGCCCACAGGCTCCAGCAGCACCAGTTGGCGCACGCCGGGCGTCTTGGCCGGAATGACCCGGCCATAGGCCCGCCGGCCCTCCTCGGCGTACCATTCGATGACGTCGGCGGCGTAGAGGATCTCGCCCCGCGACTCGGCCAGCGGCTTGCCCTGTTCCAGGGTCATGACCCTGGCGATGGCGTCGATGCGCTCGCGGATCAGGTCGGCGCCGCGCTTGAGGATCCGGCCGCGGTCCTGCGGCGCGGTCTTGCGCCAGGTCTCGAAGGCGCGCTGGGCGGCGTCGAGCGCCCGGTCGAGGTCGCCGGGGCTGGCGTGCGGCAGGTCGGCCAGCACCGCCCCGGTCGCGGGATTGAACACCGGCTGGCTGGCCCGGCCCTCGCCCGACAGGAACTGTCCGTCGATCAGCAGCTTGAGGTCGGCGTACATGGGGAACTCCTGGGTCAGGACGAAGCGTCTTCGAGGATCATCGCCGCGGCCTTTTCGCCGATCATGACGATGGCCGCGTGACTGTTGCCGGACACCACGGCGGGCATGATCGAGCCGTCGGCGACCCGCAGCCCGTCGATCCCGCGCACCCGCAGCCGGGCGTCGACGACGCCGCCGGGGTCGTCGCCCATCCGGGCGGTGCAGGTGGGGTGATAGATGCTCGACCCGGTCGCCCGGCAATAGGCCAGCAGCGCCGCGTCGTCGGCCAGGTCGGGGCCCGGCTCGATCTCGCTGTCGAGGAACGGCGCCATGGCCGCGCCGGCCATGATCCGCCGCATCAGCTTCAGGCCCTCGACATTGGCCCGGCGGTCGGTCTCGGTCGCCAGATAGTTGGGGTCGATGGCCGGGGCGTCGTGCGGATCAGGGGTCTTGATCATCACCGCGCCGCGGCTTTCCGGCTGCAGATGGCAGGTCGAGGCGGTGAAGCCGGAAAAGCCGTGCAGCCGGTCGCCCATCTTGGTGGTCGAGAAATTGATGAAATGCACCTGGATGTCGGGCGAGGCCAGGCGCGGGTCTGTGCGCAGGAAGGCTCCGGCATAGCCGGCGCTGACGGTCAGCGGCCCCTTGCGCTGGAACAGGTAGCGCGCGCCCACGCCCAGGGTCCGCAGCGGATTGCGCAGGTCGTCATTGACGGTCACCGCCTGTTTGCAGCGATAGACCATCCGCACCTGCAGATGGTCCTGCAGGTCGGCGCCGACCCCGGCCAGGTCGTGGACCACCTCGACGCCCGTGCGCTGCAGGTGGGCGCCCGGCCCGACGCCGGACAGCTGCAGAATCTGCGGCGTGCCGATGGCGCCCGAGGCCAGGATCACCTCGCCGCTGGCCCTGGCGGTGAAGCGCTCTTCGCCGCGCCGCCACTCGACCCCGACCGCCCTCCGGGCCTCGATCACCACCCGGGTCACCAGCGCCCGGGTGACCACCACGAGGTTGGGGCGGCGCTTGGCCGGGTTGAGATAGGCCACGGCCGACGACACCCGCATCCCCCCGCGCGACGTCGTCTGGTAATAGCCCGCGCCCTCCTGCTCGGCGCCGTTGAAGTCGTCGTTGCGCGGCACGCCGGCCTGCTGGGCGGCGTCGATGAAGGCCTCGCACAGCGGATGCGGCTCGCACTGGTCGGAGACCGGCAGCGGGCCGCCGGCCCCGTGGAAGGCGTCCGCGCCGCGGGCCTGGTTCTCGGCCTTGCGGAAATAGGGCAGGACGTCGTCATAGCCCCAGCCGACATTGCCCCGCTGACGCCAGCCGTCGAAGTCCTGCCGCTGGCCGCGGATGTAGACCAGGCCGTTGATCGAGCTCGACCCGCCCAGCACCTTGCCGCGGGGCTGGCGGATGCGGCGCCCGTCCAGGGCCGACTGGGGCTCGGTCTCGTAGAGCCAGTTGACGCTGGGATCGGTGAACAGCTTGCCGTAGCCCAGCGGGATGTGGATCCAGGGATTGAGGTCGGCGCCGCCCGCCTCCAGCAGCAGCACCCGATGGCGGCCGGACTCGCTCAGCCGGTTGGCCAGCACGCAGCCGGCCGAGCCGGCCCCGACGATGATGTAGTCGAAGCTTCCCCGCTCACGCATCCAGGCTCTCCCGCGCCAGCCGCGCGACATGGTCGGCGATGGCCAGCGAAGCCGTCAGGCCGGGCGACTCGATGCCGAACAGATTGATCAGGCCGGCGACCCCGTGCTCGGCCGGGCCGGAGACCTGGAAGTCGGCCGCCGGCTGGCCGGGTCCCGCCAGCTTGGGCCGGATGCCGGCATAGGCCGGGGCCAGCCGACCGTCCTCCAGGCCCGGCCAATAGGCGCGCACCGCCTCGTAGAAGCCGTCGGCCCGGCGCGGATCGACGTCGTAGTCGAGGCTGTCCACCCATTCGACGTCCGGCCCGAAGCGGGCCTGGCCGCCAAGGTCCAGGGTGATGTGGACCCCCAGCCCGCCCGGCTCGGGGGCCGGATAGATCAGCCGGCTGAACGGCGAAGCGCCGCTGAGGGTGAAATAGCTGCCCTTGGCGTAATAGGCGCGCGGCCAGTGGTCGGGCGAGGTTCCGACCACGGCCCGCGCCAGGTCGGGGGCGTGCAGGCCGGCGGAGTTGACCACCAGCCGCGCCGCCAGCGACGGCGCGTCGTCGCCGGCGAAGGTCAGGGCCACGCCCTCGGGACTCGGCCGCAGGGCGGTGACCTGGGTGCGATAGGCGATCATCGCCCCGTCGGCCTCGGCCTCGCCCAGCAGCGACAGCATGTAGGCGTGGGAATCGATGATGCCGGTCGAGGGCGAGCTCAGGGCCGCCACGCAGCGCAGCGCGGGCTCGAGCTGGCGGGCCTGGTGGCCGTCCAGCCAGGCCAGGTCGTGGACGCCGTTGGCCTCGGCGGCGGCCTTGATCCGCTCCAGGTCGGCGACCTGGGCCGGCGCGGTGGCGACGATCAGCTTGCCGCAGCGGCGATGGGCGATGTGGCGGCTTTCGCAGTAGTCATACAGTTGGTCGCGTCCGGCCACGCAGAACCGGGCCTTCAGCGAGCCTTGCGGATAGTAGATGCCGGCATGGATCACCTCGCTGTTGCGGGCGCTGGTCTCCGAGCCGAACAGGCTTTCCTTCTCGACGATCAGGGTCTCGCGGCCGTCGCGGGCCAGGGCGCGGGCCACGGCCAGGCCGACGACGCCGGCCCCGACCACGACGCAGTCGACGACGTCCATCACGCGGTCCCGCTGGATTGGAATCCGCTCATGCCGCCTCCACGAAGCCGCCGAGCCGGGCCAGCCGCGCGGCCTGGGAGTCGGCGTCGCCGAACAGCATGTCGATCATGGTCAGGCGCTTGAGGCCCCAGCCAGCGCGGTGCTCCTCGGTGACGCCGATGCCGCCGTGCAGTTGCACGGCGCTCTGGCCGACGAACCGGGCCGAGGTCGAGATCACCGCCTTGACCGCCGCGAAGGCCTTACGGCGCTCCAGCGGGTCGGCGTCCTCGACCATCATCGCCGCATAGAGGGCCATGCTGCGGGCCTGCTCCAGCGACACCAGCATCTCGGCGGCGCGGTGCTGCAGGGCCTGGAACTTGGCCAGGGCCTGGCCGAACTGCTGGCGGGTGCGCAGGTGCTCGACGGTGATCTCCAGCAGCATCTCCATGATCCCCACCGCCTCGGCGGCGAGATAGGCGATGGCGTGCTGGATGACGCGCTCCATCAGCGCCTCGGCCGCTGGGCCCGCCGCCAGGACCCGGTCGCCGGCGACCGCGACGCCCTGCAGCGTCACGTCGGCGGCGCGCAGGCCGTCGAAGGTGCGATGGCCGGCGACGGTCACGCCGGGCGTCGCGGCGTCGACCAGCAGCAGGACCAGCCCCTCGGCCGAGGCGGCCGACAGCACCAGGCCCTGAGCGCTGTCGCCATGGATCACGCCGCGCGCCTGTCCGTCCACCAGCCAGCCGCCCGCGGCCGGCAGCGCCACCAGGTCGCCCGTTTCCGGCGCGACGGCCAGCACCCGCTCGCCGCCGATCACCTGGGGCACGAGCTCCGCCCTCAGGGCCGCGTTGTCCGACAGCCGCAGCGCCGCTCCGGCCATGACGATGGTCGCCAGATAGGGTTCGGCCGACAGCACCCGGCCCAGGGCCTGACCGACGACCAGGGTCTCGACGGGACCGCCGTCCAGGCCGCCGTCGGCCTCGGCGAACGGCGCGGCCAGGACGCCCAGCTCGGCCAGCTGCGCCCACAGGCCGGCGCTCCAGCCGGTCGGCGTCGCCAGCAGGCGGCGGCGGTCCTCGAAGCCGTAGCGGTCGGCCAGAAGCCGGGTCACCGTGTCGGCGAGCATCGACTGGTCTTCGTCGAGATCGAAGTTCATCGCCCCCTCACAGTCCCAGCACGCCGGTGGCGAGGATGTTCTTCTGCACCTCGGTGGCGCCGCCATAGATCGAGCCGGCCCGCAAGGTGAAATAGTTCGACGCCGCCTCCAGCGGCGCCTCCGGCTCGTCTTCGTAGGCGAAGGCGAAGGCGCGGGGGCCGGCGGTCTTGAGCAGCAGCTCCGAGGCGGCTTGGCGTAGCTCGACGCCGCGGATCTTCAGGATCGACGAGCGCGGATCGGCCACGCCGGGCTTCTGGGCCGCCAGCACCCGCAGCTGGGTGATCTCCAGCGCCTTCAGCTCGGCCTCGATGGCGGCGGCCTTGTCCAGCGCCCGCCCGGCCTCGGCGGCCGGCAGGTCGGCGGCCAGGCGCTTGATCCGGGCGATCAGCCGCTTGGCCATGCCGATGCGGGCGATGCCGGTGCGTTCGTTGGACAGCAGGTACTTGGCGTAGGTCCAGCCCTGGTTCTCCTCGCCGATGCGGTTCTCGACCGGCACGCGGACGCCGTCGAGGAACACCTCATTGACCTCGTGGCGGCCGTCGATGGTGATGATCGGGCGGACGGTGACGCCGGGCGATTTCAGATCGATCAGCAGGAAGCTGATGCCGCCCTGCTTCTTGGGGGCGGCGGGGTCGGTGCGGACCAGGGTGAACATCCAGTCGGCCCGATGGCCCATGCCCTGCCACATCTTCTGGCCGTCGACGACATAGACGTCGCCGTCGCGCACGGCCGTGGTCTTCACATTGGCCAGGTCCGAGCCGGCGCCGGGCTCGGAGAAGCCCTGGGCCCACCAGTCGTCGAGATTGGCCGCCCGCGGCAGGAAGCGCGCCTTCTGGGCGTCCGAGCCGAAGGCGATCAGCACCGGGCCCAGCATGGCGACGTTGAACGACAGCGGCTCGGGGGCCGGGGCCTGGTGCAGTTCGTCCATGAAGATGTGGCGCTGCACCGGCGTCCAGCCCGGACCGCCCCATTCCTTCGGCCAGCTCGGCGTCGCCCAGCCGCGGGCGTTGAGCGTCCGCTGCCAGCCGACCACCTCGTCCTTGGACAGAGCCCGGCCGTCCTCGACCTTGCGGCGCAGGTCGTCAGGCAGGGCCCCCTTGAGGAAGGCGCGGACCTCGGCGCGGAAGGCCGTCTCCTCGGCTGTGAAATTCAGATCCATCGGGGTCCATGAACAGCGGGCCGCAAGGCGGGCGGTCGGGGCAGGATAGAAGGCGAGGCCGGCAGCGCCCACAGTCGCGGCGCGCCCAAGGGGCTTTCAGCGCGTTTGCGATGCTTGGCGGACAAGGGCCTAGACACCAGGGACGACAAGGTCGGCCAGGGCCGCCTTGCTCGCCGCCGCCAGGGGCGTCGGCTGACGGGTCCGGCGGTCGACGAAGACATGGACGAAGTGTCCCGCCGCCGCCGGCGTCTCGACGCCGGGCAGGAACAGGCCGACCTCGTAGCGCAGGCTCTTGTCGCCCATCCGGCCGATCCGCACCCGGGCGTCGACGACCTGGGGAAACTCCACCGGCGCGAAATATTCGCAGCGGCTCTCGACGCACAGGCCGATCGCCGGGCCGTCGTGCAGCGACAGCACGCCGCGCTCGTACAGCATCCGGGTCACGGCGGTGTCGAACCAGCTCAGATAGATCACGTTGTTGACGTGGCCATAGGCGTCGCTGTCGGCCCAGCGGGTGGGGATGTCGACGGCGTAGGCGAAGTCCTCGCGGCGCAGGTCCCGAAGCGACATCTCAGGCTCCGGTGAAGCTGGGCGGGCGCTTGTCGAAGAAGGCGTCCAGGGCTTCGCGGTGGTCGGCGGTTTCGTGGGCCAGAGCCTGGAAGGCGGCCGACAGTTCGAGCACGTCGCTGAGCCGGCCATGCTGGCCCTCGCGCAGCAGGCGCTTGGCCAGGCGCACCGAGCGCGGCGGGTTGGCGGCCACCCGTTCGGCCAGCTTCCGGGCCTCGGCCAGCACCGCCTCCGGCTCGACGAGCTTGTTGACGAGGCCCATGGCCAGGGCCTCCTGGGCGCTGAACACGTCGCCGGTCAGGATAATCTCGGCGGCCCGGGCGTAGCCGACGGCCCGCGGCAGGATCCAGGCCCCGCCGTCGCCGGGCACGATGCCCATCTTGACGAAGCTGGCGGCGAACTTGGCCTTGTCGGAGGCCACCCGCATGTCGCACAGGCAGGCTAGGTCGCAGCCCAGGCCGATGGCGTGGCCGTTGACCGCCGCGATGGTGGCGATCTCCAGGTTCATCAGGGCCAGCGGGATCTTCTGGACGCCCTTCTTGTAGTTGGCGCGGGTGTCGGCCGGGGTCGCCAGCGGCCCGATGCCGTTGCGGTCGCGCATGCCGTTCAGGTCGCCGCCGGCCGAGAAGGCCGAGCCGGCGCCGGTCAGGATCAGGACCGAAACCTCGGGGTCGGCGTTGGCTTGCTCGGCCGCGGCGACCAGCGCCTCGCAGTCCTCGAAGCTGGCGATGGCGTTGCGGGAGTCGGGCCGGTTCATCGTCACCGTGACGATCCGCCCGACCTTTTCGTAGATGATGAACGCCTCGGCCATGCCGCCTCCATACCGCCCCGCCGAGGGGCGATCTCGGCTCCAGACGCCCCCAGAACGCCCGCCGCGACAAGCTTCGAGGCCATCCAGAGCGGACATATCGGATTTACGATGAGGCCCCCGGTCGCCTTGTAAGAACGGCCGGTATGGCGACCATGCCCCCACCTTAGAGTGGCGGCGGGAGCATTGGCGTATGGCTGAAAAGGCGTTGAACGGCGTCAAGGTGCTGGATCTCAGCCGGGTCCTGGCCGCGCCGCTGGCCGCCCAGATGCTGGGCGACCTGGGCGCCGACGTCATCAAGGTCGAGCGGCCCGGCGTCGGCGACGAGTCGCGCGAATACGGCCCGCCCTTCCTGAAGAACCGCGACGGAACGCCGACCACCGACGCCGCCTTCTATCTTAGCGCCAATCGCAACAAGCGGTCGGTGACCGCCAACCTCGCCACCCCCGAGGGCCAGGAGATCGTTCGCCGCCTGGCCGCCCAGTCCGACGTCGTGCTCGAGAACTTCAAGACCGGGTCGCTGAAGAAGTACGGCCTGGATTACGAGGGCCTGAAGGCGGTCAATCCGCGCCTGGTCTATTGCTCGATCACCGGCTTTGGCCAGACCGGCCCCCTGGCCCCCAAGCCCGGCTATGACGGCGTGTTCCAGGCCATGAGCGGCATGATGAGCGCCTCGGGCTATCCGGACGGCCAGCCCGGCGGCGGGCCGATGAAGATGGGGCTGTCGGTGGTCGACATCCTCACCAGCCTCTACGCCGCCAACGCCATCCAGGCCGCCCTCTATCACCGCGACGTCCATGGCGGTCCCGGCCAGCACATCGACCTGTCGCTGCTCGACTGCGGCCTGGCCTCGCTGAGCCATTTCGCCATGAACTACCTGGTCTCCGACGTGGTGCCGCCGCGGCGCGGCAACGGCGGCTTCGGCGGGGTGCCGTCGCAAGCCTTCCGCTGCGCCGACCGCCACATCTTCCTGGTGGCCGGCAACAATCCGCAGTTCGCGCGGCTGTGCCAAGCCATCGGCCGGCCCGACCTGCTGGAGGACCCCCGGTTCTCGCACACCTCCGGCCGGATCGAGAACCGCGACGCCCTGCTGGCGATCCTGGACGCCGAATTCGCCGCTCGTCCGGCGGCGGTGTGGCTGCAACTGCTCGACGAGGCCGGCGTCGCCGCCGGCCCGGTCAATGACCTGCGCTCGGCCCTGGCCGAACCCCAGATCCAGCATCGCGGCATGGTCCGCCAGGTCGAGCACGCCGTCGGCGGTCCCCTGCGCATCCTGGCCAATCCGATCCGGCTGTCGGAAACGCCGATCGAGGACTACGCCGCCCCGCCCACCGTTGGCCAGGACACCGACGCCGTGCTCGGCGCCCTCGGCTACGACGCCGACGCCCGCCAATCCCTGCGCGCCCAAGGCGCGATCTGACCGCTCCAGGTCTTCATTTCGACATCGAGGAACACACCATGACCGACAAGATCCTGACCGAAAAAGACGGTGCGATCGGCCGGCTGATCTTCAACAATCCCGACAAGCTCAACGCCATCTCCCTGGAGATGTGGGAGGGCATGGGCAAGGGCGTGGAACTGTTCGAGGCCGATCCCGAGGTGCGGGTGATCGTGGTCTCCGGGGCCGGCGGCAAGTCGTTCGTGGCCGGGGCCGACGTCTCGAAATACGAAGAAGAGCGCATGGGCGAGAACGCCCAGGAGCACTACGCCCAGACCGGCGAAAAGGCCCTGTCGGCGCTCTACAATTCGACCAAGGTGACGGTGGCGGCGATCGACGGCTGGTGCATCGGCGGCGGCATCTCGGTGGCGGTGTCGTGCGACCTGCGCTTCTGCTCGGACAAGTCCAAGTTCGGCCAGCCGGCCATGCGCTACGGCATCGGCTATCGCTACAAGAGCCTGCGCCGCCTGGCCGACATCATCGGCGTGCCGGCCTCCAAGGACATGCTGCTGGGCGGGCTGCAGTTCGACGCCGCCGAGGCCTACGCCAAGGGCCTGGTCGGCCGGGTCCTGCCCGAGGCCGAATTCGCCGCCTTCATCGACAAGACCACCGCTTCGATCGCCGGCGGCGCGCCGCTGACCGCCAAGCAGGTCAAGTTCACCCTGGCCACCATCCTGCAGGACCCGGCCGACCGCGACCTGGCCCGCTGCGAGGAGCTGTTCCAGGTCTGCTACGCCTCGGCCGACTACAAGGAAGGCATCCGCGCCTTCGCCGAGAAGCGCCGCCCGACCTTCACCGGCGTCTAAGCCTTTCGAACCCAACGCCGCTCTCCTTCCAAGACCCAAGAGACCCCCGCCATGACCAGCCCTTCGGCCAAGTTCGACCTGACCGGCCGCGTCGCCCTGGTGACCGGCGCCTCGTCCGGCCTGGGCTGGCGCTTCGCCGAGCAGCTGGCCGCGGCGGGGGCCAAGGTGGTGGCGGGGGCCCGGCGCCTGGACCGGCTGCAGGACTTGGCCAAGGCCGTGAAGGCGGCGGGCGGGGCCTTGGAGCCCGTCGAGCTGGACGTGACCAGCGAGGCCTCGATCCAGGCCGCCTACGACACGGCCGAGCGGGTGTTCGGCACGGTCGACATCGTCATCGCCAACGCCGGCCTCAACGCCGAGGGGCCGGCCCTGGAGCTGGCCAACGACGCCCTGGCGCAGCTGCTCAGCGTCAATGTCCAGGGCGTCTACCTGACCGCCCGCGAGGCCGCCCGCCGGCTGATCGCGGCCGAGCATCCCGAACGTGGGCGGATCATCCTGGTTGGCTCGGTGGGGTCGCTCAAGCCGCTGCCCGGCCTGACCGCCTACAGCCTGTCCAAGGCCGCGGTGGCCATGATGGGCAAGGGTCTGGCCCGCGAATGGGCCCGCTGGGGCGTGACCGTCAACACCATCTGCCCCGGCTGGATCGCCACCGAGCTGAACAGCGACTGGCTGGCCGGCGAGGCTGGCCAGAAGCTGGTCAAGACCTTCCCCCGCCGCCGGGTCATGCCGGCCGAGGGCCTCGACGACATGGTGCTGTTCCTGGCGTCGGACGCCTCGGCCTCGGTCACCGGCGGCGTGTTCTCCATCGACGAAGGCCAGGCGCTCTAGCCGCCGGCCGCTCTTCCCCCTTCAAGCTGTCAGGAATATCGCCATGAGCGCCGTCGCATACCGTGTCGAAGGCGATGTCGCCGTGCTCACCGTCGACGCCCCGCCGGTCAACGCCCTCGGCCTGGCCGTGCGGCAAGGTCTGCTGGCCGGCCTCGATCGCGCGGTCGTCGACGACGCCGTCGCCGCGGTCGTGCTGATCTGCGCCGGCTCGACCTTCATCGCCGGCGCCGACATCAGCGAGTTCGGCACCGCCAAGGCCCTGGCCGAACCGCGGATCCGGACCATCCAGGACCTGCTGGAGGCCAGTTCCAAGCCGGTGGTGGCGGCGATCCACGGAACCGCCCTGGGCGGCGGGCTGGAGGTCGCCCTGGCCTGCCACGCCCGCGTCGCCGTCGCCTCGGCCAAGCTCGGCCTGCCCGAGGTCAAGTTGGGCCTGCTGCCGGGGGCCGGCGGCACGGTGCGGCTGCCGCGGCTGGTCGGCCCCGAAGTGGCGCTGGACATGATCACCTCGGGGGCGCCGATCGCCGCGACACGGGCGCTGGAGCTGGGCGTGATCGACGTGATCGTCGAGGACCTGGAGGCCGGCGCCATCGCCTACGCCGCCGGCCTGGCGACGGACGGCGCCCCCCTGCCGGTGATGGCCCGCGACGAGCGGCTGCGCGACGTCGACCCGGCCCTGTTCGCCGACTACCGCCTGAAGGTCGGCAAGAAGGCCCGCGGCCAGATCGCGCCGTTCCGGATCGTCGACTGCGTCGAGGCCGCCTGCCGCCTGCCCGGCGCGGAAGCCCTGGCCTTCGAGGCCGCCGCCTTCGCTGAGTTGCTGGCCAGCGACCAGCGCAAGGGCCTGGTCCATTACTTCTTCGCCGAGCGCGAGGCGCGCAAGATCCCCGGCCTGCCGACCGACCTCGCGCCGCAGCCGATCCGCAAGGTGGCGGTGATCGGCGCGGGCCTGATGGGCGGCGGCATCGCCATGGTGTTCGCCAACGCCGGCATCGCCGTCACCCTGGTCGATGTCGGCCAGGAGGCGCTGGAGCGCGGCCTGGGCGTGATCCGCAAGACCTATGCGGCCTCGGTCGCCCGCGGCTCAACCCCCCAGGCCAAGGCCGATCGCGCCCTGGCCCTGATCCATACGACCACCGACTACGCCGAGCTGCGCGACGTCGATCTGGCCATCGAGGCGGTGTTCGAGAACATGGGCGTCAAGCAGGCCATCTTCGCCCGGCTGGACGCGGCGACCCCCGCCCACGCCATCCTGGCCTCCAACACCTCGGGCCTGGACATCGACGCCATCGCCTCGGCGACCCTGCGGCCCGAGCGGGTGATCGGCATCCACTTCTTCAGCCCCGCCAACGTGATGAAGCTGATGGAGAACGTCCGCGGCGCCCAGACCTCGCCTGAGGTGATCGCCACGGTCATGGCCCTGGGCCGCCAGCTCGGCAAGGTTCCGGTCCTGGCCGGCAATTGCGACGGCTTCATCGGCAACCGCATGCTGCAATATTACAGCGGCGAGGCCGAGTTCATGCTGATCGAGGGCGCGACGCCCGAACAGGTCGACCGGGTCGCCGAAAGCTTCGGCATGGCCATGGGGCCGCTGGCCATGCGTGACCTCTCCGCGCTCGACCTGAACACCGTGGTCCGCGCCGCCCGACGGGAAGCCTTTCCCGACGAGCGCTGCACCCTGATCGTCGAGCGCCTGGTCGAGGCCGGCCGCTGCGGCCAGAAGACCAGCAAGGGCTATTACCGCTACGAGGGCCGGACCCGGCTGCCCGATCCGGAGGCCCTGGCGATCATCGAGGCCCATTCGCGCGAGCTGGGCGTCGCCCGCCGCGCCTTCAGCGACGAGGAGATCCGCGACCGGCTGTTCATGCCCCTGGTCAACGAGGGCGCCAAGGAACTGGAGGAAGGCATCGCCCTGCGGGCCGGCGACATCGACGTGGTCTGGGTCAACGGCTACGCCTTCCCGGCCCATCGCGGCGGCCCGATGTTCTGGGGCGAGCAGATGGGCCTCGACAAGGTGGCGGCCATGGCCGAGCGGCTCGCCGCGGCCAATGGCGAGCGCTGGGCCCCCGGCCCGCTGCTGCGCCGCCTGGCCGAGACCGGCCGCGGCTGGAGCGCCGTGGGCGAGGTTCTGGCCGAACTGCGGGGCGAGATGCAGGTCGCTTAGATCGGCGCCGACCCGATCACGGTTTGAGGGGACGCTCGGTCAGAACATCGCCCGGCCCGTGAACCTCAGCTTGTAGATCTTCTGGCGCCGGGCCGCCTCCGCCCCGCCTTCGATCGCGAAATAGGACATGGCCGAGCCGGCCCGCAGCGCAAAGCCCAGGGTCACCGCCCCCTGCTTGTCGTTGAGCGAGCTGATCGTGAACGGCGTACCGCCGGCGAACCGGGCGACGGTGTCGCCGATGTCGCCCGCCAGGGTCTGGCGGTAGCCGACCCGGATCTCGGGCGACCACCAGACGTCCTTGTCGCCATAGCTGGAGCCGAGCACCAGGCCGGCGTCGCCGCTCAGATTGCTGAACGACCGGGCGTCGACGGTCAGATCGAAACCCTCGCCGCCGCCGGTCTCCTTCTGTCGGCTCTCATGCAGGTAGGTGTAGTCGAGGCGGGCTTCCGGTCGGATGTAGTGGCGTCCGAGCGCCTGCTGGTAGGCGACGCCGGCGAACGCCGTGCCGGTCAGGCCGTACCAGTCGGCGCGATTGCTGAGCGACACGTCGGCCGCGCCGTTGCCGTCGACGTCCTCGGAGATCAGCACCCGGTCGCCCTGGAAGCGACCGCCGCCGCCGCCGCCGCCGAGGTTGAAGCGCCAGCCGCCGGCCGAGCGCCGCCAATAGACCCCGGCCTGGACCAGGGTGCCAGTGGTCTGCTCGCCGACCTTGGCGACGGTGTCCTTGGACTGCAGGTTGACCATGGCCAGGGTCGTGCCCAGCGCGCCGCCGGCGTCGCCCATCGCCTCGTAGCCGGCGACGAAGCCGACCGCGCCGGTGTCGGAGCCCAGGGTCGCGCCGTTGTCGATGCGCACCAGGGTGTTGATCTCCTGCACCCAGACGCTATCGGGTCCGTAGCGCTCGTCGCGGTCCGGGCGGATGGCGGTGGCGGCCGAGATCTGCTGGTTGACCGAACTCAGCGCCGAGAACGTACCGACGCCGGTGTCCGGCAGCATCTGGTTGTAGAGGTTGTAGAAGCCGTCCTTGGAATACTGGCTGAGGAAGGCGCCGGCGATGGCGGTGTCCTTGCCCAGGGCGGCGAACACCGCGTCATAGGCCGAGGCCTGGCCCGACGACATGCCCGCCTCGGTCGCCGTCCGCCGCCGTACGTCGAGATAGACGGCGTTGGCGTCGCTATAGGCGCTGGCGACATAGAGATAGGGCGCCTGCTCGACGCTGCTGCTCAGCGTCCCGGCCGTCAGCGCGTTGGCGGTGATCACCGTATAGGTCGTCGGTTCGCTCAGCAGGCCGGTCAGCCGCAGGCCGATCGTCGCCCCCGAGGCGATGGTCGCGGTGTCGGCGGCGAACTGGGTGTGCAGGCCGGTGGTCGGGTCGGCGGTGAAGAACAGCTTGCTGGCCGCGCCCAGCGACAGCGCGCCGACCTTGATGGTGTCGGTGTTGGTCACCGTCAGCCGGCCCGCGCCGATCGACAGGCTGGCCAGGCCGTCGGAATCCGTCAGGGCGCCGTAGGCCGTGGCGTCGCCGTCGATGTTCAAGGCGTCCGCGCCGTCGCCGAACGACAGGGCGCCGATCAGGTACCCCGACAGCAGGTTCAGGGTGTCGTCGCCCGAGCCGAACAGCACGTTCCCGTAGATGTAGGGCGTGACCGTCGTCGCGGTCGAGGTGGTCAGGGTCACCGAGGTGGTGTCGGCGACCGAGCCGCTGTTGGAGGTCGGCGCCACCTGGGACAGGGTCACGCCGGTGGTGTTGGTCCGCAGGTCGAAGGCGATGGCCGCGCCGGTGGCGGTGCTGGTGACCGTCGTGCCCGACTCCGTCACGGTCGGCGAGGCGAGGGCGGCGTAGACGTGGCCGCTGTTGGTGATCGAGGTCAGGGCGCCCGAGGCGTCGAGCACCGCGACCGCGTCGCCGGTTTCGCCGGTGCGGGTGGCGGTGATCGTCCCCGAATTGACCAGGCTGGACAGGGTGGCGCCGGCGTCGACCACCAGGCCGTAGGCGTTCGCCGTGGTGGTGGATTCCGAATAGGAATAGGCGCTCGAGGACACCGAGCCGCGATTGTAGAAGGCGGCCAGGTCGGCGCCGGCGGCCAGGCGCACGGCGGTCGCGTCGGCCTCGACGGCCGAGGCGCTGATCGAGCCGTCCAGCCGCACGCCGCCGGTGATGATCGTCGCATGGCCGGCGTCGCCGCCGATCTGCAGGCCGGTGGCCGTGACCCCGCTATAGACGCCGCTGGCCGAGATCGAGCCCTTGTCGACCAGGCCATAGGCGTCGGCGTCGACGCCGACCGCGCCGATGGTGATGTCGCGGGTGTCGGAGCCGATCAGCAGGGCCGGGGCCGAGCCCTGGACGGAGATCGAGGCCGTGCCGGTCGAGGAATAGGACGTGGTCACCGTCGTGGTCGTCGTGCCGTCGACGGTGACGGCGGTGTCCGATCCGGTCAGCATGATCCCGCCGGCCACGTCGCCGGAGATCGCGACGGCGGAGCCGCCCTGCAGCAAGTTGTCGCTGTAGGCGACGATCTTGGCCAGGGTGGTCGAAACCGACGAGCCGCTGGGATAGCGATAGCCGGTGGCGCTGACCGAGCCCTGCAGCGAAACGGCGCCGGCGACGTCGGAGTCGACGGCGACGCCCACCGAATTCTCGCCAGTGACGCTGACCGAGCCGGCCTGGAGGACGTCGCCGCTGACGCCGCCCGACACCCGGATGCCGTAGCTGTCGTCCCCGACCACCGAGATCGAGCCCGTGTGGTTGAGGGTCCCGACCAGCGGGCTTTGCAGATAGATTCCGTAGGACTCGTTGCCCTCGATGGTGATCGTCCCGCTGCTGGCGACGTCGCCGGTGAAGGCGGAGGTTCCCTGGACATAGATTCCGTAGCGGTTGGCGCCCTCGGCGAAGGCCCCATGGACGATGTCGTCGGTGGTGGTGGCCGCATAGTCCTCGGTCAGCGAGATCGTGCCGGCGTTGGTGACGGTTCCGGTCTGGCCGCCGAGCACCAGGATTCCGATGGAATCGGAGACGTCGGCCGAGATCAGCGAGCCGTTGTTGACCACGGCGTTGGCGCTATCCAGCGTCACGATCGCCCCCGAGGTCGACAGGGTGATGACGCCGGCGGTGGTGATGGTCACGTCGTCGGCCGTGCCGGCGTCGCTGGCCGTGGAGGTCGCGATCGGCGTGGTGCGGGCGCTGCTGGAGACTTCCTTCTCGGCCCAGGCCGTGGACGCGGCCGCCAGCAAGGGGACCGCGGCGGCCGTCGCGACCCAGGTTCTACGATTCATAAAAGACGCCTCCTGCGGGGAGAGGCGTAGGGATGAGTTGCAGCCTTTGGATGGCGCGGGATTTACCGCACCGCAAAGCTTCGGTTTATTTCAGCAACCTGCGGCGCGCGGCCTATTCGAACGGCCCCGCGCCGGCCCGGCGGGCGGCCGAGGTTTCGCGGCGGTCGAGCGGCCAGCGAAGCTGGGCGACCACCCGTCGCCGGTTGACCAGCCTGAGCAGCTGGAGGTTCTGCCGGACCAAGCCTACGGGCGAAAGCACGCGCAATGCGTCTCTCACCATGCTGCATTCGGCCCAGACGCCCTGGAGCAGACCGGTCTTGCGATACTTGCGGATGTTCGACACGCCCGGCCAGTCGACGACCTCGATCCGCAGGCCCGCCTCGATGATCCGCTGGTTGATGAAGGCCTCGCCGCCCCAGCGCGGCAGGGCCTCCATGACCTCGACCTGGTCGCGGATCAGCCAGGCGGGGATCACCCGCTCGCCGGACACGAAGTCCAGGCCGATAGCGCGATAGAGGCTCAGGCTGTTGCGGCGCAGGCTGATGCTGACCTTGGCCCGGCCCGTCTCGATCGGCGCGGCCAGGCTGTCGATCTCCGCACGCCCCAGGCCGGCCAGGTCGGCGTCCAGGAACATCAGGTGGTCGCCGGTCGCGGCGGCGACGCCCTGGCTCATCGCATAGGTCTTGCCGCGATTGCGACCGTAGGAAATCACCTGGACGCCGGGATAGTCCCTGAGCAAGGCGTCGGTGCCGTCGGTCGAGCCGTCGTCGACGACGATGACCTCCTTCAGGGCCGGGTGGCCGTCCACTGCGGACAGGATGTCCCGGAGGCGTTCCCCCTCGTTATAGGCGCAGACGATGCAGGAGATTTCCGCCATGGGTTCGGTCCCGGCCGTGGTCCTGGGGACTTAAGCCGCCCGGCGAGGGGAAAGGTTCCCCATGTCATTCGCGCGCCGGCGCCAGTCCGCCCGCAGCGTCGCAAAAAACACGGTGATTTCAAGCCTGGGAGTCTTCCCGCACGGCGCCCAGTTCGTTGGCCAGGGCTTCGATGGCGTAGGGCTTGGGCAGGACCCGGAAGCCGGCCTGGGCCGCGGCGGTGGCGGCCTCGCTGAACCCGGTCGTCAGGACGATCGGCAGGCGGGGATATTTCTGGCTGACCGCCCGCGCCAGGTCCATGCCGCCCATGCCGCCGGGCATCACCATGTCCGAGAAGACGATGTCGAAATCGCCGCTCTGGTCGAGCATCCGCAGGGCCGCCGCGGCGCTCGCCACCCGGGTGGGCTGGTAGGCCAGGGCCTGCAGCATCTCCACCACCACCATCGCCACCGTGTCGTCGTCCTCGACCAGCAGCACCCGACCTTGGCGCGCGCGGTCCGCGACAGGCGCGGGGGCGGGGATCGCCGCTGGCGGGGTCTTGGTCGAGCGCGGCAGCAGCAGCGACACCACCGTGCCCAGCCCCGGCGCGCTCTCGATCCGCACGTCGCCGCCGGACGCCCGGGTGAAGCCGTAGACCTGGCTGAGGCCCAGGCCCGTCCCGCGCCCCACCTCCTTGGTGGTGAAGAACGGCTCGAAAGCCCGGGCGATATGCTCCTCGGACATGCCGACGCCCTCGTCGAGCACGGCCAGGCGGACGAAGTCGCCGTTCAGGTCGTTCTCGACCAGGTCATAGACGTTCTCGGCGATCACCGTCAGCTTGCCGCCCTTTGGCATGGCGTCGCGGGCGTTGACCGCGACGTTCAGCAGCGAGACCTCCAGCTGGGTGGGGTCCACCTCGACCAGCCACAGGCCGTCAGCCAGGCGCAGCTCCAGCTCGATGTCCTGGCGCAACGAGCGCTCGAGCAGGATCGACAGGGCCGGGATGCGCGTCGACAGGTCGACGACCTCGGGCTTCAGCGGCGAGCGGCGGGAAAAGGCCAGCAGCTTGCTGGTCAGCTCGGCCCCGCGATCGAGCGCCTGACGGACCGCGGCGCCGAACCGCTTGCGCTTGGCCGGATCGTCGCTCTTTTCCAGGATGTCGAGGCCGCCCGAGGCGACCATCAGCAGGTTGTTGAAGTCGTGGGCCAGGCCGCCGGTCAGCTTGCCGATCGCCTCCATCTTCTGGCCCTGGCGAAGGGCTTCCTCGGCCCGCTCGCGTTCCTGGATGTGGATCTGCAGGGCGTTGTTGGCGACGCCCAGGGCCAGGGCCCGCTCCTCCAGCCGGGCGTTGGCTCGCCGGAGCAGGGCCTGGCCGACGCCCAGGACGCTGACCAGCAGTACGGCCATCACCAACAGCACGGCGATGCCGGCATAGCGCGCCAGCCGGCGGGGCAGGGGCTCGACGACGGAGCGCAGATAGACCGAGCCCAGGGCCGCCTCGCCCTGCCGGACCGGGGCGGTCACGATGCGATAGCGGTCGTCGGGCGCGACGCCTGCGGCGTTCGGCCTGTCCGGCGGCGGGGCGGCGCCGGTTCGGGCGTAGCCGGCCACCCGCTGGCCGGTGGTGTCGTAGACGCCGGCCGCCTCGACCTCCGGATTGGCTCGCAGCGCCTCGACATATTCCTGGGCCACCTTGCGGTCGTCGAAGGCCAGGGCGGCGGTGATGCTGGCGGCCAGGATCTGAGCCTGGACAGCCACTTCCCGCGTCTTCTGAATGCGATAGGCGCGCTCGTTATAGACCCCCATCATCAGGCCCACGGTCACCAGGGCCAGGGCGCCGACCAGGGCCAGGCCGCCGAACATAAAGCCGGAGCGGCCGAACTGGAGACGATCACGCCAGCTCATGAGGCGGGCCCCTCGCGCACCGCCAGCGCCAGGCTCAGCAGCTTGGCGCTGATCGTCAGGCCGTTGCGGGCGGCGGCGGCGACGTCGATGGTGAAGCGGACGCGATCCTGCTTGACCACGAACTGGACGATGCTGCCGGGCGCGTCCGGGCCGTCGGTGATGGTCAGGCTGGGCGCGCCGCGCACCGCCTGCAGGGCGGCGGCGATCGACTGGCGCTTGGAGCCGGCGATGTAGAGGATCTGGCAGCCCGAGGGGCCGGAAACCATGGGCAGGCGGCGCACGGCCAGCGGACGGCCGTCGATCTGCTGGTTCTCGACGATCTGGTCGAGGACCGGGCCGAAGGGATCGTCGCCGACGACGCAGAGATTGATCGCCGCGCCGGGCGGCGGAAACGACCCGGGGGGCCAGTCGACGAAGGACACGAGCTTTTGCAGATAGGCCGCCTTCACCTGGTATTCGAGCGAGGCGGCGCTGGCGGCCGACCCGGACAGAACCATGCCGACGAGGACCAGGCGTCCCAACAGCCGCCGCCAGGGCGCGGTGCGATACAGCGTCAGGCGGCCAGGCCGCGAGCCTGCGGCCGCGCCCGACAAGGGAGCAAACGCGATGGCGCGGCGCAGGTTCATCGGCCGCCGCGCGTGCGCGCAAACGCGTCCCCGCCCCGCCAAACGAAATCCGGCTTTTCCGATGTCACCGCCCGCCGATCGCCCATGACCCGAAACCCCAAGTGGCAGACTACGCTGTCAGTACCGTCATGGTCAGGCTTTTCTTGCGGGATCCGATCAAAAGCGATCGGACGTGGAATTTGAACGATGCGCGTTCAGGTCGGATTTCCTGCGCTCATGGATTGCATGGAAGCCGCCGAGCGTGAATTTCGCGCGAAGCTCTGCGGCGATCTGACGCAGGAAGGCCACCGGCCCGATCCGCCGCTAGAGGTCCGTCGCCGTCCAGCCGCCGCCGAGCGCCTGGATCAAGGCCACGGCGGCGGTCTGGCGGGCCACGCCGGCGGTCAGCAGGGCGCGCCGGGCCGACAGCGCCGAGGCCTGGGCGGTCACCACGTCGGTATAGGCCACCTGGCCGGCGCGATACTGGTTGAGCAGCATCTGCTCGGTCTGGTCGGCGGCCTCCGACGCGGTCCGCAGCAGGGCGTAGCGACGCTCCAGCACGCGGGCCGCGGTCAGCTGGTTCTCGACGTCCTCGAAGGCGGTCAGCGCCGTCTGACGGTAGTCGGCGACCGAGGCGTCGTAGGCGGCGCGGGCCTGCTCCACCTGGGCCTTGCGGGCCCCCGCGTCGAACAGGGTCTGGGCCGCCGACAGCCCCAGCGACCAGGTGTTGGCCGAGGCTGAGAACAGGTCGCCAAGCCGGCTGGCGCTGCTGTCGCCCGAGGCGCTGAGCGAAAAGGTCGGGAAGAAGGCGGCGCGGGCCACGCCGATTTCGGCGTTGGCGGCGGCGGCCCGGCGCTCGGCGGCGGCGATGTCGGGGCGGCGCTCCAGCAGGGTCGACGGCACCCCGGCCGGGATCGTCGGCGCTTGCACCCGCCAGTTGGGATCGGCCGCCAGTCGGAAGCTGCTGGCGGGCTCGCCGACCAGCACGGCGATGGCGTTCTCGTAGGTGGCGCGGGTCTGTTCCAGCTCGGCCAGGTCGGCCTGGGCCCCGGCCAGTTGGGTGGTGGCCTGCAGCACGTCCGATCTGGGGGCGATGGCGGCGGCGTAGCGGTTCTGGGTGATGGTCAGGCTGCGCTGGTAGCCCTCGACGGTGCTGCTCACCAGGGCGATCTCGGCGTCGGTCTGGCGCAGGCCCAGATAGTTGGTCGCCAGCTCGCCCTGCATCGACAGGCGGGCGGCGGCGAGGTCGGCGGCGCTGGCCTGGGCGCTGGCCCGGGCCCCGCTGACGGTCTGGCGGATGCGGCCCCAGACGTCCGGCTCCCAGCTGGCCCCGATCCCCGCCTGATAGCGCCGGCCGGTCGTCGAGTTCCCTGTAGCGGAACTGGTCGAGCCCGAGCCGCCCGACTTGGTCGCCGAGCCGGTCAGGTCGATGGTCGGGAACAGGCTGGCCCGCTGCTCGCGGACCAGGGCGCGGGCCTGGCGATAGCTGGCCTCGGCGGCGGCGATGGTCTGGTTGGAGACATTGACCCGGGCGATCAGGGCGTCGAGCTGGGGATCGCCCAGCAGGGTCCACCAGTCGCCGCGGTCCAGCAGGTCGCCGGGCGTCGCCGGTTTCCAACCCTCCAGGGCCTTGTAGGCCGCCGGCGCGGCGATGCTCGGCCGTTGATAGGCCGGGCCGACCGCGCAGGCCGACAGCAGCAGGACGGTGCAGGCGGCGCAGGCCGAACGTTGAACGGACATCAGGCGGGCTCCGGCGCGTCGGGCGTGGCGGGATTGTGGGTCAGGTAGCGCTCGTCGCGCCGCTTGCCCCGCAGGCGGTCGAGATAGACGTAGACGACGGGGGTGGTGATCAGCGTCAGCAGCTGGCTGGCGATCAGCCCGCCGATGATCGTGATCCCCAGGGGGCGGCGCAGCTCGGCCCCCTCGCCGAAGCCGATGGCCAGGGGCAGGGCGCCCAGGGCGGCGGCCAGGGTGGTCATCAGGATCGGCCGGAAGCGCAGCAGGCTGGCCTCGCGCACCGCCTCCAGCGCCGTCAGTCCGCGGCTGCGCTGAGCCTCCAGGGCGAAGTCGATGATCAGGATGGCGTTCTTCTTGACGATGCCCAGCAGCAGGAACACCCCGATCAGGGCGATGATCGAGAACTCCATCTTGAAGATCAGCAGGGCCAGCACCGCCCCGACCCCGGCGGCGGGCAGGGTCGACAGCACTGTCAGCGGGTGGACGTAGCTCTCGTAGAGGATGCCCAGCACGATGTAGATGGCGACGACAGCCGCCAGGATCAGGAACGGCTGCTGGCTCATCTGGTCGTTGTAGCTGCGGGCGCTGCCCTGGAAGCTGCCGTGGACGCTGGTCGGCAGGCCGATGTCGGCCTCGGCCTGCTTGATGGCCGCCTGGGCGTCGCTGAGCGAGGCGCCGTCGGCGAGGTTGAACGACACGGTGGTGGCCAGCTCGCCGTTCTGGTGGTTGATCGAGGTCGGGGTGGCGGCCTGGGCGACGCTGGCGATCGCCCGCAGCGGGGTCATCGGCGTCACCGTGGTGTTGAGGGCCGAGCCGGTCGAGGGATCGCGCAGCGACGGATTGACTGCCGCGCCGCTGCTGGTGGTCCCGCCGGTCGTCCCGGCGGTGGTCGGCACATAGACGTCGCCCAGCGCCTCGGGTCCCTGGGCGAAGGCCGGCAGCCATTCCAGGATCACGCTGTACTGGTTGATGTCCTCGTAGATGGTCGCCACCTGCCGCTGGCCGAAGGCGTCGTAGAGGGCGTTGTCGACGGCGCGCGGGGTGACGCCCATCCGCGCGGCGCTGTCGCGGTCGATGGTGACGAAGGTCTCGACGCCGTTCTCCGACTGGTCGGAATCGACGTCGGTCATCACGTCGGCGTGGGCCTTCATCGCCTCGGCCAGCTTGGGCGCCCACTGCTTGAGGGCGGCGCTGTTGTCGCTGGTCAGGGTGTACTGGTAGGTCGAGTTGCTCTGCCGCCCGCCCATGCGCACGTCCTGCACGGGGTTGAGAAAGACGCTGATCCCGGTCACCCGCTGCAGCTTGGGCCGCAGGCGGTTGATCACCGCCGAGCCCTTTTCCTTGCGCTCGCCGGGCCCGTCGCCCAGCGGCTTGAGGTTGACGAACATGAAGCCGCCGCCGGCCCGGGCCCCGCCGGTGAAGCCGACCACGGTGTCGACGGCCGGGTCCTTGCGGATGATGTCGACCACCTGCCGCAGCTTCTGCTGCATGGCCTGGAAGGACACGCTCTGGTCGGCCCGCAGGCCGGCCATCACCTGGCCGCTGTCCTGCTGCGGGAAGAAACCCTTGGGCACGGCGATGTAGAGCCAGGCGGTCAGGCCCAGCACCACCACCAGGATCAGCAGCACCACCGGCTTGGCCGCCAGGGCCCAGTCGAGGCTGCGGGCATAGGTCCGGTGGACGCGGTCGAAGCCGGCCTCGAAGAAGCGGCCGACCCGGCCCTCCCTCTCGCCCTCCGGCCGCGGGCGCAGCAGATAGGCGCACATCATCGGCGTGGTGGTCAGCGAGATGACCAGCGAGATCAGCACCGCCGCCGACAGGGTGACGGCGAATTCGCGGAACAGCCGTCCGACCTGGCCGCCCATGAACAGCAGCGGGATGAACACCGCCACCAGCGAGATGCTGATCGACAGCACCGTGAAGCCGACCTCCCGCGCCCCCAGGGTGGCGGCGGCGAAGCGGCCCATGCCGTTTTCGATGTGGCGGGCGGTGTTCTCCAGCACGACGATGGCGTCGTCGACCACGAAGCCCGTCGCCACGGTGATGGCCATCAGGCTGAGATTGTTGAGCGAAAAGCCCAGCAGGTACATCACCCCGAAGGTGCCCAGCAGCGAGACGATGGTCGCCGCCGCCGGGATGAAGGTGGCCCGGGCGCTGCGCAGGAAGGCGCTGACCACCAGCACCACCAGCACGATCGAGATCAGCAGCGTCACCTCGATCTCGTGCAGCGAGGCGCGGATGGAGTTGGTGCTGTCGGAGGCCACCGCCACCTGGATGTCGCCGGGCAGCTGGGCGCGCAGCTCTGGCAGGACGGCGCGGACGCTGTCGACGGTCTGGATGATGTTGGCCCCCGGCTGGCGAGTGACCAGGATGATGATCGCCGGCTTGCCGTTGAACAGGCCCAGGGTGCGGGTGTCGGCGACGCTGTCGGTGACGTTGGCGACGTCCGACAGCTTGATCCCCGCGCCGCCGCGCCAGGCCACCACCAGGCCCGAATAGTCGGCCGCCTTGCGCCCGCCGGTGCTGGTATAGACCTGGAAGCGCTCGCCGTTCCCCTCGACCACCCCCTTGGGCCGGTTGGCGTTGGCGGCCTGGACGGCGGCGCGGACGTCCTCCAGCGAGACGCCGTACTTGTTGAGCAGGAACGGATTGACCGAGACCCGCACGGCCGGCAGCGAGCCGCCGCCGATCTCGACGTCGCCGACCCCGGTCACCTGGGCCAGGCGCTGGGAGACGATGTTGGAGACCGCGTCGTAGATCTGGCCCGGGGTCTTGGTGTCGCTGGTCAGCGCCAGGATGATCACCGGCGCGTCGGAGGGGTTCTGCTTGCGATAGGTGGGGTTGCTGCGCAGCGTGGCCGGCAGGTCGCCGCGGGTGGCGTTGATCGCCGCCTGCACCTCGCGCGCCGCCCCGTCGATATTGCGGTTGAGGTCGAACTGCAGGGTCACCCGGGCCGAGCCGGTGTTGCTCTGCGAGGTCATCTCGGTGACGCCGGGGATCACCCCCAGCCGCCGCTCCAGCGGGGTGGCGACGCTGGAGGCCATGGTGTCGGGGCTGGCCCCCGACAGGTTGGCCGAGACCGAGATGGTCGGATAGTCCACCTGCGGCAGGGGCGAGACCGGCAGCACGAAGAAGGCGGCGATCCCGGCCAGGGCCACCCCGATGGTCAGCAGGACCGTCGCCACCGGCCGGCGGATGAACGGCGCCGAGAGGTTCATGACGGCGCCCCCGGCAGCGGCTCGGGCCCGGCCGACTCGGGCTCGGCCGGCGCCTGCTCACGGTCGCGGCGCGCGGCCGGCGCCAGGCGGTCGAAGGCCAGGTAGATCACCGGGGTGGTGAACATGGTCAGCAGCTGGCTGACCAGCAGGCCGCCGAAGATGGCGATGCCCAGCGGCCGGCGCAGCTCGCCGCCCTCGCCGAAGCTCAGCATCAGCGGCACGGCGGCGAACAGGGCCGCCAGGGTGGTCATCAGGATCGGCCGGAAGCGCAGCACCGCGGCCTGGAAGATGGCGTCGCGCGGGCTCTTGCCCTCGTCGCGCTCGGCGCTGATCGCGAAGTCGATCATCATGATCGCGTTCTTCTTGACGATACCGATCAGCAGGATGATGCCGATGATGCCGATGACGCCCAGGTCGTTGCCGGTGATCCACAGGGCCAGCAGCGCGCCCACGCCCGCCGACGGCAGGGTCGACAGGATGGTCAGCGGGTGGATGTAGCTCTCATAGAGCACCCCCAGCACGATGTAGACGCAGACCACGGCGGCCAGGATCAGCCACAGCTGGTTGCTGAGCGAGTTCTCGTAGGCTCCGGCCGCGCCCAGGAAGGTGTGGGTGACGGCGACCGGCATGTCGATGTCCTTCATCGCCGCGCGGATGTCGCCGACCGCCTGGCCCAGCGAGACGCCCGGGGCGGTGTCGAAGCCGATCGTGGTGGCCGGGAACTGGGCGACGTGGGTCACCTGCAGCGGGGCGCTCTGCTCGCGGATGGTCGAGATCGCCGACAGCGGGGTGGGCGCGCCGCCGCCGGTCTTCAGGTTCAGCAGGCCCAGCGACTGCGGGGCCGTCAGCAGGCCCGGCCGGGCCTCCAGGATGACCCGGTACTGGTTGGTCTCGGTGAAGATGGTCGAGACGATCCGCTGGCCGAAAGCGCTGTAGAGGGCGTCGTCGACGTCGGCGGCGGTGATCGACAGTCGGGCGGCGGTGTCGCGGTCGATGTCGACAAAGGCCGCCGCCCCGGTGGCGCTGGCGTCGGAATAGACGTTGCGCACCGACTTCACGCTGGCCAGGCGCGCGGCCAGCTTGCCGGCCCATTCGCGCACCGTGGCGGTGTCGGCCCCCTCCAGCGACAGCCGGTAGAGGGTGGGGCCGGTCTCGGCGTCGATGGTCAGGTCCTGGGTCGGCTGCAGGTAGAGGGTGACGCCCGGCACGGCCGCGACCCGGTCGCGCAGCCGCTGCATGATCTTCTCCTGCGAGCCCTTCCGGTCGGGCTTGAGGTTGATCAGCATCTGGCCGGTGTGGAGCATCGAATTGTTGGCGCCGTCGACGCCGATGAACGAGCTGAGGTTCTCCACCGCCGGGTCGGCGAGGATGGCGTTGGCGGCCTGCCGCTGCAGCCCGGCCATGCGGTCGTAGGACACCGACTGCTCGACCTCGGTGCGGGCCTGCAGCTGGCCGGTGTCCTGGGTCGGGAACAGGCCCTTGGGGATGACCAGGTAGAGCAGGGCGGTCAGGGCGAAGGTGGCGACGGCGACCACCAGGGTGGCGGTCTGGCGCTCCAGCACCCAGGCCAGGCCCTGTTCGTAGCGGCGCTCGACGCGCTCAAACACCGCCTGCGACTTGCGCGCGACACGGCCCTGGTGTTCCTCGCCCTGCGGCTTCAGCCAGCGGGCCGACAGCATCGGCGTCAGGGTCAGGGAGACCACGGCCGAGATCAGGATGGTGATGGCCAGGCTGATGGCGAACTCGCGGAACAGCCGCCCGACCACGTCGCCCATGAACAGCAGCGGGATCAGCACGGCGATCAGCGAGATGGTCAGCGAGATGATCGTGAAGCCGATCTCGCGCGCGCCCTTCAGGGCCGCGGCCATCGGCCTTTCGCCGCGCTCCAGGTGGCGGGCGATGTTCTCGATCATGACGATGGCGTCGTCGACCACGAAGCCGGTGGCGATGGTCAGGGCCATCAGGCTGAGATTGTTGAGGCTGAAGCCCAGCAGGTACATCACCCCGCAGGCGCCGATCAGCGAGATCGGCACGGCCAGGCCGGCGATCAGGGTGGCGCGCAGGCTGTGCAGGAAGAAGAAGATCACCACCACGACCATCACCACGGCCAGCAGCAGCTCCATCTCCACGTGGTGGACCGAGCCGCGGATGCCGGTGGTGCGGTCGGCCAGCACCTGGACCTTGAGGGTGGCCGGCAGGCTCTCCTCCAGCTCCGGCAGCTTGGCCTTGATGGCGTCGACGGTCTTGATGACGTTGGCGCCGGGCTGGCGCTGGACGTTGACGATGATCGCCGGGGTGTCGTCGGCCCAGGCCCCCAGGCGGGTGTTCTCGGCGCTCTGCACCACCTGGGCGATATCACGCAACCGCACTGGTGCGGCATTCTTGTAGGAGACGATCAGGTTCGAATAGTCGTCGACGGTCAGCAGCTGGTCGTTGGCGTTGATCGAATAGCTGCGGGTCGGGCCGTCGAAGCTGCCCTTGGCGCTGTTGGCGTTGGCGTTGCTGATGGCGGTCTGCAGGTTGGCCAGGGTGACGCCGTAGGAGGCCAGGGCCTGGGTGTCGGCCTGGATGCGGATGGCCGGGCGCTGGCCGCCGCTGAGGGTGACCAGGCCCACGCCCGAGACCTGGCTGATCTTCTGGGCCAGGCGGGTGTTGACCAGGTTCTGCACCTCGGTCAGCGGCAGGGTGTCGGAGGTGACGGCCAGGGTCAGGACCGGAGCGTCGGCCGGATTGACCTTGGCGTAGACCGGCGGAGCGGGCAGGTCGGCCGGCAGCAGGCTGTTGGAGGCGTTGATCGCCGCCTGCACCTCCTGCTCGGCGACGTCCAGGGTCTCGCCGAGATTGAACTGCAGGGTGATGACGCTGGCCCCGGCCGTGCTGACCGAGCTCATCCGCGCCAGGCCGGCCATCTCGCCCAGCTGGCGCTCCAGCGGGGCGGTGACCGTCTGGCTCATCACCTCAGGGCTGGCGCCGGGATAGAGGGTCTGGATCTGGATGGTCGGATAGTCGACCTGGGGCAGGGCCGACAGCGGCAGCAGCCTGAAGCCGACCAGGCCGGCCAGGACGATGGCCGCCATGAACAGGGCCGTGGCGACCGGCCGCTGGATGAAGGGGCGCGAGGGGTTCATCGGGACGCGGGCCGGGCTACTGCGCCTGGCGCCGGCGGCGATGCTCGCCACCTTTGCCCCCGCCTTGACCCGGGCCGCGGCCCATGCGCTGGGCCGACTGGCCCGGCAGCTGGACCTTGCCGCCCTCGGTCAGGCGATCGCCGCCCTCGGTGATCACCTTCTCGCCGACCTTCAGGCCGGTGGCGATCGAGGCCTGGGCGGTGGTCGAGGGGCCGGCCGTGACCTTGCGCTTGCTGACCGTCTGGTCGGCGTTCAGCACCCAGACGAAGGCCCCGTCCGATCCCTGCCGCAGGGCGGTGGCGGGCACCACGACCGCGCCGCGGATATTGTCCAGCTCCAGCCGGACATTGACGAACTGGCTGGGGAACAGGGTCCCGCCGGCATTGGCGAACCCGGCCTTGGCCTTAACCGTGCCGGTGCCGGTGTCGACGACATTGTCGAGGGTCGAGAAGGTCCCCGTGTCCAGGGTGGCGGTGCGGGTCCGGTCCAGGGCGACGACCGGCAGCACGGCGCCGGTCGCGGCGCGGGCCCCGATGCGCGGCAGGTCGTCCTGCGGAACGGTGAACTCCACGTCGATCGGCGACACCGTGGTGATCACCGCCACCCCCGCCGCGTCGCCGGCGGCGATGTAGTTGCCGGAGTCGACGACCCGCAGGCCGACCCGGCCGCTGACCGGGGCGACGATGCGGGCGTAGCCGAGGTTCAGTTGGGCGGTGCCGACGCTGGCGCGGTCGGACATCACCGTGCCCTCCAGCTGCTTGACGGTGGCGGCCTGGGTGTCGACGTCCTGGCGGGCGATGCTGTCCTGGGCCAGCAGGGTCTGGTAGCGGGCCAGGGTGACGCGGGCGCTGGCCAGCTGGGCCTGGTCGCGGGTCAGGTTGCCCTGGGCCTCCATCAGCGCCATCTGGAAGGGGCGGGGATCGATCTGCACCAGCACCTGGCCGGCCCTGACCATCTGGCCTTCGCGGAACAGCACCTGGGTGATCACGCCCGACACCTGCGGCCTGACCGTCACCGTCGCAGCGGGGGTCACCGTGCCCAGGGCCTCGATGACCACCGGCAGGTCGGCCTGGCCGGCGGTGGCCACCGCCACGGTGCTGGCGGGGCCGCGGCGTCCGCCGCCGCCGAAGCCGCCGGGACCGCCCGGTCCGCCGCCCCCCCCGGGTCCGCCCTGGGCCCCGCCAGGGCTGGCGTGCATCAGGCTCCAGGCCAGCCAGACCACGCCGGCCAGCACCGCCAGGGCGATCGCGCCGCCGATGATCTGGGCCTTGCGGCTGACGGGGCGGACGGCGGAGGGCGGGGGCGGCGCGGTCATCGAGGGCCTCGGAGCGAGCGGCGGCAGGGCGGGCGGGCGGGAACCGCGACCATATGGAGCAACCAACGCCACAACGGCCAAGCGGATGCCTGGCCCAAGCGTGACGGCGGGTGCAGCCTGTTCTTGGTGCGCGACATTGCTGGCGCATTTCACGACGGAAATGTCCCGCGCCCCACTTGCGGCGGGTCGGTTCGTCCGGCGGCTCGCCGTATCGGTGTTTGATGAGACCGGTACCATTTTAGGCTTGAGTGGTCAGACCTCTGCTTTCATAGTGCCGCCAACGCCGAACCAGAGACCGCGCGACGGTCCGAAACCATAGCGGGGAAATCCAGGATCATGACCCAGCCCACCGCCATCACCCGCCGCACCCTGGGCGTCAGTCTCGCCGCCCTGGCCGCCGCCTCCGCGCCCGCCGTCCGCGCCGCCACGGCCGGCAAGCCGCTCTACAAGGACCCGACTCAGCCAGTGGAACTGCGGGTGCGCGACCTGCTGGGCCGCATGACGCTGGAGGAGAAGGCCGCCCAGCTGATCGGCGTCTGGCTGACCAAGGCCAAGATCCAGACCCCCGAGGGCGAGTTCTCGCCCGCCGAAGCCAGCAAGAACTTCCCCAACGGCCTGGGCCAGATCTCGCGCCCGTCCGACCGCAAGGGCCTGAAGCCCGCCGCGGTGGTCGACGCCGCCGCCGGGGCCGACGACGGCTCGGTCAACCGCAACGCCAGGGAGACCGCCCGCTACATCAACGCCGCCCAGAAGTGGGCGATGGAGCAGACCCGCCTGGGCGTTCCGATGCTGATGCACGACGAGGCCCTGCACGGCTATGTCGCCCGCGACGCCACCAGCTTCCCGCAGGCCATCGCCCTGGCCTCGACCTTCGACCCGGAGATCGTCGAGAAGAGCTTCGCCGTCGCCGCCCGCGAGATGCGGGCCCGCGGCTCCAACATCGCCCTGGCCCCGGTGGTTGACGTCGCCCGCGACCCGCGCTGGGGCCGCATCGAGGAGACCTATGGCGAGGACCCGCACCTGTGCGCCGAGATCGGCCTGGCGGCGATCCGCGGCTTCCAGGGCAAGACCCTGCCGCTGGCCAAGGACAAGGTGTTCGTCACCCTCAAGCACATGACCGGCCACGGCCAGCCCGAGAACGGCACCAATGTCGGCCCGGCCCAGATCGCCGAGCGGACCCTGCGCGAGAACTTCTTCCCGCCGTTCGAACGGGCGGTGAAGGAGCTGCCGGTGCGCTCGGTCATGCCGTCCTACAACGAGATCGACGGAGTGCCCTCGCACGCCAACCGCTGGCTGCTGCACGACGTGCTACGCGGCGAGTGGGGCTTCAAGGGCGCGACGATGAGCGACTATTTCGCCATCAAGGAACTGGCCGCCCGCCACAAGCTGACCGACAACCTGGCCGACACCGCGGTGATGGCGATGAACGCCACGGTCGATATCGAGCTGCCCGACGGCGAGGCCTACGCCCTGCTGCCCGAACTGGTCAGGTCGGGCCGCATCCGGCAGAGCCAGGTCGACGAGGCCGTGGCCCGGGTCCTGGCCGTCAAGTTCGAGGGCGGCCTGTTCGAGAACCCCTATGCCGACGAGAAGACCGCCGACGCCAAGACCGCCGCGCCCGACGCCGTCGCCCTGGCCCGCGAGGCGGCCCGCAAGGCCGTGGTGCTGCTGAAGAACGACAAGGGCGTGCTGCCGCTCGATCCCTCGAAGTTCAAGCGCCTGGCCCTGCTGGGCACCCACGCCAAGGACACCCCGATCGGCGGCTACAGCGACGTGCCGCGCCATGTGGTGTCGATCTATGAGGGCCTGGAGGCGGAGGCCAGGAAGAGCGGCTTCACCCTCGACTACGCCGAGGCCGTGCGGATCACCGAAAAGCGGATCTGGGCCCAGGACGAGGTCAAGCTGATCGACCCGGCCGTGAACGCCAAGCTGATCGCCGAGGCGGTCGAGGTCGCCAGGAAGGCCGACGTCGTGGTCATGGTGCTGGGCGACAACGAGCAGACCAGCCGCGAGGCCTGGGCCGACAACCACCTGGGCGACCGCGACAGCCTCGACCTGATCGGCCAGCAGAACGACCTGGCCAGGGCGATCTTCGACCTGGGCAAGCCGACCGTGGTGTTCCTGCTCAACGGCCGGCCGCTGTCGATCAACCTGCTGGCAGAGCGCGCCGACGCCATCGTCGAGGGCTGGTACCTGGGCCAGGAGACCGGCAACGCCGCCGCCGACATCCTGTTCGGCCGCGCCAATCCCGGCGGCAAGCTGCCGGTCAGCATCGCTCGCGACGTCGGCCAGCTGCCGATCTACTACAACCGCAAGCCCACCGCCCGCCGCGGCTACCTGGCGGGCGACACCTCGCCGCTCTATCCGTTCGGCTTCGGCCTGTCCTACACCAGCTTCGAGATCTCGGCCCCGCGCCCCGCCAAGGCGGCGATCGGCCCCGGCGAGAGCGTCAAGGTCGAGATCGACGTGACCAACACCGGCAAGGTGGCCGGCGACGAGGTGGTGCAGCTCTACATCCACGACGAGGCCGCCTCGGTGACCCGTCCGCTGCTGGAGCTCAAGCACTTCAAGCGCGTCACCCTGGCCCCGGGCGCCAGGCAGACCGTGACCTTCGAGGTCTCGCCGCTGGACCTGTCGCTGTGGAACCTGGAGATGAAGCGCGTGGTCGAGCCGGGCAAGTTCACCCTGCTGGCCGGCCCGAACTCGGCGGAGCTGAAGCCGGCGACGCTGACGGTGACGGCCTAGCGGTCAGCGCTGCGGACGGCGGGTTACTGGACTCGCCGCGCCACGGCCTCGGCGCCGTTGACGTAGAATCTCACCGCCGACGGCGGCTGATCGCCGGGCTCGAAGGTCAGTCGGGCGTCGACGCCGTGGACATAGAAGCGGTCCAGCGCCTCGGCGTAGATGTTGGTCGGCGGCATGCCGGGGACTTGCAGCAGCATGCCGTCCTCGTCCTCGCCGATGGTCATCTGGCGACCGTCGGAGAGGACATAGGTCCCGAAATAGCGATGGCTCTGCTGCGGCGTCAGCGTGATCGGCGAGGGCCGGCGGATCGGGGCGGCGCGAGGCAGCAGAAAGGGGAACGCCGCCGACATCAGGACCGGATAGTAGGAGATGTGCTGCTCGCCGGCGAAGGCCTGGACCTTCAGCGTCAGGTGCTCGGGGTCGCCCGACAGGGCTTCGGCGACCCCGCGACCGCCCTGGACCATATAGGGCTCCTCGTCGGCGCCATAGCCGACGAACACCTTGCGGCCGCCAGCTCTGGCCCGCACGGCCTTCAGGCGGTCGATCACGCTGGGATCGGCCCAGACCGACGGGCTGGCGATCAGATAACCCCTGAAGGCCTCGGGCCGGTCGGCCAGCATGTTGGCGGTGAATATCCCCGACAGCGAATGACCAAACAGCACGGCGGCCTTGGGATCCAGGGGATAGCGCGCCTCCATCAGGGGCTTCAGTTCTTCCAGCAGAAAGGCGCGGAACGCCGCGCCGCCGCCGCCTTTGGCGACCGTGCCGTCGGGCCGGGTTCCGGGCCCGAACAGCAGGTCGCGCTCGCGGGTATAGGGGCCGCCGGGCGGATAGCCGACGGTGATGATATAGGCCGGCGCCATCGTCCCTGCGCCGCCCAGCAGCCATCCGGTCGGGCCGGCGACATCGTAGCCGCCGTCCAGCACGTACACCGCCGGCGCCATCTGGCCCGGCAGGATCGGCGGGGTGCCAGGCGCGGTGACCTGGATCGCGAAGTCGCGGCCAACCCGCTCGGAATGCACGATCAGTTGTATGGCCCGCCTTTGCGGAGCGGGGCCTTCGGAGACGATTTTGAGGGACGGGGCGTCGGCCGCGATGGCGGGCAGGGGCGCGAGCAGCAGGGCCAGGGTAAGCGGACCCCAGTTTCGGATGGTCATCGAGGGTCTTCCCGCCGACGCACGGGACGGCGTCCGCCGAAGAAAACTACACTTGTAACTTCAATGTCAACGGCGCCGGTCGAGCATCGCCGTCAGATCGCCACCCGCTTGGCGATGGCGTTGCGGCGGGCCGTGGTTTCCTGCTGGGCGCGTTGGACCGCCTCGGTCTCGGTGGCGTGCAGCAGGTGGTCGATGACCCGTTCCAGGTGATCGCGCATGGCCTGGCGGGCGGCGGCGGGGTCGCGGGCCTTCAGGGCGTCGAACACCCGCCGATGCTCGGCGATGCGCGGCTCCAGGCCCATGCCGCGGGCCCGGGTCAGGATGTTGCGGGCCAGGGGCGAGCGGTTGCGCCAGTCCCACAGGTTCTCGATCGTGGCGATGATCGCGCCGTTGCCCGAGGCCCGGGCGATGACCATGTGGAACTCGCGGTCGGCGTCCTCGCCCTGCAGCTCTTCCTCCTGGGCCATGCGCACCATCAGCGCCTCGAGCTGGGCGATCTGCTCGTCGTCGATGACCGTGGCGGCCAGTGCGGCGGCCTCGCCCTCGAACAGCCGGCGGGCCTCGATCAGCTCGAAGGCCCCGATCTCGGTGTCGAGTTCGGCGTTGGTCGGGGCGGCGGGGCGGACGCTGCCTGTGACATAGATGCCCAGGCCGTGGCGGGCCTCGATCATGCCCAGCATCTCAAGCGCGATCATCGCCTCGCGCAGGGTGGGGCGGCTGACCCCGAACTGCTCGGCCAGTTCGCGCTCGGTCGGCAGCCGGTCGCCAAGCTTGTACTGGCCGCCCTCGATGGCGTCGGCGATCGAGTCGGCGATTCTGCGGTAGAGCTTGACGTTCCCGGCCATGTGCTTTCGTCGGTTCCCCAGTGGCGGGCGGATCAGGCCCTTGGACTCGCGATAGCATACCACCTTGTCGAAGGTGGGCTATTTCAACCCCCTGCGCCAAAACCGCCGGCCTTAGCCCAGGGGCGAGGCCGAAACCGTCTTACCAGTCATGCATCGAACCATCTTCGCGGCGGGCGATCGGCAGATAGGCGCGCTTGTACGGATAGCGGGCGGCCAGGGCCTCGTCGATATCGACTCCCAGGCCGGGGGCCTCGCCGGGATGCAGCATGCCGTCGGCGAAGCTGTAGGCGTGGGGGAACACCGCGTCGGTCGCCTCGGTGTGGCGCATATATTCCTGGACGCCGAAATTGGGGATCGACAGGTCGAAATGCAGGGCCGCGGCCATGGCGACCGGCGACAGGTCGGTGGCGCCGTGGCAGCCGGTGCGCACATGGTGCAGGTCGGCGAAGCTGGCGATCTTGCGCAGGTGGGTGATCCCGCCAGCGTGGACGACCGTGGCGCGGATATAGTCGATCAGCTGTTCCTCGATCAGCTGCTTGCAGTCCCAGATGGTGTTGAACACCTCGCCGACCGCCAGAGGCGTGGTGGTGTGCTGGCGGATGATGCGGAAGCTGGCCTGGTTCTCGGCGGGAACCGCGTCCTCCATCCAGAACGGGCGGTAGGGCTCCAGGTCCTTGCCCAGGCGGCCGGCCTCGATCGGGGTCAGGCGGTGGTGCACGTCATGCAGCAGGTGGACATCCCAGCCCAGCTTGTCGCGGGCGGCCTCGAACAGGCCGGGCGCGCTGCGCAGGTACTTCTCGGTCGACCACAGGCTTTCGCTGGGCAGGTCGGCGTCGGCCGGCTCGTAGAAGAACCGGTCCTTGGAGACGCCGTAGACGGTCTTCAGCCCCGGCACGCCCGATTGCAGGCGGATCGCCTTGTAGCCCTGCTCGGCATAGATGGCGGCGTTGTCGAGGGTCTCCTCGATGGTCGAACCATTGGCGTGGCCATAGACCATCACTCCGGTCCGGCAGGCCCCGCCCAAGAGCTGATAGAGCGGCAGGCCGGCGATCTTGGCCTTGATGTCCCACAGGGCCATGTCGACCGCGGCGATGGCCGACATCGTCACCGGCCCCCGACGCCAATAGGCGCCCTTGTACAGGTACTGCCAGATGTCCTCGATCTGGTGGGCGTCGCGGCCGATCAGGCAGGGGATGACGTGGTCGGTCAGGTAGCTGGCGACCGAAAGCTCGCGGCCGTTGAGGGTGGCGTCGCCGACCCCGTGAACGCCGTCGTCGGTCTCGATCTTCAGCGTGACGAAGTTGCGTCCCGGGCTGGTGACGATGACCTTGGCGGCGGTGATCTTGGGCATGAGGGGGCTTTCCTTGACCCGACGGCGGCATCGGATGGTAGCGTCAGGGTCTAAATCAGGCGTGGCGGTTGTCAATCGATTGGTCAGGCCAATGGTGTCGCAGTGTCTCGACCTTTGATCAAGGTAGCGGTATCACAAGCTCAAGACCTTCGCGCCCTCGGCGTCGAACGGCGTCGCCCGCGGGAGAGAACATTGCGGCCCTTGACCCTGATCCGCGGCCTCTGGCCGCTCCTGGCCCTGCTGTCGGCGGCGCTGGCTTCGCCGGTTCGGGCCGAGGACGGCTATGACCTGTGGCTGCGTTACCGGCCGCTGCCGGCCGCCCAGCGTCCGGCCCCGCGGACGATCGCGCCGAGCGCCGACACTCCGACCCTGAAGGTCGCCCGCGCCGAGCTGGAGCGCGGCCTCCAGGGCCTGACCGGCGCGGCGCGAGCTCAGGCAGGGGCAGGGGCGGGGACGATCCTGCTGGGCACGCCCACAGGCTCGTCCGCCGTCGCCGCCCTGCACCTGCCGCTGCAGGCGGCGGGTGAGGAGGGCTATGTGATCCGAACGGTGGGCGCGACCACGGTGATCGCCGCCAATCGCGACATCGGCGTGCTCTACGGCGTCTTCCACTATTTGCGCCTGGTCCAGACCGGCGCCGGCGTCGACCGGCTCGACATCGCTTCGGCTCCCAAGGTCCGGCGGCGACTGCTGAACCACTGGGACAACCTGGATGGTTCGGTGGAGCGCGGCTATGCCGGGGCCTCGCTGTGGGACTGGTGGAAGCTGCCGGACTACAGGGACCCCCGCTATGTCGACTACGCCCGGGCCAACGCCTCGATCGGGATCAACGGCGCGGTGCTCAACAACGTCAACGCCAAGGCCGACAGCCTGACCGCGCCCTACATCGCCAAGGCCGCCGCCCTGGCCGACGTCTTCCGACCCTACGGGATCAAGGTCTATCTGTCGGCCCGGTTCTCGGCTCCGATCGAGATCGGCGGGCTGAAGACCGCCGACCCGCTGGACCCGGCCGTCCGCGCCTTCTGGACGGCGAAGGCCGACGAAATATACCGGGCCATTCCCGATTTCGGCGGCTTCCTGGTCAAGGCCAATTCCGAAGGCCAGCCGGGACCGCAGGACTATGGCCGCACCCATGTCGACGGGGCCAACATGCTGGCCGACGCGGTGGGACCGCACGGCGGGATCGTGATGTGGCGGGCCTTCGTCTATTCGCACGAGCAGCCCGACGACCGCGCCAAGCAGGGCTACAGCGAGTTCAAGCCGTTCGACGGCCAGTTCCGCGACAATGTCGTCATCCAGGTCAAGAACGGCCCGATCGACTTCCAGCCGCGCGAGCCGTTCCATCCGCTGTTCGGGGCCATGCCGAAGTCGAACCTGGGCATGGAGTTCCAGATCACCAAGGAATATCTCGGCTTCGCCACCCACCTGGTCTATCTGGGCCCGCTCTACGAAGAGGTCCTGAAGTCCGACACCTATGCCAGGGGCCCCGGCTCGACCGTGGCCAAGGTGGTCGACGGCGCGCTGGACGGGCGGCGCGAGACCCTGGTGGCGGGCGTGGCCAATATCGGGACCGACAGGAACTGGTCGGGCTCGCCGTTCGACCAGGCCAACTGGTACGTCTTCGGCCGGCTGGCCTGGGACCCCGAGGCCTCCAGCCGCGACATCGCCGCCGACTGGGCGAAGATGACCTTCTCGACCGATCCGCGCTTCGTCACCCCCGTGGTGGCGATGATGATGGGTTCGCGCGAGGCCGCGGTGGACTACATGACCCCGCTGGGCCTGCACCACCAGATGGGCAATGGCCACCATTACGGCCCCGCGCCCTGGTACAGCGGCGGGGCCCGCGCCGACTGGACCAGCGTCTATTATAACAAGGCGTCCAGGGACGGGATCGGCTTCGACCGCACCGCCGCCGGCAGCAACGCCGTGGCCCAGTACGCCCCCGAGGTCGCCCGCAGGTTCTCCGACCTGAAGACCGTCGACGAGAAGGACCTGCTGTGGTTCCACCACCTGCCGTGGGACTATCGCCTGAGGTCGGGCGCGACCCTGTGGGACGGCCTGGTCGGCTGCTATTCGCAGGGCGTGGCGGCGGTCGACGGCATGGGCCGCACCTGGGCGGATCTGGCGCCCTATGTCGATCGCGAGCGCCATGGGCAGGTCGCCAGCTTCCTGGCCATCCAGGCCCGGGAGGCGCGGTGGTGGCGCGACGCCTCGATCGCCTATTTCCAGACCCTGTCGCAGCGGCCTCTGCCGCCCGGCGAGCCGCCGCCGGCCCGTTCGCTGGACTATTACCAGAGCCTGCAGTTCCCCTACGCGCCGGGGATCTAGCGGCGCTTGCACGCGCGCCGGGCCCTGGCTAAGCCTTGGGCATGACCCAGACCGGGACCTGGTGCACGGGCGGCTGTCTCTGCGGGGCCGTGCGGTACGAGGCGACCAGCGCGCCGCTGTTCGCCGGCCATTGCTACTGCGCGGATTGCCGCAAGGCGTCCGGCTCGGGCTTCATTCCGTTCATGGGCTTCGCCAGCGCCGCCCTGCGGATCAGCGGTCGGACGCTGCAGTACCGGTCGCCGGCCTTCCGGGGCGGCGAGGCGGTGCGCAACGCCTGCCGCGTCTGCGGCGGCCTGGTGTTCGGCGGCGAGGTCGGCAAGGACCAGTCGCACACGATCTATGCCGGCTCGCTGGACGATCCGTCGCTGTTTCGGCCCGCGGTCGCGATCTTCGTCCGCGACCGCCCGGCCTGGGCCCCGCTGCCGCCGGATCTGACGGCCTTCGAGACCATGCCCGACTAAAAAAACGGCGTGTCCGAAGACACGCCGCTGGGGAACGCGAAGAAGGAGATCGCGTCAGTCTGGAGCCGACCGCGGTCGCCGATCCCATGGACCAACCCCGCTCGGGGAATCTGCGCGCAGCATCGACGCCGCGGGTTTCAGTCAAGCCTTGCCCGCGCCATCCGTCCGGATTTATCGGCGGGGCGCGATCACAGGTTGTATTCTTATGAGGTAAGGCCTTGCGTGTCAACGAGGCCATATCTCCCGAGCATGTCCTCATTCCGATCAGCCCTTGGGCCTGAATTCTCGCAATCGGATTGTAACGGGCGGGCTGGCCTGGGCAGGCTGGCCGGGCTAACACCCTCGCATGGCGCGAACCAAGCAAAGTCCTGAATTTCAGATCGAGGTCGGCGGAGAGCCCTATGTCTGGCGGCTGCATCGCCAGCCGGGCTGGTCCAGCGACGGTGCGGAGCGGCACGGCATGGCGATCGCCGTGCGCCACCAGGAGGGGCAGCGCGAGGCGGTGGTGGAGTTTCCGCCCGGCCCGCAGCCCCGCTACGGCGCGCCGCTGCTGAAGCCCGCCCAGATCGCGCCGGAGCTGGTGGCCAGGGCCATCGCCTCCGCCGTCGCGGCCGGATGGGAGCCGCAGTCGCGCGGCAAGACCGTCGCCATCGTCGTGGACGCGAGCGGGGGCTGAGGCGGGGGCGTCCTTACCAGATCTTGTAGAACGGCTTCTTTTTCTTCTTGGCCGGCGGCGGCGCGGGCTCGGGCTGGGCCGGCGGGGCTTCGACGGTCGTGGCGTCGGCCGGGGCGGGCTGGACGGCCGGCGCGTCGGCGGTTGGCACGACGGGGGCCTCCTCGGCCGGCTTGTCCGATTGCCAGGGGAAGCGCTTCTCGACGATCGCGGCGGCGGGCTTGGCCAGGTGCTGCGGCGTGGCCGGCGGGTTGCAGCCGCGCGCCTCGCCCAGGCCCTTCAGATAGGCCCGGCGGATGGCCCCGGAGGCCATGGCGCTCTGCACCAGCTTGTCGTGCTTTTCGGCCCCGCTGAGCCTGCGCACCCAGCCGCGCATCGGGATCAGGTCCTGGGCGGCGCTGGCCATGGCCCCGAAGGCGGACGAGGCGGCCATGCGCTTGCCGCGGTCCATCAGGTCCTCGTTCTCCTCCGGCGGATGGCGGTCGACGTCCTCGCCCAGGGCGACGTCGAGGGGCGCGACCAGGGTGATCAGGACGTCGCAGCTGATCTTCTTGCCCGGCGGCCGGGCGTAGGGGTCGGCCATGGCCTCCAGCAGCACCGGCGGGATCTTGGTGCGCACCAGGTTCATGTCGCGCAGCGGCGCGGCGGCGGCGCCGGTGATGCCTTCCTTGTTGGCGTCCGACGTCGTCTGGATCTTCTGGGGCGGCGGCTCGGCCTTGGTGGCGCAGGCGGCCAGGACCGGGAGGAGGACGGCGATAAGCAACGGGCTGCGCATGGCCGAACCCTAGCGCGAGGAAGCCGCGTTCGTCATCTCCCTCTCGGCGCGAAAGCGCGCTTGCGGCTCAGCCGGGCCCCGACTATGTTCCGCGCCGCTTCCACCGGCGCCCGCCGCGTCGATAGCGGGCCGGTAGCTCAGTGGTAGAGCATTCGACTTTTAATCGAATGGTCCTGGGTTCGAATCCCAGCCGGCCCACCAACTCCGCCCTGAAATGATTGCATAAAATCACCGCTTCGGCGGCCCCTCGGACCGTCCGTCGTCGAGGCGGCCGGCGGGGCAGGCGCGCGCGACCCGGACGATCGGTCTGGTCTCGGACGAATCGTTCGCGCTCCGAGTTCAAGGCGACACCGAGAGTTGAATCGTCTAGCGTGAGCGGCGGGGCAGTCGGGAGCGAGCGTTTGGCGGGAGGCGTTGGGGGCGAGCGGCACGCGTCCGGTCCGGTCGTGGACGGGGCGGCGGACGGCTTTGCGCGGGTCCATGCGGCCGTGCTGCGCGACCGCAGCCTGCAGTTCGAGCCGACCGTGCAGCCGACGCCGCACGTTCCGGCCTGGCTGCGGGCCTTCGGCAGGCTGCTCGATTCGGCCGCGCCCTTTCTGACCTATGTGTTCTGGGGATTCCTGATCGTCGGGGCGGCGGTCATCCTGTTCTTCCTGACCCGCGAGCTGATCGCCACGCGCTGGCCGTCGTTGCGGCCGGGCAAAGGTCCGGTGCTCGGCGACGACGCCTGGCGGCCCAACGTCGCCAAGGCTCGCACCCTGCTGGAGGACGCCGACCGCCTGGCCGCCGCCGGCCGCTTCGCCGAAGCCGTCCACCTGATCCTGTTCCGCAGCATCGAGGACATCGAGGGCAAGCGCCCGGACCTGATCTCGCCGGCCCTGACCAGCCGCGACATCGCCGCTCTGGACGGGGTGCCGCAGACGGTGCGCCGCACCTTCAGCCAGATCGCCGGGGTGGTCGAGCACAGCTTCTTCGGCGGCCGCCCGGTCGGGGCCGACGAGTTCGCCGCCTGCCGCGCCGCCTATGAGGGCTTCGCCTTCGCCGAGGCTTGGCGATGAGCGAGGCCATGTCGGACGCCAAGTGGGGAGACGGCCTGCTGTTCTCGCCCAAGGTCGTGCTGGGCATGATCCTGGCCGGGGTGTTCGCCTTCTCGGCCTTTGTGGTGCTGTCGACCTATGCGCCGGACCTGCAGTCGGGCGATGACGGCCGGGCCCACGCCCTGTCGCGTTCGGCGGTCGGCTATGGCGGCGCGGTCCAGCTGCTGCGGGGACTGGGCGAGCCGGTGCTGGTGGCGCGGCGTTCCCAGCGGTTTGAGACGCCCGCCCTGGTGATCCTGACCCCGGACACCGGCGTCGCCCCCCAGGCCTATCTCGACACCGCCGTCCTGGTGTTTTCGACGACGTTGGTGGTGCTGCCCAAGTGGCGCGGCGGTCCCGATCCGCGTCACCAGGGTTGGATCGGCGGGCTGCAGCCCGTAGCGGCCGACGATCTGACGACGCTTCTCAAGACGATGAACCTGTCTCAGACGGTCACGACCAGCGACGCGACGACCGCTACGCGGCGCCTGACGGGCGCGCCGGGCAGCGTGATGGCCGGCTTGACGTTCGAGACCGGTCCGATCCGGAACCTCCGGACGCTGTCGGGGCCCGGTCTGATCCCGGTTCTCACCGACGAGCACGGCCGGGTGGTGCTGGCCCGGCGCGGCGACATGAAGGCCTATGTGCTCTCCGACCCCGATCTGTTGAACACTATGGGCCTGAAGGACGTGCGCACGGCGCGGACGGGCGTGCGGATGGTCCAGGCGCTGCGCGATGGGGCCGTCGAGCGGCGGGTCAGCCGGGCGATCGTCTTCGACGTGACCCTGAACGGCTTTTCCCGGTCGCGCAGCGTGCTGAAGCTGGCCTTTGAGCCGCCGTTCGTCGGGGCGACCCTGTGCCTGGTCGGGGCGGCCCTGCTGATGGGGCTGCATGCCGCCGCCCGCTTCCGGGCGGTGCGCCGGGGCGAGCGGGCCCTGGCCCTGGGCAAGGACGCCCTGGTCGACAATTCCGCCGGCCTGATCCGCATGGCCAGGCGCGAGCCGGCCATGGCCCCGCGCTATGCCGAGCTGCAGCGCGCGGCGGCGGCCCGGGCCCTGGGCGGGCCTCGGCTGGACGGCCAGGCCCTGACCGATTTTCTGGACCGCCAGGGCGAGCGCTTCGGCGCCGCCGACCGCGCCTCGACCCTCGACGAGGCGACCCGGGCGGTCCGTTCCCCGGGCGAGCTGATCAGGCTCGCCCACCGTTGGCATCAGTGGAGACTGGAGATGACCCGTGAACGTCGCTGAGGTGCAGGCGCTCGCCGGCCGGATCCGGACCGAGACCGCCAAGGCCGTGATCGGTCAGGACGACACCATCGACCTGATGCTGACGGCCCTGTTCGCCGGCGGCCACATGCTGCTGGAGGGGCCGCCGGGCACGGCCAAGACCTTCCTGGCCCAGTGCTTCGCCCAGGCGGTGAACCTGCAGTTCGGCCGCATCCAGTTCACGCCCGACCTGATGCCGGGCGACATCCTGGGGGCCAACCTGTTCAACTTCCAGACCAGCGCCTTCACCCTGGTCAAGGGCCCGATCTTCTGCGAGCTGCTGCTGGCCGACGAGATCAACCGCACCCCGCCCAAGACCCAGGCGGCGCTGCTGGAGGCGATGCAGGAGCACAAGGTCACCCTGGACGGCGAGCGCCATCCGCTCAGCGACCGCTTCATGGTCGTGGCCACCCAGAACCCGCTGGAGCAGCAGGGCACCTATCCGCTGCCCGAGGCCCAGCTGGACCGCTTCCTGTTCAAGCACGTCCTGGCCTATCCGAGCCTGGCCGAGGAGACCGCCATCGTCGCCAGCCACGGCGGCCGCACCGGCCAGCCGTCGCCGGAGGGCTTCGGGGTCGCCGCCGCCGCCGACAGCCCCACGATCGGGGCGGCGGTGGCGGCCGTGGCCGGGGTGCGGCTGACCGACGAGATCGTCGGCTACATCGTCGGGGTGGTTCGCGCGACCCGCGACACCGGCGAGCTGTCGGGCGGGGCCTCGCCGCGCTGCGCGGCCATGCTGGCGGTCGCCGCCCGGGCCCGCGCGGCGCTGGAAGGCCGCGACTATGTCATTCCCGACGACGTCAAGCGCCTGGCCCTGCCGGCCCTGCGCCACCGGGTGATCCTGTCGCCGGCCGCCGAGATCGAGGGCCGCAAGGTCGACGAGGTGGTGCGCGGCCTGATCGACCAGGTCGAGGCGCCGCGATGAAGACCTCGGACTAGGGCCTTGCGCATCTATCCCACCGCCGCCGCGATCCTGCTGATGGCCCTGGGCGCGCCCCTGGCCCTGGGCCTGGCCCTGGTCGCCGCACGGCTGTGGCTGCTGGGCCCGGCCTGGATCGCCCTGGTCGCGGCCCTGCTGTTCCTCGACGTCCTGCTGGCCCCGGGCCGGCGCAGCATGCGGCTGACCCTCGCCGGCCCCGGCTCGCTGGCCAGCGGCGCCGTCCAGGGGGCGCTGATCGAGGCCGGTTTCCCCCGCGGCGTCGCGCCAGGGGCGGTGGAGTTCGCCGTCGACCTCAACGACCGGCTGGAGGCCGCGCCGGCCACGGGACGGGCGCGGGTCCACGAGCGGCGGGCCGGGCTGCGCATCGACCTGAGGGCGCTGCGACGCGGGGAGGGGCGGATCCACCGGGTCTCGGCCCGCTGGCGCGGCCCCCTGGGCCTGATGTGGATCCAGCGCGACGACCGGCTTGAGCAGGTGGTCCCGGTCACCCTCGACATCGCCGGCATCAAGGACGAGGCCCTGCGCCTGTTCTCGCGCGACCCATCGGTCGGCCATCGCCTGCAGCTGGACCTCGGCGGCGGCAGCGACTTCCACGCCCTGACCGACTTTCGCCCCGGCATGAACCGCCGGGCCATCGACTGGAAGCAGTCGGCCCGCCATGGGGCCCTGCTGGCCAAGGAATTCCACGTCGAGCGCAACCACCACATCGTCGCGGCCATCGACACGGGCCGGCTGATGGGCCAGCCGCTGCTGGGCCGGCCGCGCCTGGACCACGCCCTCAACGCCACCCTGCTGCTGGCCTATGTCGGCCTGAAGATGGGCGACAAGGTCGGGCTGTTCGGCTTCGACGCCCGCCCCAACATCGCCAGCGGCGTGACCTCGGGCCCCAACGCCTTTCCGGCCCTGCAGCGCCTGGCCTCGAAGATCGACTATTCGGCCGAGGAGACCAACTACACCCTGGGCCTGACCCAGCTGGCGGGCCAGCTGTCGCGCCGGTCGCTGGTGGTGGTCTTCACCGACGTCGCCGACTCCACCAGCGCCGAGCTGATGCTGGAGAATGTCGGCCGGCTGCTGCGCCAGCACCTGGTGCTGTTCGTGATGATGCACGACGAGGAGCTGGCGGCGATCGAGCGCAAGGCGCCGGAGACCGCCGACGACGTCTCGCGGGCCGTGGTCGCCGCCGCCCTGATGCGCGAGCGCGAAGTGGTGGTGACCCGCCTGCGCCGCATGGGGGTCGAGATCGTCGAGGCCGCCGCCGACCAGGTCGGGCCGGCCCTGCTGGCCCGTTATCTGGACCTCAAGCGTCGGGACCTGTTGTGATGGCGCAGCTGCACCTGAAGAGCTACCGCTTCCGCGCCGAGCGCGAGGACGACTGGCGGCGGCTGGAAACCCTGCTGGCCAAGGCCGGCAAGGGCTCGGCCCGGGCCCTCAGCGACGAGGAGCTGCTGGCCATGCCGGTGCTCTATCGCCAGGCCCTGTCGTCGCTGTCGGTGGCCCGCGCCACATCGCTGGACCAGAGCCTGGTCGACTATCTGGAGAGCCTCAGCACCCGGGCCTATTTCTTCGTCTACGGCGCCCGCTCCAGCCTGGCCGAGCGGGTGGGCGGCTTCTTCGCCCGCGAATGGCCGGCCGCCGCCCAGGGGCTGTGGCGCGAGACCCTGGCCAGCTTCGCCCTGACCCTGGTCGGGGTGCTGGCCGCCTATTTCCTGACCCTGCACGACCCCGACTGGTTCGGCGCCTTCGTTCCCGACAGCCTGGCCGGCGGCCGCGGGCCGGCCGCCTCGGCCGAGGCCCTGCGCGCCACCCTCTACGACAAGGGCGGCGACCGCTCGGGCCTGTCGATCTTCGCCGCCTTTCTGTTCACCCACAATTCCGGCGTGGCGATCTTCGCCTTCGCCCTGGGATTCGCCTTCTGCCTGCCGACCGCCATGCTGATGGCCTATAACGGCTGCATGCTGGGGGCCTTCCTGGCGACCTTCGCCATGCGCGGCCTGGCCTTCGAGGCCGGCGGCTGGCTGGTCATCCATGGGGTCACCGAGATCTCGGCGGTGATCCTGGCCGGGGCGGCGGGCCTGCGGATCGGCTGGACCCTGGCCTTTCCCGGCGACCTGTCGCGGCCGGAGGCCATGGCCCAGGCCGGCCGCCAGTCGGCGACCCTGATGGCCGGGGTGGTGGTGATGCTGTTCTGCGCCGGCATCCTCGAAGGGGTGGGGCGGCAGGTGATCCAGAACGACTTCGCCCGCTATGGGGTGGCCCTGGTCACTCTGGTCCTGTGGCCGGCCTATCTCTACCTGCCGCGCCGCGCCAAGGCGGTTCCATGATCGCCGGGCGCAAGCGGAAGGCGAAGGCCGCCGCAGCGGCCGCTGTCGCCGCGGCGGGCGGCGCGCCGCCGGCCGAGGACCGCCAGGCCCGTTCGCTGGTCACGCCGGAAGGCGTGGATCTGAAGTTGCGCCTGGGAGAGGCCGGCGAGCGGGCCACGGCCCTGCTGATCGACCTGGCGATCATGGTCGGGGTGCTGGTCGGTTTCACCCTGCTGACCCTGCTGGCCTTCCTCGGCTCCAAGGGCAAGGGCGGCGAGGTGATCGCCACCATCTGGATGCTGGCGTTCTTCGTGCTGCGAAACCTCTATTTCATCCTGTTCGAACTGACCCCCGGGGCGGCGACCCCGGGCAAGCGGGCCATGGGCCTGCGGGTGGCGGCGCGCAACGGCGGCCGGCTGACCGCCGACGCCATCTTCGCCCGCAACGCCATGCGCGAGATCGAGCTCTACCTGCCGATCGGCTTCCTGATCGTCAACAACGGCCAGGTCGGGGCCTGGATCAGCCTGGCGGGCCTGGTCTGGTGCGGGGTGTTCCTGCTGTTTCCGCTGTTCAACCGCGACCGGCTGCGGGTCGGCGACCTGGTGGCCGGCACCTGGGTGGTCAAGACCCCGACCCGCAAGCTGGTCCCCGACCTCGTCCAGTCCTCGCGCCCCTCGCACGGCCGTTTCGCCTTCACCCAGGCCCACCTGGACGCCTACGGGGTCAAGGAACTGCACGTGCTCGAGGACGTGCTGCGCCGCTACGAGACCAAGACCATCGCCCTGGTCGCCGCCCGCATCCGCCAGAAGATCGCCTGGAAGGCCGCCCCCGACGAGTCCGACGGCGACTTCCTGGCCGCCTACTATGCGGCCTTGCGCGGTCGCCTGGAGTCGCGGCTGCTGCTGGGCAAGCGGCGCAAGGACAAGCACGACAAGGGCTAGCGGACGGCGCGAGGAACGCCGTCCGTTCCGGCCGTCAGAACGGCAGGCCCGCCAGCTTCATGCCGTTCTCGTACATCACCTTGGCGGTGTCGGCGTCGGAGAGGTTCTTGCAGGCCTCGTCGGCGAAGATCCGCGGCTCCTCGACACCCTCGGAGTGGGGATAGTCCGAGCCCATCAGCAGCCAATCGGCGTCGCCGGTCTGGTCGACGATGGCCTTGATGTCGTCCTCGGGATAGGCGACGACCTTGACGTGGCGCTTGAAGATCTTGCTGGGCCGCTCCTTCAGCTGGCCGGCCGGCCAGTAGCCGTTCTTGGCCATGCCCCGCACCTTGTCCATCTTGACCAGCATCGAGGGCACCCATTCGGCCCCGTTCTCGGCCGAAATCAGGGTGATGTTGGGGAAGCGCTCGAAGAAGTTCAGCAGCACGAAGCTGGACAGGGTCTCGATCACCGGCCGTTCGGAATAGCCGTGCATCCACATGAAGGCGGTCTGGCGCAGCCGCGACTTCTGCATCGGCTCGCCCCACACGGCCATGTGGTCCTTCAGATAGATGGCCTCGGAGACGTGGAAGACCACGCCGACGCCGGCCTCGTTGAGGATGGCCCAGAACGGGTCATGGTCGGGATGGGCCGGGGCCTTGCCGTTGTAGGGGCCCATCGGCATCAGCACGAACTTGGCGCCGTTGGCCACCGCCCACTTGGCCTGCTCGATCGCCTGCGGCAGGTCGGCCAGGGTCAGGACCGGGCAGCTGAAGATCTTGTTCTTGTAGTTGAACTTCCACTGGTCGAGCATCCAGCGGTTATAGGCGTTGAGGATGGCGTAGGCCGGGTCGGGCTCGTCCAGGTAGCTGATGGCGCTGACGAAATTGCCGCAATAGAGCATCGAGGAGCGGACGTCCCACTTGTCGAGGACCTTCACGCGCTCGGCCGGGTCGGTCATGGTCGGGGTGATCGGCACCCGCATGTCGACCTCGGCCTTGCCCTCCTTCTGGGCCCGCAGCCACTCGTGCAGCTTGCCGGGCGGCGGGATCTTGAAGTCCTCCGTCATGTAGTCGGCGCTGATCTCGACCTTGCGCTTGCCCACGTGCAGGGCGAACTGGCCGTCGTCGGCGTGCTTGTAGTTCAGGCCCCAGTCTTCCTTGTACTTGGCCGGGACATAGACGTCGAAGGCCTCGGGGGTTTCGTAGAGGTGGGTGTCAGCGTCGAAGATCGGACCCTTGTAGCGCCAGCCCGTCACGGGGTCCTTGGCGATCGCGGTGTCGGTCATGGTGTCTCCTCGCCGGCCCGCGGCCGAGATTGCAGAAAATCGAATGATGTTCAATTTTCTGCCGAAGCCGGCGAGGTGTCAAGTTTGCGGAGCGTCGCGGGCCATCGCGGATGCGATCCGCGCCGGCCATCTGCCCGCCCCGGGGGTCAGGCCGTCGAGCCCTGACGGACCAAGCGCAGGAACTCCGCCCGGGTGCGCGGATCGTCGCGGACCACGCCGCGCAGGCTGCTGGTCGTCAAGCGCGAGCCGGGGGTGTTGACCCCGCGCAGGGTCATGCAGCTGTGCTCGGCCTCGATCACCACCCCGACCCCGTGCGGCTGCAGGACGTCCTCGATGGCCTGGGCGATCTCGGCCGTCAGCTTCTCCTGGATCTGCAGGCGGCGGGCGAAGCCGTTGACCACCCGGGCCAGCTTGGAGATGCCCACGACCTTGTTGGTGGGCAGGTAGCCGACATGGGCCACGCCGGTCACCGGCAGCATGTGGTGCTCGCAGAAGCTGACCACGCGGATATTGCTCAGCACCACCAGCTGGTCGTAGCCGGCCACCTCCTGGAAGGTCCGCTCCAGATAGCCATGGGGATCGGTCTCGTAGCCCGAGAACAGCTCGCGATAGGACTTGGCCACCCGTTCGGGCGTGTCCAGCAGGCCCTCGCGCGAGGGGTCGTCGCCCGCCCATTCCAGCAGCACCCGGACGGCGGCTTCGGCCTCGGCTTGGGTCGGTCGCGGCTTGGTCATCGCAGCGTGCTCATGCCTTCTCGAACAGGTGAACGGCGGCGGCGGTTCCCAGGCCGACCACGTGGGTCAGGCCGACCTTGGCGCCCTGGACCTGACGCGAGCCGGCCTCGCCGCGCAGGTGCAGGGCGACCTCGTACATGTTGGCGATGCCGGTCGCGCCCAGGGGATGGCCCTTGGACAGCAGGCCGCCGGAGACATTGACCGGCACCCGGCCGCCCAGGGCGGTGACGCCCTCGTCGATCAGCCGCCCGGCCTCGCCGAGGCCGCACAGCCGCAGGTTCTCGTAGTGCAGCAGCTCGGCGGTGGCGAAGCAGTCGTGCAGTTCGACCAGGCTGACGTCGCCGGGGTCGATCCCGGCCTGCTCATAGGCCGAGGCCGCCGCCAGCCGGGTGCAGCCATTGACGTCGGGCATGATCGGGTTGCGCGGGTTCCAGGGGTCGGAGGCCAGGGCCGAGGCCATGACCCGGATGGCGCGGCCCAGGCCCATCTCCCGCGCCTTCTTCTCCGACACCACCACCGCGGCGGCGGCGCCGTCGACGTTCACCGAGCACATCAGCTTGGTGTTGGGATAGGCGATCATCTCCGAGCCCATCACCTCCTCCAGCGGCGTCTCCTTCTGGTAGACGGCCTTGGGGTTCATGGTCGAATGGTGGTGGTTCTTCACCGACACCTTGGCGAACTGCTCGAAGGTGGTGCCGTACATCCCGGCGTGCTCCATGCCGGACTCGGCGAAGACCGCGGGCATCGAGGCCGAGCCGAACAGGCCCTCGGGCGAGATGCCGCCCTCGTGGTGGCCGCCCAGCATGCCGCGCGGGGTCTTCTCGACGCCGACCGCCAGCACCACGTCGTAGAGCCCCGACTTGACGGCGATCCAGGCCTCGCGGAAGGCCGAGGCACCGGTGGCGCAGGCGTTGGAGATGTTGGTGACCGGAATGCCGGTCTGGCCGATCTCGCGCATGACCCGCTGGCCGGTCATGTCATAGGCGCCGAACACCGAGCCGCAGTACATGGCCTGGACGTCGTGGACGCCGAGCCCAGCGTCGTCCAGCGCCAGCAGCGCCGCCTCGCCGCCGAGCTGGGCGAAGGTGCGGTCCGGATACTTGCCGAACTTCAGCATGTCGATGCCGAGGATGTAGATGTTCTCGCTCATGGCGGACCTCAGGCCGAAGGTTCGAAGAAGAAGGCGACATAGGACGCGCCGTCCTTGTCGGTGCGGCCCAGGGCGTCGCCGAACACCATCCTGACCGGCATGCCGATCGTGATCGCCTCGGGCTCGGGCGCGACCTGGATCAGGTTGCCCTTCAGGGTCAGGCCGTCGTCGAGGTCGACGATCGCCGAGATGAACGGCACGGGCACGCCGGGATAGGAGCGGCGGACGATCGAATAGGCGTGCAGCCGGCCGGTGGTCGGCGCGCGATAGGTCTCGATCGAGTCCCGCGCCCCGCAGGCCGGGCAGGCCAGGTGGGCCTCGGCCGTGCGGGCGCCGCAAACCTTGCAGAGGCGGCCCTCGACGAAGGGTTCGGGTCCGTCCAGGCGGATCCAGGGCAGGGCCGGGCGGGCCGCGAGCGTGTCGGTGGGGGTCTGGGTCATGGATCAGGGGCCTCGGCGCCCGGCGACAGGGGCGGCTTGCATCTGCGGATTTGGCCCAAAAGCATCCGCAAACGCCCGCCGCGACAAGCGCCATGGCGTCGCCGGGGCCGACATATCATCCACACGATGAGCCGCCCCCCCCGCCTTGTCAGGCCAGGGTCCATGGCGACGATGAGGCTTGGCCGCGGCGACCGCAAGCCGACTGCCCGTCGCCGGCCGCGTGTGACATGGTCGCCAGGACCCGTGTCTTTGGAGCTGACGCATGACCTACAGCGGCAAGTGGCTGGACCGGCCGGAAGAGATCCTGTTCGAGGTGTCCGAGCGGGTCGCGCGCATCACCCTCAACAAGCCCGACAAGCGCAACGCCCTGTCGCCCCAGACCCTGCAGGAGCTGCACGACGCCCTGCTGGAGGCCGACGACCGCCTCGACGTCAACGTCGTCATCCTGCAGGGGGCGGGCAAGGACTTCTGCGCCGGCTACGACCTGGGCGGGGTCTATGCCGGCCGCAAGGCCGAGGGCGAGGCGGCCGCGGCCGAGGCGCCGGCCTATCGCAGCTCGTCGGGCAGCTATGACGACGACGCCTGGTTCATGGAGCGCCAGCAGGCCCTGACCACGGTGATCTTCGACCTGCACAAGCCGGTCATCGCCCGGGTGCAGGGCAACTGCCTGGCCGGCGGCACCGACCTGGCGCTGATGTGCGACTTCGTGATCGTCGCCGACGAGGCCAAGATCGGTTTTCCGGCCGCCCGCGCCAACGGCTCGCCGCCCAACCACATGTGGATCTATCACTGCGGCCCGCAGTGGGCCAAACGCATCCTGATGACCGGCGACAGCGTCCGCGGCCGCGACGCGGTGACCATCGGCCTGGCGCTGGAATCGGCGCCGGCCGACCAGCTGGACGCGGCGGTCGACGAACTGGCCCGGCGGCTGTCGTTCGTCGACAACGAACTGCTCTCGGCCCACAAGCGCATCGTCAACCTGGCCCTGGAGGCCATGGGCGCGCGGACCATCCAGCGGCTGGCGGCCGAGAACGACGCCCGGGCCCACCTGTCCAGGGGGCCGCGCCGCACCCAGTTCAAGGCCGACATGGCCGAGCACGGCCTGAAGACCGCCCTGACCAACCGCGACGCGCCGTTCGGGGATGGCGTCATCCGCCTGCGCAAGGATTGATCGGCGATCTCGACTACGGCCTTGCGGCATTCGCTTAAGTTCGACGGGGAGGTTCTTTATCTTTGCAACGTCGAGACCTCTGAAGGGGGCTCGTCCTGTGCTTGCAATCCGGAGAAATCGCCCGGGTAAATCGCCCATGACCTTGCTCAAGCGCATCCGGCGGTCATGCGGCAAGGTGTCGCTGAGGGAGAAGTCATAGAATACAGATTCAGCACGTCATCCTCGCGCATTTCCGGTCAGTTTCCCGTGCCGGCCTTTCGCTACAACACAGATGGCCGCGAAAATTTGCCCCAAATGGCAGGCGCTGACTGGAGAAGCTCGCGGCAGATGCGACAAACCGCGTCTTCGGATTTTACCATTCCTTGATTTTACTACGGTTTTCCTGGCCGCATCGCTTGGCTGGAGGAGGGGGATCACCATGCGCAGATTGTTTGAGTCGTCGGCTGGCCGATGCGCGAGCGACGTCGGATCGCTCCGCCGCCGCCTGACTCTGGCGAGGGGCTGAACGCCCGGCGCGGTGGAGCGGATTTCCGCGCACCAGCGTCGCGCCTTCGGGCCCAAGGAGGCCTTTGCATGGCTGTCCGCCTTCGCCTCTACCGATCGGCCGATGCGCAGCAGGGCCTGCCCGCCGCCGCAGCGCTGTTCCTGGCCTATGTGGCCGTTGAGCTCTGCGTCTGGCTGTTCTGCCGCGACATCAGCGACGCCGTCGCCTTTTTCCCGTCGAACGGCATTCTGGTGGCCGCGATCCTGGTGCTGCCGCCGCGGCTCGGCCTTGCCTTCTGCCTCGCCTGCTACGGCGTCGACCTCACCCACAACTGGATCGGTCGGATCGACCTGCCGCACGCCGTGCTGTTCAGCAGCCTCAACCAGGCGCTGGCCTTCGGCGCGGCGGCGCTGACACGGAGCTTCTGCGGGGCCGCGCTCGATCTGTCGCGCGCCCGGCGCCTGTTCATCTTCACCCTGATCGCCGGGGTCAGCGCGGGACTGGAGGCCCTGGTCGGCCAGGTCTTGGTCGGGTTGGTCGACGGATCGTTCGGCGACTTTTCCCATGCCTGGCTGCAATGGGCGCTGGAGGACGGCCTTGGCCTGCTGATCGCGACGCCGGCGGCGCTGCTGCCCTTCAAGCAGAGGCGGCTGTCGCATGCGGCGGCCGGCGCGCGCCTGGAACGCCTCTTGCTGCTCGCGTTCACGGTCGCCCTGACGATCGCCGCCTTCACCGCCGACCGGTTCATCGCCCTGACGCTGGTCATGCCCACCCTGGTGCTGCTGGCGTTTCGGGCCGGGCCGGGCTGGGTCTATGCGTCGGTGCTGACGACCGGGGTGCTGGCCATGGCGCTCACGGCCAACGGCCATGGACCCATCGCCTTCATGGCCCCCGCGGACCCCTATCGCCAGGAGTTCATGATCCAGCTGTTCATCGCCTCGGCCTTCGCCGCGGCCGTGCCGGCCACCGCCGCGCTCGGCGCGCGCAACCGCAGCGCCCAGCGCCTGGAGCGCGCCTATGCGGCCGTGCGCAAGGCCAAGGAAAAGGCCGAGGCGGCCAGTCGCTCCAAGTCGGAGTTCCTGGCCAATATGAGCCACGAGATCCGGACCCCGATGAACGGCGTCCTGGGCGTCGTCAGCGCCCTGGCCCGCACCGATCTGGCCCCGCGGCAGCGGGAGATGGTCCGGCTGGTCGAGACCAGCGCCGATTCGCTGCAGGGCCTGCTCAACGACGTTCTCGACATGGCGCGGGTCGAGGCGGGGGAACTGGTCATCCAGGCCGAAAGCTTCGATCTGCGGGCGACCTGCAGCGCAATCATCGAACTGTTCCGGCCCAAGGCCGAGGAAAAGGGCCTGGCCCTGGATCTTCGGATCGCGCCGGCCGTGGCCGACCGGCACATCGGCGACCCTCTGCGCTTGAAGCAGATCCTCGGCAACCTGATTTCGAACGCCATCAAGTTCACGGAAAACGGCCGGGTGGCGCTGGACCTCGAAGCCGGTCCGGAGGTCGACGGGGAGCAGGCGCTCAACCTGACGGTCACCGACACCGGCATCGGCTTCGACGCCGAGACCGGTCGGCGACTGTTCGGACGGTTTGCGCAGGCCGACGGCTCGATCACCCGGCGATTCGGCGGCACCGGCCTTGGCCTGTCGATTTCCCTGGCCCTGGCCCGACTGATGAACGGCGACATCGAGGCCGTCTCCAAGCCGGGGAAGGGCGCGCGCTTTACCGTGCGCCTGGTCCTGGCCGTGGCGGCGGCGAGCGACGACGCCTCGTCGCCGGATCTGGTCGGCCCCGGTCTGGACGCCGGGCGAACGCTGAAGATTATGTTGGCCGAGGATCACGACATCAACCGGCGGGTGGTGGCCCTGATGCTGGAAGGCCTGGACGTGGAACTGACCATGGCCGTCGACGGGCGTGAGGCCGTGGCCTGTTTCCAGCCCGGCGGGTATGACTTGGTGCTGATGGACATGCAGATGCCCAATATGGGCGGACTGGAGGCCATCGCCCACATTCGCAAGGCCGAACGCAGCGCCGGGGCCGCCGCGACGCCGATCGTGATGTTGACCGCAAACGTCCTGCCGGAACACGAGACGGCCGGGCTGGCGGCCGGCGCCGACGCCTTCCTGACCAAGCCGATCGACGCCGGCGATCTGATCGGGACGATCGCCAGATTGCTGACGCCGCAAGGCGCCGCTGGCCCTGTCGAGGCTGCACGCCCGCCGCGGCGTGAATCGTGCGAGGCGGCCGGCCCGAGCCCGCCTGGTTCAAGCACTTGATCGGGTACGCGATCATCGCGGCCGGCCGGCGTCTTCGTTTTGCCGGTGAAGCGGGGCGCGCCTAGTCTGGTCCAGGTCATCGCGTTCGCGCGAAGCTCGGATACGCCATGCAGCTCCAGGCCGGCCCCCTTCCGCTCTACCACCAGATGGAACAGGACCTGCGCTCGCGCCTGCACGGCGGCGAGTTCGAGCCTGGCGACGCCCTGCCGTCCGAGGAGCGGATGTGCGACGAGTACGGCGTCAGCCGCATCACCGTGCGGCGGGCCCTGGATGCGCTGATGGCGCAAGGGCTGATCGTTCGACGGCGCGGCGTCGGCTCGTTCGTCGCCGAGCGCAAGGTCGGCGCGCGCTCCATCGCCCTGAAGGGATCGCTGGACGAGTTCCTGGCCGGCGCCGGGGCGATGCAGCCCGACCGCCTGTCGCTCGAGCACGACGCCCGCAACCCCGAGGCCGCCGCGATCCTCAAGCTGGCCGACGATGCGGCGATGACGCGGCTGGAGCTGATCAGCCGGGTCGACGGCGAGCCGACCGCCTATCTGGAGATCTATTTTCCGCCCGAGGTCGGCCGCCAGTTGGAGCCACAGGACTTCATCACCGTCGGCATGCCGATCATCCGGGCCGTGGAGCGCCGCCTGAACGTCCGCGTCAGCCGCGCCCAGCAGAAGATCGAATCGGGCATGGCCGGCGAGGTCGCCGCGGCGCATCTGGGCCTGAAGCCCGCCGATCCGGTGCTGCTGGTCACCCGGGCCTATTACCTGGCCAGCGGCCAGGCGATCGAGGCGGTGTTCGTCCGCTACCATCCCGGCCGCTACAGCTATGTCATCGAGTTCAACGCCGACGGCCGCAACGGCTGAGGGCGCTCTAGTCAGAATTATCTAAAACGGAACATCGTTCAAAAAATCAAAAAATCCTGTTGCACGACTCCTCTTGTAATGACAACATGACGTCATAAAAACGAGGGAGGCCCACGATGGCCAAGCCATTGGATCCGAAGAAGATCAAGTCGGCCCAGCGCGCGCTGGAGGTCCTTGAGTATTTTTCCGACACGCGGCCGACGGCCACGGTCATGGATATCGCCCGGTCCATGGGCTATCCCCAGTCGAGCACCTCCGAGCTTCTCAATTGCCTGGTTTCGCTGGGCTATCTCAACCGCGACCGCGACCAGCGCACCTATCGCCCGACGGCGCGGGTGGCGGTGATCGGCTCGTCGGTCCAGCCTGAGCTGTTCCGCAAGGGACGGCTGCTGGCTATCCTCGACCACCTAGCCGAAGAGGCCGGCGTCACCGTGACCCTGGCCCACAAGGTCGGCATGGCGATCCAGCACATCCACGTGGTGCACGGGGCCAGCCCGCCGATCGATATCGACGCCAGCACGGGCCTGGCCGCCTCGGCCGCCGGCAAGGCGCTGCTGGCGACCTTCGATCCCGAGCTGGTGCGCAAGCTGGTCCACCGGGTCAACGCCGAGGCGCCCGAGGGGGCCGAACGGGTCTGCGCCGTGGCGTTCGCCGAGGAGCTGCGCAGCGTCCGCATCCAGGGCTACGCCCTGCATGTCGACGGCGACCAGACCAGCCTGTCGATGCTGGTCTCGCCGCTGCGCGAGACCTATGCCCTGGCGCTGAGCATCCACGGCCCCACCGCCTTCTTCGAAGTCAATCGCGACTGGCTGCTGCAGATGGTGCGCGGCGCGGTGGCCCGCCTGAACAACCCGGCCCTGGGCCGCCCGCTGGAGGTCGAGATCGCCCAGCCGGAACGTCGTTTCGCCTGATCCTCCCCCGGACTCGCGATCATTGGCCGCGCCCTCGGGCGCGGCCTTTTTTCGTTGAGTTACGCCCCGTCGGCGCCGAGGATCACCGTCGCCTGGCTGGACAGCACGCCGCCATTGCCGTGGGCGATGGCGAAGCGGGCGTCGGCGACCTGGCGCTCGCCGGCCTCGCCGCGCAGCTGGCGCACCGCCTCGACGATCGGGAACAGGCCATACATGCCCGGATGGCAGCAGGACAGGCCGCCGCCATTGGTGTTGACCGGCAAGGCCCCGCCCGGCGCGATGCGGCCGTCCTCGACGAACCGCGCGCCTTCGCCCTTCGGGCAGAAGCCGAGGTCTTCGAGGAACAGGATCGTGTTGATGGTGAAGGCGTCATAGACCTGGACCAGATCGATGTCGGCCGGCGTCAGGCCGGCGCGCTGATAGGCCCGCGCGCCGGAACGGGCGGCGGCGGTGACGGTCAGGTCCTCCAGCCAGCCGATCTCGCGGTGGTGGGTCTCGGCGGCGGCGCCCATCACCGGCACCGGCGGGCGCCTAAGGTCGCGGGCCCGGTCGGCGCGGGTCATCACCACCGCCGCGGCCCCGTCGGTCACCAGGCAGCAGTCGAGCACCGACAGCGGATCAGAGACCATCCGCGAGGCCAGGTAGTCGTCCATCGTCAGCGGGTCGCGCTTGAAGGCCTCGGGGTTCAGCGCCGCCCACTTGCGGGCCGCCAGGGCCACTTCGCCCAGCTGCTCCCGCCGGGCGCCGTACTGGTGCAGGTAGCGGGCGGCGGCCAGGGCGTAGGAACTGACCGGGTTGAGGGGGCGATAGGGGGCCTCGTAGCGCATTGGCTGCACGGTCGAGACCAGCTTGCCGGTCGCCGTCGCCTGATTGGAGCCATAGGCGATCAGGGCGCAGTCGATGGCCCCGGCGTCGAGCAGATAGGCGGCGTGCTCGACATAGGTCTGGAAGGCCGAGCCGCCGGTGCGGTTGTTGTCGGTAACCTTGGGGCGGATCCCCAGGTACTGGGCGAAGGACAGCCCGCCCATGGTGTCGGTGGGATGGCAGAAGAACAGGCCGTCGACATCGGCCAGCGACAGGCCCGCGTCCTCCAGGGCCATGGCGCTGGCGATGGCGGCGAGGTCGGAGGCCTCGTAGCCGGGAGCCTTGCCCTGGCCGAAGGTGGCGGCGCCGACGATGGCCGTGCGGCCGCGCGGAAAGTCGCTCATGCCGGCCGCCCCACGACGTCGAAGACCACGACCGGCTCGCCGTCCTGGTCGACGATGCGGGCCTGGACGGCCATGCCGATGGCGAGGGCGGCGGGATCCAGTCCCTCGACGCGGCTCATCATCCGCGGCCCTTCGGCCAGGTCGATCAGGGCGACGTTGTAGCTGGGCTCGGGCGGCTTCTTGCGCACCACGGTGGTCGAATAGACCACGCCGCGCCCGCTGGCCTGGACCCACTCCAGGTCCCGCGCGCCGGTGCCGGGGGCGAGGACGCGGGGATAGAAGACATGGACGCCGTCGCCCTTGGAGCGCTGGATCATGAACCGGCCCTGCGCGAGGAAGGCGCGGAACTCGGCGTCGGGATGGGTGACGTCCATCGCTCAGTTGCCGACGAACTGGGCTTTGCGCTTTTCCTTGAAGGAGTTGGTGCCTTCGCGGAAGTCCTCGGTCTGCACCATCAGCGGCTGGATGTTGGCCTCGAAATCCAGGGCCTGGTCGTAGGTCTGGGCCGGGGCGGCGTCGAACTGGCGCTTGGCCATGGCCAGGGCGATGGTCGGGGCGTTGACGAAGCCGGCGGCGACTTCGCGGGCCTTGGCCAGGGCTTCGCCGGGCGGCGTGGCGTGCAGGGCCAGGCCCAGCTGCTGGGCCTCGGTCCCGCTGACGAAGCGGCCGGAATACATGATCTCCTTGGCCCGCTGGATCGGCACATAGCGGGTCAGCAGGAAGGCCGCGCCGCCGTCCGGGGCCAGGCCGATGTGGCGGAAGGCGAACTGGAAGCGGGCGTTCTCGGCCGCCACGGTGATGTCGGCCGCGAGGGCCAGGGCCCAGGACATGCCGATGCACACCCCCTCGACCGCGGCGATCACCGGCTTGTTGGTGTTGGCCACCGCCCGCGCCATCCGGTGCAGGTGGCGCATGCGATAGAGCGAGCCGGCCACGCCGCCGCCGCCCATCTCACCGACATCGGCCCCGGCGCTGAAGTCCGAGCCGGCCCCGGTCAGGATGATGACCCGCACGGCGTCGTCGTCCTGGCATTTGAGGAAGGCGGTCTCGATCTCGGTGCGCATGGCCAGGAGGATGGCGTTCTTGCGCTCGGGCCGGTTGATGGTCACGGTCGCGACGCCGTTGTCGATGCTCAGATCGATGGCCATGTCGGTGGTCTCCTGCTTTGAGGCCAAGGCATAGCATCGCGCCGGACGGGGTGACGACCCGCCCAGGGCCACTGGCCACCGCCATATCGCGGTTGTGATAGCGGCCCCGCCGTTCTTGCGACACCCGGCGCGGCGCGCAAATTGACCCCCGTGCAAAGCTTCCACGCCCATCTCTTCGACCCGCCGGCCGGCGCTGCGACGCCGTCCTCGCGTCCGGCCGGACATCGGCCTATCCAGGCGGGGCGGCGAGGCGCCTGGCGTGTCGTCGTTCCCCTGCGCATCGGCGGCGGCACGGGCGCCGCCGGCCTGTTCGAGAGCGACCAATGACCGACCGCTACGCCGCCTTCGACCGCCTGAAGTTCGACCGCCCCGCGCCGCAGGTGCTGCGGCTGACCCTGAGCAATCCGGGCAAGGCCAATGCGGTGACGCCGACCATGCACCGCCAGCTGGAAGCAGTCTGGGCCGTGATCGACGCCGACCCCGACACCCGGGTGACGATCATCACCGGCGAGGGTCGCGCCTTCTGCGCCGGCGGGGCGCTGGACGACATGCCGGTGGCCGGGGCCCTGGACCCCAACCAGCAGTTCTCGCAGGACTTCAACAACGCCACCCGGCTGGTCCGCAACATCATCGCCTCCCGCAAGCCGATCGTCTCGGCCATCAATGGCGCAGCCGTCGGGGCGGGCCTGGCCCTGGCCCTGCTGGCCGACGTGCCGATCGCGGCCAAGACGGCCAAGCTGTTGGACGGCCACGTCCGCATCGGCGTCGCAGCAGGCGACCACGCGGCGATCGTCTGGCCGCTGCTGTGCGGCATGGCCAAGGCCAAGTATTACCTGCTGACCAATCGCCCGATGACCGGCGAGGAGGCCGAGCGCAACAATCTGGTCGCCCTGGCGGTGGACGCCGAGGCGCTGGAGGCCACCTCGATCGAGGTCGCGCTGGAACTGGCGGCGGCGGCCCCCACCGCGGTCCGGATGACCAAGTACGTGCTGAACCACTGGCTGCGCCAGAACGAGGCTATCTTCGACCTGTCGGCGGCTTTCGAGATGGTCAACTTCTCCGGCGCCGAAGCCAAGGAGGCGCTGAAGGCCATGGAAGAAAAGCGTCCGCCCGACTTCACCACCGACGTGCTGTTCTGAGAGGCCCGCGATGAGCGACGGAAATTCGGACGGCATGGACCTGGAGGCGCTGCGTGATGGCGTCCGCGCGGTGCTGGCGGAGCAGGCCTCGCACGAGAAGGTGGCCGCCTTCACCAACGCCGAGAGCGTGCGCGACCAGCCGCTGTGGTCGCAGGCGGCCGAGCTGGGCTGGCTGGCCCTGTCGGCGGCCGAGGACCACGGCGGCCTCGGCCTGGGACCGGCCGAGTTGGCGGTGCTCTATGAGGAGCTGGGTCGATCGGTCGCGCCGCTGCCGGTGCTGGGGACCATGTTGGTCGTCGAAGCCCTGGCCCTGGGCGGTGATGCGGCCCAGCAGGCGGCCTGGACGCCGCGCCTGGCGGCCGGTGAGCTGGCCGGGGCCGTGTCGATGCTGACGCCCGGCGCCCTGACGCCGACCCTGACGTTGTCGGCCGGCCCCCACGGCGGCGTGGTGCTGGACGGCGAGGCCGTGGACCTGCTGGACGGCGCGGCGGCCGACGTCCTGCTGCTGCTGGCCCGGGAAGGCGAGGCCCTGCGCTGGGTGCTGGTCGAACCCGCCGTCGACGGCGTGAGGGTCGAGAAGGCCGCCACGGTCGATCGCACCCGGCACCTGGGCGTGGTCCGTTTCGAGGGCCTGGCCCTGCCGGCCGGCCGGGTGCTGCCTGGCGACGCTGGCCAGATCGCCCAGGCCCTGCTGCACCACGCGGCCATAGCCCTGGCCAGCGACGCCCGGGGCGGAGCCAACGCCGTGTTCGAGATCACCCTCGACTACCTGAAGACCCGCGAGCAGTTCGGCAAGCCGATCGGCTCGTTCCAGGCCCTCAAGCACCGCTGCGCCGACCACAAGATCGCCCTGGTCGCCTCGGGCGCGCTGGTCGCCGAGGCCGTGGCGAAGATGGCGATCGGCGATCCGGCGGCGGGGCGCTACGCCCTGGCGGCCAAGGCCCTGGCCAGCGAGGTCTACGCCCGGGTGGCCCAGGACGCGGTGCAGCTGCACGGCGGCATCGGCTACACCTGGGAGCATCCCTGCCATCTCTATCTGAAGCGCGCCAAGCTGAACGAGCAGCTGTTCGGCGGGCCGGCGGCCTATCTCGACCGGGTCACCGACCTGCTGCTGGCGGCGGCCTGAGGAAGCATGACCATGTCCGTCCAGACCGCGACCAGCCCGACGACCCGCCGCTTCGATCCCCTGGCCTGCAAGGACGACCTCGACGCCTTCCGCGCCGAGGTGCGGGCCTGGCTGGAGGCGGTGGTGCCGGCCGACTGGCACGCGCGGATGACCGGGGCGAGCGAGGCCGACTATGTCGCCTTCCAGCGCTGGTGGTTCGCCGAGATGGGCAAGGTCGGCCTGGCCACCCCGCACTGGCCGCGCGACTGGGGCGGGGCCGACATCGGCATCCGCCACCAGGTCATCATCTTCGAGGAGATCGCCCGGGCCCAGGCGCCCAATCCCGACATGTTCGTGATCTCGCTCTACCACCTGCCGGCCACGCTGTTCGGCAACGGGTCGAAGGCGCAGCGGGACCGCTACCTGACCGGCGTCAAGGAGCGCGGCGAGGTCTGGTGCCAGGGCTTTTCCGAGCCGGGTTCGGGATCGGACCTGGCGTCGCTGCGCACCCGGGCCGAGCGCAAGGGCGACGTCTATGTGATCAACGGTCAGAAGGTCTGGTCGTCCTACGGCGCCTTCGCCGACTACTGCCTGCTGCTGGCCCGCACCGACCCGACCGCGCCGAAGAAGCAGGCCGGCATCTCCTATTTCATCCTGAACATGAAGGCGCCGGGCGTCACCGTGCGGCCGATCCGCCAGGCCACCGGCCAGGCCGAGTTCTGCGAGATCTTCCTCGACAATGTCGAGATCCCGGTCGCCGACCTGATCGGCGAGGAGAACGCCGGCTGGGCCATCGCCCAGTCGACCCTGTCGGCCGAACGCGGCCTGATCATCTTCGAGCTGTCCGAGCGCATGGCCCGGACGCTGGACGCCGACCTGGCCGAGGCCAAGCGGACCGACGCGGCCTGGCTGAAGGACGACGAGGCCCGCCGCGCCTTCACCCGTGCCTATAGCGACATGGTCGCCCTGCGGCTGATGATCCGCGCCCTGATGCAGGAGATCGAGACCGATCCGCACATGGGCTCGACCACGATGCCGACCTACATCAAGGTGCATTTCTCCGAGCTGCTGCGGCGCTACACCGAGTTCCGCCTGAAGCTGGGCGGGCTGGCGGGGCAGCTGCGGCGGCCGATCGTGCTGGGCGGCGGCCACCAGACCGGCAATGTCATGCACGACTTCCTGCTCAGCTACGCCTGGACGATCTCGGGCGGGGCCAACGAGATCCTGAAGACCATGATCGCCGAGCGCGCGCTCGGCCTTCCGCGCTGAGGGGCCGCCGATGACCGACACCCAAACCTCCGCGGCGGTTCTGGTCGACACGCCCGCCGAGGGTGTCGCCCGCATCACCCTGAACCGGCCTGAGGCGCTGAACGCCTTCACCTTCGAGATGTACGAGGCGCTGATCGCGGCCTTCGAGGGCCTGCGCGACGATCCCGACGTGCGGGTGATCATCCTGACGGGGGCGGGGCGGGCGTTCTGCGCCGGGCACGACGTGCGGGTCGGCGGCAAGCCGGCCTGGGTCCGGCCCGGCCTGGGGCGCATCCAGGCCGGCAAGTACACGATGCGGGTGCTGGGCCAGATCCCGATCCTGATGCGGTCCATGCCGCAGCCGATCATCTGCGCGGTCAACGGCACGGCGGCGGGCATCGGCTATTCGCTGGCCCTGGCCTCGGACCTGACGATCGCCGCCAAGTCGGCCAAGTTCGTCAATGTGATCCACAACGCCGGGACCGGCGCGGAGCTCGGCATGAGCTACCTGCTGCCGCGCGCCGTCGGGGCCCAGCGGGCGGCCGAGCTGCTGCTGACCGCCCGGGCCGTGCAGTCCGACGAGGCCGAGCGCATCGGCCTGGTGCTGCGCGCGGTCGAGGACGCCGCCCTGATGGACGAGGCCCTGGCCCTGGCCGACGCCGTCGCCGTCAACAGCCCGGTCGGCATCTGGCTGACCAAGCAGTCGCTGTGGTTCAACCAGGGCGCCGGCAGCCTGGAGGCGGCGATCGAGCTGGAGAACCGCGCGGTGCTGGCCAGCCAGTCCACCGACGACGCGGCCGAAAAGCGCGCCTCGGCCATCGAGAAGCGCCGCCCCAAGTTCAAGCACACCTGACGCGTCCGATCCCGGGCGCAAACGAGGAAACCTTTCATGGCTGACACCATCCGCTTCGACGACAAGGTCGTCGTCGTCACGGGCGCCGGCAACGGCCTGGGCCGCACCTATGCGCTCCAGCTGGCCGAGCGCGGCGCCAAGGTCGTGGTCAACGACTTGGGCGGCTCCACCGACGGCCGCGGCGACGACCAGTCGGCCGCGTCGCGGGTGGTCGAGGAGATCCGCGCCGCCGGCGGCGAGGCGACGGCCAATTTCGACAGCGTCGCCACCCAGGCCGGCGGCGCCAACATCATCAGGACGGCCCTGGACGCCTACGGCCGGGTCGATGCGGTGATCGCCAACGCCGGCATCCTGCGCGACCGCAGCTTCTCCAAGCTCAGCCAGGAGGAGCTGGACATCATCCTCGACGTCCACCTGCGCGGCACGATGTTCACCGTGCAGCCGGCCTTCAACTGGATGCGCGAGAACGGCGGCGGCAACATCGTGATGACTGCCTCGCCGTCGGGCCTGTTCGGGGCCTTCGGCCAGGCCAACTATTGCGCGGCCAAGCTGGGCATCGTCGGCATGATGCGGGTCATGGCCATCGAGGGCGCCAAGGCCGGGATCAAGGTCAACGCCCTGGCCCCGACGGCGGCGACCCGCCTGACCGCCACGGCCGGCATGTCCGGCGAGGCGACCGAGCCGAAGACGCCGCAGGAGGATCCGATGTCGACCGGGCGGGTCTCCCCGCTGGTCCTGGCCCTGGCCCACCAGAGCTGCCCGGCCTCGGGCGAGATCTTCAACGCCGGCTGCGGCTGGATCAGCCGCGCCGTCGTCGCCGTCAACCAGGGCGTGGTGCTGGACGACTTCTCGCCCGAGGGCGTCGCCGCTCAGTGGGACGCCATCCGCGACCCCTCGACCCTGACCGTGCCGGTCGACGCGACCGACTACTGGCGCATGATCCAGGCCAAGACCGGCGCGACGGGCTGATGGCGCAAGGGCTGACCCTGCTGGACCTCCTCGACCTGGAGGACATCGGCTCGGACTATTTCCGCTCGCGGCGGACCGAGCCGAACCTCAGCGGCGCCCTGTTCGGCGGCCAGGTCCTGGCCCAGGCCCTGCGGGCCGGCCTGCTGACGGTGGAGGACCGGCCAGCCCATTCGCTGCACGGCTATTTCATCCGTCCCGGGGCCGAGACCGAGCCGGTCGTCTACCAGGTCGAGCGCACCCGCGACGGCCGCAACTTCACCACGCGGCGGGTCACGGCCCGGCAGAAGGGCGTGCCGATCTTCCACATGGAGGCCTCGTTCCATGGGGGGACCGAGGGCGTCGCCCACGCCCGGCCGGCCCCCGCCGTCCAGGGTCCGGACGCGGTCTCGGCGGAAGACCCGTTCGAACGGGCGGTGTGCGCCGGGCGCGATCCCAACGCGCCGCCGCCGCTGACCCTGCTGCCGCTGGTGGAGCGGCGGCTGGTGCCGTCGGGGGCCGGCAATCGCGAGGCCGAGCGCCAGCTGTGGATGCGGGCCCGGCCGCCGGCCCTGGCCAGCGCCGACCTGCGGGCCTGCGGCCTGGCCTATCTGTCGGACTTCTGGCTGGGCGGGGTCGCCAAGGTTCCGCATCCCGACGCGGTGCGCCAGCGCCTGACCAGCCTGGACCACGCCATGTGGTTCCATCAGGCCGCCGATCCGCAGGACTGGCTGCTCTACGAGATGAGCAGCGCCTGGGCCGGTTCGGGCCGCGGCCTGGCCCAGGGCCGGATCTATGACCGGGCCGGCCAGTTGATCGCCTCGGTGGCGCAGGAGGTCTACATGTTCCCCGGCGAGATGCACGCCGCGCCGCGGGTCGGCGAACTGTGAGCCGGCGCGAGGGCCATCGGATCGCGGATGCGATCGGCGCAGCGGCGACGGCTGGCATCGCGCGCGGCTGGAGTAAGGTCGGGCCATGAACTTCGATCTCGATCCGGCCGACGCGGCGTTCCAGGCGGAGATGCGCGCCTTCATCCGCCAGGCCCTGCCGGCGGACATCGCCCGCCGCGGCCGCCGCGGCTTCCACGCGACCCATGACGACGTCCAGACCTGGATGCGCATTCTCAACGCCCGCGGCCTGGCCGCGGTGCATTGGCCTCAGCAATATGGCGGCACGGACTGGTCGCCGCTGCGGCGGCACCTGTTCCAGGTCGAGCTGCGGGCGGCTGGCGCGCCGGTGCCCGACCAGGCGGCGCTCGAACTGGTCGGACCGGTGATCTACACCTTCGGCGACGAGGTCCAGAAGGCCCGCTACCTGCCGGCCATCCTCAACGCCGACACCTTCTGGTGCCAGGGCTTTTCGGAGCCGAACTCGGGCTCGGACCTAGCGTCGCTGAAGACCAGCGCCGTGCGCGACGGCGACCATTATGTCGTCAACGGCCAGAAGACCTGGACCTCCGAGGCCCACAAGGCCGACATGATGTTCGCCCTGGTCCGCACCGACGCCGAGGCGAGGCCCCAGGCCGGCATCTCGTTCCTGCTGATCGACATGACCAGCCCGGGCGTCTCCGTGCGGCCGATCTACACGATCAACGAGGGCCTCAGCGTCAACGAGGTGTTCTTCGACAATGTCCGCGTGCCGGTCGAGAACCGGGTCGGCGACGAGAACCGGGGCTGGGGCTACGCCAAGTTCCTGCTCACCAACGAGCGCACGATGAGCGCGGAGACGCCGCATACGGCCTTCGACCTGGCGATGGTCAAGGAGATCGCCGCGGTCGAGCGGCGGGGAGGGCGGCCGCTGATCGAGGATCCGCTGTTCGCCGCCCGCCTGGCCCGGTTCGAGATCGACTTGCGGGCCCTGGAGACCGCCGTACTGCGGGTGCTGCAGATGCGCGAGGGCGATCCGGCCCTGAACGCCACCGCCTCGGTCTTGAAGCTGCGCGGGTCGGAGCTGCGCCAGCGGATCGCCGACCTGGCCGTCGAGGCGCTGGGCGACCACGGCCTGGCGGTGTTCCCGGACGTCGAGGGCCAGGACAACATGGACGTGCTGGCCCCCGTGCCGCCGGCCCCGGACTATGCCGCCGGCTGGCTGTCGCGGGCGATGTTCCGGCGCGCAACCACGATCTATGGCGGGGCCAACGAGATCCAGCGCACCATCATCGCCAAGTCGGTGCTGGGTCTGTGAGGGCATAGGACGATGGACTTCTCGCTGACCGAGGAACAGGCCGCCCTGAAGGAGAGCGCGCGACGGCTGTGCGAGCGCGACTACGGCTTCGAGCGCCGCCGCCATCAGCTGCGCGGCGCCGACGGCTTTTCGCGCGACCTGTGGAAGACCTTCGCCGAGCTCGGCTGGCTGGGCGCGGGCCTGGCCGAGGACGACTTCGGCTATGGCGGCGGGCCGGTCGAGACGGCGCTGCTGCAGGAGGAATTCGGTCGGGTTCTGGTGGTCGAGCCCTACCTGTCCTGCGCGATCATCGCCGCCCGGGCCCTGGTCGCCCTGGCCGAGCCGGCGCGCAAGGAGACGCTGCTGGCGGCCCTGGTCGCCGGCGAGACGCTGGTCGCCCTGGCCCACAACGAGACCGGCCTGCGCGGCGACGACTCGGCCGTGACCACCCGCGCCGAACCCGACGCCGACGGCTGGCGGCTGAACGGACGCAAGGCCTTCGTGCTCGGCGGTCCCAGCGCCGACGTCCTGCTGGTCTCGGCCCGCACCGCCCGCGGCGTAACCCTGTTCGAGGTTCCCGCCGACGCGGACGGGCTGGAGGTCATCGCCTATCACGCGGTCGATGGCCGCCGGGTCGCCGACCTGGTGCTGACCGATCTGGCGCTGAGCGATGCGGCGCGGATCGGGCCGGAGGGCGGGGCGCTGGCCGGGATCGAGCTGGCGGTCGACCACGGCGTCATCGGCCTGATGGCCGAGTGCGTCGGGGCCATGGACGCGGCCCTGTGGCTGACCCGCGACTACCTGTCGACCCGCAAGCAGTTCGGCGTCACCCTCAACACCTTCCAGGCCCTGCAGCACCGGATGGCCGACATGCTGGTCGAGACCGAGCTGGCCCGGTCGATGCTGCTGCGCGGCATTGCCGCCCTGTCCGAGCCGGACCCCGAGGCGCGGCGGGCCGGCGTCTCCGCCGCCAAGGTCCAGATCGCCGAGGCGGCGGTCAAGGTGACCGGCGAGGCCATCCAGATGCACGGCGGCATCGGCGTGACGGAGGAATATGTGGTCGGTCATTTCTACAAGCGCGCCGTCCTCGCCCGCGGCCTGTTCGGCCCGACCGACCTGCATCTCGAACGCTTCGCCGCCTGGTCGCGAAAGGCCGTGGCATGAGGACGCTGAGTGACCTGATCACCCGCGCCGCGCGGTTCTCGCCCGACGACGTCGCCCTGGTCCAGGGCGAGCGGCGGTTCACCCACCGCCAGCACCTGGAGCGGGCCCGGCGCCTGGCCTCGGCCCTGCACCGCGCCGGCTGCGGCCGCCAGGACCGGGTGGCGGTGCTGGCGATGAACTGCACCGAATATGCCGAGGCCTTCAGCGCCGCCTGGCTGTCGGGCTACATCCTCAGCACCGTCAACTTCCGCCTGGCCCCGCCGGAGATCGCCTGGGTGCTGGGCGACACCGCGCCGCGGGCCCTGGTGTTCGAAAGCCAGTACGCCGAGGTGGTCGCCGGCCTGAAGGCCGCCCTGCCGTCGATCGAGACCTTCGTCTGCATCGGCGACGCCCCCGACTGGGCCGTCGCCTACGAGGATTTCCTCCAGACCGGCGATCCCGAGGGCGCGCCGTTGCAGGCCCGGCCCGACGACATCGCCCATATCATCTACACCTCCGGCACCACCGGCCGGCCCAAGGGCGTGATGCGCTCGCACCGGGCCGAACTGGCGATGGGCGAGTGCGTCTGCCTGGCCATGGACGTGCGGCCGCGCGGCCGGATGCTGGAGGTGATGCCGATGTTCCACGCCGGCGCCCAGTCCAGCATGCTGGCCCAGATGTGGCGCGGCGGCGAGATCCACCTGCACCGCACCTTCGACCCCGAGGCGGTGCTGAACGCCATCGAACACGAGAAGATCAGCCACCTGCACCTGGTGCCGCTGATGGTCCAGGCCCTGGTCGACCATCCCGGCTTCGACGCCCATGACGTCTCCAGCGTCGAGACCATCCTCTACGCCGCCGCGCCGATGCCGGTGCCGGTGCTGCGCCGGGCCCTGGACCGCTTCGGGCCGGTGTTCGTCAACGCCTGGGGCCAGACCGAGGGCACCGGCGCGGCCCTGCCCAAGCACCTGCACGCCGTCGACGGCCCCCTGGTCGAGCTGCTCGGCTCGATCGGCAACGCCTATCCGCTGACCGAGGTGCGGATCGTCGGCGACGACGGCCGCGACTGTGCGGTCGGCGAGGTCGGCGAGCTGTGGATCCGCGGCGAGGCGGTGATGAGCGGCTACTGGAACAACACCGCCGCGACGCTGGAGGCCTTCCACGACGACTGGCTGAAGACCGGCGACCTGGGCCGGTTCGACGCCTGCGAGCGGATCTTCCTGGTCGATCGCAAGAAGGACATGATCATCTCCGGCGGCGAGAACATCTATTCGCAGGAGGTGGAGCGGGCGATCGCCGAGCATCCGGCCGTGGCCCAGGTGGCGGTGATCGGGGCACCCGACGAGAAGTGGGGCGAGGCGGTGGTGGCGGCGGTCATCCTGCATCCGGGGGCCCAGGTCGACGCCGCGGCGCTGATCGCCCATACGGCCGGATTGATCGCCAGCTACAAGAAGCCCAAGCAGGTGCTGTTTCTCGACGCCTTCCCGACCCTGCCCAGCGGCAAGGTGAACAAGGTGGCGCTGCGGGCGATCCATGCCTCATCGCATGCTTGATCCTGTGGCCCCGATCGGCGTCGGCGCATTGACCCGGCCAGCCGCAGACAGACAATCCCCGCCGATGGCGTCCGCCCGGCGCCCGTTCGGTCAGGACTGACAAATGGCTTCGGCGCGCGATCCGGTGGTGGTGGGGGTCTATCTGACCCGGCAGGCGCGGACCCTGCCGGGCCGGGCCTCGCAGGAACTGCTGATAGAGGCCGTGAAGGGCGCGATCGCCGACGCCGGCATCGACCGGCGCGACATCGACGGCGTGGCCCTGGAATGGCCCGGCCCCGGCGGCGCGCCCGGCGACTCCGCCAGCTGGGCTCCCTATTTCGGCGCGCCGCTGAAGTGGGTCGACAGCCACTACATGGACACCACCGGCGTGCGCGGCGTGCTCAAGGCCGGGGCGGCGATCTCGGCCGGGCTGTGCGACACCGTGGTGATCGGCAGCGCCCGGGCCGGGCCGTTCAACACCACCGGCGCGGCGGTCGGCTCCGGCATGGGGCTGGAATGGATCGACGCCTACGGCGCCTCGACCATGGCCTATTTCGCCCTGGTCGCCCGCCGTCACATGCACCAGTTCGGCACCACCTCCGAGCAGATCGCCCATGTCGCGGCGGTGATCCGCAACCATGGCCGGACCAATCCCGAAGCCACCCTGTTCGGCGGCGAGCCGGTGACGGTCGACGACATCCTGGCCTCGCCGATGATCGCCGACCCGCTGCACCGGCTCGACTGCTGCCTGATGAACGAGGGGGGCGCGGCCCTGATCATGACCACGGCCGAGCGGGCCCGCGACCTCAACGTCAAGGGCGTGCGGGTGGCCGGCGGGGCCATGGAGTTCGCCCAGGGCAACTACATCAATCCGCCCCTCTATCGCGACGTGCGCACCCTGGGCGAGGTCGCGGTCAAGCGGGCCTTCGGCCAGGCCGGGCTGAGCGTGGCCGATGTCGACGTGTTCTGCATGTACGACCCGTGCTCGTTCGAGGTGCTGCGCCAGTTCGAGATGCTGGGCCTCTGCGGCGAGGGGGAGGGCGGCGATTTCGTCGCCGGCGACCGGCTGACCCTGGCCGGCGACTGCCCGACCAACCTGGACGGCGGCATGCTGGCCGGCAGCTGGACCGGCACCAGCCAGCTGACCGGCAAGGTGATCGAGGGCGTGCGCCAGATCCGCGGCGGGCTGGGCGACCGCCAGGTCGCCGACGCGGAGGTGGCCCTGGTCACCAATGCGGGCTCCGGCGCCCAGCATATCGAAACCCTGATCCTGACCGGGAGCTGAGCCATGGCCGAAGCCGCGTTCGACTTTCCCGTCACCAGCCTGTCGCGGCCCTATTGGGAGGCCGCCGCCAAGGGCCGGCTGATCGCCCCGCGCTGCAACGCCTGCCAGCGGTTCTTCTTCGCGCCCGAGGTGGCCTGCACCCATTGCTTCTCCATCGACTGGAGCTGGGTCGAGGTCGGCGGCCAGGGCGAGGTCTACAGCTACACGACCATCCACCGAGCCCCGGTTCCAGGCATGGCCACGCCCTATGTTCTGGCCGCCGTCGAACTGCCCGAGGGCTTTTCGATGTTCGCCCACCTCGTCGACTGCCCGCCGGAGGCCCTGGCCTGCGGCCTGCCAGTCGAGGTGGACTTCCGTCCGCTGCACGACGGGCGGATCGCCCCCGTGTTCAAGCCCCGCAAACCCAGCGCCTGATGTAGAGCCCCCATGTCCGATCCCCTGCATACCCTGACCTTGCTGGACGTGCTGCAGGAGCACCGGCGTTCCTATCCCGCCCGCACCGCCCTGGTGCAGGAGGGCCGCCGCTACACCTATGCCGACCTCGACGACCGCGTGAACCGCCTGGCCAACCTGTGGGAATCGCTGGGCGTCGGCCCCGGCGAGCGGGTGCTGTGGCTGGGCCAGAACTCGCTGGCGGTGCTGGAGGGCATCCTCGCCTGCGCCATGCTGGGGGCGATGTTCTGCCCGCTCAACTGGCGCCAGTCGCCCGAGGAGATCGCCTTCGTCATCGACGACCTGCAGCCCAAGGTGCTTCTGTGGCACGAGGGCGAGATCGGCGAGGCGGTCAAGGCCGCCCGCGGCCTCGCCCAGTGGAAGCAGGGGACCTGGATCCATTTCGACGAGGCCGGGCCCGACGGCTACGAGGGCCGGCTGCAGGCCGCCGACGGCGAGCGCCGTTCGCGGCCGATCGACGTCCACGCCGGCTGCGTGATCATCTACACCGCCGCCTTCGGGGGGCGTCCCAACGGGGCGATCCTCAGCCAGGCCGGGGTGATGGCCCAGAACGTCAACATCATGCTGGTCCAGAGCCTGACCTCGGGGACGATCTTCCTCAATTCCGGGCCGCATTTCCACATCGGCACGCTGATGGTGACCCTGGGCGTGTTCCATGCCGGCGGGGCCAATGTGATGATCCGCCGGACCGAGGTGGCGGTGATCGCCGAGGCCCTGCACGCCGAGAAATGCAGCCTGGCCTTCCTGGTGCCCAAGACCATCGACGAGCTGCACGCCTTCAACGCCGATGGCCGCTACGACCTGGCCCATTTCCGCTCGGCCGCCCTGCCGACCGAGGACTATTCGATGATGGGCTACGGCCAGACCGAGGTCGGCGGCCTGGTGACCTGGGCCCATTACGACCGCAAGGCCGCGAGCATCTTCGGCCGCACCAGCCCGATCGCCGCCGTCCGCATCTTCGACGAGGACGGCCAGGAGGTTCCCGACGGCGAGGTCGGCGAGCTGGGGGTGCGCGGCCCGACCGTCGGCCTGGGCTACTGGAACCGCCCGGAGATCAACGCCCGCCGCACGCGCTTCGGCTGGTGGCTGACCAACGACCTGGGCAAGCGCGAGCCCGACGGCTCGATCAATTTCGTCGGGCCCAAGGTGCAGATGATCAAGTCCGGGGTCGAGAACATCTATCCCGCCGAGGTCGAGGGCTGCCTGCGCAGCCATCCGGCCGTGGCCGACGCGGCGGTGATCGGCGTGCCCGACCCGCGCTGGATCCAGAGCGTCAAGGCGATCATCGTCCGCAAGCCGGGGGCCGAGGTCACCGACGCCGACCTGATCGAGCACTGCCGGGCGCGGATCGCCTCCTACAAGAAGCCGCGCTGGGTGGAGTTCGCCGCCGCCATCCCCCGCACGCCGGCTGGCCCCACCGACTACGCCGCCCTCGACGCGGCCTATGGCGGCGGCGGCTATCCGGGCGGCAAGGATTACAAGTACTAACGGGTAAGGTGCAGGATCAGGCTGCCGGCGGCCAGGCCCAGCGAGCCCAGCACCACGACATGGAAGGCCGCGCCGGCGATCACCGTGCGCTTCACCGACCAGGCGGCCTCGGCGCTGAAGGCGTTGGCCAGGTCGTCCTGCAGCCGGCGGGCGGGGCTGACCACGTCCACCTCGTCGCCGGTCGCCAGCCTCAGGGCCGGCTGGGCCGCGGGCGCGGAGATTTCGTGGGCGTCTTCGATATATTCGACGATCCGTTGCTTCTGCATGGTCGCTCCCCCTTGTTGATCGGGGGAGCTTGCGGGGCCTGTGGATAACAAACCGTGCGCGCCGGGCGAAGGCCGCGCGCGGCGCACTGTCGCGGTCGAACCTACAGCGCCGTGACCTTCAGCTTCAGGCCCAGCAGCTGGGCCAGGGTCGCCGCGCGCTTGCCGGTCTGCTCGCCCAGCAGCAGGTCGGCGTAGCCGGGCTCGGCGGCCAGCAGCAGGTCACCCTTGTCGATGGCCAGGCGCGAGCGGGCCAGCAGGGGGGCGCTGCGGCCCGACAGGTCGCAGCCCAGGCGGATGGCGGCGCCCAGCACCCGGGCCCGCTTCAGCCGGCCGGGCGACAGCAGCCGCTCCAGCACGTCCATCTCCGGCGGGTCGAAGGCGGTGGCGTGGCGGGCGAAGGCGGCGGCGGCCAGGAAGGCCCGCTCGGCATGGGTCTGGCCGGCGATCGGGGCGCGCAGCACCTGCTCGAACACCAGGTCGGCGCGGTGGTCGGGGTGCAGCCGCGCGCCGAGGTCGGCCAGGCGGCAGGCGGCCGAGATCAGCACCGGGTCGCGCTCGGGGCTGAAGCAGGGCGGCAGGGCCGACAGGGCCGGGGCCAGCCAGGCGTCCAGCGCCTCGCCCAGCTCGTCGGCCACCCCCTGCCGGGCCCCCAGGGACGAGCAGCCCTCGATCAGCGGGTCCAGCCGCCGCACCCGCGGCGGCATGGCCTCGAACAGCAGGCCCTCGCGCACGCCATAGGCCGAGATCTCGATGCGCTTGAGGTCGAGGCTCTCGATCAGCGCCTCCAGCACCACGGCGGCGTAGGGCAGGGTCTCCGAGCGCTTGCGGCTCATGCCCTGGATGCGGTCCAGCGAGCTGCGCGACTGGTGGGCCACCAGGCGGGCGGCGTCCAGGGCCTCGCCGCGGCTGATGCTGTACTGGTGGACGACGTGCAGCGGATAGTCGCTCAGGCGCATGTGCAGCAGGGCCAGGTTGCGCCAGGCGCCGCCGACCGCATGGAAGGTGTCGGTCTTGAAGGCCTCCGCGACCGGGGCCAGGCGCTGGGCGGCCAGGCGGCGCACCTTCTCCAGGTCGAAGCCGTCCGACAGGCCCAGGCTGAACGGGCCCAGCGGCAGGGTGACGCCCAGGCCCGCCCCGGTCGCCTCCAGCCGGATCAGCTCCAGGCTGGCCCCGCCCAGGTCGCCGACCACGCCGGTGGCGTCGGGGGTGCCGGCCAGCACGCCGACCGCGGCGTAGCGGGCCTCCTCCTCGCCCGACAGCACCCGGGTGACCAGGCCGGTCTCGGCCCGGATCTGCTCGACGAAGGCCGGCCCGTCCCGGGCCTCGCGGACGGCCGCGGTGGCGGCGACGAAGGTCTCGGCCGGCTTGACCGCCTCCAGCACGGCGCGGAAGCGCTTGAGCGCCGCCAGGGTCTGGGCGACGCCCTCCGGGTTCAGGCGTCCGCCGTCGCCCAAGTCACGGCCCAGCCCCGCCAGCACCTTCTCGTTGAAGACGGTCCAGATGGCGCGGCCTTCCAGCCGGTACACCACCAGGCGCACCGAGTTGGAGCCGATATCGATGACGGCCGCGTCGCGCGGCGCCGCAAAAGGCATGGGGCTGGTTTAGCCTATTGGGCGGGGAGGGGAAGCCTGGAAACCGTGGAAAGGCCGATCAGGCCCGCCGCGGTCCCACATGGTCGAACGCCTGGGGCAGGTCCTTCACCTTGTGGCCGCGGCCCGACAGGCTGGGATTGGTCATGAAATATTCGTGGGCCGAGAAGGCGCCCTTGCGGTCCCAGGCCGGGTCGCGGGCGTAGTGGCCGTCGGCGTCCAGCGTCCAGCTCTGGGCCTCGTCATTGAGGTTGGCGACCATGATCTGGTTGAGGATCTGCTCGTGGACGGTGGGGTTCTCGACCGGCACCAGGCTCTCGACCCGGCGGTCGAGGTTGCGCGGCATCCAGTCGGCCGAGCTGATGAACACCCGGCTCTGGCTGCTGGGCATGTTGGCGCCGTTGGCGAAGGCGACGATGCGGGCGTGCTCGAGGAAGCGGCCGACGATGCTCTTGACGCGGACGTTCTCCGACAGGCCGGGGATGCCCGGTCGCAGGCAACAGATGCCGCGCACCACCAGGTCGATCTGCACCCCGTCCTGGCTGGCGGCGTAGAGGGCGTCGATGATCTGCGGGTCGACCACGGCGTTCATCTTGGCCCAGATCCCGGCCGGCCGCCCGGCCCGGGCGTTGGCCGCCTCCAGGGCGATCATGGTCAGGAGGTCGGGTTTCAGCGTCTCGGGGCTGAACGACAGCTTCTCCAGCCCGTGCGGCTGGGCGTAGCCGGTGATGAAGTTGAACAGCTTGCCGCCGTCGCGGCCCAGGGCCCCGTCGCAGGTGAACAGGCTCAGGTCGGTGTAAACCCGCGCCGTCTGCGGGTGATAGTTGCCGGTGCCGAAGTGGCAATAGGTCCGCAGGGCCTCGCCCTCGCGCCGCACCACCACCGACAGCTTGGCGTGGGTCTTCCAGTCGACGAAGCCGAACACCACGTGGACCCCGGCCCGCTCCAGGTCTCGAGCCCACTTCAAGTTATTTTCTTCGTCAAATCTCGCCTTGATCTCGACCAGGGCGGTGACGTTCTTGCCGTTGTCGGCCGCCTCGATCAGGGCCGCGACGATCGGGCTGTCCTTGCTGGTCCGGTACAGCGTCTGCTTGATGGCCAGCACATTGGGGTCGCGGGCCGCCTGGCGGATGAACTGCACCACCACGTCGAAGCTCTCGAACGGGTGGTGGACCAGGATGTCCTTCTCGCGGATCGCCGCGAAGCAGTCGCCGCCATGGTCGCGGATGCGCTCGGGGAAGCGGGCGTTGAACGGCTTGAACTTCAGGTCCGGGCGGTCGGGCGGAATCAGCTCGGCCATCTGGGCCAGGCCCAGCTTGCCGTCGACCATGATCACGTCCTCGGGGGCGGCGCGCAGGCCCTCGATGATGAACTCGCGCAGGTCGTCGGGCATGGTGGTCTGGATCTTGACCCGCACGACGCGGCCCAGCCGACGCTTCTTCAGCCGGGCCTCGAACTCGCGCACCAGGTCTTCGGCCTCTTCCTCGATCTCCAGGTCGCTGTCGCGGATCAGGCGGAACAGCCCGCGGCCCTCGACCTCGTAGCCGGGGAACAGGTGGCCCAGGAACAGGATGATGAAGCTTTCCAGCGCCACGATCCGCCGCTCGCGCTTGCGGTTGGCGCGGGCCGGGGCCTGGCTGAGCTCCCAGAACCGCTGCACCTGGCTGGGCACCGGCACCAGGGCGTAGAGGTGCTTGTCGTCGGCGATGCGGCGCAGCTTCAGGGCCAGGCAGAAGCCCAGGTTCGGAATGAACGGGAACGGGTGGGCCGGGTCGATGGCCAGCGGCGTCAGCACCGGGAACATCCGGGTCAGGAACAGCTCCTCGGCCCGCTCGCGGTCGGGGCCGACGATGTCCTTGGCGTCGAGCAGCTTCAGCCCCTCGCCCCACAGCTCCACCCGCACCTCGCGCCAGATCCGCTGCTGCTCGGCCATCAGCTCGGCGGCCGAGGCGTTGATCTTGGCCAGCTGCTCGCCCGGGGTCAGGCCGTCCTGGCTGACCACCCGCACGCCCTCGCGCACCTGGCCCTTCAGGCCGGCCACCCGGACCATGTAGAATTCGTCGAGGTTGTTGGCGCTGATCGACAGGAACCGCAGCCGCTCCAGCAGCGGATGGCGGGGATTGGCGCTCTCCTCCAGCACCCGCTGGTTGAAGGCCAGCCACGAGGTTTCCCGGTTGAAGAACCGCTCGGGCGCGCCCAGCAGCTCATGGTCCAGCCGCAGGCCCGCCGGGTCCGGCGCGGCCGGCGACGGCGCGGCGGGCAGGGGCAGGGTGGCGGCGTCGGTCATGAGGTGCTCCGTGGACGGGCCCTATGGTGACGGACGGTGGTGACAGGAGCAAGACATAGGCTCTTGTACTTCCTTCCCCCTTGATGGGGGAAGGTGGCCCCGAAGGGGTCGGATGGGGGTGATACGGCGGATGAAGCCCCAAGGAACGGTGGAGGCGGCCGACGCCGCGTCACCCCCATCCCCGACCCTTCCCCCATCAAGGGGGAAGGGAGTTATTCCTCCTCCTCCCCATCCTCCCCGAAATCCAGCACCGCCACGGCCAGGGCGCGGGTGACCTCGCGGCCCTGCTCGATCGCCGCCTCGTCGAGGGCCGCCACCGCCGCCAGGGCGGCCGGGGCCGAGCGGGGCATGCGGGCCAGCAGGTAGGGATAGAGGTCGGCGGACGGGCGGATGCCGGCGGCCTCGAAGCCGCGCCGCAGCACCGCCTCCAGCACGATGTCGTCGGGTTCCTCGATGCGGGCCACGCTCAGGGCGTTGAGCCGCGAGCGCAGGTCGGGCACCGCCGCCTCCCAGGCCACGGGAGCCAGTCGCCCGGTCAGCAGCAGGCTGCCGCCGTCGACCCCGGCCATGTTGATCAGGTGGAACAGCGCCTCGTCGTCGACCAGGTCGCCCTCGGCCCGGCGGTCGGCGTCCTCGACCAGCAGCGGCAGGCCGCGCAGGCTGGCCAGGTCCAGCGGCGGACCGCCGCGGCGGGTGGCCTTGATCTCCACCGCCCCATGCCGCCGGGCCCAGTCGCGGGCCAGGTGGGTCTTGCCGGTCCCCGCCGGCCCGACCAGGGCCAGCCGCCCCTCGGGCCAGGCCGGCCAGGCGTCCAGCGCCGCCAGCGCCTGGACGTTGGTCGGCGACGGCGCAAAGGCCTCCCGGTCCCAGCAGGGCGGGGTGTGCAGCGACAATCGAAGCTGACGGGCCAAGGGCGAGCGTCCGGACGGGGTTGTTCTGTGACCGGAGATATAGGGAGCGTCACCGCGCAGGGCGAGGGCGTGGCGCGGTTTGGCTGGGGATGAGGGGCGGGGAGGTGTGGATGGGGTGGACGTTCAGGGTGTAGGCTTGGGGTTGAAGCACGGTCGATTCGCCCTGCCGCACTCCTTCTCCTCCGTCATTCCCGCCCTTGTGGCGGGAACCCCTGGTTCAGCTGACGGTGAGACGCCCTGGCGCGCTGGCGCGCCACCCCTCCGCCCGTGCGGCTGCGAGAGGGGGTCCCGCCACAAGGGCACGGCTGTCCGGTTGGGGCTGTGGAGCGGTCGGGATGTTGCTGATTTGACTCGGGTCTTGAGATTTTCGGCGTGAGAGGACGCTGACGGGCGTGCCGCCATTGTTTGAGTAGACGGGTTGCATGGC
>NZ_JBIXJO010000014.1:0-131924 GCF_052871235.1 Caulobacter sp. LARHSG274 | reverse complement strand
CCGCCTTGGCCGAGGCCTTGGCGGCCTCGACCTGCAGGGCGGCGGCACGCAACGCCGGGGCGTTGGCGGCGGCGGTGTCGAGGGCTTGGCCGTAGGTCAGGGGTGCGGCCTGGGCGGCGCTGGCGAGCAGCGCCGCGGCCAGGCTGATGGCGATACGCATCGGGGATCCGATCACGATGGAATGGAGAACTTGAGCGGCTGGAGGCGAAGCCCTGGCGCGGCGACGGACGCGCGGATGCGCGGCCCCGCCGAACGGCGCGGGCGGACCCCACGTCAGACGCGGGCCAGGATCAGGCGATCAGTTTGGGTGGTCGTTCGTCGCGCGGCGGCGCGTGGGCGCGCAGCGGATCGGCCAGGGCGGCGGTCAGGCGCAGCGGCTGGACGGCCGGGAGCAGAACATCCGAGGTGGGAAGCGCGGCGATCGTCGCGCAGAGGGCGGCGCAGATCTGGGCGCAGGCCTTGCCGTCGTGCGGCGACTTCTGGTTCTCGTCGCAGCAGGGATCGTGGCTGGCCTTGGCGCCGTCAGCGGACTGGGCCATCGGCATGGCCATGCCAGCCATGGCCTCGGGCCCGGCCTTGGCGCACTCGACCTGCGCGGCCGCGGCGGTCACCGGGCTGATCAGCAGGGCCAGGACGGCCAAGAGGGCGAGCATGTGCCTCAGCATCGCGAGAGCTTAACCCAATCGAGCGGCGGCGTCAGTACGGGTGAGCACTGAGGCGTGATCGGCGCAGCTTGTCGAGCCACCCGGTGGGCCGGAAAGGGGCGCTTCGAGCAGAGTTCATCAGGCGACAGTACGTAGCGTGGTGCGCCGCCCCTCGGGGTTTTGGCCGCGCGTCGGAAATATTTCCAAAGGCGGAACACGGCTCGGGTTCATCGGTTGTGGGGGCATCGCAACGGAGGCAAGCCATGTTCGCCGATCAGATGCTTCAAACCCATCCCATGGCTGACGGGAAGAGCGACACCGCACTTCTTCGCTGCATCGAAGCCTGCTTCGACTGCGCCCAGGCTTGTGTCGCTTGCGCGGACACCTGCCTGGCGGAAGGCAATGTGTCCGAGCTGACCCAGTGCATCCGCCTCAATCTCGACTGCGCGGACCTCTGCGCTGCCGCTGGTCGTATCGCCAGCCGGCGCGCCGGCTCTGACGCGGCGGCCACCGCGGTCTTCGACGCCTGTCGCCGACTGTGCGCCCTGTGCGCGCAAGAATGCGAGGGTCACGCCCAGATGCACGAGCATTGCCGGATCTGCGCCCAGGCTTGCCGCGCCTGTGAAGCTGCCTGCGCGGCCATTCAGTCCACCCACTGACGTCAAAAGGAGTCCGCCGCTGCGCCGGGACTATAAGTCGGCCGACCATTTACGTGGTTTTCGCGAGCGCTGTCCGCGCCAGTGCGCCGCCGATCCGAGGAACTCACGAAAACGTGGCAGGTCATCCTTGCGAGGCTCCTCCGCCGGCGTGGACAGGAAGATCAAACGCTCGTCGAGCAGGATCGGCACGCCCTGGCCGTCAGCCCAGCTTGACCGCCCATAGAGACGCAGCACCACAAATTTGCGGAGTTCATCGACATCGAAGAGTGCGTAATGGCCCGGACGGCGGGTTTGATCGAAGGTGACGTCCAGGGATAGCCAATTGCCGCGTTCGGCCTCTTGGGACGGCGCGAAACGGCCGCCCGCGCAGGTCATCTCCTGGGCTTCAATCCACCCGATCACCTGATCGTCGCCACGAAATCTCAGCCCGGCCAGATATGTGTCCGCAGGGACGTGAGTACGCTGCAGGTGGATGCTAGCCGACACCCAGGGATCAACCCATTTGGGAAGTCGCGCACCGAGGATCCTCGCCAGGTGACGCCAGAATTTAGGACATTCGGGCATATCGGCGTGGAAACGGTCAGTCTCGATGCGCGGGACCTCATCGCGAACCATGCACAGATCTGGAATGAAGCCGTCGCCGGCCCAGACCATGAGTTCATTGTTGAGCCCTTCTGGATTGCGGATCAAAGTGGGGTAGGAGACCGAGAAAACGTCCAGCTCCCTCACTCCCGCAAGGCGAAGCGGCAAGCCATAGGCCCAAGGCCGTGTCATCGCCGCGATGCTCAGAGTAGGAACCAAGCAACGCGGGCCGCACATTACTTTCCAGGTCTGGTTGGAAAACCAGCCCATCGGCCGCGCCAGCGCGAAGATCCAGTCAAGATCGCTGCCGTGATGAGGAACTCCCAAGTTGGCGACGAGCGTCACACGCTCAATCCAGCTTGGCTTGGCTTGCAGCAGCGCCTTAGCGATGAGACCGCCATAGCCGTGGCCGATGACGATGACCGGCCCATCGCCGGGTGGCGAAAAGGCCTTCAGGTCCAGAACCGCATCCATCGGGGCGCGCCGCCAATCGTAGGGCAGGGGAACCAGCTGCTCGGCCTTGAACCCGACTGCTAGGGCCGTTGTTTTCAGCCGCGCCCAGGTTTGGCGAATGCCGAAATGCTCGATGATCTTGCCCGGACGAAGCCTCTTGGCCCCCAGAATCGCGCCCAGTTTCCTATGGATGCGCTCATGATCGCCCCGAGTGTGCAGCAGGGCGTCGGGCCAGACAGGTTTGGCTTGCTCGGGATCAACCAGTTGGCTGTCGAAGATTTCTGGGACAAAGACCACTGTGGTTGAGGACAAGACACTCGCCAAGTCGACGGCCTTTCATCTGCTGGAACTGCTCGGCGCCGCGCTGGCAAACACCCCTGGTCCAAGTGACGGTCGTCGCATGGTCAAAGGAAGATCCCAGCCCTGACTGTGGCCGCCGCGTCACAATGCCCTCAAAAAACGCACCTGCAAGTCGCTCGCCCTAGGGTCTGGGAGCTCCATCCGCTGGACTCCACTGCATTCGTCCTATTTTAGTAGTTTCCATGGGCTGGCCCTATCCGTGCATCGCACACGGAGACTTAGCCATGCCGCGCAAGAATTCCCGAAAATCCCGACTCTACTCATTCAGGCGGATCGATCTGTCCGGTGCGTTGCCAGCCGGCCTTGCTCCGCGTCCTTGGTTGGCGGTCGAGGTCGATTGTGCCACCGGCTTGGTGGTCGAAGCCCGCCTTTCCAACGACCCCATGGCGTTGATGTCCGACAGGGGCTTCTGGCAAAAGCTGCGCGATCATAGCCGGGAAGTCCGGCCCGGACCCTCGCCCGCCCAGTCGCCGTCCAAGCCGGCGCGAGGTCGACCCAAGGCTGGCAAGCCCCGGCCACGCGCTAGCGGCCAGGAGCAGGCCTGATGCCCGGCGTTCCAGAAGAACGGGCCTTCGACCCTTCCTGGGAACCACCCTCCAGATTGGCCGATCTGAGCGATCAAAGGCTTGATCCGGCCCAGATCGCGGCACGGGCCCAGCGACTAGCCGCCGCCACGGCTCTTGTGAACGATGAGGCGCGCAGCCGGCGCGACGTCGAGGAGGCGGCCGATCTCCTGGGCCTGTCGCTGCCGACCGTCTATCGCGACATGCGCGCGGTCAGGGAAGGCTGCACCGAGGCGCGGGACCTGAAAGGGCGAGGCGGCTATCCCGCTGGCCGCTCGCGTCTGCATCCCCGCGTCGAGGAGATCATCCGCACCTATCTTCTGCGACACCACCTCGTCCCCGCAAAGCCGTCGGTCAAGGACAGTTGGGAGAAGATCGGCGCGCTATGCCTGGCGGAAGGCTATGGTGAGCCAAGCCGCGCGAGCATCATCTCCCGTCTCCAGGCAATTCCGCTCAATTTTCGCCTGCGGCGGCGGATCGGCAAGAACGCCGCCGAAGCCAAGACCCCGAGGCCGGGCAAATACGTCGTCCAACAGCCCTGGGAGGTCTGGCAGATCGACCACACCCTGGCCGACGTCATCGTCGTCGATGCGGTGCACCGAAAGCCGATCGGCCGGCCGTGGCTGACGCTGGTGATGGATGTGGCCACTCGCATGGTGGCCGGCTTCTACGTCTCGCTGCAGCCGCCAAGTCTGATCCGCGCGGCAGTGGCCATGGACCTAGCCGTCCAGGACAAGCGCGCCTGGCTGGACGACAAGCGCATGGCCCACGTCCAGGCCTGGCCGATCAGCGGCCTGCCCAGATGGGTTCACAGTGACCGCGCCAGCGAGTTTCGCTCGCCTTGGTTCGTCAACGCCCTGGCCAATCAGAACACCCAGACCATCCTGCGGCCTAGCGGACGTACACGCTACGGCGGCCACATCGAGCGGATTATCGGCGCCTTCATGGGCAAATGCCGGCTGCTCCCTGGGGCCACCCACAACAGTCCCGCGACGCGCGGCGACTATGACAGCAAGTCGGCAGCGCGGCTGACGCTAGATGAGCTCCAGCACTGGTTCGCCGAGCAGATCCTCGGCGTCTATCACAACACCGCCCATATGGGTTTGGCTGGCGCGACCCCACTCCAAGCCTGGACGGCCGCCACCGCGGGCCTGTCGCCGCGAATGCCGGCCAATCCGCAGAACTTTCGCTTCGACCTCTTTCCCGGCGTGACCCGCATCCTGGGTCGCCAGGGTATTCGTTTGTTCAACGAGGACTATTGCTCGTCCGAACTGATCGACGCCTATCTGCGGGGCGAACGGAGCGTGGTGGTCAAATACGACCCCCGCAGTCTGGCTCGGATCTACGTTAAGATCGCCAAGGACCGTTTCGTCATCGTCCCGCTCAGTCGGCCCAACGGCGAGGATCGGCCGCTGTGGCTCTATCACGCTTCACGGCGGATCGCGGCCGCCACCGGCCAGCGCTGGGATCCATTGCGAGCCCGCCAGGCGCAGCGACGGGCCGAGGTCGTGATCCAGCAGGCCGCGGCCAAAACCGACCGTGCTCGCCGCCAGGCTGATCGCCTGCGCGACGATCGGATCGCGACTGCCGCGCCGATCATCAAGGCCCCGCCGATCGATGACGACGAGGGCGATTGGGGGCTGAACGCATGACGGTCGTCCCCGAGGATCCATTCGGCCACCTGAGCGAGCAAATCCGCCACCTGGCCACGGCCGATGACGCCGTGCGCCGGGCCGCCATCAGCACCGACACCTGGATCGACTACCCGGTGGGCAAGGCCGCGCTGGATGCGCTGTATCGCCTGCGCGACCAGCCCGAACGCATGCGCATGCCGTCGATCCTGTTCTACGCTCCGCCCCACATGGGCAAGAGCGCCCTAACTTGGCGCTGCAAGGCTATGCACGACGAGCAGGCCAAGACCAATCCGGACCTTCCCGGCATCGTGCGCATGCAGGCTCCGCCTACCGTCGATGAACGTCGGTTCTATCAGGCGCTGCTGGAGGCCATGGGGGTTCGCGCACCGTTGGACGCGACGATCCATCGACTCAACCAGCTATGTGTGGCCCATCTTCGCGCCCGGCGCGTACGCCTGCTGATCATCGACGAGATGCAGACTATCCTCGACCAGCGCGCCAACGTCGTGCGGGTGATGCTCAACACCCTCAAATACCTCTCCAACGAACTGCGCATCTCGATCGCCGGTTTTGGCAGCGGCGAAGCTTTGGGTCTGATTAACGCCGACGAGCATTTGGCCGCGCGGTTTACCGTCGTGGCTTTGCCCAGCTGGACTCAGCGTGAAAGCTGGCTGCGCGACGTTGTCGCCGAGCGCATCGCGCTGTTCCCGCTAAGATTCCCCACGGTCGTCGACAAGCGCCTGCTGAACACCATCCGACGGGAGACCGCAGGCCGGGTCGGCGATTACTTCGATTTCCTCGAGGAAACGGCGCTCTTGGCCATCGAGACCGGCGTCGAACGGCTGACACCGGAGTTGTTCGAGCAAGGCGCCAAACGTCGCCGGTCCGGATTTGATGACCTCTTCTGATCACCAGCCAAAAGCCTTCCTGGCGATCCTCGCGCCTCGCCGGCTGGACGGGGAGGCGCTCTCGTCGTGGTTTGTTCGCATCGCCCGAGCCAATTTCCTGACTGTGCCCGAGTGCGCATCCCTGACCGGCGTTCGTCCCCAGGGCCTGGATCGCGGTTCGCCTGAGGATCTCACAGCCTTCAGCGCAGCGCTGGGTGTTCCGCTTGCGGAACTCCTAGCCGACGCGCCATCGCTAGGGTCCTGGAACGGCGATGTCCAAGGACCCAGCCCACCTTTCTGTTGGGCCGTTTGTCGGCGTTGCCTTCAGCACGACCGGCGAGCCGGGCGTCCGGGGCATATCCGCATCGCCTGGACCGCGCCGTTGGCGGTGTTATGCGCACAACATCGTCATCCCTTAGTCCCCCATCGAGACGGTGGCCTGGACCTGATCGGAGAAGGTCAGATGGCTGCGACGGCGCTGGCCGGGGAGGGGACCTGGGCCCATCTGCAGGATCTGGATCCCCAAGAGTCGGCGGCGATCAACGAACTGGCCCAGGCGGCGCCCGCCGCGTGCGGCTGGCGTAACGGCGAGCAGGTCGGGAAGGACCGTATCACCGGCGAGCAGTTCATCCGTGACCCCCTTGGCGAGTGCCTGGACCTAGTGGATGCGCTGGCCGCGCGCTCGAGCTTCGGACAAGGCGGCGGCGTGCTTGGCGTCCTGCACCGCTTCTGGCGACTGCCCCATGTCCGCGAACGCAGCCAGCGTCTGGACCAGGGCATGCTGGCGACGATGGACGCCGCCGACCGCCTGGTCTTCGTGCGGGCGGCAGCTAGGCTCCGCGCGCGGCCTCGGCCACCCGGCGCGCTGGCCTGGCTGGAAGCCTATCTCTATGCACGAGGCCTGGGCTCGATGCTCAGTCGCCTAGGCGAGGCGGCCCACGATCCGCTGATCACGCTCGGATTTCAGCTGTCGCGTTGGGATCGAAGGGCTTTGGACGAGCGAGCGCGGCTTTGGGGGCCTGACCTGGCACGCCGCTGGCGGCACGTCGTCGAAGCCGCCGAGGCCTGTCCCAACCTGATCTAACCCTTGCTTGGTCTGGCCGGATTACCGTCAGCTCGACTTGCACCTCATCGCGAACTAAGCGATTCTTCGCTAAGTCAAACGGTTTGCGATTTCGCATTCACCGCTTCGCAAGGACACGTCCGGTGCCGCAGCAGAATCTGTGCCTTCGTATTCCGCTCGAGTTGCACAAGCAGATTAAGAAACGGGCCAAGGCGAACAACGTCACGGCTAGTGCTTGCTATGCTGAAATCCTGACGAAATTTCTCGACGTCGAAGTCGATCGGTTCCCATATCTGTTCACCGGTCCTGGCACCTCAACCGTGACCCTCTACATCAGCGATGAACTGGTCGCTCGTCTGCGCGATACGGCGGACGTGCGCAATCGCCACGTCAGCGATCTGGTCACCTGCGCCTTGGTTCTTCACCTTGGCGAACACCCGTTCTCCCTAGCGGCCTGACGGTTTTCCAAGATTTTGATGACGCTCTGGATCAGCTTGGCTCGCCGAAGCGAAATATTGATTGGCAGCCGCTAGGATATCCACGGCGTCCTGGTCGCTGAGATCGGCCAGCGAAACTGCCCGGCGCGGGTCTGGAGCCAGGGCCAAGAGCCGCGCATAGCGTTTGACGGGCATGACGACGAAGCAGTCTTCACCGTTACGACTGACGAACACCGGCTCGTTCAGCGCCAGTGGCGCAAGGGCGGTGATAGCCTCGACCAGATCGGCGCTATTACTTCTGGCCACCATGTTTGTCTCCCAAAGCATCCCGCTCAACCGCCACCAAGCCAAAAGCGATCGTTCGTTACGCGTGCGATCGTCGATCGAGCGATTGCTCCATTGAGCTTAAGGCATCTAAGCAAGGATGTCGTCCTGCGGGCTCAGCGACCTTGAGCGCCCTGCAGACTCTGGTCAGCCAGACCAGCACCACGTCGCCACGCGGACCCCGCCGGCCGCGTAACAGCGGCGCGCCAACGGTCTTCTACCCGCTGCTCAAGTTCGCAGATTTCCCATGGAAAGGTGTTGATAAGCTCAACCCTTAATTGACGGCGCAGCGCTTGGCTTGCTGGCGGCGCGTCTAGAGGTGCCAGGAATTTGCCGGTGATAGTCCCACGGCGTGTAAGGCTGCCGCCCCGCGTCAGGCGTAGCTCGGGGGCGTGATAGGGACCATCAAGGGCCAGCCCCACAAATCGCGACAGTTCGCTATATCCGCCTGAAAAGGAATTGTAGTCGCCGCCAGGACTATAAAAATCCGCGGCCTCTCGAAAGCCATAGGCTTTGGTGAACCGGCCGCGCCAAAACAATCCGGTTCCGGCGTCGCAAAACCACAGTGCGCCCAGCTCGTCATGAGCCCAACGCTCCCAGTTTCGAATGGAGTATTTGTCGATCCAGATTTCCCCGGTGCCATCGATCCGGTCAGCCGTCTTGATCCGGTCGAAATTGAGCAGGCGCAGCCATAGGGGGGCCACGCCCTGCGCTCTGTAGCATTGGCTGCGTGCAGCAATCGCTTCTACCGTGATATCGACCTGCTGCACCTCGATAGCGATGCGCCTGTCGGCCTGGCCTGGGGGATGCACAAGCACGTCGATGCGACGATCACCAGACAAGCCCGGAAGCCAGGATTCCAGTTCTACGTAGGCGCCTCGCGCGCGAAACGCGGCCGCCAAAGCGCGCTGTGTGTCTAAATGAGCTGCGCTCATCTTCGCACCGAAGGCGCACCTTACGTCTGGATGATGCTGAAAGTGCCAGGCGCGGATCTTGCCCGCGTGCAGAATGACCGGCTTCTCACATCCCCGGCAATGGAAGACCATGCCACGCGAGGCGTCCTTTGCCTCGACATAGTCTAACAGGGTGGTTTTCGCCGTCAGCATGATGGGTCTGAGCTACTCGGGCGTGGCGCGTGGAATCATCGGCAGAGCAGAACCGTGGCCTACGCCAGAACGGGTCGCAATGCCGCCCGACGCGGAAACCAGGCGCATCGTGGCGCGTCCGGCGGCGCGATCCAGGCGCAGCGTCACTAAGCCGACGCGGTGGTTTACAAACCTAACGGCGGTTTACAACGCTGCGGGCGGTTGACAGAATCAATGAAATGCCACCTTCTTGCCGGGCCGTTAGCGAGGTCTGATTGTGAAAAAGCCCTGGGACTATCATTCCGATCTGACCAAGGAACGCTTGGTGGCGATCGCCACCTTGCTTCGTGACGCGCGGCACGACGCCCTGGACCGTTACGACCCTGACAAGGGTTGCAACGGCTGGACTCTGGGATGTGAAGCGTTCGCCTTCGGCTGCGCCAAGCTCAAGGCTGCTGCTGGCGGCGCAGGGTTCGAGTGGCTGGACATCCTCGATCCGACGATGCGTTTCATGTTCACGGTCGGGGACGTGATTGCGCGTTTCTACCACGGCGCCGCGGACGAGCCCAACTCCAGAACCCTGAAGGTTTCCTATTCGGAGCTTCGCCAAGGCATTTTGGACTTTGGCGACACGCCCGCCGGCGAGCTTGTGTTTCGTTTCGCCGTGGAGACCGACGGGCTGGGCGAGGTGACTGTCATCAGCTTCACCGGCCTGCTTGGTAACGCGCCTGAGTTCGTTTACGAGATCCCGCTCGACCCGGCCACGCCCGCCCTGGCTCCGTTCACCCTTCCCAAGGCCGAGGGGGTGGAACTGCCCAAGCCCGTGGTGCGCAAGCCGAGCGACGATAAGAAGACCGGCGAGGGCTAAGGCCCGTCACGTTACATGGAGCAGGCGCCGTTGCCTGCTGAAGATCGATGAATACGACACCCCCACAGATATTGGGCGATCAACTGCGCCTGGCGCGACTGGCACAGGGCCTGTCCCTTGAAGCCGTCGGTGAGCAGGTCGGAGCCTCGCGGCAGTATATCCAGCAACTGGAGACGGGCGCGAAGGCGCCCAGCGCTGAGATGATCGAGGCGCTGTCCGACGTGCTTTCGGTGACGCGCAGTTTCTTGGCGACAGGCGGCGCGACAGTTGCGGCCGAGCAATGTCATTTCCGCAAACAACTGACAACGCCAGCGTCGGTGACCAATCAGGTTCTCGCACGCGGAACGATGATCGAGCGCCTTGTATCGGCGATCGAGGATCACCTTGAGCTGCCGGCGGTCAATTTCCCCCAGATTCCGATCCAGTCGATGGACGATATCGAGGCCGCCGCTGCCGCTGCGCGCCTGCACTGGGGATTGGGTTCCGCCGGGCCGATCACGAGTATGATGCGTGTCGTCGAGAACGCCGGCGCGGTCGTGACCAATTTTGGCGACCTGTCCGAGCGCGTCGATGCGTTATCGATGGACCGACCAAGGCCGATCATCGTTAGAAGCTCGACCAAGCAGAGCTTGTGTCGCCAGCGGTTCGATCTCGCCCATGAGTGCGGCCACCTGGTCATGCACCGCGCCGTTCTGACCGGCGATCGGGCTACCGAGGACCAGGCGCATCGTTTCGCGGGCGCGTTTCTCGTGCCGGCTGCGGCAATGCTGCGTGAATTTCCGCGTGGCGTGCGCCTGAATTGGCGAGCGATTTTCGAGATGAAGTTACGCTGGAAGGTTTCAGCGAGGGCGCTGATCCGGCGAGCGTTCGACCTGAAGATTTTGACGCCAGCTCAGTACAGGTCGGCCAACATCAAGCTGGTACGCGATGGCTACACCAAGCTCGAACCTTATGACGACCAGCTGGCGATGGAGGAGCCAGAATTGCTTAACACCGCCCTGGACGCGGTCGTTGAGGCGGGGCCTGCGGCTGCGTGGGGTCTGGCCGAGGAGGTCGGAGTTGGCGAACGAATGTTTGAACTGCTAACGGGGCGGACCCTACCGGCGCCACTCTTGGACCTGTCGGATCCGAAGATCGTCGATCTCGGGAAGTTTCGTCGATAGCGACGATCCAGCTGCGCGGCTTGTCCCGCGACGATGAAGTGAGCTTCTGGGCTGACGCTTCATGAATGCTCGTCGAGGTAGCATATAACGCGCATTTCCTCGGTGCCGCTTTCATCATACATAATGTCCTTTATGTACGGTGATCGGACGCCCAAAACACGGGTAGGGCGCTTAAGCCATCTCGGGTAAAAAAATGGCCAGCGACGCTTCTTCGGACCGCACTGACCTCGCCGTCAGCCCTCGGCCCGAGCCGACCTTCGTCATTCCAGCCATCGTCGCCGACACCAGCGACGATGCCGGCGAGCGCTTCCTCGAATTCTTCGCCGCGACGATCCGCAACGCCAACACGCGCGCGGCCTACATGCGGGCGGTTGAGCATTTCCTCGCCTGGCGCGGCGTGGCGGGTTTGGCGAGCCTGGGTGAAATCCGGCCGCTCCATATCGCCGCCTATATAGAAGAGTGTCAGGGCCTGTTTTCGGCGCCGACCGTCAAGCTACGGCTAGCGGGCCTACGAAGCCTGTTCGACTGGCTGGTGCGAACCGGCGTGATGGCCAGCAATCCGGCCACCTCGGTGCGCGGCCCCAGCCACGACGTGCAGCGTGGCAAAACGCCGATCCTGGCGGCCGACGAGGCCAAGCGACTGATCGCCAGCATCCCGGCCGACACGCCGGTAGGCCTACGCGACCGGGCCCTGATCGCCCTGATGACCTACAGCTTCGCCCGGGTGTCGGCGGCCACCGGCATGAACGTCGAAGATTTGCTCCAGACGGCCGGCCGCTCGTGGGTTCGCCTGCACGAAAAACGCGGCAAGGTTCACGAGCTGCCGGTGCATCACAAACTGCTCGATCACCTGGACGCCTATCTGGCCGTCGCGGGCCACCGCGACCAGCCCAAGGCGCCGCTGTTTCGCACGGCCCGTGGACGTTCGGGTCAGCTGGGTCTGCAGCGCCTCAGTCGCCATGACGCCTACGCCATGGTGCGAAGGAGGGCTCTGGCCGCCGGCGTCGTCGCCAAGATCGGCAACCACTCGTTCCGCGGCACCGGCATCACGACCTTCCTGCTCAATGAAGGGACGCTGGAACTGGCTCAGGAAATGGCCAATCATTCCAGCCCGCGCACCACCAAGCTCTACGATCGCCGGCGCGACGGCGTCACCCAGGATGCGATCGAACGGATCCGCATCGAATAGTCCAATGCGCAAACCGGCGGAGGCCCGATGGGGGAACAAAAGGCCATCGAATCTGGATTTGGTCCTGGCGCCATGGGTTACCTCGCGCCACAGCGGTTCAGTGATGAAGCCCTTTCAGGTTGGCTGGTCCGGATCGCCCATGCCCACTACCTCACGCTCGAAGAACTCCTGAGTCTGACCAGTCTTTGCTGGTACCGCCTCGACAGGGGGGATCCACAGCACCTTCAGTCACTGTCGACGATGCTTGGGACGACCGTGGACGCGCCGGGACGGCGCCTCGGGCGCGTCCGAGATGCGCGAACTCAGTCCCCAGCCTGGTATTGGGTGGTCTGCCCCGTCTGTCTCAACGGTGATGTCGCCAACAATCGCGCGCCCTACATCCGATCGGGATGGTTTGACCCGTTCGCGACCTACTGTGTAGAGCACAATATGCCGCTGATGCCTCAGATTAAGCGAGATCCGTTTGGCAGCATGTTCGGCGAAGTCACTGATATGTTTGATGGAAGCGCGCACCAATACCTGCGGGATCTCGATGCTCACGACATGGCGGCCCTGCGCACCTTTGCCTTGGATGTCGGCGGCTCGGTCAGCAAATCCACCGCTCAAATGATCCGAGAGGTCAGCGACGTTGCGGCGGCCTTGATGCTGCCTGTGCGCCGCGCCTCTCCGTACTCCGTGGTCCATAAGTTGAACACGCGCTCCGGGCGCCGCTCCATTCTTTGGCGTGGCACGGATTTCGAGCCCAACACGATCTGGAGCTCTTGGAGCCCAGGGCGCCTGGGGCTTCTCCGTGCGGCGCTCAGCCTCCTGGAGCCGCCCGGGGAGCCTAGAGAGGAGGAGGGCGGGCTGCACGATTATGGAAGGCGGCTTACGGCAAGACGGAAGCGCATCAGCGCTCCAGGCCAATCGATCACCGATCCGCTGCTTTTCCTGCCGATGGCGCTGTCGCCGGCACACCGCACCTTCGTCACCGAGCGCAGCGTCGCCTGGAGGCCGCCGATGCGCGTGCGTTGGCAGGATTGCCTAGACCTGACTGAGCAGTTGCGGCCATGAAGAAGGATTAGTCGGAACGCAGGCGCGCGACCAAGGATCGGATAGCCGCCAGTTTGGACCACAGGCTCGCTGGCGGGTTTCGGTTTGGCGACCGCCGCGCTGGGCCGCGCAACAGGATCACGCCATCGCTAGCGCGCGGCGCCGTTGCGGCGAACTGCGACCAGCTGCGATCGCCACGCGCGCGCTTCAAGGCCTCCAGAGCTTCGGCCGAGGTGATCTTCATGTGAACGATTGTCGGACGCTGAGCGCATCATGCAACGCGAAAAACGCGGCAGGGGTGATTTTCGCAGGGGCGTTCTCAACCTTTGGAGTCAGAAAATCGCGAAAGGGGCGTTTGGAGCGAAAATCTCGTCAGAGGGCGTGAGAATCTCAAGGTTTGGAGTCTTCGACAATTCTCATCCGGTCGCTATAGCGCAAGCGCGTCTATTATATATTATCAGAAAAATGCCTGTCGCTCGCGGTCGCCAATGAAGTTCTGAGCTTTCCGAGATCGCGGCAAAACTCACTTCCTTACGAATAACGTGGTATGACCTCGTCGACCGTGGCGATATATCGACTGTACCCCTGTCGTGGCCCTGGATTTTTGGGCGTCAACGCCGAGGTCATTAGCCCGCCAGCGATCAGCTTCTGCCGATAGGTGTAGAGCGTTCGCAGCGGCACATCGAGCGACCTGGAAATCGCTTCCATTGCTGATAGCGAATGGATGTCGCCTTCGATCAGGGGGCGCAGCGCGTTGGCGACCCTGCTCAACGACCGCATGCGCTGGTCTAACGCCGTATCAGTCTGCACCACGAAGCTATCTCCACTTCACTACTGCCGATCCGTGCCCCGCTCGACGCCCAGCGTCGCCTATTGTGTTCAAGTTGAGATGTGGGTGACTCGTCGCGCGATTTTCAATGAGTTAGACTCGATTTTATTATAGAGTCGAGTCTTGTGGCTGGAGTTTATAGATGGGCAAATATGCGTATATATATTTCTGGATGTATAAATATTTCTTTGGATTAGGAGGTTGTAAAATACACATACTAAGGTGTTTGAAATTATTGGAGACGCTTGGCGCTAAAAAGCGAACTGCGGATGCTTTTTAAGACGTTGGGAAAAGGCCCCCTTTTTTCAAAGGCGAACACCTAACGGCAATCCTGAAATGAGGACGGATATACCGGTGGACACTTTACTTTCCCTAGGGAGGGGAAGCTTTCCACCCAGCAAGCCGTCACGCATAAAGCTTTAAGGAGGCTAAGAATGGTGGATCAAAACTTGTTCGTGGTGGGCAAGCGCGACTTAGTTTTCGTGACGCTGAAAAGTGACGCGACGCCGGCTCTTTCGCCGTCTTGCGCCGGTTGTCACCTAATCGAACGTTTTTGGGACACGCACCCTGCCCCGCCTGGGAGCCGGCTGTGAACCTGGGCTACATGCGGGTTTCGAAGTCTGACGGATCGCAGTCCCTTGACCTGCAGCGCGACGCGTTGATCGCCAATGGCATTTCGCCAGAGCACATCTACGAGGATCGCGTTTCGGGCAAATCAGAACAACGTCCTGGGCTGGATCAATGCCTTAAAGCCGCCCGGCCCGGCGACACCCTCGTCGTTTGGAAGCTTGACCGCCTTGGGCGTGACTTGAAGCACTTGGTAAATACTGTCCATGGTTTGGCGGCCCGCGAGGTGGGATTCAAGGTGTTGACCGGCCAAGGCGCCGCGATCGACACAACGACGCCTGCGGGAAAGTTGGTTTTCGGCATTTTCGCGGCACTGGCGGAGTTCGAGCGAGAACTCATTCGCGAGCGCACCCGCGCGGGCCTGGCGGCGGCCAGAGCAAGAGGTCGGACGGGCGGTCGCAAGCCGAAGATGACCGCAGCGAAAGTCAGGCTCGCGCAAGCGGCCATGGGCAAGCCTGAGACCAAAGTTGCGGATCTTTGCAAAGAGCTCGGCGTCGCGCGGCAAACTCTCTACCGTTACGTAGGGCCTAAGGGCGATCTTCGAGCTGATGGCCTGCGCGTCTTGCGTGGGAAAGTAGTTTAGGAGCGATTTTCGGCGGTTAACCTATCCCGTTACGCAATCGACACCATCACCAGCCTCTTACCATTGGGGTCATGATCTGGACATCGCCGCGATCTGCATAGGCGAGACATTGATCCAGGGCCAAGCTGAGATCGCGTCGAGTAATTTCACGGATGAAGGGAGGCTTGCCGCGACGACCAACGATCACGTCCTCCCCTCCCCTCTAAGCCGCCAATGGGAAGGGATGCTTTTCGAAATGCACAATCAACGCCGAGATCGCCAAGTCGCTCATATGGCTATCGCGGTCATCTGCGACCTCCCGAAGACGAGCAACCAGGCTGGAGTCGACATACAGCGTCACCGCCGAACTTCCCGGGCCCGTGAAAAAATACAGAAACTGGTCGACGTGGTTGTCGAGGAAGCGCGTTAGCACCTCGCCGTAATACTGGCTCGCTGTGACACCGGCCTCCTTGGCGGCCTTCTTCATCTGCTTATGCAATTCGGCAGGAAGGCGAAGGGACAGGTTTTGCTGCGACACCGAGGCTAACCTTTGCACGAAGGTGGCGCAGGCCGCGCCGCTTTGACAACTGAGAGAATCGCGCATTCCGCATTCTCACGCAAGCTTAGGGCTCGTGGACCGCGGCAAAGAGGTGCTGGTGCTCAACCTACAGAGCCTCAAGCACGGGTCGCGGCGATCGCCGCACGGCGCCAAGGCCGCGCCTCTCGGACTTGGGCGCGTCACCCCTTCGAGGTCCTGTTATGCGCTGCTCCAATGTAGCAGCCGCACCCAGACGTCGGCGCGGCTTTGACCGAAAACACGTGAACACCGCATCGACGCCGTCCTTTACCGCTTCGCCAAGGCCCTGCGATCTGCGCGGTTGGTACGGCGACGATCCTACTCGGTCATGGGATCGCGAGCTGAGCACCATCATCGGGCCGGTCGCGGTTATGCGAACGGGTCACGTGCGGAAAGACGCCGATCGCCTGGTCCAGCAACAGGCCCTGCGCGCCCTCGAATATCACGGGTTCGCGCGCGGCCAGCCCGCCGTCCGAGGCCTGACCGACCGTATCGGCGAAGCGGCGGCAATCGTCGATAAACACCTCCAACACCCCGTCGTCGGCCAGCACCTGGGCCTCGTCCGCCGAAAGCGCGTCCACGCCCAGCGCGGCCAACCGCCGCTTGACCCAGACGTCGCGGATCGCCTGCAGGCGCCCCCTGAGCGCCGGCCCGGCCAGGTCCGCGACGGTCAGTGCCAAGGCCGGATCCAGAGACCGCTCGATGGTCTCGCCGAACCCAAGGCCGCAACTGCCGTGTCGACCGCCGCCGCGCGAGCGCTCAACGGCCTGATTGATCAACATGTCCCAAGGGGTGGTGACCAGGCCGCGCGGATCGGCGGTGATCTCGACGCAGCCGCTCAGCGCCGCCACGGCGGCCCGCTCGGCGTCCAGCAGCATCGGGTGATGCACGAAGAAGCGCGACAGGTGAGTCTTGGCGCCGGCCAATGCGCCGGATCCGACATGATGAAACACATGCCGGCGACCGTCGGGCAGGGCTACGGTGTGCCCCGCCTGCGCCCCGCCGTTCGACCGCACCACGACGGGCTGGTCGATCGCCGCCGCCGCGAGCGCGTCGACAAGGTGACCCTTGCCTTCGTCCCCGTAGCCGGCGCCGATCACCGCCTGAGCGATGGACTTGCCCATGATCACCTCCTAACCCAGCAGCCGGCGCAGAAGCCCGCCCGCGCCAGGTGCGCGGCGCATGTCCTGCAGGGCCCGCGCGACCACGGGCGAAGCCTGGCCCGACCAGCTGCCGGCGACCGTGGCGGCGTCCGCGCCTTCCGCGACCTGGATGGCCGAGACCACCACTTCGGGCAGGTGGCGATGATCGTCGAGGATCAGCAGCCGGCCGGGCAGCAGAGGCTTCCAGGTCCGCAACACCCGGCCCAGGTCCTGGCCGGCATAGCCCTGCATCACCACGACGTGGAACACGTCGTAGCTGCGCTGCGCTAGCGCCAGGCATTCCCGCGCCGACAGGCCACGCTCGATATCTTCGCCGAAGACGCCGATCAGTTCGTCGCGGGTCAGGCCGTCGTGGATGGGCTCGTCGCCGATCGTGAACAGGTAGCCGCGACGTCCCCGCTTGGCGATGCTGTCCACATCGGTGCGCAGGCCGGCGAAGGCGTGGGCGGCCGAGTAGGACTCCCCGCCATTGCCGCCCCCGCCGCCTTCGAGCCACAGCCGGCGCACCTGGTCGGCGATGCGGATGTCAGCTTCGAACTGGGTGACCTGCAGCGGGGCCACGTCGGTCTTGGCGTCGCCCACCGCCATGACCATGACATGGGGATCAGACACCGGCCGGCGCTCGTAGATCTCGGTCGCGAGGGTGTTGAGCCCGTTGTTCATCAGCTCGTGCGCGATCACGCCCATGGAGCCGGTGACATCCGACGCCAGGATGATCGGCGTGGACAAGGGATTGTCCTCGCCGTCCCGCGATTCTCGCATCCCGATCCGCGCCGGATCGAACTCTGGGTCCATGCGGCGCGCGGTGAAGATTTCATCGCGCGAACGGCCGTGCACATTGCGGCTGGCGTAGTCATCCCAGGCCGATTGGCTCCAACGTCCCGAACCCATGATCGTCTCTCCTCTGCTCACCCGAGCGGGCGTTTCGATGAGGAGACCCTAGGAGGAATGAGCTTCGTAGTAAAGTGTATTTTGCAACTAACATAAATTCGATCTACGATGATCCATGCGCCAGGCCACCCCATCGGACCACAAACAGATCGTCACCGCCGACGTCGTGCTGCTCACGGTGATGGAGGGACAGCTCGCCGTCGGGCTGATCACACGGGAGGGCGAGCCGTTCGCCGGACGCCGCGCTTTGATCGGCGGCTACGTCCATGCGGACAAGGACCAGGACACCGACGCCACGGCCGCCAGGGTCTTGCGACAAAAAACCGGGTTGGAGGGCTTCTTCATCGAGCAGCTATCCACCTTCTCCGGCCCCCAGCGCGATCCACGCGGCTGGTCGGTCTCGGTGGCCTATCTCGCCCTTACCCCGCTGGATCGCCTGACGAAGGCCTTGGGCGAAGGCGGCGGCGTGTCTCTGACGCCTGTCGACGACGTGCGCGACCTGCCGTTCGACCACGCCCAGATTCTGGCCGCGGCGGTAGGCCGGTTGCGGTCCAAGGGTGCCTATTCCACCCTCCCCGCGCGCCTGTTGCCCGAGACTTTCACCCTCAGCGAGCTACAGGCCACCTACCAAATCGCGCTCGGCGCGGCACGCATCGACAAGAGCTCCTTCCGGCGAAAGCTCAACGAACTGGCTCTGATCGAACCCGTCGACGGCCAGCGCGCGGAAACCGGCGGACGCCAGGCCCAGCTCTATCGGCTACGCCAAGCCATTTCAGTCTTTGAGCGCCGGCTTTAGTCAGAACCGATGCAGCGCCTTGCCGTCGAGTTAGAGGTCGATCTGTTCGGACATCTCCAACGCGTCATCCACTTCGATCCCGAGATAGCGCACGGTGCTTTCCAGTTTTCGATGGCCGAGCAGAAGTTGGCAGGCCCGGAGGTTGCCCGTTTTCTTGTAGATCAACGCTACCTTGGTTCTGCGCAGGCTATGTGTGCCGTAGGCGCAAGGCTCCAAGTCGATCATGGCCACCCAGTGATTTACGAGCCGAGCGTACTGCCGGGTCGTGATGTGCTCGCCAGGCCGAGACCGGCTTGGAAAGAGCCAGTCGTCAGTCCGGCGCCCGCGGCGCTGCAACCAAGCCGCCAGAGAATCTCGCGTCGGCTCGGTGATCTCAAATGGCACCGGCTGGCCGGTCTTCTGCTGGATGATCGTGGCACGCGCGCGTAGCAATCCACCCGGGGCAACATCGCAGATCCGCAGCTTTACGAGGTCGCATCCTCGAAGCTTCGCATCGATCGCGCAGTTGAAAAGCGCGAGGTCCCGAACACGGCCCGTGCTCTTCAACTGCTGCCTGATCCCCCATACGTGCTTGGGCTTGAAGGGCGGCTTGGGGCCGATAAGCCGGCGATGGTTCCAAGGTTGCTTGGGCGAAAAGAAAAGGTCGAGCTGAGCCATGTCACGCCTCCTGCGTGCCGATGTCCCTCCCCTTCACTCTACACCCCGTTACCGTGGTCTTGCGCCAATAGCTGCCCTTGGGTCCGTGTCAGACTCCAGACATTCAGCCAGCTAGCGCTGACGGAGAAGCCCTCCCCTTGGTGGACTGTTTGAGGTGCCTGCTGCCGAGCGATCAGCCAAACGCCAGAACAGCGAAGTCGATGAAGCTGCGTAGCTTGGGAGTCATGCGGCGGTCGGGTGCGTACAGGATGTGTAATGGCCGAGCGGGCGCGGTGTAGTCGGGCAAGACTTCGACCAGCCGGCCGTCTTCCAGAGCCGGCTGAAGGAGTTCGACCGGTTGCAGCAAGACGCCGAGGCCTGCGAGCGCCGCGTGCAGCAGCGGTTCCCCATGATCGACCATCAGACGACTCGTCACCGGCACGACGATGCGCCCTTCTGGGCCGTCAAACGTCCAATGGGTCCGGAGTTCCGTATGGGCGAAGCCCAGACATTCGTGTTGCTGGAGGTCCCGAGGCGCAAGAAGCGGCGGCGCTTCAGCAAGATAGGCGGGCGCCGCGCAGAGGACGAGCCGATAGGGCGCCAGAGCGCGCCCGACCAGACGGCTGTCGGCCAAAGCGCCGACACGGAAGGTGGCGTCATAGCCCTCGTCGACCAGATCTATGGCGCGGTTGTTGAGCGTCAGATCGACGGTCACCTGCGGGTGATCGCGGAGGAACTCCGGTAACCGCGGGGCCAGGGCATGCATGCCAAAGCTGACCGGCGCATTGACCCGAAGCCTGCCCGTCGGCGTCGCCAGGGCTTCGGCCGCTAGGCTTTCCGCCGCCTCCAGGTCAGCCAGAATGATCTTGGCCCTGTCATAAAAGACCCGTCCGAAATCCGTCAGGCTCTGGCGACGCGTCGTCCGATGAAGAAGCTGCACCCCGAGGTGAGCCTCCAGCTGGCCGACCTGTTTGCCGACCAGCTGCGGCGAAATCCGCAACGCCTGGGCTGCGGCGCTGAACGATCCGCGCTCCACCGCCCGGACGAACACCCTCATCGCCGCGAATCGATCCATTGGAAACTCTACGTTTCTACTGTCCGTTCAAAGCTACCATTATTCGCCGGCTGGTTTTCGATTATCACGACTGCGCCGCTGCCGGTGAGCGAACCGTCCATGCCGAGGTCCGAAATGTCGTCAGACGCCGCCCACGCGTTCATCCGCCGCTTCACCGACTTCATCAATTCGGGCGACCCGGACCTGGCGCCGGCGCTGGTTTCGCCGGACGCCATCTTCCACGCGCCCGGCGTGCCGACCCCGTTGCTCGGTCCCGACGGCTATCTGCAACTCCTGGCGATGCTCCGGAGCGCCTTTTCGGATGTGCGGTGGGTGCTGGAAGAGGCGGTGGCCGAGGGCGACAAGATCGCTGCCCGCTTCGGCATGAGCGGCACGAACGACGGCTCATTCATGGGCGCGCCGCCGACCGGCAAGGCCTTCCAGGCGACAAGCATGGCATTCTACAAACTCACGGGCGGAAAGATCGTCGAGGAGCGCGGCCTTCCCGACATGCTGTCGATCCTCCAGCAGGTCGGGCTCGTCCCTCAACTCTCGTAGCGGCGAAACACGGTCGGCTCCCCTTCCAGCCGATTCACACGTCCGGGTCATAGGCGGGGTCGCGCCAATTGCGGACATTGGCCCATCTCCAGAAAAATGGCCATTCACCGGCTAGGTGTGCCGAGATGTAGCATCTCTGGTTGACGCATGAATCAATTTCCCGACTTAGAAATCGACAAACTACCTTCGATTGAGGGGCACCCTTTACCTCCCTTAAGGCACAGCTTGATGAGACTGCGCCGAACCGAGCGCATCAAAACTTGGGATCACGCCTTGTTTTCTAATGGACCATTACATCTGAACCTGGCCGAGTTGGCTGACGCTATCGAGCGCTTGCGACGCATGATGGACGCCGAACGACCTCCTCCGGCTTCGCAACTCGAATTCGAAATGGGCATCGACGTCAGCGAAGCCCGACCCCCGAGCGCGGCGCCGGCAGATAGCAGATAGACGTCACCGCGGCTGGCGCGCGGGTAGACCGTGAGCGCCTGGCGCTCGCCGCTCAGCTCCAGCACATAGCGGCGCCCGCCTTCAGCAAAAACCAGCGTGGCGTTGGCCAGTTCGAAGCTCAGCAGGCTCGGTCAAGCCGCCAGGTCAACCCGACGACCAGTGCGCTTAGGCGGCGCCTCTCGTCGGCGGGCGAAGGTCAATGGGGGCTGCTGCTCGCCCCGATCCGATAGTAGTCAAAGTCGACACGGCCGCCGGCGGTCTTGGTCGAATAATAGAAGAGGGCGAAGCGATAACCCATGAAGTGCGGGACGGTGTAGGTCAGGCGCGAGGGACGACCAATGGGGGTCCAGGATTTGCCGTCGAGGCTGTAGGAGAAGCGGGCGACCTCAGGCGCGGGTTCGAATTCGCACTCGACCCTCAGATGGATGGTTTTGCCAGAGAGAGGAATGGAGGCGACCTCCTCGGGATGGTCGGAGTCGGCGCTCACCATGACGAGAGATTTCGCGCCGTTGCTCATCTTCACGCCAACAAAACCATAGCGTTTCTGAAAAGCGGCCAAGCCGGCCAAGTCGCCGTCTTTCATGCCGCTCACGTCGATGCTGGTGCTGGCGGAACTGCTAGGTCCAAAGGTGCGCTGCGTGAGGGTGTTGGGAGCCTCGGTGAGCGTGGAAACCACCCGGTTGGTGACGAAGCTCAGGTAGCCGGGGCGTTTGGTAAGCGACCAATAACGAGGCTCGGGATTGTGATTCCATTGCCAGGCGAGAGGCAGCTTGGGGGCGCCGGGCCGGTGGTCGAATTCGTCGGAGGCGACGATGCCGGATACGCCGGAGGCGCCCTGTCCGCCGGCGGGGATGTCGAGCATCATGGGGACCTTGCCCTCCTCGCCGAGCACGGGCCAGCCGTCCTTCCAAGTCACGGGCGCGAGGTAGGGGATGCGACCGACGGCGCCGTTGTCCTTGAACAGATAGGCATACCATTTGCCTTCCGGGGTATCGATGAGACCGCCCTGGGCGATACCGCGATCATCGAGCGCGAGGCGACCCTCGTAGGGACCGTCGATGGCGTCGGCGCGGTGGATGATGACACTGCGCGCCCAGCGGCTCCCCGGCGAGGCGATGTTGACGAGGTAGTAGCGGCCGTTGGCTTTGAAAAGCTGCGAGCCCTCGCCTTTGAGCCCGCCCTGGTCGGCGCCGAAGACGGCGTTCACGTTTTCGACGAGGACCTTGTGCAGGCCGCCGGGCTTGATCCCGGAGAGGTCGGGTTTCAGCTCGGAGATCTCGATGCGAGCGTTCCCGTAAACCAGGTAGACGCGACCGTCGTCGTCGAAAAACAGGCTGTGGTCACCGATCGCGGGCTCAAAACTCGTCTCTTTCCACGGGCCGTGATCCGGATCGCGCGTGGTGTAGAAGTGGGTGCGTCCGCTGGTGGCGGAGAAAGTCGAGACATAGAACATGCCGTTGTGGAAACGCAGGCTGCTGGCCCAGGAGCCTTTACCGTAGGCGTCCTTGCCGTTTTCGAGCCGGAGGGCTTCGTTGTCGGCTAGGGTTTCATAGGCGTAGGAGGCCATCCGCCAGTTGACCAGGTCCGTCGACTTCATGATCGGGAGGCCCGGGCTCATGTGCATCGTCGTGCTGCTCATGTAGTAGGTTTTTCCCACCCGGATGATCGCGATGTCCGGGACGTCGGCCCAGATCAGGGGATTGTGGGCAGGAGCCGCCTTTGCCGATGGGGCCGCCGCAACGGCGTGAGACGCGACGGAGGCCAGGACGAGGGCCATCATGGACAACATCGGGCGGCTCAGGCTTCCGGGGCGTTTGTCCATGTTTTGTCTCTCGATCAAAGGGGCGTGCCGCCACTTCACGCAGGACGACACCGCCAAGCGCTGACGGCCTGCGGCCATCTCAGCGCCCGTAGAGGGCGAAGGCGAGGTCGATGGCGGCGCCGGACTTGTCCTTGAGCGGCTGGCCGTCCCCGAACGCGACGCCGGCCGCATAGACGTCGCCGCGGCTGGCGCGCGGGTAGACCGTGAGCGCCTTGCGCTCACTGCTCAGCTCCAGCACATAGCGGCGCCCCGCCTTCAGCAGGACCGGCTTGGCGGTGGCCAGCTCGAAGCTCAGCAGGCCCGCCCCCTGGGGCTGGTAGGCGATGGCCAGGCCGCCCGGGCCGCCCAGCAGTTCGGTTCCGCCGTCGACACCCTCCACATCGCCCAGGTCTCGCAGCGACAGCCGCAGCGATCGTCCGTCACCGGTGCCGAGGCCGTCGCCCGCGTAGAGGCTGATACGCGCAAGGGTGATGTCGGCCGGCGGCACGAAGGTCTGGGCGATGCGGCTGAGGCCGCCGTCGCGGTTGAAGCCCACAGGTTCGGGCGCCTGGTTGAAGGGGTCGGCCACCGACGCCAGCGCCGGCGCGCCGGGCCAGGCGTTCGGATAGCCCTGGGCGAATTGCTGCACCCGCACCGCGGGGTCCGAGCGGCCGTAGTCGACGGCCGGCGCGGGCGCGGCGGGCGGGGGCGGCACGCTGATGCCGGCCTCGGTCTGGGTGATCGGCAGGATGCCGCCGTCGGCGCCATAGCGCAGGTATTCGATGGTGACGCTGCGGCGCGTGGTGGCGCCGGTCTGGCCGTCGGGCAGGGTCAGCGCGCCATTATGGTAGATCAGATAGGACCGGCCCTTGAAGTCGAGCAGGCCGGGATGGATGGTGAAGCTGTTCTTGGCCGGGCCGGTGATGAGGCCGCCATAGGTCCATGGCCCGCGCGGATTGGGCGCCGTGGCGTAGGCCAGGTGCTCCCACTCGCCCTGGTGGGCCATCGCCGCATAGGTCAGGTAGTAAAGGCCCTTGCGCTTGGACAGCCACGGCCCCTCGGTGTAGTTGGGCAGGGCGATGGTCTCGATGGGGCCGTCCAACTCCGTCATGTTGGGCTTGAGCCGCGCCATGTGGAGCACCGGGTTGCCCCAGGCCAGCCAGGCCGTGCCGTCGTCGTCGACGAGAACGGTGGGATCGATGTCGTCCCAGCCGTAGGGGCCGGGTGTCATCTGCTCATTGACCAGCGCCGAGCCGCGCGCGTCCTTGAAGGGGCCCAGCGGGTTGTCGGCCACCGCCACGCCGATGGCCCTGCCCGGGTGGCTGTTGTCATGGGTCACGGTGGCGTAGAAGTAAAAGCGCCCGTTGCGCTGCACCGCCTGCGCCGCCCAGGCCTCGCCTACCGCCCAACGGAAGTCGGTCGGCTTCATGATGGCGCCGTGCGACGTCCAGTGCTTGAGGTCGCGCGAGGAATAGACGCGCCAATCGTTCATGCGGAAGAATTCGTCGCCCTTCGCCTCGTCATGGCCGACGTACAGGTAGGCGGTGTCGCCCACCACTAGCGGCGCAGGGTCGGCGGTGAAGACGTCGCGCAGCAGCGGGTTGCTGCCCGGTGCAGGTTCGGCGGCCAGCAAGCTGGCGGGCAGAGCGAGGCACAGCAGCAGGGCGCCGCGGGCAATCCAGGTCCGAAGCGGAGCGGGGCCAGAGCCGACACTTCCGCGCGATTTCGATTCCTGCCGCATGACGCTTTTCCCCCCGGGTTTGCGCCTCGCTACCGCACCGAAGGCGGCGCGACAAGGCGTGCGCGATTTTTGTCTGACAATTAACGCCATGTCCGGCATTCTCATCGTTTGGGGAAGTAGTGACAAAATCAGGCGCGTGGAAAGAGCTACAACATCCTTGACCAGGTCAGCTATTCCCCTCCCCCAACGATCGCCATCAGGCTTTAGAAATATTACTCAGACATTTTTGAGGCGTAAAGCGGTTGCGGCGGCCTACCGTCGTGAGTGGTCAATTTCCGCCCTTCTCCGCCGAGCCAAACGTCTGCATCGCCGGCCGGGTCGCCCGCCAATAGCTGCCCTTGGGTCCGCGCCAGACTCCCGACGTTCAGCCAGTTAGCCCAGCACGCAGAGGCGATGAACGCCCCACTCGGACATACACGAGGTCCGCTCATGGCCTATCCGCTGCGGCGCCACCGGATGGGCGCTCTTCGTGCGCCGCCGTCTTCGCCGCAAGCGAACGCTCGATCGCTCGCCGGCCGCAGACGCCTGTCGCCGCCACACCACTACCGGGCTTGGCCCAACCAGTCCTCAAGTGCGACGCGTCGTTCTATCTGGTTCGCCCCACGCTTGAGCGTCAGCACCATCGCCGTTCCCACCGGCTGCTCCCAGACCGGGCGCACGGTAGTCTTGGCAAGATAGTCACCCGGCGAAAGACCGTCGATCTTCAACAAGACATCGCCGTCCTGGAGTCCTGCCCGAGCAGCCGGTCCGCCGCTGGCCACCTTGGCCGCGAGGTCCGGCGAGGTGAAATTGGCGCCCAGGCGATTATAAACAACCGCGCTCGGTCCAAGGGCGGGCAGGATCACCGCCCTTTTTCCCGGCCCGTCGAGATAAAGGTCCTGGTTGGCGAAGACGTCCAGGCCCAAGATCGCCGCGGCTTGGATTTCACCGGGCTGCCGCGAGACCGGCCGCGGCGACACCAGGACGTTGCGCAGGAGCAGGCGGCCGATCCGCAGGGTCGGTGCGAAACCCTGGGGAACCACCTGCGTCCCACTAGCGGGCGAATATTGATTGAGCAGGGTCGTGGGTTGGTTCGGATGTTCGGCCAGCCAAGCGCTCCATAGCGCCGGCGAGAGCTGGACGCCCGCATTGCTGCCGGTGTCGAGCATCACCCGCAGCGGCGCTCCGGCTTCGCCGGCGTCGAGAACCGCGACGCTCTCATCGATCAGCGGAAACACTTGGCCGCCGTTCAGGTCCAAGGCGATCTGGCGTTCGATCCGACGGACGCCGCGACCCGGCGCGTAGTAGAGCGCGTTGCCGCGCAGCCCCGGCCAGCCGACCAGGGCGTCCAAGTCGGGCTCGATACCTTCGGGCGAGACCTTAAGCAGAACGAAGACGCCATTGGGTTCGACATTGTTCGGCGGCAGGAAGATCCGGTGAGGCGAAGACAGGCCATCGAACAGATCGGCGGCGCCGGGCAGGTCCGGCGGCGGCTTGGCGACGGTCAGGCCCAGACGCCTCGCCCCGTCGGGCAAGGCGGCCAGCGGAAAGCTGAGGCCGGTGTCGAGCACGAAACGAGCCGGGCGGTCATCGACCCGACCGTCGAGGCGTAGGCGATCTTCAGCACGCGCCGAGGCGAACGCCAGCACACTGAGCGCCGCCACGAGCCTCGCCAGACTACGAACATGCATGAGCTGTTTCCCCTTGGCCTGCGACCGTGGGTAGATTGTACCCATGCTGACCGCAAATTCCGAGCCTCTATCGGACCCAAAGCGATGGCTCAGCGTAGAATTCGGAACGGAGTCGCTTCTTTTCGCATTCGGGCTGTGGCGATTGGAGGGAGGCGCGTAGATGCAAATCCAGGGAATATACGCGACGCTGGCGACCGCGAGCATGGATCGCGCCGAGAAGTTCTATACTCAGCTTTTCGACCGAGAACCCGATGATCGCCCCATGGAAGGGTTGATCCAGTGGCGCGACGTGGCGGGCGCAAACATTCAAATCTTTTACGATCGAGAGAAGGCGGGATCCGGCAGATTGACCATCGTCGTGCCCAAGATGGATGAAGCCCGACGCGCGCTCGACGGCGTGGGCGCCGAGCTGACGGGCGAAACGGAGGGCCGCTACGGCCGGATCGCTCAGCTCGCAGATCCCGACGGAAATCGCATCACCCTTGCAGAGCCGCCATCAAAGCCATTCGACCGCTAGACCTGGCTCCTGAACACGGGCGCCCCACCCCGACCGCCAAATCTTGGTATGCGGCGGGAGTCCTGGCTTGTCGGGGGCCTACCGCCCGAGTCTGAACGGCCGGCTCACTCGCGCCAAGAGCCGACCTTGGCATTGCTCCAGATTCCAGACCTTCAGACGCCGCGCCGATGGAGGTGCTTGTCCCGCAGCGGCCACTCCCCTTACCGACTTCGCCTGGCGGTCCCTTACCGCGCCACTGCCACTCCGGACCCGGAGGTTTGGTTGGGGCTGTCGGATACGGCACGCTCGGCACGATCCTTTTCTCAGAGCCCAGACATGCGCCAAACCGCAGCATTGGCCCCAAGGGCATAGGGCGCGCTGAGCCAAGTCGTACCGTTTCGATCAACCTGCTGCCCAGAGCACGGCCATTTCCCTGTAGCGATCCCCCGAGCCGCGGAGGTTCCACAACGCGCAGCGGTTCGGGGGATCGCGTTTAGCCCCATCCACCTTCGTTATTCGTGCCGCAGCGCCTTGGCCGGTTCGGTGGAGGCCGCCGCCCATCCCAGGCCGCCGACGGCGATCAGGCCTATGGTCAGCGCCGCCGCGGCGCCGACGATGAAGATTCCGGGTCCGACCGCCACCGGATCGTCGAACTGCGAGAGCCAGCGACGCAGCGCCCAATAGGCCAAGGGCCAGGCCAGAAGGCAGGCGACCAGCACCGGCCGCAGGAACTGGCCGATCAACAGCCGGGCGACCTGCTGGCGCGAGGCGCCCAGGACCTTGCGCACGCCGATTTCCTGGGTGCGCCGCGAGGTGTTGAACGCCGCCAGGCCGTAGAGCCCGATGCAGCCGATCCCCGCCCCGACCGCCGCGCCCAGGCTGAACAGGTTCGTGCGGTCGCGCAGGGGCTTGTAGTAGCGGTCGAGATTGGCCATTGCGGTCTTGCCTTCGAACGGAACCCCGGGCGCGGCCTTGCGCCAGGCGGCCTCGAGACGTGCGCGGGCTTCCGCCTCGCCGATCCCTGAATAGCGAACCAGGGTGATCGGCCAGTTCTCCGGCCAGTAGGCCGGGTAGGTGTTGAAGGTGTAGGCCTTGGCGGAAACCTTCTTGGTTGGACTGTAGAAGCGCGCGTCCTCGACCACGCCGACGATCCGCGACTTGCGCCCGTTGTATTCCAACAGCTTGTCCAGCGCCGCCTGCGGCGAGGCATAGTCCAGCTGGCGCACGGCCGCGCGGCTGATCAGGATGTTGGTGATCGTCTCCGGGCCGGCCTTTGGGACATATTGCTCGTCGCCGCCGTGGGCGGCGTCCAGGAAGCGGCCCGCCACCAGGGGCGTCCCGAGCACCTGGAAATAGTCCGGACCGATCCACGATCCACTGAGCGTGGAGGCAAGCTCAGGGCGGCTGGCCCGATCCAGGCGTGTGGCGGTCGTGTTGATATTGAAGGTCTCGTCGGCGGGCGCGGCGGTGCTCGCCGCGACCCCGACAACCCCGGGAATTTGTCGCGCCGCAGCCCAGAAGGCTTCGCGCTGTTGCGGCGTGACCCCGACGCCGCGGGTGGCGGTGACCAGATAGAGGCCGTCCCGGCGATAGCCGAAATCCGCGCTCTGCATGTGACGGATCTGGGCGATAAAGCCCAGCATCAGGATGAAGGCGGCCACCACGGCGGCGAACTGAAAGACCACTAGGCCCTCGCGGAGCCGCGCGCTGAACCGTCCGCCTGCCGGGACGCGACTGGACGCCAGCACCTGCGCGGGCTTGAAGCCCGAGAGCAAGAAAGCGGGATAGACGGCGGCCAGCAGCCCCGCCGCCAGCACCACGCCGAACACCCCCGCCAGCCAGGGTCCGTCCCGGCGATAGTCGAGACCGAGCGACAGCCCGCCGGCGGCGTTGATCAACGGCAGAGCCAACTCGACCATGGCCAGGCCGATCAGGAAGGCCAGGGCGACGGTCAGGGCGGCTTCGCCCAGGAATTGCGCCCGCAAGGCGACGGGTCCGGCCCCGAGGGTCTTGCGCACGGCCACCTCCCGGGCGCGCATCCCGGCGCGAGCGGTCGCCAGGTTCATATAGTTGATCAGGGCCAGACCCAGGGCGACCACGCCGACCAGACCCAGGGCGGTGATCGCCGCGCGTTGCTTGGCGTCGATCAGGTGCACCTCCCGCAGCGGCACGAACCTCAGGCGCAGCATCTTGTGCGGGACGACGCCGTCGCCAAAGGCCTTTCCCACCTGCCGATCGACGAAGGCGGGCATTTGCGCCTCCAGCGCCCTGACCGCTCCGGGTCGGTCGAACTTGAGATAGGTGTTCAGTTGGATCGAACCCCATTGACGCCAGCCTTGCGCCTTGGCGATCTTCGCCGGGGTCAGAAGCCGCAGGAGGTCAAGCTTGAGGTCTGTGTTCTTCGGCAGGGTTTTGATCACCGCGCTGACCGTGTAGGCCGCCCGTCCATCGGCGTCGCTGATCTCCAGCGTGCGCCCGATCGCGTCGTCGGTTCCGAAGTATTTGCGGGCGATCTCCTGCGAGATCGCCACCCGGCTAGGATCACGCAAGGCCGTGGCCGCATCGCCCGTCAGCAGGGGCGTTTTGAAGAAGGTCAGGAAATCGGCGTCGACCAGTTCGACCTGTTCGGCGAACGCGGCCGCTCCCTTGTGGACGATGGCGGGCTGGCTCAGATCGCGTACGCCCTGAACGTCGGGATAGTCGGTCCGCAATTCCTCCAGCAGCCCGCCCATCGTGCCGATCATCGTGTCCTGGGTGAACCCCGGAATGCTGAAGGCCACGCCGCCGGCGTAGATCTTCGCGCGTTCCGGCGTCCAGCTTTCGTAGCTGGTCTCGAACCGGTGCAGCAGGCTCAGCGTCAGAAACGCCGCCACGCCCAGGCTCAGCCCCAGGAGGTTCAGCGCCGCATAGAGCGGGCGCCGGGTGAAGGACCGCCAGAAGGCGATCAGGATTGAACGCAACATGGCGGCGCCCTCACAAGGCCTGGGCGACGGAGGCCACCAGCCGGCCGTCAAGGATCTCGACCCGCCGGCCGGCCTGGTCGGCGTGGCTGGGCGAATGGGTCACCATGATGATGGTGGCCCCGCCCGCATTCAGGCTTTTCAGGATCTCCATCACCTGGGCGCCGTTTTCGGTGTCGAGATTGCCGGTCGGCTCGTCGGCCAGGATCAGGTCCGGCTGGCCGACAATGGCCCGGGCGATGGCCGCCCGTTGCTGCTGGCCGCCCGACAGCTGGTGCGGGAAGTGCCGCGCCCGATGGGCCACGCCGACCTGGTCCATGGCCGCCTCGACCAGCGCCCGCCGGGACCCGCTACGACCGCCCCGATAGAGCAGGCCAAGTTCGATGTTCTCGGCGATGGTCAGATCATCGACCAGATTGAAGCTCTGGAAGATGAAGCCCAGGTGCCGGGCGCGGTGGCGGGCCAGCGCCGCCTCGTTTCGGGCGGCCAGGTCGACCCCTTCGAAAAGATACTGACCCGAGGTCGGCCGGTCGATCGCGCCGAAGATGTTGAGCAGGGTGGACTTGCCGCAGCCCGACGGCCCCATGACCGCCACGAACTCGCCCCGGCGGATATTGAGGGAAATGTCGTGCAGCGCCGTCGTTTCGATCTCGTCGGACCGGTAGAGGCGGGAGACGGATTTCAGTTCGATCATGGTCAGCCTTTCGATCCGAGCCGCAGGGTCTTGGCCTTGAGCAGGTCCTGGGCGCCGGCCGTGACGATCCGCTCGCCGGGCCTGAGCCCGCTCAGCACCTCGACCTGTTCGGGATTGCGCCGGCCGATCACGATGGGTCGCCGCTCGGCCCGCTTGCCGTCGGAGGTCAGGACGAAAGCCCAGGTTCCGCCGGTGTCGGACAGCCAGCCGCCGGACGGGGCGATGACGGCCGCCTGCGGCTTGCCGAGAGACAGGCGCAGGTCGATCGCCTCGCCGCGCTTCAGGTCGGCGGGCGTCGGGCCGACGAAGACCAGGTCGACGGCGACCCGACCATTGGCGACCTGCGGAAACACCTTCTCCACCCGGACCTTGACCGGCCGGTCATGGACCACCGCCTCCGCGCCCTGCCCCGCCGCCAGGCGCGGCAGATAGAATTCATCGATCTGCGCGCGCAGCTTGTAGGCGTCTTCGGAGTCCACCTGGCCCAGGCCCTGGCCCAGGGTCACGGCCTGGCCGGGCTTGAGGTCGAAGGCGGTCAGCCGTCCGCTGGCGGGCGCGCGGATGGTCAGGGCTGATCGCCCCGCCCTGGCTTCGATCAGGTTTCGCCGCAGGTCCTCGGCGGTCTGAGCCGCCTGCGTACGCTGGGCCGCGTAGAAGGCCTCGTCGGAGGCTCCGGCGGCCTTCAGCGCCGCCAGCCGCTGGCGCTGATAGGCCGCCTCGTCGGCATAGGGCTGCACGGCCGCGGCGCTGAGCAGGTCCTTGGCCAGCAGGACCTGGCGTTTCTCCAGCTCCTGCCGCGCCTTGTTGAGCGCATGGGCCGCGTCCGCCAACGCCTGTTCGCGGCTCTCCTGGGCGGCCTTTATCGCCATCAGCCGGCTGGCGTTGTCGCTGATGCGCGCCGAGATGTCGGCTTCGCGGGCGGCGATGTCGAGGCTGAGCTGCGAATTGCTCAGTCGCGCCAGGATCTGGCCGGCCGTCACGCGGTCGCCGTCCCCGGCGGCGGCGCTTTCCACCCGACCGGAGGCTTCCGCCGCGACGAACGTGGTCTGGGCCGGCGTGATCTCGGCCCGCACGGGCGCATAGTCCAGATAGGGCGCGCGGACCACCTGGCCGAACGTCAGGCTCTCGGTTCGGACATTCACCGAACCGGCCTTCGGCGACAGCCCCCAGGCCACCAGCCCCGCCACGATCAGCATGGCGACGCCGCCGCCCGCACGATAGGCGCGCTTGACGTACCAGGGTGCCTCGATGCGGCGATCCATGTCGCCGATCCTGGAGCGCAGCGGCGATAACGGGACGGTCTCGGTCATGCTCACAGGGTAATGCAACTTAAGCAACAGAACTAAATATCTGATTTTGCTTGATTTATACGGTTTTTCGCGAGATTCTGCGGCCTGCAATCTCCCCAAGAGTGTCCGATTCCGTACATGTCCGACGACCGTCGCCTCTGCGCCCTGTTTCTCGACGACGATCCGGACATCCTGGCCGCCGCCGAGATGATCCTCGGTCGCGCGGAGTTCGATTTCGTGGGGGTGGAGACGCCCACGGCGGCGCGTGAGCATCTGGCGGCGGGCGGCGTCGACGTGCTGCTGCTGGATCTCAACTTCCGGCGGGGCGACACCTCGGGCGAGGCCGGCCTGGCCTTCCTGGAACATTGCCTGGCCGAAACACCTGACCTGCCGGTGGTGGTGGTCACGGGACATTCGGGCATGGCGATCGCCATCCAGGCCATGCGCCTGGGCGCGCAGGACTTCGTGGTCAAGCCGTGGAATAACGACCGCTTTCTGGTCTCGGTCACGGCCGCCATCGAGACGCCGCGCCGAGGGGCGTTGAACCTGCCGCCCAGAGACCTCAATCTGGAGCGCTCGGAACGGACCCTGATCCAAACGGCCCTGACCCGTCGCCAGTTCAACGTCTCCCAGGCGGCCAAGGATCTTGGCCTCACGCGGGCGGCGCTTTACCGTCGGATGGAGAAGCATGGGCTTTAGGCCGCTCGTCCCGCTGCTGCTGGCCCAGGCCGCCCTCTTCGTCGCCGGAGTGCTGGCCTGGCTGGCGTTCACGCACGGCCTCTACGCCAACGCGCTGCTGTGCCTGCTGGCGGCGGCCGCCCTCGTGCTCAGCCTGTCCCAGCGGCTCCTCTCCGCCCGCCCCCTACGGAGCGGTGTCGCGCCGCCGGGCGCGACCTTCTCCGCCGCGCTCGGGCGACGGCGTCTTCAACTGCTGCTGGACCAGGTCCCCTCGCCGATCCTTCTCAGGGGTCAGGACGACCAGATCGTCGCGGTCAACCGCGCCGCTCGCCAATTGTTCGACACCCCCTACGCCCTGCCCGCCCCCGCGCGTCAGGCGCTCACCGACGACCGGCAGTTCCGCGAACTGGCGACGCCGGTGCGCTGGCGGGACGCCGCCTACGCCGTCAATCGCGCCGAGCTTCTGGAGAACGGCGAAACGGCGGATCTGGTGGTGTTGACGGACATTTCCGCCGATGTCCGAGCCGCTGAGGCCGGCGCCCTGCGCGACCTTCTGCGGGTCTTGAATCATGAACTGATGAACGCCCTGACACCCGTGGCGTCCATGAGCCGAAGCGCGCTCGAGCTGCTGCGCGACGGCGACCCGCGCTCCATTCCGACGGCGATCAAGGCGATCGAACGGGTGGTGGCCCGCACCGACGGATTGCAGGATTTCATTGGCGCCTACCGGGCCATGACCCGCTTGCCGTCGCCCGTCCGCACGATGGTCGACCTGCCGCTCTGGTTCGACGTGGCCTGCGACAGTTTCGAGGCCCAGTGGCGCGACAAAGGCGTCGTCTTGGAGCGCGCCCCGCCACCGGACATGCAAGCACGTTTCGACGAGGACCAGATGTGGCTGGCCGTGGGCAACCTGCTCAACAACGCCGCCCAAGCCGCCCTTGAACGCCCAAATCCTCGCGTGCGCCTGACTGCGGAACAGGTCGAGGGTTGGCTTCACCTGACGATCGAGGACTCCGGCGCCGGCGTCGCACCCGGTCACATGGATCAGGTTTTCTTGCCGTTCTTCACCACCAAGGCGACGGGTTCGGGGGTGGGCCTCAGCCTCGCGCGCCAGATCGCCCAGGCCCATGGCGGGACGCTCGCCCTGTTGCCGTCAGACCCCGGGAAGCCGGATCACTTGGGCGGCGCAAGGTTCCGCATGGCGCTATGCTGTTGAAGAAGTCTCGCGGCCGGCTCCTGGCTCGCATTCAAGCCGTCGAAGGCCACCGCCGCGCGTAACGGCCGAGGTGGTCAAGCCTGACGGTGGAGACCTCGTCCCTGTCTCTCAGTCGGACCGCCTCTCCGGCAGGGCCCCGCAGAACCAGGCTTCGGGGTTGGCCGTCTCGCCAGGCCAGGTCGAGGCTCAGGCCGCCACGGGCCCGGGCTCCCCGAAGCTGTCCGGCCGGCCAGGCCTTGGGCAGGGCCGGCAACAGGCGCAGCTCGCCGCCCCAGGACTGGACCAGCATCTCCATGATCGCGGCGCTTCCACCGAAATTGCCGTCGATCTGGAACGGCGGGTGGGCGTCGAAGAGGTTGGGGTAGGTCCGGTGCGGGCCCAGCAGGCCGGTCAGGATCTGGTGGGCGTGCTCGCCCTCGCCCATCCGCGCCCACAGGCAGGCCCGCCAAGCCGTCGCCCAGCCGGTGGAAAGATCGCCGCGCTTCTTCAGGGTCGTTTTCGCGGCCGCCACGAGCGCCGGCGTGTCTCGGACGTTGATCTGTTCGCTGGGATAGAGGCCGTAGAGATGGGAGACGTGCCGGTGTTGCGGCTCGGGGGCGGCGTCGTCCCAGTCCTCCAGCCATTCCTGAAGTTGGCCCGAGCGCCCGATGCGATCGGCGGGAATGCGCAGGCGCGCCGCCTCGATCCGTGCGAGCAAAGGCGCGTCCTGGCCAAGACGGCGTCCCGCCTCGAGGGCGTGGGCGAAAAGATCGCAAACGATCTGCCGGTCCATGGCCGGACCGGCGCAGACCGACGAGCCGAACGGGTGCTGGTTCTCCGGCGAGACGGATGGCGAGGTGATGAGCCCGCGCCCCTGCGGGTCCTCGACCAGGGTGTCGAGGAAGAATTCCGACGCTCCCCTGAGCAGGGGATAGAGCCGCGCCAGCACGGCCGGATCGCGATCATAGTCCCAGTGGGTCCAGAGCGTGTTGCAGAGCCAGGCGCCGCCGCATGGCCAGAGACCCCAGGGCGGTCCGTCGATCGGGGCGGACGCGCGCCAGAGATCGGTGTTGTGGTGCGCCACCCAGCCGCGCGCGCCATACATGACCCGCGCCGTCCTGGCGCCGGTGACCGACAGCTCCTCGACCATGCGAAGGAGCGGCTCGACGCAGGCGCCCAGCCCGACCGCATCCGCGGGCCAGTAGTTCATCTCGGTGTTGATATTGATGGTGTACTTGCTGCCCCAGGGCGGATTGACGCCTTCGTTCCACAATCCTTGCAGGTTGGCGGGCTGCCCGCCCGGGCGCGACGAGGCGATCAGCAAATAGCGCGCGAACTGAACATAGAGCGCCGCCAGCGCGGGATCGTCGGCCGTCTCCGCGGCGGCGATCCGCTCGTCGGTCGGCAAGGCGGCCGAAGCGGTTCGGCCAAGTTCGAGATCGAATCCGTCGAAGAGCGCCCGGTGCGCGGTTTCGTGATCGCGCTTGAGGGCGGCGAAAGACTTGGCCGCGGCCGCCTCGAGACGGGCGCGGACCAGGGCGGTCGGATCGCCGCCGACATCCTTGTAGGAGACATGGCTGGTCGCGGCGGCGACCAGCAGGGTGACGGTCTTGGCGCCGCGGACGCTCAGGTCGCCGGCCTCCGAAACCTCGACGCCGCCGTCGCTCAGCACGCGCACGCCGAGCGCATAGGTCAACCCGGCCGGCACGTCAGGGCCCGCCTCGTTGCGCCCGGTGATCAGGACGCCGTGGGGCCCGTCCGGCGCCTGGCGCACGTCGGCCCGCCGCGGACCGGCGTCCTCATGGGCCAGCCAGTCGACGGTCTTGACGGCGAGGGTCTCCGTGGCCGGACCAGTATAGGCCGGAGAGGGATAGTCCACCTGCCGCGGGCCGCGATGTTCCAGGGTGAAGTCGAGTTCGCCGCGCTCGGCCTCCAGGCGCAGCACGATCACCTGGTCGGCCGCCGAGGCGAAGGCCTCCCGGCGATGACGACCGTGCTTTCCCGCAAACGTCACCAAAGCCGTCGCGGTCGCCAGGTCGAGGTCGCGCGCATAGTCCGCCGGCGTCTCCGCGTTCCGGAACGTCAGCAGCAGGTCGCCAAGCGTCCCGTAGGACATCTGCCAGAGCGGCTTGGCCATCATGTGCTCGCCGGCGAGTTTTTCGGCCTCCTTGAAACGCCCCTGCACGATCAAGGCGCGCACTTGCGGCAAGGCTGCGAGCGCCTCGGGATTGACGGGGTCGTAGGGCGATCCGGCCCACAGGGTGCTTTCGTTGAGCTGCAGTCGTTCCTGGCCGACCCGCCCGAACACCATGGCTCCGAACCGGCCATTGCCGATCGGCAGCGCCTCGTTCCAGGTGGCGGCGGGGCGGCGATACCACAGACGCGCGCCCAAGCCCGGCGTCTTGACCGCCGATTGCGCGAGTCCATGGCCGGACAAGGCGGCGACGCCGATCGGCGCTGCGATCAAACTGCGGCGGCTGATCGTACCCTTGGACATCACGCCTCACTCCCCTGATAGCGCTAACATTTTTCTTGGTTGTAGCGGACCTTGGGCCGCGGCGCCATCGGGCTGCGGCCGCCATCGCCCTGCGCCGGCCGAGCCTCGGCCTAAAGCGACGCGCGCTGGCTCGCCGGAGCCGTCCCCCGCAAGCCCTTGCGATCCAGATAGTCGAGCAGGGCCGAGGGGCGATCTGTCTGGATGACGCTGACGCCGTCGTCGATCAGGCGCCGCCACGTCGTGGCGCTGTCGGCGGTGGCGCCGCCGGCGCGCGCCCGGGCGACGACTCCTTTTAAACCTCGAGCCGAGAGCGTGTTGCTCCACAGCCGCACGCGGGCCAGGCGCGCGGCGGCGCGCACCGCCTTGAAGTCCGAACGTCCCAGGACGCACAACTCGATCGCGGGGATGCGGTTTTCGGCGGTCGTCTGGCGAGCCGTCAGGGCGCCGAGTTCGCGCGCGCCGGCGCCCCTGAGCCGAACCACCATCGGCATGAAGGACAGGCCCGCATAGGGCGGAAGGTCGGCCAGCGGCGGCGCGCCCGCCTGAGCCGGAGCCTTGACCAGCACCTGGCCGGCCGCGCCGCTGCGCATCACCACGTCGGCGACGGCCTGGGCGATCGGTTCCTTGACGTCGAGATTGACCAGGATCCTGCCCTGGGCGCGGGCCAGGAATTCTTCAAGGGTCGGCGGCGCCTCGGCGGCCGGGCTGCCTCCTCGGCCGGCCATCGGGCGCAGCCGCAGCGCCTTGACCTTGTCCAGGGTCATGGACGCCAACCGGCCGTAGCCGCCCGTCGTGCGGTCGACCGTCGGATCGTGCATCACGACCAGGGCGCCGTCGGCGGTGCGCCGCACGTCCACCTCGACCATGTCGACGCCAAGGGCGATGCAGCGATCCAGCGCGGCGAGGGAGTTCTCCGGAACGGCTGTGGGCAAGCCGCGGGACGGCGCGGGCCTGTGGCAGCCGCGGTGAGCCACCACGAGAACGCCGTCGGTCCAGTCGTAGAGCCGATTGCGCAGATCGCCGGAGGTGGCGGCCGCCGCCGGCGTGGCGGCCAACGCCGCCAGGATGGCCGCGACCGCCCAAGGGCGTCGGCAGGAGAATCGTCGAGGGCGCATGGTCAAGCTCGTCATTGCGCCAAGATGTCAGGATCGCGCAACAGGCGAACGTCGAGATCGATACACGGGCGTGACGACGCCGCCCTCCCGTGCGCGCGCCGTGCGCCAGTTCGAATCCCCCGCCCCTCCCCGCGGGCCTCCGCGCAGGCGCTTGACGCCGATCAATCGCCCCGGATCGCCCTGGCGGCGACGGCGCCGTGGGCGCTGTCGCCCAGGTGACTGAACACCTTGGTGTTGCGGGTCGCCGCGAAGGCGTGGTCGCGCATGATCCGTTCGGCCGCCTCGGCGTCGCCCTGCCGCACGGCGTCGAAGACCGCCCGATGCTGACGGTGCGCCGACAGCAGATGCCGGAATTCCGCGTCCAGGTCGTCCCAGTCCAGGGCCATGGCGCTGGCCGAGGCGAAGGGCTGGTAGTTGTTGCGCGCCAGGGCCGCCTCGACCGCCGGATTGCGGGCGGCGGCCGCCAGGGTGTTGTGGAAGGTCAGGTTGTAGTCGTGATAGCGATCCAGATCGCTGTCCGAAAACCGGCCAGCGGCGAACAGGGCGTCGCCGGCCGCAAGGCAGGCCTCCAGGGTCGTCTCGGCCTCGGCGTCCAGGCCCAGTTCAGCGGCCCGTCCTGCGGCGTAGCCCTCCAGCACGCCCCGCACCTCGATGGCGCCGCGGATCTGGTCGGCGGCCACGCCCCGAGCGGCGTAGCCGCGGGCGCCGAGCTTGACGACCAGTCCCTCCTGTTCGAGCGCGCGCAAGGCGGTGCGCACGGGCATGCGCGACACGCCCAGCGCCTGCGCCGTGGGGATCTCGGCGATCCTGTCGCCGCTCTTCAGCTGGCCCGAGGCGATCATCTTGCGCAGCGTCACGATCACCCGCTGGCCGGGCTTCATCTTGGGCGTGTCCATCGCCGGAGACTAGCCGACCTCGGCGCCGCCGCAAGCCGGACTCGGACATATTGGATCCAATTGCTTGACAGCATCCTGCGCACCATCATTATTGGATCCAATAACCGGCAATGGCTGCAATGAGGCCGGAGAGGAGACGACCATGGCTTCCCCGCCGAACGCTCCGCCGACGACCTGGCCCAAGAACGCCTGGTACGTGGCCTGCACCCCCGACGAGATCGCCGAAAAGCCGCTGGGCCGAAGGATCTGCGGCGAGCGCCTGGTGCTCTATCGCGGCCAGGGCGGCCGGGCCTTCGCCCTGGAGGACTTCTGCCCGCATCGGGGCGCGCCGCTGTCGCTGGGCTCCGTCCGCGACGGCGACCTGGTCTGCGGCTATCACGGCCTGACCCTGGGCTGCGACGGCAAGGCGGTCTCCATGCCCGGCCAGAGGGTCGGCGGCTTTCCGGGCGTTCGCGCCTTTCCCGTGCTGGAGCGCTACGGCTTCATCTGGGTGTGGCCCGGCGAGGCCGACCTAGCCGACCCGGCCAGGCTGCATCCCCTGCCCTGGGCCGAAAGCCCCGACTGGGCCTATGGCGGCGGCCTCTATCACATCCAGTGCGACTACCGGCTGATGGTCGACAACCTGATGGACCTGACCCACGAGACCTATGTCCACGCCTCCAGCATCGGCCAGAAGGAGATCGACGAGGCGCCGGTGACCACGCGGCTCGACGGCGAAACGGTGGTCACCAGCCGCTTCATGGAAAAGATCTCGGCCCCGCCGTTCTGGCGCATGGCCCTGGGCGGGGCCGGCCTGCCGGAGGACGCGCCCGTCGACCGCTGGCAGATCTGCCGCTTCTCCCTGCCCAGCCACGTGATGATCGAGGTCGGGGTGGCCCTGGAGGGACACGGCGGCTATCAGGCCCCGGCCGACAAGAAGGCGGCCAGCATCGTCGTCGACTTCATCACCCCGGAGACCGAGACCTCGCACTGGTATTTCTGGGGCATGGCCAGAAGCTTCGCTGTTGGGGACGCGGCCCTGACCGACACCATCCGCCAGGGCCAAGGCAAGATCTTTTCTGAAGACCTGCAAATCCTCGAACAGCAGCAGCAGAACCTGCTGCGCCATCCCGAGCGGCGGCTTCTCAAGCTCAATATCGACGCTGGCGGCGTGCGTTCGCGGATGCTGATCGACAAGGCCATCGCCGCCGAACAGGTCCCTGTCCCGGTCGACGCCTGAAAGAGAAACGCCGCCGATCAGCCCATTCGGACGACGGGCTTGATCACCCGCCCCTGTTCGCCGTCAGCGACGGCCTCGTTGATCCGGTCGAGCGGATAGAAGGCGATCAGCCGGTCGAACGGAAACTTGCCGGCCTGATAAAGCGCCACCAGCCGGGGAATGAACACGTCGGGGTCGGCGTCGCCCTCGACGATGCCGCGCACGGTGCGGCCGCCGCTCATCACCGCCACGGCGTCGAGGCCGAGCTCGTCGCCCATCTTCGAGGCCCCGACCAGGCCGCAGACGCCGCGCGGGGCCAGACAGTCGACGGCCTGGCGCATGACCCTGAGATTGGCGGTGGTGTCGAGCGTGTAGTCGGCGCCGGTCCCGGTGATGGCCTGGATGCGCTCGACCACCGGCTCGGCGCGGCCGTCCAGCGCGTGGTCGGCCCCCAGACTCAAGGCAAAGGCCAAACGGGCCGGATTGATGTCGACGACGATGATCGGCGACACGCCTTCGGCCTTGGCCGCCAGCACGGCGCTGAGGCCCACCGCCCCGGCCCCGAACACCACCAGCGAGCGGCCGGCCCTGGCCTGGAGCGCGTTCATCACCGCCCCGGCTCCGGTCATCACCCCGCAGCCGAGCGGGCCGAGGATCTCCAGCGGCGCGTCCCTGGACACCTTCACCGCGTTGCGCTCGTGGCACAGGGCGTAGGTGGCGAACGACGACTGACCGAAGATGTTGCCGTGGATGGCCTCGCCGTCCTTCGAGAGGCCCGAGCTGCCGTCCGGCCGCGCGCCCATGAAGTTGCGCGGGAAGAATTCGTGGCAATAGGTCGGGGCGTGGTCGCTGCAGGACGGGCAAGCGCCGCAGGAGTTGAAGGTCATCACCACGTGATCGCCGGGCGCCACCTTGGTCACGCCCGGGCCCACCCGCTCGACGGTCCCGGCGCCCTCGTGGCCCAGCACCACCGGCTGCGGCGTCGGCAGGTCCTGGTCGCGCATGACCATGTCGGTGTGACAGACGCCGGTGGCCACGACCCGCACCAGCACCTCGCCGGCCCGCGGGTCCTCAAGCTGGAGGGTCTCCAGGCCGAACGGGCCCGAGCGGCTGCGGAGAACGGCGGCCGTGATCTGCATGGAAGGGTCCTGAAGCGACGTGGAACTCAAGAAAGACCCCGATCGGCTTGGGAGTCGATCGGGGCCAGGGCGGGAGGTGGCTAGAAGGGATAGGGCGTCGCCGCCGGCTTGACCGTGGTCCAGCGCCAGGTCGTGAACTCGTCGAGATTGGCCGGACCGCTGATCCGCGAGCCGTTGCCCGAGGCCCCCATGCCGCCGAACGGCGAATGCGGACCGGCCTCGACGGTCTGGTCGTTGATGTGCAGATGGCCGACGTCCAGGCGCTCGCCCAGGCTCATGCCGCGCCCGACCGAACTGGTGATGATCCCGGCCGCCAGGCCGTAGTCGCCGCGATTGGCCAGGACCGCGGCCTCGGCGTCGTCGGCGAAGGCGGCGACCACCGCCACCGGGCCGAAGATCTCCTCGTCGAAGGCCCGCATCCCAGGCCGAACCCCGGTCAGCACCGTCGGGGCGTAGAACAGGCCCTGATAGGTCCCGCCCGCGGCCAGGGTCGCGCCGGCCGCCACGGTGTCGGTGACGATGGCGTGGACCCGCTCCAGCTGCGCCTGGCTGATCAGCGGCCCCAGGGCGACACGGCCGGTGGTCGGGTCGCCGACCGGCAGTTGGCCGGCCTTGGCGACCAGGCGCTCGACGAGAGCGTCGTGCAGGCCCTGCTGCACCAGGATGCGGCCGGCGGTCATGCAGATCTGGCCCTGGTGCAGCCAGGCGCCCCAGGCGGCGTTGGAGGCGGCGACGTCGGGATCGGCGTCGTCCAGCACGATCAGGGGGTTCTTGCCGCCCAGTTCCAGGGCCACCTTCTTCAGGTGGGCGCAGGCTGTCTCGCCGACCTTGCGGCCGGCGGCGGTGGAGCCGGTGAAGGCGACCATGGCGATGTTGGGGTCGCGGCACAGGGCGTCGCCGGCCTCGGCGTCGCCGGGCAGCACGTGCAGCAGCCCCGCGGGCAGGCCGGCGTCCTCGAACAGCCGGGCGATCAGGAAGCCGCCGCTGACCGGCGTGCGCGGGTCGGGCTTGAGCACCACGGCGTTGCCGGCCGCCAGGGCCGGGGCCACGGCGCGGATCGACAGCACCAGCGGGAAGTTGAACGGCGAGATCACCGCCACGACGCCGAGCGGAACCCGGCGAGCCATGCTCAGGCGCCCCTCCGACGACGGCAGCAACAGGCCCTGGGCCTCGGTGGCCATCATCGCCGCCTGGCGGACGAAGCCGGCGGCGTGTTCCAGCTCGACCGCGGCCTTGGCCTCGACCGAGCCGGTCTCGCGCATGATCCACGGCGCGGCCTCGCCGGCCTTGTCGGCCAGCAGGGCGGCGGCCTTCAGCAGCACCGCCTGGCGGGCGTCGGGCGCCAGAGCCGCCCAGGCCGGCTGGGCCGCCCTGGCGGCAGCGGCCGCCGCCGCGACGTCCTCGCGGCCAGCCCGACCGACCCGGGTCAGGACCTGGCCCGTCGCCGGCTCGATCACCTCCAGACGACCGCCCAGGCTCGGAACCCAGCCGTTCGAATAGAGCCGGTCGCGCCACTGGGAGTCGGCCAGGAACGGCGCGGCGGCCGTGTCGTCGAGGGCCTTGGCGGGGCGGTCTTGCAGCAGGGTCATGGCGGCTATCGCACTCAAGATCGGATCGTCGGATCCGGGACGCACCCCTTTGGGGCGGATGAGGCGGGCGCGCCGGACCGCGCGCCCGCCCCGGCTCAGAAGGTCACGCCGAAGCGGACATAGGCCTCGCGCGGCCGGCTGTAGGTGCCGAAGATCGTGCCCGCGGCGATGTTCTCGTTGCCGGTGGTCAGGTACCGCTTGTCGGTCAGGTTCGTGCCGCCGGCGGTCACCGTCCAGGCGCCGCCGGGATCGGCGTAGGACAGGCTGGCGTTGACCACCTGCACCGCTGGCCGTTTGAGCAGATAGGTGCGCTGGGCGTTGTTCCAGATGCTCGACGTATAGGTCCAGTCGGCCAGGGCCGTGACCGTGCCGCCGTTGCCGAGCGTGAACTGGTAGCGCGGGCTGACATTGATCTTCCACTTCGGCGTCTTGGGCAGAGGCGCGCCGACGAAGGTGCCGGCCTGGAACGGGTTGGGGCCGCTGACGGCCAGCACGCCGGCCAGCACGTCGGTGTAGCGGGCGTGGAGCCAGCCGGCCGAGGCGTTGATCGTCAGGCCCTTGACCGGCACGGCCACCGCCTCCAACTCGACCCCGTCGATCTTGGCGTCGCCGGCGTTGCGGATGGTCGGCGAGGTGCCCTGCTGGAAGTTCAGCTGGATGCCGTCGTACTGGGTGGTGAAGGCCGCGCCGTTCAGCTGCAGCCGCTTGTCCAGCAGCTTGGACTTGAACCCGACCTCCCAGGTGGTGGCCTTTTCCTCGCCGAACGGCTGGGCCAGCAGCTGGGGATTGGTCAGTCGGGTCGTCCAGCCGCCGGTCTTGTAGCCCTTGGACCAGCTGACATAGGCCATCAGGTCGTCGCCCGGATGCAGCTGCACGCCGACCTTGGGCGAGAAGTTGCTGAACTCCTGGTCGTTGACGCCTGGTGCATAGACCCGCACCGGATTGGTCGGATCCGGATAGTTCAGCGCCGTCTGGCAGGAGACTGGGGCCAGGGCGAAGGTGGCGTTGGGGGTGATGTTTCCGTTGGCGTCCGAACAGCCGAAGAGCTTGTAGTTGAAGCCGTTCAGGTCCTGCTGGCCACCCTCGAACAGCTTCTTCTCCTTGGTGTAGCGGCCGCCGATCGTGACGCCGATCAGGTCGATCGGCCGCCAGTCGACCTGGCCGAACGCGGCGTAGTTCTTGGTCTCCAGCTGGTTGGGCCCGTCGACCTGCAGCAGGCCCTCGTCGAAGGTGACGAAGTCGTGCAGCGAGCCCTTCTCCTTGAAGTAGTAGCCGCCGAGCACATAGTTCAGCTTCTTGTCGAAGGCCGAGCCGAGCAGCTGCACTTCCTGGCTGAACTGCCACTGCTTCATGTCGAAGCTCAGCTGGGCGATGTTGAGGGGCGAGCCATCGGCGTCGGTGCCGCTCTTCCACAGCAGCTTGCGATAGGCGGTGATCGACTTGAGCGTCACGGTGTCGGCGAGGCTGTGCTCGACGGTGGCGCCCAGGCCCCAGTTGGTCAGCTTCGAGAAGCTGTTGCCGGTGGCGTAGCTCTTGTCGATGTCCTTGCTGATGAAGCGGCCGTCATAGGGCAGCCGATCGTTGTTCGGGTCGCTGTCGACATTGACGCCGGCCAGGGAGGCGACGTGCAGGCTGGGGCTGTACTGGGTGCCGCGCACGCCGCACAGGGCCTGGGCGTTGCGGGCGGCGATCTGGGTCGGGGTCGCACCGATGCAGAAGTTGTAGAGCCCGCCGAACAGGAAACCCGTCGTGCCGGTCGGGTCGAAGGCTGTGCCCGGCAGGTTGGCCGTGCCGGCGAAATTGCCCGGAACCGTCTCGGTCGTGCCAATCAGGGTGTTGGCCAGGCCGCCGCTGTCCTCGCGGGTGTAGTCGGCCGCCAGCACGACCTTGGTCCGCTCGCCGGTCCACTTCAGCTTGCCGCGCAGGTTCCAGCTGTTCTCGCCGCCCTCCTTGGAGGCCGTGTCGAAGCCCGACGAGGGAAAGGCGGTGTAGGACGTGGTGTTGCGGGCCCGGGCGTCCGGATAGGGAATGCGCTCGACATAGCCTTCGCGGCTCTTGATCCCGAAGGTGATCGACGAGCTCAGGCCGTCAGCCAGCGGCAGGTCGGCGCTGCCGCGGGCCTGCAGCAGGTTGAAGCTGCCGGTGGTGACGTCGCCGGTGAACTTGAAGATGTCGCCCGGGTCGCGGGTGACGATCGAGATGGCGCCGCCGATGGTGTTGCGGCCAAACAGCGTGCCCTGCGGGCCCTTGAGGATCTCGATGCGCTCGACGTCGAGCAGGTCCTGGTTGGCGCCGACGGTGCGGGCCAGGTAGACGCCGTCGACATAGATGCCGACCCCCGGATCGATGTTGAAGGCGAAGTCGTCCGAACCGATGCCGCGGACATAGGCCGACAGCACCGAGGGCGAGCCGGAGAACGGCGTGCCGCCGTCCAGGGTGACGTTGGGCGCCAGGTTGGACAGCTGGGCGACATTGCCCACCGCCCGCTCCTGCAGCGCGTTGGCGGTGAAGGCCGAGATGGCGATCGGCACGTCTTGGACGTTCTCCGAACGCTTCTGGGCGGTGACCACCACCTCCTCGACCACGGACTGGGCGTGGGCGGCGCCCGCCGCGGCCGCTGAGATCAACGCCGATAGCGCCGATGCGGCGACCAGCGCCTGCCTGAACGACGTCCTGCGACCCATGATCCGATCCTCCCCTTGGTTATTTTGTTGACCGAGGGGAACACGGACTGGAGCGCCATGCTTGGCCAGGCGCGAAGCCGACTTTCACAGTCGCGAAGAAACTTCGCTTTTCAGCGCCTTCGCCCTATCCCGCGCGGTATTCCCGCGGGCCGACGCCGTAGAGCGCCTTGAAGGCGCGGCTGAAATGGGAAAGCTCGTTGAATCCCAGGCTGAAGGACAGCTCGGTGATGCTGCGGTCAGCGCCTCGGCGGCGCAGATGCTGGGCGGCCAGTTGCAGGCGCTTGCGACGGATATAGGCCAGCGGCGTGGTCGCCGAGGCGGCGAACACCATCTGCACGTAGCGCGGCGAGACGCCGAGCGCGCTGGCGACTCCGCCGACGCTGAGGTCGGGGTCGCAGAGATTGTCGTCGATGTACCGCCGGATGCGCGCCTTCAGCCCGTGGTCGGGCGCGGCTTCGACCGGGCCGTTGCGGGCGGCGGCCGCCAGCAGGGTCAAGGCGGCGTCCAGCAGGGCGTCGGCATAGTCGGCGGCGACGTCTTCGGCCGGCGTGGCCCAGAGGTTGCGGATGAAGGCGGCCAGCACCGCGCCGCCGATGGCTTCGCCGCCGATCCGGCGGCCGACCAGGGCGTCGGCGTCGTCCAGGCGGGCGGCGACCCGATCGGCCGGCAGCCGCAGGACCAGCATCCGGTTGGGGTCGTCGAACCGGATGGTGTAAGGGCGCGAGGAGTCGCAGAGCATCAGGTCGCCGGCCCCGAGCACCGCCTCCTGGCCGTCCTGGACATTGAGGCTGGAGCCCTGGTCCTGGACGTGGAGCTTGAAATAGCGGGGCCGTCCGTCGTTGCCCTGGCGCGCGCGACGCACGGTGGCGGGGCTGGAGCTCACCCGCGCCAGGCCGATGGCTCCGAATTCCCGGGCGTCCATGACGCCGCAGAAGCCAGCCCGGTCGGCGTCGATGGTCAGGTTGTCATAGACCGTTCCGACCAGGTCGTTCCAGTCGTCCAGGCCATGGACGGCGACGGGGTCCGTCCTCGCATCCTGGCGCAAAGCGCTACACAGCATCGTCGCCTCCCTGTTTCCGGCGGCGGCCTGACGACCGCTTCTTCCGGTTCCGTTTCCATCGCCCCGCCCCGTTTCGGGCGAGCGTCGTCACGATCCGCTCAGCACTATGACCTGCTCGCGCAGGACGCCCTTCTGAATCTTGCCCGAGCCGGTCCTGGGCAAGGCGTCCACCACCGTGGTCGCCTTGGGCAGCTTGTAGCGGGCGAGCTTCGACTCCAGATGGGCGATGACGTCGGCGTGGCCGAAGGCGGCGCCGGGCGCCAGGACCAGCACGACATGGCCGACCTCGCCCCAGCGGGGATCGGCGACGCCGAACACCGCGCATTCGGCGATGGCCGGATGATCGGCCAGGGCCGCCTCGATCTCGGCCGGGTAGACGTTCTCGCCGCCGGAAATGAACATGTCCTTCTTGCGGTCGACCAGCCAGTGGAAGCCGTCGGCGTCGCGCAGCGCGATGTCGCCGGTGCGGAACCAGCCCTCGTCGGTGAACGCCGCGGCGGTGTCGGCCGGCAGGCGCCAATAGGCGGCGAAGAGATTGTCGCCCTTGAGCAGCAGCTCGCCGGCCGCGCCGGGCGGGCAGTCGCGGTCGTCGGCGTCGACGATGCGGGTCATCACGCCCGGCATGGCGACGCCGGCCGAGCCGGCGCGCGCGTCGATCAGGTCCGGATCGACCGGCATGCCGAACACCGTCCCCGCCTCGCTCATGCCGAACCCGTCGGCCACCGGCACGCCGTCGCTCAGCCAGGCGCGAATGTCGGCGGCGGGATGCGGCGCGCCGCCGGTGAACAGGGCGGTGAGGCCTGCGAAGGCCGAGGCGCGGTAGTCGGGATGTCCCCGCAGCATCGCCGCCATCTGCGGCACGCAGAAATAGTGCGTCACGGCCAAGTCCGGATCGCCGATCCGCTCGAGGGTGCGACCCGGGTCGAAACCGTCCGACACCAGCATTGCGGCGCCGTGCAGCAGCGGCGCCCGCACGCAGGTCACCAGGCCGATGACATGGAACATCGGCGCGTCGTTGAGGAAGACGCTCTGGTGGGTCACCCGGCCCAGCCGGCCGAAATTGATCGCCGTCTGGTCCAGATTGCGCTCCGACAGCACCACGCCCTTGGGCCGCCCGGAGGTGCCGGAAGTGTAGAGGATCAGCGACGGCCGGTCGCGGTCGAAGGCGACCGTCGGCAGCGGCAGGGCCGCCTCGATCTCGGCGGCCAGGATGTCGAGCGACAGGCCTTCCACCTGGCAGCGCGCCAATTCGGCGTCGCCGACGATCAGCCGGGGATCGGCGTCGTCGATCAGCGCCAGGACCTCGGGCGGGCTGAGCCGCCAGTTCAGCGGCGCATAGATCGCCCCGATCCGCGCGCAGGCCAGGTGCAGGACGGCCAGCTCCACCCGGTTGCGCGCCAAGCTGGCGACCCGCTCGCCGACCGCGCAGCCGCGGTCGAGCAGCACCCGGGCGCAGCGGGCCACAGCCGCGTCGAGCGCGGCATAGGTCCAGCGCCGGCCGCTGGCCAGCTCCGCCGCCGCCAGCCGCTGGGGCTGCAAACGGGCCTGCACCCCCACGTGATCCACCGGAACGCCCATGGCCTTGTTTCCCCTGGTGTCCTCCCCTGCCCCGTCTCAGCTCTGCTTGGCCAGATCGTAGGCGCCGAGCCCCGGCTTGTAGGTCTTGTCGTCGATGAACTGCTTGATGCCCTCCTTGCGACCCTCGTTGTCGAAGGAATTGGCCGCCTCCTGAGCCCGGACCAGATAGTCCTCGGCGCTGTCATAGGTCATTTCCTTGACCCGGCGGATGGCGTCCTTGGTGGCCTTGAGCGCCACGGGGTTCTTCTTCAGCAGCACCTCGGCCAGTTCGCGCACGCGCGTCTCCAGGCGCTCCAGCGGCACGCTCTCGTTGACCAAGCGCCATGCGGCGGCCTTCTGGCCGTCGATCAGCTCGCCGGTCATGGCGTGATACATGGCGTCGCGCAGTGGCATCAGGTCGACCACCACCTTGGTGGCGCCGCCGCCCGGCAGGATGCCCCAATTGATCTCCGACAGGGCGAACTGGGCCTCGTCGGCGGCGATCGCCAGGTCGCAGGAATAGAGCGGGCCATAGCCGCCGCCGAAGCACCAGCCGTTGACCATCGCGATGGTCGGCTTCTGGTACCAGCGCAGGCGCCGCCACCAGCCGTAGGACTCGCGCTGCGCCTGGCGCACCGCGCCCAGGCCCTTGGCCTCGGTCTCGCGGAAATATTCCTTCAGGTCCATGCCCGCCGACCAGGCCGAGCCCTCGCCGGTCAGGACCAGCACGCCGACGTTGTCGCGGAACTCCAGCTCGTCCAGCACCTCCATCATGCGCCGGTTCAGGGTGGGGCTCATGCAGTTGCGCTTGTCGGGGCGGCTGAACTTCACCCAGGCGATGCGGTTCTCGACCCGGAAGGTCGCGGTGTCGTTGGCGTCGGTCATGCTCGGTCCTTGGAAATCGTGGAGAGGCGACGCGGGCCGCCCGAAGGGATGTCAGATCGGGAAATGGCCGGCTTGCGTCTCGATCGTGATCCAGCGCAGTTCGGTGAAGGCCTCGATCCCCGCCTTGCCGCCGAACCGGCCGTAGCCCGAGCCCTTCACGCCGCCGAACGGCATCTGGGCCTCGTCATGCACGGTGGGACCGTTGACGTGGCAGATGCCGGACTGGATCCGCCGCGCGACCTTGAGGCCGCGCGCGATGTCACGGGTGAAGACCGAGGCCGACAGGCCGTATTCGGTGTCGTTGGCCAGGGCGATGGCGTGTTCTTCGTCGCGCGCGCGGATCACGCCGACGACAGGGCCGAAGCTCTCCTCGCGGAACAGGCGCATGGCCGGCGTGACCTTGTCGACCACGGTGGCGGGCATCAGCACGCCCCGGGCCGGGCCGCCGCTGACCTGGACAGCCCCGGCGGCGACGGCGTCGGCCACCAGCCCCTGGACGTGGGTGACGGTCTTCAGGTCGACCACGGCGCCGAGCGGCGTCTTGCCCTCGCGCGGATCGCCAACCGCCAGGCTGGCGACCTTGGCGGCGAACTTCTCGACGAAGGCGTCAGCCACGGCGTCGACGACGATAATCCGCTCGGTCGACATGCAGATCTGGCCCTGGTTCATGAAGGCCCCGAAAGCGGCGGCCTTGACCGCCTCGTCGAGGTCGGCGTCCTCCAGCACGACCAGCGGCGCCTTGCCGCCCAGTTCCAGCAGCACCGGCTTGAGGTGCTCGGCCGCGCGCTTGGCGATGATCTTGCCCACCGCGGTCGAGCCGGTGAAGTTGATCCGCCGCACGGCCGGATGGTCGATCAGGGCGCCGACGATGGCCGCGGCGTCGGCCGGGGCGTTGGTGACGACATTGACCACGCCCTCGGGCAGGCCGGCGTCGGCGAAGGCCTCGATGATCAGGCTGTGGGTCCGCGGACAGGTCTCGGAGGCCTTCAGCACCACGGTGTTGCCGCAGGCCAGGGGCGTGGCGATGGCCCGCACGCCCAGGATGATCGGCGCGTTCCACGGCGCGACGCCCAGCACCACGCCGGCCGGCTCGCGGAGCGCCATGGCCAGGCAGCCGGGCTTGTCGGACGGGATCACCTCGCCGGCCACCTGGGTGGTCAGGGCGGCGGCTTCGCGCACCATCGACGCGGCGAGCATCAGGTTGAACCGCGCCCAGCCTTCGGTGGCGCCGATCTCGCCCATCATCGCCTCGACAAAGGCGTCGGCCTTGGCCTCCAGGGCGGCGGCGGCCTTGGACAGGAAGGCGCGGCGGGCGTTGGGGCCCAGGGCGCTCCAGCCGGGCAGCGCCGCCTGGGCGGCGTCGGCCGCGGCATTGGCCTGGTCGACCGTCATCGCGGCCGAGGTGGTGGCCACCGCGCCGGTCACCGGGTCATGGCGGTCGAAGGTGGCGATGCTGGCGGTCTGGTTCATGCTCATCCCTTTCGCGGGGCGCCGGCCGCCGAAGCGGGCTCGTCGGCGACGTCGTCATTGAGCCGCAGCTTGCCCAGCAGCCGGCGCAGCTGCGCCTGTTCGTCCGGAGTCAGGGCGGCGAAGGCGGCCTGGTCATGGTCCTGGGTCACCCGCTCGATCTCTTCGCGCAGGATCCGGCCCGAGGCGGTCAGGTGCAGGGCGTTGGTGCGCCGGTCGCGGCCGGACCGCCGCTCGATCGCGCCCAGCGCCTCGAGCTCGTCGACGGCCTTCATGGTGCTGGCCCGGTTGATGCCGAGGGCGCGGCCGAGGGTGATCTGATCGCAGCCCTCGTTCAGGCCGATATAGACCACGGCGGTGGCCCGGGCCGGGGTCACGCCGAACGGCGCCAGCCGCTGCGAGAGCCCGGCCATGGCCCGGACATCGGCATAGTGCAGTTGCAGGCCGAGCCGGTCGCCGAGCGCGCCGAAGGCCTCGATCTCTTCCATGCCGCGCAGCCTCCCGGTCGTTGTTCTTGCGATATTAGTATGCTCGGCAAACAGTATCGTCAAGACTCTATGTCGGCGCGGATCTAGGCCGGCCGTCGCGCTTGCCCGACCGCCAGCAACACGGCGCCCAGTCCGCCCAGGACGGCGATCGGCAGGACCGCCAGCAGCAGGCCGGAGGGCGACAAGCCCAGCGACAGCATGGCGCCGGCCAGCAGAGGTCCCACCGCCGACCCCAGGCGGCCGATCGACACCGCCGCCCCAACCCCGGCCCCGCGGTCGGCGACCTCATAGAGCTTGGGCGCCAGGGCGTAGAGGATCGCCTGGGCGACCAGCACGCCCGCCCCCAGGCCGATCGCGATCGGCACGAGGCTCCAGAGGCTGGCGCTGGTGGCGGCCAGCAACGCCAGGAACAGGACGATCGCCGCATAGGCCGTGACGCTGACCGCCACCCCGCTGCGACGGTCAAGCAGCGGTGCGGCCAGGATGCAGCTCAGCCCGCCGGCGACATTGAAGACGATCTGGAAGACGCCGATCTCGGTGCGGCCGAAGCCCCGCGCCTTCAGCAGCGACGGCGTCCAGTTGAGCAGCAGGTAGAGCACCAGCAAGGTTGCGAAGAAGCTGGCCCAAAGCAGCAGGGTGCGCACCGTGCGCCCCTCGCCCAACAGCGGCCGGTGCGGCGCCCCGGCGATCCGAGCGACCGCCTGTGCCTGGGAACTGGGCAGCAGCAGCACCAGGGCCGGCGCCAGCAGCAGCGGCATGATCCCGCCGATGTGGAAGATCGCCTGCCAGCGGTCAGTGTACAGACTGGCCAGGGTGGCGATCGCCCCGCCCAACGGGGTTCCGCAGTACATCAGGGCCACGGCCCGACCCTTGCGTTCGGGCCGGCTGTTCTCGGCCACCAGGGCGATCAGGTTGGGCAAGGCCCCGCCCAGGCCGACCCCGGTCAGGAAGCGGGCGGCGATCAGCGGCTCCACGGCGTGAGCCAAGCCGGTGAGCACCGAGCACAGGCCGAACAGCGTCACCGACAGCACCAGCACGAACTTGCGCCCGCGCCGGTCCGACAGCCAGCCGCCGGCATAGGCGCCGATGAACATGCCCAGGGTGCTGGCGCTGAAGAACCAGCTGAGCACGCCGGGCGTCAGCCCCAGGGCCGGGGCCAGCCTGGGCGCGGCGACTCCGGCCGCCTGCAGGTCGAAGCCTTCGAGCAAGGCGACCAGGAGGCACAGGAAAAGGGTGCGGCGGCTCGCCGCCGTGTCGATCCTCGACGTTTCGACCATGCCGTCGCCCTCCCCTGACCGACGCCTTTTTCGGCGCTCTTGATTGTGAAGCCGCCACCGGACGGCCCTCCACCCGATAATCCGTATGCCTGACAAACAAATGCGTCAAGGAAGGCGGCGGCGGGCGTCGCGAAACGCGCGCGGCGACAGCCCTTCGGCCTTGGCGAAGAACCGCGAGAAATAGGCCGCGTCGCTGAAGCCGAGATGATAGGCGACCTCGGCGACGCCCATGTTCGAATAGAGCAGCGCCCGCTTGGCTTCGAGCCGCATGCGGTCCTGGATCAGGCGCAGGGGCGAGGCCCCCGCCACCTTCAGGCAGGCCGCCCGCAGCCGGGCCTCGGTGACGCCCAGCCGCCCGGCATAGTCCTCCAGCGGACGACCGCTGCGATATTCGGCCTCCACCAGCTCCCGGAAACGCGCGACCAGCACGGCCTGGTGGCCCAGCACCGTAGGGCTGGCGGCGCGGGATCGCGTCAACAGCCTCAAGGCCTCGACCAGCACGCCGAGCAGGTGCGCCTCTATGGCCGCCCCGCTGGCGGGGGCGCTCCACACCAGCTCGCGGGCCAGTCCGGCCAGAGCCTCGCCGACCGGCGTGTCGCCCGACAAGGGCAGCTGGCAAGGCCCCTCGAACAGATGGGCGAAATCGGGCTCGCGCTGGGCGAGATCGCGCAGATAGCTGTCGGCGATGGTCAGCACCGATCCCGTCGTCTCGGTCTCATAGGCGAAGCCATGCACCACGCCGGATGGGGCCAGCAGCAGGCACGGCGCGGCGAAGGCGATGGTCCGGTCGTCGGCGTCCATCACCCCGCCGCCGGCCGTGATGTGAAAGACGTGATTGAGGTCGGCGTGCGCGTGCGGCCGGATGTTCCAGTCGTTCGGCCGCGTCCGATCGTCCAAGGCCTCCAGGTGCAGGAACTTGCCCTCGACAGCCCTGAGCGGCTCGCCGAACAGGAAAAAGCTGGGGACTACGGCGCTTTGCATGCAGACATCGTCAGCGGTCCGGGCGGGAGGGTCGCGACAAAAAAGTCCAACTTTATCGCCGGTCTGTCCATCGCTATTCGCGCCGCCCCGCCTAGGCTCCGGTCAAGTCGCGGCAAGCGGCGGCCGGCGGAGGAGACAGCGTGCGCACTCAGGTGGCCATCATCGGCGCCGGCCCGGCCGGCCTGTTCCTCGGCCACCTGCTGCAGCGCGCGGGGGTCGACGCCGTCATCCTCGAGCGCAAGGACCGCGCCTATGTCGAGGGCCGCGTGCGGGCCGGGGTGCTGGAGCAGGTCACCGTCGACCTGATGGAGCGCCTGGGCCTGGACGCCCGCATGCGGCGCGAGGGCCTGGTGCATGGCGGCACGAACCTGGCCAGCGACGGCGAGGTGTTCCGCATCGACATGGCAGAACTGACCGGCGGCTCGACCGTCATGGTCTACGGCCAGCAGGAGGTGATGAAGGACCTGTTCGACGCCGCCGAAACCCGCGGCGTGCCGATCGTCTTCGACGCCCGGAACGTCGCCTTGCACGACATCGACGGCGACCATCCCTACGTCACCTGGGAAAAGGGCGGCCTCGAGCAGCGGCTGGACTGCGACGTCGTGGCCGGCTGCGACGGCTATCACGGGGTCAGCCGCGGCGCGATCCCGGCCGCCGTGCAAAGGACCTTCGAGCGGGTCTATCCGTTCGGCTGGCTGGGCGTCCTGGCCGAGGTGCCGCCTTGCGACCACGAGCTGATCTATTGCAACCACGAGCGCGGCTTCGCCCTGGCCTCGATGCGCTCGCCGACCCGAAGCCGCTACTACATCCAGTGCAGCCTCGACGAGGACATCGCGGACTGGAGCGATGCGCGGTTCTGGGACGAACTGTGCCTGCGCCTCGGCCCGGAGGCGGCCTCGCGCGTCACCCGCGGTCCGTCGTTCGAGAAGACCATCGCCCCGCTGCGCAGCTTCGTCACCGAGCCGATGCGCCACGGCCGCCTGTTCCTGGCCGGCGACGCCGCCCACATCGTGCCGCCGACCGGGGCCAAGGGCATGAACCTGGCCGTCTCTGACGTCGTCATGTTGTCTGAGGCCCTGATCGAACACTTCCAGGAGAACTCGGCCGCCGGGATCGACGGCTATTCGGCCCGCGCCCTGGCCCGTGTGTGGAAGGCCGAACGGTTTTCCTGGTGGTTCACCAGCCTGACTCACCGCTTTCCCGACCGCGACGGTTTCGACCGCAAGATGCAACTGGCCGAACTGGCCTATATCAAGAGCTCGCGCGCCGCCCAGGTCACCCTCGCCGAGAACTATGTCGGCCTTCCGCTCGTCTGATGAGAACCCCGCGATGAAGAGCAAGATCTACGAGAGCGCCGCCGCGGCGCTGGAGGGCGTGGTCTTCGACGGCATGACCCTGATGTCGGGCGGCTTTGGCCTGTCGGGCAATCCCGAGACCCTGATCCCGGCGATCAAGGACACCGGCGTCAAAGGCCTGACGGTGATCAGCAACAATTGCGGGGCCGACGGTTTCGGCCTTTGGCAGCTGCTGAACAACGGCCAGATCCGCAAGATGATCAGCAGCTATGTCGGCGAGAACAAGCTGTTCGAGCAGCTCTACCTGTCGGGCGAGCTGGAGCTGGAGCTGAACCCGCAAGGCACCCTGGCCGAACGCATCCGGGCGGGCGGGGCGGGCATTCCGGCCTTCTACACCAAGACCGGCGTCGGCACAGTGGTGGCGCAGGGCAAGCCGGTCGAGGATTTCGAGGGCGAGACCTATGTCCGCGAGACCTGGCTGCGGGCCGACCTTTCCATCGTCAAGGCCTGGAAGGCCGACCCGGAAGGCAACCTGATGTTCCGGATGACCGCCCGCAACTTCAACCCGGTGATGGCCACGGCCGGCAAGGTCACCATCGTCGAGGTCGAGGAGATCGTCGCGGCGGGCGAACTGGACGCCAACGCCATCCACACGCCGGGCATCTATGTCGACCGCATCATCCGCTCGACGATCAACGAGAAGCGGATCGAGAAGCTGACCACCCGTCCGCGTGAGGAGACCGTCTGATGGCCTGGACCCGCGACCAGATGGCGGCCCGCGCCGCCCGCGAACTGCAGGACGGCTTCTATGTCAATCTCGGCATCGGCATCCCGACCCTGGTGGCCAACCACATTCCCGACGGCGTCCATGTCACCCTGCAGAGCGAGAACGGCATGCTGGGCATGGGTCCCTTCCCCTACGAGGGCGAGGCCGATCCGGACCTGATCAACGCCGGCAAGCAGACCATCACCAAGCTGCCGACCTCCAGCTTCTTCGACAGCGCCCAGAGCTTCGCCATGATCCGCGGCGGCCATATCGACCTGACGGTGCTGGGGGCCATGGAGGTGGCCCAGAACGGCGACATCGCCAACTGGACGATCCCCGGCAAGATGGTCAAGGGCATGGGCGGGGCCATGGACCTGGTGGCCGGCGTCAAGCGGGTGATCGTGGTCATGGATCACGCCAACAAGGCCGGCGACAGCAAGGTCCTGAAACGCTGCGCCCTGCCCCTGACCGGCGCGGCCTGTGTCGACATGGTGATCACCGACCTGTGCGTGTTCGACCTGGACAGGAAGGGCGGCGGCCTGACGCTGATCGAGCTGGCCCCGGGCGTGACCCTGGACGAAGTCCGGGCCAGGACAGAGGCCGATTTCAACGCGGGAGCCTTCGCATGAGCGTCGCCTATATCTGCGACGGGATTCGCACGCCGTTCGGCCGCTATGGCGGCGGCCTGGCCAAGGTCCGGACCGACGACCTGGCGGCGATTCCGATCCGGGCGCTGATGGCCCGCCATCCCGATCTCGACGGGAGCGCCGTGGACGAGGTCGTGCTCGGCTGCGCCAACCAGGCCGGCGAGGACAACCGCAACGTCGCCCGCATGGCCGCCCTGCTGGCCGGCCTGCCCGACAGCGTGCCGGGCGTCACCGTCAACCGCCTGTGCGCCTCGGGCCTGGAGGCGATCGGCTACGCCGCCCGCGCCATCGCCTCCGGCCAGGCCGACCTGGTGATCGCCGGCGGCGTCGAGAGCATGAGCCGCGCGCCCTTCATCATGGCCAAGGCCGACAGCGCCTTCTCGCGCAACGCCGAGATCTTCGACACCACCATCGGCTGGCGGTTCATCAATCCGGCCATGCGCAAGGCCTACGGCGTCGACACCATGCCCGAGACCGCCGAAAACGTCGCCGCCGACTTCGCGGTCAGCCGCGCCGACCAGGACGCCTTCGCCCTGCGCAGCCAGCAGCGGGCCCGCGCCGCCATCGCGGCCGGCTTCTTCGACGGCGAGATCACCCCGGTCGAGATCCCCGGCAAGGCCGGTCCGACGATCGTCGACCGCGACGAGCACCCGCGCGACACCACCCTGGAGGCCCTGGCCAAGCTCAAGCCCGTGGTCCGCGAGGGCGGCACGGTGACGGCTGGCAACGCCTCGGGCGTCAATGACGGCGCGGTCGCCCTGATCATCGCCTCGGAAGCGGCGGTGAAACGCCATGGCCTGACGCCGCGGGCCCGCATCCTCGGCTACGCCACGGCCGGCGTCGCGCCGCGGGTGATGGGCGTCGGACCGGTTCCGGCCACCCAGCGCCTGATGGCCCGCACCGGCCTGTCGATCGGCGACTTCGACGCGGTCGAGCTGAACGAAGCCTTCGCCGCCCAGGGGCTGGCGGTGCTGCGCCAGTTGGGCCTGGCCGACGACGGCGCCCATGTGAACCCCAACGGCGGCGCGATCGCCCTGGGCCATCCGCTCGGCGCGTCCGGCGCCCGCCTGGCCCTGACCGCCCTGCGCCAGTTGGAAGCCACTGGCGGCCAGCGCGCCCTGGCCACCCTCTGCATCGGCGTCGGCCAGGGCGCCGCCCTCGCCTTCGAACGGGTCTAGGAGGCCTCCATGACCGACCTCATCGGCTTCACCCGCGAAGACGCCGGCCAACCGCCGTCGCTTTGCCCGGCTTACGCCTCGACCGTGCCGCGCTCGCCGCGCCAGCCCCTGGTGCGCATCCCCCAGACCCTGACCGAGCTGACCGGGCCGGCCGGCTGCTGGGACAGTCTGATGGGCCCGGCCCTGGCCGACCTGACCACCCAGCACAGGGCCATGCCGCAAGGCCAGCGGATCATCGTCGCCGGCCGGGTGCTCGACGAACGCGGCCGCCCCGTCCCCAACACCGTGATGGAGATCTGGCAGGCCAACGCCGCCGGCCGCTACATCCACAGCAAGGACCGCTGGGACGCGCCGCTCGATCCCAACTTCACCGGCGCCGGCCGGGTGGTGACCGACGCGGAGGGCCGCTATCGGTTCACCACCGTGCGTCCCGGGGCCTATCCGTGGGGCAACCACCACAACGCCTGGCGGCCGGCCCATATCCACCTGTCGCTGCTCGGTCCGGCCTTCGCCACCCGCCTGGTCACCCAGATGTACTTCCCCGACGATCCGCTGATCGAGATCGACCCGATCGCCAACGCCATTCCCCTGCCCTATCGCCAGCGGCTGGTCTCGCGGTTCGACATCGAGACCACGACGCCCAACTGGGCCCTGGGCTACCTGTTCGACGTGGTGCTGCGCGGCCGCGACGCGACTCCTTTCGAGGACGACCATCATGACTGAGCAGGTCAATCCCGCCCCGCGCCTCGACAACCAGGACCCCGGCCTGTTCGGCCAGACCCCGTCCCAGACCGTCGGTCCGTTCTTCCACTATGGCCTGCCCTGGAAGGGCGGCGCCGACCTGGTCGGCCAGTCCGACATGGGCGCCCGGTCCGAACTGTTCTCGGAGGAGCACTATGTCCTGAACCTCGCCCCGCCCAAGGGTCCGGTCAGCGGCGAGGTGATCACTCTGGAGGGCGTGGTCTATGACGCCGACGGCAAGCCGGCGCCCGACGCCATGATCGAGATCTGGCAGGCCAACGCCGCCGGCCGCTACGCCAGCCCCGACGACGACCGCACCGAGCTTCCGCTGGACGCCGGCTTCATCGGTTTCGGCCGCGCCTCGACCAGCGAGGAAGGCCTCTATCGATTCAGGACCGTGCTGCCGGGCGCCGTGCCGGGACCGGGCAACAGCTTGCAGGCGCCGCACATCGCCGTCAGCGTGTTCGGGCGCGGCGTGGTCAAGCGCCTGGCCACCCGGGTCTATTTCGAGGACCAGGCAGCCAACGAAGCCGACCCGATCCTGGCCCTGGTGCCCGCCGATCGCCGCGACACCCTGATCGCCAGGAAGATAGACGACGCCTGGCGGTTCGACATCGTCTTGCAAGGCGTGCGGGAAACCGTCTTCTTCGATATCTGACGGTCACGCCCCGGAGCCCGCGCCCTTGTCCTCTCTCCTTCGCGACCGCCCCGCCTCCACCCCGGCCATGCTGGCGGTGTTCGGCGACGCGGCCCTGCTGCGCGCGGCCCTGCTGTTCGAGGCCGTGCTGGCCGAGGCCCAGATGGCCGAGGGGCTGATTTCGCTGGAGGCGGCCGAGGCCATCGTCGCCGCCTGCGCCGAACCGCCGGACGTCCAGGACCTGGCCGAGGCCGCCGCCCACGCCGGGACCCTGGCCATTCCCCTGGTCCAGATCCTCCGCCAACGGGTTGCGGCCCGGCATGGCGACGCCGTCGCCGCCCTGGTCCACAAGGGCGCAACCAGCCAGGACCTGGCCGACACCGCCCTGATGCTGCAGGCCAAGGCCGGCGCAGCCCTGGTCGGCGGCGAGGCCCGCCGGCTCGCCCAGGCCCTGGCGACTCTCGCGGAGACTCACGCCGCCACGCCGATGCTGGGCCGCACTCTGTTGCAGCCGGCCCAGCCGATCACCTTCGGCCTGAAGGTCGCCGGTTGGCTGCAGGGCGTGGACGCCGCCCTCGTCCGCTTCGACGCCGAGGCCGCCGCCGCCCTGCGCCTGCAGTTCGGCGGCGCGACGGGGTCCCTGGCCGGGCTGGACGGCAAGGCCCTGGCGGTCGCCGAGCGGCTGGCCGCGCGGCTGGACCTGGCTCTGCCCGCCACCCCCTGGCACGCCCAGCGCGAGGCCATGGCGGGCCTGGCCAGCGCCCTGGCCATCCTGGTCGGCGTCGTCGGCAAGATTGCCAGGGATATCTCGCTATTGGCTCAAGCCGAGGTGGCCGAGGCCTTCGAGCCGCGGATCGACGGACGCGGCGGCTCCTCGGCCATGGCCCACAAGCGCAATCCGACCGGCTGCCAGGTCGCCCTGTCGGCCGCCCTGCGCGCGCCGCACCTGGCCGCCACGATCCTCTCCGCCCTGCCCCAGGAACACGAGCGCGGCCTGGGCGGCTGGCAGGCCGAGGGTCCGGTGCTCGCCGAACTCTTCCAGCTGGCGCACGGGGCCCTGGCCGCCATGGCTCCGGTCCTCGAAGGGCTGGAGGTCGACACCGAGCGGATGACCGCCAACCTCGCCGCCGCCGGCGTCGGGACCGACATCGGCGAGTCCGAGGCCCTGGTCGCCCGCGCCCTCGCCCACTTCCGGAGAGACCGCTGATGGCCTTCGCATCGCATGACGGGGTTCGGATCTACTGGCGGCTGGACGGCGCGGCCGACAGACCGGTGCTGGTGCTGCTGAATTCGATCGGCTGCGACCTTTCCCTGTACGACGCCGCCGCCCCGCACCTGCTGCCCGCTTTCCGCCTGCTGCGGATCGACACCCGCGGCCATGGCGCCTCCGACGCGCCGGCCGCCGACTACACGCTGGACCTGCTGGCAGACGACGTGCTGGCGGTGATGGATGCGGCCGGCGTCGCCAAGGCCAGCGTCTGCGGCGTTTCGCTGGGCGGCATGATCGGTATGCAGCTGGCCCTGAAGTCGCCCGAGCGTCTCGAGGCCCTGATCGTGGCCTGCACGGCCCCGACGCCCGCGCCGGACGTCCCGACCTGGACCGCCCGGGTCGCCGCCGTCCGCGCCGAGGGCATGACGACGGTGGTCGAAACGGTGCTCGGGCGGTTCTTCTCGCTGGATTTCCGGGCGCGCCATCCCGAGGCGGTCGACACCGTCCGCGCCGGCATGCTGGCCATGGACGCCGAGGGCTACGCCGGCTGCTGCGCGGCGATCCGCGACATGGACCTGCTGCGCCGCCTGCCTGGCGTGACCGCCCCGACCCTGCTGGTCTACGGCCGCAAGGACATCGCCGCGCCGTTCGAAGGCCATGGCGACCGGATCGCAGCCGCCATCCCTGGCGCGCGCGTGGCGATGCTCGATACCGCCCACCTGCCCTGCTTCGAGGATCCCGCCGCCTTCGCCGGCGCGGTGCGCGGCTTCCTGGCCGAGGTACAGAGCGGTTCGGCGACGCGCGAGGCCGCCGAGGCCCTGTTCGAGGCCGGCTTGAAGACCCGCCGCAAGGTGCTGGGCGACGCCTGGGTCGACCGGTCACTGGCGCGACGCACCGACTTCACAGCCGACTATCAGGCGATGATCACCCGCTACGCCTGGAACGAGATCTGGAGCCGTCCGGGCCTGGATCACCGCACCCGCCGCCTGCTGGTGCTGGCCATCTGCGCGGCCCTGGCCCGCTGGGAGGAGTTTCGCCTGCACGTGCGCGGCGGGCTCGAACAGGGCGGCTTCACCCAGGACGAGCTCAAGGAGGTGCTGATGCAGACGGCGATCTATGCGGGCGTCCCCGCCGCCAACACCGCCTTCACCGAGGCCGCGGAGATCATCGCCGAACTTGGAGCGGGCTGAGAGGCCGGCGCGGATCCCGGGCGCTCAAGCCGCGCAGCGTTCCGCAGGGCCGCACCTGGCGGTCAGTTCGCCGGAACCGCGGCCAGCGCCCTGACCGCCGCGATCACCGGTTCGGCCTCGGTCCGCACCAGCCAGTCGGGGCTGACGTCGGCGAACTTCACCACCTGGTCGCGGCCGATCACCACCACGGCCGGCTGCGGCAGCTCCCAGGTCCCGGTCCCCGTGGTCTCGCCGATCGAGCCGCCCTTGGCGCGCTGGGCGGCCTGACTGGCCTCGTCGGCCGTGTAGAGAATGCCGAACCGCCGCCCCAGGGCGTTGCCAGGATCGGTGACGACCTTGAAACTCAGAGCGTGGCGGACGCGGATCTCGCCCAGCCGCTCGGGGATCTGGGGGCTGACGGCCACCAGCGGCACGCCCAGGGCCTTCAGCGTCGGTTGCAGGGCCCGCTCGTAATAGGGCAGCGCGATGTTGCAGGCCGGGCAGCCGGCGAAGCGGAAGAACACCAGCACCGCCGGTCCCCTGGCGGTCAGGCTTTTCAGCGTCAGTTCCCCGCCCTCGACGTCCAACAGGGTGAACGGTTCGACGCGGTCGCCGGCCTTGACCCAGGCGGACGGGTCAGCCTCTTCGACCAGGGTCGCGCGCTGGTCGATATTGATCTTCAGGGCGGCCGGATCCCAGGTGCGCAGGCGTTCGGCGTGCAGGTCGGCCAGCAGTGGGGCCAGGCTCTCTTGGCTCATGGTTTCGTCTCCTCGGTTGTCGTGACGGCGGCTCACGGGGCGACCGCGGCGTTGAACGAGCGGTCGAAGGCGCCGGCCGGGTCGCGGGTCGAGGTCACCGCCCCTGCCGCCCGGAAGCGGTCGAGCACCGCCCGTCCCTCGGCCACCGCCGCGTCGTCGATCGCCGAGGGCGCGATGCGGTAGTGCTGGACGGTGTACAGCGCCACGTCCGGCTGCAAGCCCGTCTCCTTGGACAGGGCGGCGGCGAATTCCTGGGGATGCTCGCCCGCCCAGCGCCGGGCCTTGGCCAGGCGGCGCAGGAAGTCCTCCATCTGCGGCCGCTTGCCGGCGATCGCCGCCTCGCTGGCCGCCTCGTAGCCATAGCCGCTGAGCCGACCGTCGCCGTCCGCCAGGACCGTGGCGTCGTCGTGCAGCCTGGCCAAGGCGACATAGGAGCCCCAGGTCACCCAGGCGTCGATCGCCCCGCTGCTGAAGGCCGCCTTGGCGTCGCCCGGACTGAGGAACACGATCTGGACGTCGGTCGGCTTCAGCCCGGCTTCTTCCAGCAGCCGCAGCAGCAGGTAATGACCGATCGAGCCGCGGCCCGTGGCGATCTTCTTGCCGCGCAGGCCGGCGAGGTCATGGATGGGCGAGCCCTTGCGGACCAGCAGGGCCGTCGACGCGCCGCCGCTCTTGCCGGCCTGCACCGCCTTGATGCTGGAGCCTCCGGCATAGGCGAACAGGAACGGCGCGTCGCCGGCCTCGCCCAGGTCGATCGCCCCGGCCCCCACAGCCTCCAGCAGCGGCTGGGCGGCGGCGAACTCGCTCCACTCGATCCTGTAGGGAACGCCCTCCAGGGCGCCCGACGCGACCAGGATCGCCTTGGTCCCGCCCCTCTGGCTGCCGACCTTGAGCGGGGCCTGGCCGTCCCCTTCTCCGCCGGCGCCGCATCCAGTTAGCAGGGCGGCGGCGGTCAGGACGGCGATGAGGCTGCGTCTTTGCATGGCGCCCTCCCTCAGAAGCGTTGAGTCAGGCGGGCGTAGTAGTAGCCGCCGGTGATGCCGAAGGGCGAGAAGATGCCGAACTGGTTCATGCCGGTGTCGGGATTGATCACGCCGATCTTGTCGGGATGCCGGTCGAACAGGTTGTTGGCCCCGATCGCGACATTGGTGGTCGGACGGACGTCCCAGGCGATGTCGAGGTCGGTCACCCACTTGGCGCTGTAGGTCCGGTCGAGATCGGCCGAGGTCCCGGCCTCGGTGTACTGGCCGTACCGCGTGGTCCGCAGGCTGGCGGTGACCGTGTCCCGGCTCCACAGGGCGCCGAGGATCAGCTTCTTGCGCGGCGTGCCGACGGTCAGGTCGGCGATCTTCTGGCGGTCGAACAGCACCAGGTTCGGATTGACCGCCTTCAGCACCGCCGGCGTCTCGATCCGCTGGGTGATCTTGGTCTTGTTGAAGGCGTAGGCGGCGTTGAGGTTGAGGCGACCCCATTCGCCGAGGTCGAAGGCGTACTCGCCGACCAGGTCCACGCCCGTCGTCCGGGTCGAGACGGCGTTGGTGTAGTAGGTCGCCGCCAGGCCTTGCGGGAAGCGGGCCAGCAGCGACGTCAGGGCCGGCTGCGAGGCCAGCTGGGCGGCGCTGAGGTCCAGGTTGCTGGTGTCGACGATGCGGTCGTCGATATCGATCTGGTAGGCGTCCAGCGTGACCCGCAAGCGGCTGGTCGGCTCGGCGGTGATCCCGAAGCTGTAGTTGGTCGAGGTCTCGGGCTTCAGCGGCGCGGCGCCCAGGGCCTGGGCCTCGCTGGAGTCGGCGCGCAGCACCTTGGTCGGGAAGGTCAGGTATTCGCCGGGGGTGCAGGGCGCGCCCCGGAAGACGTTGTTGGGCGCGGCGGCGCAGAGATTGCCGTTGATCGTCGAGCTGGCGAACACCGACTGGGCCAGGGACGGGGCGCGGAAGCCGTTGCTGACCGTGGCCCGCACCGCGTAGCCGGGCAGGAACTCCCAACGGGTCGTCAGCTTGCCGCTGGTGGTGTCGCCGACGTCGCCCGTATAGCGCTCGTGCCGGCCGGCGACGCCGACATACCAGTTCTCGGTCAGGTTGGTCCCGACGTCGACATAGGCGGCGTAGACGTTGCGGCTGACCGAACCGGCGTCTTCCGGCGCGGTGCCGGCGTAGGAGGCCAGGCCGGGATTGGGCCGCAGGCCGGCGAACGGCTGGCCGGCCGGGATCACATAGTCGCCGACGGCGTAGGACGCCGCGTCGCCTGGCTCGATCCGGAAGTGCTCGTAGCGCTGCTCCAGCCCCCACGACACCTGAAGCGGACGCGGCAGCAGGCCCTCGAACGCGCGGGTGACGTCGAGGTTGGTGGTCCACTGCTGGAACTGGTGGGTCGACAGGTGGAAATAGTTCGGGCTGGCGGGGCCCAGGGTGGCGTTGAGGGTGTTCTGGCCGTCCAGCTGGGCGTGGTCCTGGGCGAAGGTGGTCGACAGGTCCCAGTCCCACCCCCTGACTTGGCCGCGCGCGCCGACCGTGGTCTGGAGGTCGAGCTCGAAGATCCGCCGCAGGGCGTTGAAGCCGTCGGGATAGACTTCGGGCAGCGAGTTGCGGTTCTGCGGCCGTCCGGGGGTCACGCCCGCTACCGGCGCCAGGTTGGGCAGGAAGCTGCCGGTGTTCTTCTTCGACGCGCGGTGGCTGAGCGTGCCGGTCGAATAGAGCGTCAGGTCGTTCCAGGGCAGTTCGGCGTTGTAGGACGCCGCCAGGATGTCCTCCTCGCCGGGGCCGTAGCTCTTGCCCCAATAGTAGCGGTCGGCGGTGGCGTCGCGGGGGTCCGGCGTCACCGTCGTGACCCCGCCCGCCGTCGTGACGGTCGGCTGGTAGAGGTACTGGGCCCGCGACGGGACCGAGCGCGAGGCGGCCTCGTTGTTCTTCCAGTCCAGGGCTAGCTGGACGAAACCGCCCTGGTGGCCCAGCGGCAGGCCGTAGTTCAGGGTGGCGCTGCGGGTGTCGCCGTCGCCCAGATAGTTCTGGCCGCCGATGTAGCTGAACGATCCGCCTTCGGCGTCCTTCTTCAGGATGATGTTGACCACCCCGGCGATGGCGTCCGAGCCGTACTGGGCCGAAGCGCCGTCGCGCAGCACCTCGATGCGCTCGATGGCCGAGGCCGGGATCAGGTCCAGGTCGACCGGCGCCCCGCCGCGCCCCACCCGGGCCAGGTTGTTGATCAGGGCGGTGCCGTGCCGCCGCTTGCCGTTGACCAGGAACAGCGCCTGGTCGCCGTTCAGGCCGCGCATGGTGATCGCCCGCACGGTCCACGACGTGCCGCCGCCATTGATCCCCGGCAGGTTGAAGGACGGGACCAGGGTGTTGAGCACCTCCTTCAGGCCGACCTTGCCGGTGGCGGTCAGCTGCTCGCTGGAGATCACGTCGACCGGGGCCGGGCTGTCGGCCACGGTGCGGCGGACGCCGCGCGCGCCGGTGACGATCACGCCTTCCACGGCGACGGCGCCCTCAAGCTCGGCCGGCGCGGCGTCGACGACCGGTACGGCGGCCGTCGTCGTGTCGGCGGCCCGGGCCTGATCGGCCAGCACCGAAACGGTCAGGATCGAGGCGCAGGCCAGCAGGCCGGTCCGGAGGGTCGATTGGGGCGCAAGCCAGGCAAGCGCCCGGGTCTTGTAAGGCAAAGTCAAACGTCTATCCCCCGCGCGGGGTCGATGACCGCCGCGTCGTGTTGTGGTCTCGAAGTTGGAAGAGACGCGCCGTCGGCCTCCGGCGCGCTCGAAGGTCAGGTCGCGCGGCGCTCGCGGTACGGAATATCGTCGGAGCCGATCAGCACCCGCTCCATCACCCGCGGGAAGTCGCCATAGTCGCGCACGGCGTAGTGCAGGCCCGCGCGGTTGTCCCACAGGGCCACCGAATTGGGCCGCCAGCGGAAGCGGACGTGATGTTCGGGCTTCTTGACCTGGTCATAGAGCCGGGCCAGCAGCGCCTTGCTCTCGTCCGGCGCCAGGTCGACGAACCGGGGCTTGAGGCTGAAATTGATCCAGAAGATATCCTCGCCGGTCTCCGGATGGGTGCGGATGGCGGGATGGGCGACCAGCGGATAGCGCTCGCCCGAGCGGTTCAGGGCGTCCTGGTAGTCGTGGATCACATAGAGGTCGTCGACCGCCGCCTTCAGGTCGTCGGGCAGGCCGCGATAGATCGCGCCGCCGTCGGCCCAGATCGTGTCGCCGCCGACCTCGGGAATGTGCACGGCCTTTAGCACCGCCCCGAACGAGGGATTGATCCGCCAGCTGGTGTCGGTGTGCCAGTGGTTCTCGCGGATGTCGTAGTCCTTCAGCGCCTGGGCCGAGATCGGCTGGACGGCGCGGTGGGTCTCGACCCCGCCGACCGGGTGAGCGTAGACCTCGCCGAAGTTGGCCGCGAACGCCAGCTGCTGGTCGCGGGTGATGTCCTGGTCGCGGAAGAACAGCACCTTGCGCTCCAGCAGCAGGGCCTTCAGCGCGTCGCGCTGCGACCGGTCCAGCGGCTGGCGCAGGTCGATCCCGCTGACTTCCGAGCCGATGGTGGGATTGAGATGGATCGTGCTCAGTCCCGCCTTTTCGCGAAGGCCGGTGATGGTGGCGCTCATGGGCCTCTCCTCGCCTGATGGTTCGACATGCGGCGAACAACGCCGCGACCGCAGGCAACATGAGCAATCCGATCGAACCGCGCGAAACAGTATTCCTTCAATCCATCCCAGAGAATTGTATATCCGCGGCTCAAATACATCTCTTCATGACGAGAAATCATAAGCATCGATAAAGGATGCTCATATGTCCTATTCACGAAACTCCATTGCCGCTCCTGACGTCCGGTGACAGTCATGCCGCCGAAACATTCCATCGGAGGCCGTCATGGCGAAGCGCAGGCAGTTGAAGCTCGGCCACATGATCGAGGGCGCGGGGCGCACCTGGACCGACTGGCGGCATCCGGACGCCCAACCGGGCGCCAGCACCGACTTCAAATATTACAGCCGCGCCGCCCAGCTGGCCGAACAGGGCAAGTTCGACTTCCTGTTCATCGCCGACAGCCTGTCGATCAACGCCAAGTCCAGCCCGCACTATCTGAACCGCTTCGAGCCGATCACCATCCTGTCGGCCCTGGCGGCGGTGACCGAGCACATCGGCCTGGTGGCCACGCTCAGCGTCACCTATTCGGAGCCCTTCAACGTGGCCCGCCAGTTCGCCTCGTTGGACCACATCAGCGGCGGCCGCGCCGGCTGGAACGTCGTCACCTCGTGGCTGGAAGGCTCGGCCGAGAACTTCGGCAAGGCCGAGCACCTGGCCCACGACGTCCGCTACCGCCTGGCGGCCGAATATCTCGACGTCGTCCAGGGCCTGTGGGACAGCTGGGAAGACGACGCCCTGGTCCACGACAAGGCCAGCGGCGTGTTCTTCGATCCCGACAAGCTCAACACCCTGGACCACAAGGGCGAGTTCCTGTCGGTCAAGGGGCCGCTGAACATCGCCCGCTCGGCCCAGGGCCAGCCGGTGATCTTCCAGGCCGGCGCCTCGGAGGACGGCCGCAACCTGGCGGCCAAGCGCGCGGACGCGATCTTCGTGGGTCATGGCGGCATCGAGGAGGCCCGAACCTACTATGCCGACGTCAAGGCGCGCGCCGCCGGCTTCGGCCGCGATCCCGACAGCCTGTTCATCCTGCCGGCCGCCGCGCCGATCGTCGGCTCCACCAAGGCCGAGGCCGAGGCCCGCTGGCGGGAGCGCGCCGAGCTGGTGTCGATCGAGTCGGCCCTGGCCATGCTGGGCCGCGGCTTCAACGACCACGACTTCACCGGCTACGACCTCGACGCCCCCTTCCCCGACGTGTTCAGCCGCGGCGTCAACAGCTCGCAGTCGGCGACCCTGAAGATCGCCCAGGCGGTCGAAGAGGAGAACCTGACCCTGCGCCAGGTGGCCCTGCGCTTCGCCACGCCGCGCGGCGACCTGGTCGGCACGCCCGAGCAGATCGCCGACAAGTTCGAACTGTGGCTGGACAGCCGCGCCTCGGACGGCTTCGTGATCGGCGAGTCCCTGCCCGGCCAGTTCCAGTTGCTGGTCGAGCAAGTCGTTCCCCTGCTGCAGAAGCGCGGCATCTTCCGCGAGGACTACGAGGGTTCGACCTTCCGCCAGAGCCTGGGACTTGAGGTTCCGGTCAACCGCTTCACGGCCCGCAAGTCCCGCCGCGCCGTGGCGTGATGTCGAAGCCACGAAAAGAGACCGGTGGGGATCGCAGGATCCCGCACCGGCCCACGCGGTAAACGCTGGCGGGTTCGCCGAACGGCTAGAACTTGCCGCGCACCCCGAACTTGATGGTCCGGCCGTCGTACTTGGCGTAGTCGAGGCGGGTCTTCCTGCCGTTGCCGTAGCGGCCCGCGACGTCTTCGAAGTAGTCGAAGCCCAACGTGTTGGTGAGGTTCAGGACGTCGAGACGCAGTTCAAGGGCGTCGCTGATCTTGTAGCTGACGTTGCCGTCGAGGTAGCCGGCTCCAGAATGCCAGCGCTCCAGATCCGAACCATCGGGGTTGGTGTCTATGATGTTCCGAGCCTTGTAGTTGTAGGTCAGCCGCGCACCCAGCGGACCTTTTTCATAGTAGCCGGTCAGGCTGTACGAATATTTCGGGATGCGGTTGACCATATCGAACGACCCGTCCTGCTTACGATACTTCAGATCGTTGCTCTTCGAGTTGACCTTGGTGTAGCTGGCGAGCGCGCCAAAACCGTCCCACGGCGCGGGCAGGAAATCAAAGGACTGCTGATAGGCGAACTCGAGGCCGTCGAGATTCACCGTGCCGCCATTGATGAAGGTGTCGACGTCGATGGGCAGGTTGGGGTCGACGTGCCCGTTCTGGGTCTGCCAGATGATGGCCAGCGATTGGTCGGGAAGGCCGAGGCTGGAGAACGGCACGACCGAACGCCGGGCGATCGTCGTATCCTCCAGCTTCTTCTTGAAGTAGCCCGCGCTCAGAATGCCGCCGCGCCCGAAATACCACTCGGCCGTCGTATCCCAGTTCGTCGAGACCTCCGGCTTCAGGTCCGGATTACCCGAGGTCGCATAGGTGTTGTAGATATTGGGAATGACCGTCTGAGCGGCGATCCGCGACAACGACGCCCGCGTGATGGTCTTGCCCCAGGAACCTCGCCAGACCAGGTTGGGGATCACGTCGTACGCGAAGCTGACCGAAGGCAGGGTGTTGTTGTAGCTGCTCTCCTCGGTATTGGGCTGATAGGCGCCCCCGGCCCCCGTCTTCTTGAAGTTGTCGATGGTCATGTCGGTTTTCGAATAACGCACGCCAGCGTTGATACGCAGTTCGCGGTCAAGAACCTGCCCGCTGAAATCCGACTGGATGAAGGCGGTGCTGACCTGTTCGTCGGCGGTGAAGCTGGTGGAGAGATCGATCGGCGAGGCCATGGCCGCGCCGACCGGATCCAGCACGCTGATCATATAGTCGCGCGAGAAGGTGGCCCATTGCTGCGGGTAGTTGTCGCCGATGACGAGGTTGTCGAGCGGCACGTGATGCAGCATCGAGGCGCGCAGCCCCGCGGCGCCGATCGCGGCCAGGCGGGCTTGAACGATCGCGGTTCCGTTACGCTTGGTCTTTTGCTTGGTCGTATCGACGTATGACAGGCCCGCCTTCAGGTGACCCTTCCAACCGCCCAGGCCGTAGTCCCAGTCGGCCACCAGCTTGGCGACCCGCTCCTTGTCCACTTCGCGATTCCAGTCCACGGCCGTGCTGAAATCTTCGAAATTGGCCGGGTTGGTGAAGTCGACGCCCGGCGCCGAAAGCCCCGGATAGACCCGGTTGCTCCCCCAGTCGAGGGTGGAGGTCACGCCGTAGAGGTTCGAGACGATCCGCTTGTTGTCGTAGAACGCCCGGCTGTCCGAAGCCGCCAGCTGGCCAGTCAGCTTCAGTGAATCGTTGACTTGGTACTTGGCGTTGAGGCCGCCGTACGCGAACTTCGTCTCGGCGTTATAGTAGTAGCTCTCGCCCAGATAGGACGTGTTCCCGAACGTTCCCTGCAGCAGATTGCCGTCGACGATGCTGACGTTGATGGGCACGAGGCCGTTGTGACCGGCCGTGCCCGGACGGGCGGCCGGATTGGTGGTGGCCGAGTTGCGGATCGGCAGGCCGAAGGTGAACTCGTCCCGCGAATCTTGCAGATGCGACAGCAGCGTGTCGAAGCTCACGTCCAGCTTGTCGTTCTGGTACTGGAGCGAAGACACCAGGCCGTCGCGGTCGCGCGTATTCTCGGCGCCGTAGTAGCGGTAGAAACGCGACAGATAGGCGTTGTCGATCGCCGTTCGATTGCCAAGCATGCCCGAGGCCCGCGGATCAGCCCAGTCCAGCGCCATGTTGAAGGGACCATTGCGCAGGGTCGGCGGCGTCTTGGTGTCGACGGGGACCGGGTGGCCAGCCAAATAGTTGCTGTTGTAGCCGCCCGTCGCCTCGAAGCCCGACTTCATGTTGACGCTGGTCGAGTGGGCGACGCCGATCAGGAAGCCCCAATTGTTCCAGGTCTTGGAGAACAGCCCAAAGACGTTGGGGTCCATCTTCTTGGACGCGGTGTTGTAGGAGGCCACCGCGTTGAAGCGCAGAACCTGGCCGCCGGCGCCGTCGAACGGCCTTGGCGTTTGCAGGTCGACCACGCCGCCGACACCGCCTTCTTCAAGTTCAGCCAGGGGCGTCTTGTAGAAGTCCACGCGGCCGAACAGCTCGGAAGCAAAGACGTCGTAGTTGAAGTCGCGCGAAGAGCCGCCGACGTTGGTCGAGGAGGTCGTATGGACCGGAGCGCCGTTGAGGGTCGTCACCGTATATTCGGGACCCAGGCCCCGGATGGCGATGCGCTGGCCTTCGTTGGAAGCGCCATCGCGGGTCATGTAAATGCCAGGGATGCGCTGCAGGGCTTCGGCGACGTTGGCCTCGGGGAACTTGCCGATGTCTTCGGCGACGATCGAGTCCCGGACGGCGATCGCGTCGCGCTTCAGGGTCAGCGCCTTCTCCAGCGACGAGCGAAAGCCGGTGACCACCACTTCGGTGACCTGGTCGTTCTGCGTGTCGGCGGACGCCGCGGCCTGGGTGTCGGCGGAAGTCGCCGCATCCTGGGCCCAGGCGACATTGGCCCCGCCAAGACCCACGGCCAAAATCGTCGTGAGCAAGAGTTCTCGTTTCATGTGTTCCTCCCCAGCACGGCTGGGCCGTGCGAATCCCCTCCCCCGGGCCTGCCGGGGGACCTGCGCGTCGCCGCGCATTGTTTGGCTGATTGGATGGCGGCCGCGCCGCTAGGCGCTACGCTGGCCTCTAGGCAACCTGTGCATTTCCTCACCTTCCCTGCTGGTCGGCGATCTTTTGATGATCGCGCTCAGAAGGTGAGTAGCAGATATCGGTATCGTCGCACAGATATCGGAACAGCATTTGTCGTACTTATGCGATGAGATGGCGAAATATTGGCCTCGTGTGACATGCCCGCAACAGGAACAAGCGTTGCGACTATCGGAACGCCTGTCGAGGCTCTGCACGGCGCGCAGCTCAAGCCGCCGTGTAGCCGAATTCCCGGCTGATCTTCAGGGTCGTTTCCTTCACATAGCCCTTCATCAGCTGGATCCGCGCGTCGTCCATGTACTGGGCCACCGAGGAGACCGAGACCGCGGCGATGATCTTGCCGTTGATGTCGCGGATGGGGGCGGCGACACAGCGGATGTGATCTTCGTTTTCGTCGAGATCCAGGGCGTAGCCCTCGTCGCGGTAGTGCTTCATGACGTCGAGCCACTGCCGCAGGTCGTAGCGGTAGCGCGGGAAGATCGCCGCCTCGCGCAGGAACACTTCGCGCAGCACGTCTTCGGACTCATCGAGCAGCAAGGCCTTGCCCAGGCCGGTATGGCGCAAGGGCTGACGCTCGCCGACGACGCAACGCACCTCGATGCGCCGGGTGCCGGGGATCTTGTCGATATAGTGGACCTGGTCGCGGTCGAGGACGCCGAGATTGACCGTGTCGCCCGTATCGGCCGACAGCTGCCGCAGGTGCTCGTGCGACACCCGCGTCAGGGTGATCTGCTGGGACGCCGCGTAGCCCAGCTGCAGCAGCTTGGTCCCCAGCGCATAGCCCTCGCGGGGCGAGAACGATAGGAAGTCGGCCTCCACCAGGGTGGTGGCCAGGCGATGCACCGTGGTCTTGTTCAGCTGCAGCGACTTGGCCATCTTGCCCAGGGTGTTGTCGCCCTTGGAGACCCGGGTCAGCACCTCCAGCCCGCGAAACAGGGTCTGGGCCCCGCCGCCGGCCTTGGGCGACGCCGCCTCTTCGTCTCCCGCATCCAGCGCGTCGTCAACGGTGTCGGTCATGGCTTCGCGAACTCCAGCGGCGAAGGGCGGATCGTTCCGGATAATGATACACCTGACGCGAAAAGCAACTGGTCTACGCTCCAGCTAGTAGTCGACCGCGTAGTCCTTGGCGAAGGCCTGACCGGCGAAGGCCTGCTTCTGGGTCCAGACCTGCGGCGGCGCGGTCCAGTAGCTGTCGGTCGCCGGCAGGCCAAGAGCCAGGAAGCTCTCGGTCGTGATGTACATGCTGCCGTTGTTTGAATACCAGTCGCCCAGGCTCGGATGGTGGCCGACGAACCCGATCGTCAGGAAGCCGTCCTTGGTGAAGTTGCTGGGCTGGCTGAACACCGCCTTGTGCGCCGCGGTCAGGGCCGACCTCACCTGCCCCTCCGACAGCTTCGCCGGCAGTTGCTTGCGCCAGGCCAGGAGCGCCAGCGGCTGGAACGCCGCCGTCCGGTAGGTCAGCGACCGGCCAAAGGGCGGGAAGGTCCCTTCCGGCGAAATGAAGCGCTCCAGATGCTCGCTGTAGCGCTGGGCGCGCTTGACTGCCAGGTCGCGCCACTTGGTCAGATCGTCCTTCCAGAACGGGGCCTTGTGGGCCTCCATCACCTCGAGCACCTGCACCATCATCGGGTGCATCACGAACGAGCCGTAATAGTCGAAGTGGAAGGTCGCGCCGTCCTTGATCCAGCCGTCGCCGATGTACCATTGATCGATCATCCGCACGGCGGTGTTGAGCCGCATCGGATCGGCCTCCTCGCCGATCGCCAGCAGGAAGGCCTCGTTCATCGCCGCGAACAGCAGCCAGTTGATGAAGGGCGGATTGATCCGCCTCAGGCCCTTGATCTCTTCGACGATGCGCTTCTTGGTCGTGGCGTCCAGTGGTTCCCACAGCGCCTTGGGGGCGCGGAGCAAGGCCTGGGTGAAATAGGCGGAATCGACCAGGGGCTGGCCCTGGCCGCGCCAGGTCAGATAGTCGGGGCTGGCGGGATCCACCGCGTGGACATAGCTCTGCAGGGCCTGTTCGGTCAGGCGCTTGCGCACGCGCCCCTCGGCGGTGGCGTCCTCGGGCAGGCTCAGCCAGGGCGCCAGGCCGGAGATCAACCGGCCAAAGCATTCGAGATAGGCCACATTCCTGTCGCGGCCGTCCCAGGTGGGGCTCAGCTCCAGCGGAAAGGTCGCCTTCAGCCGGCCGTTCGCCATCGCCCCTAGCACCGGGTCGGCGATGGTCTGCAAAAGATCGGCCATGTAGTCGCGGTCGCTGACCGACGGGGTCTTGGCGGCGGCGTCCGCCGCGGTCGGGCCGGCGAGAGTCGCTGCGCCGACCAAAGCCGCCTTCATGAAATCGCGCTTGTGCATGGAATGCCCCTCAGTGAGTCGCGTTGAGTTCGGCCTGGCGGGCCGCCAGCCAGGTCTTGAAGCCCGCCAGGTCCTTGACGCCCTGCTGGTCCTGCGCCCAGGCCGCGCCGAAGGCGTAGTCGACCGAGGCGGAGTCCTTGAAGGCTACGAAGACCGTCACGCCGTCATCCCGCGGACCGCCCTGCACGGCGCCCGGCTTGTAGAACACGGCGATCCCAAGATTGTCCTCGGCCAGGCTCTGGACGCCATAGGTGGCCAGATAGGCCCAGCCCGCGGCGTCCGGCGGCGACTGCAGCACGACCACGCCCGGATGCTTGACCACCCCGGTCACCAAGGCCTCCTTGAGGTCGTCGCCGACGGCGCTGACCCGTGTGATCGCCGATCCGCGGCGCAGTTCATAGCGGGTGCGAAGCCGGCCCTTGCCGCCGCCAAGGCCGGTATTGGTCACTTCCGACACCGCGCGTTGCGGTCCGCTCTCGAGGACGCTGGCGGTGATGGCGGAGGCTCCCAGCTGGACGGCCTTGCCCTGGCTCAGCCGCCCGAGGCCGCCCAGGCCCACGGTGTCCCCGACCTTGAAGATGTCCATCCCCCAGGAGGCCATATCATGATAGTTATCAACACCTTGTCCGATCCGGTTCAACACCGGCCCGGGCGTCTTCTTGCCGAAAATGTCGATCGCCATCCGCTCGTCGAGATAGAGCCGATAGGCGGCCAGGTCCGACTCCCAGCCCAGGCCCTCGAAGGCGATCAGGCCGTCATGGATGACGTGGTCGGCGGGAACCTTGAACGTCTTCCGCCGATGAAAGACCCCGCCCTGGATGACGCCGTCCTTGCGCTGCCCGCCGCTCTGGATGTTCAGCACCGCTTCGACCGGCGACGGCGCCGGCGTGGTCAGATCCCGTCCCGGCTTCAGGTCGAGGTCGGCCATGGCCGTCGCCGCCAGCAGAAACGCGCCGACGCCGTAGAACTGGGTGTCCTCGTAGCTGACGCTTTCGGGCCGGTCCGACACCGGCTGGACATAGCCGAACTTGCCGTCGGGATGAACGGCGCGGGTCAGGGCCTCCCATCCCTTGCGCGCCGTCGGCTCGAACCTCTTGCGGTCGAGCAGGCCGGTCTTCACGCCCCAGGCCATGCCATAGGTGAAGAACGCCGTGCCGCTCGATTCGGGCAGCGACTTGGCCGGGTCGGACAGCAGGGACGGCGACCAATAGCCGTCGGGCTTCTGGATCTCGGCCAGTTTCCCGGCCATCTCCCTGAAGATCGATTCCATCTTCAGGCGATCGGGATCGCCCGCCGGCAGCAGCGGGATCATCCGCGCCAGGCCGGCGAAGACCCAACCGTCGCCCCGGCTCCAGAACACCTTCTCGCCGTCCGGCCCGCGCCGCGTGAAGAACCGCGAGTCGCGATAATAGAGGTGCTCTTTGCGGTCATAGAGGTAGTCGGTGACGGCCCCGAATTCCGACTTGGCGTAGGCCGCATAGCGGGGATCGCCGGTGACCTTCGACAGTTCCAGCCACGCAGCCGGCGCCATGAACAGGGCGTCGCTCCAGCACCATCGCTGGTCACAGTCGACGCCGCGCGGATCGGAATATTCGGCATGCTCCAGCCCCACCTTGGGGGGATGGGCCAGGATCGCGTCGAACCGACGCCGCAGGGGGCCGATGGCTTCGGCGCCCGCGCCGTTCTGCGCCGCCCAGAGATAGGCCTGGCCGATCACATGGTCGTCGGCGTGATAGAATCGCTTGCCCAGCTCCCACTGATTGGCCAGTCCGCGCGCCATGATGGCTTGCCGATAGGCCGGATTGGGCGAGCGGTCGGCCAGGTCGGTCAGGCCGACGAACAGCGCGCCCTGGACCCAACCCTTCGGGTCGGGCGTGTCGGGCGAGGTGTTGGGCGGAATATATCCGGCCGCCATCGTCGCCAGCTGATAGTCGGCGACCTTTTCGGCCAGACGCATGACCTCGGCGCGGGCAAAGGGCGTGGTCGCGACGGTTTCGGCCGGGATCCCGACCGGCGCGGCCAGCGACGGCAGGGGCGCCAGCGGCGCGAGCAGCACCACGGCGACGAGAACGGTGCGGGCTAAAGGCCTCATCTTGGTGTTCCTCTTGGAGCCGGATGATGGATCGGACGCATCATCGGCCTATTGCAGCTGGCAGATATCGAGGACGTTCATGTCCTGATAGTCGAGGTTCTCGCCGCCCATCGCCCAGATGAAGGCGTAGTTCGATGTCGCCGCCCCGCAGTGGATCGACCATGGCGGGCAGATGACCGCCTGCTGGTTTTCGACCACCAGGTGGCGCGTGGCGTCGGGCGCGCCCATGAAGTGGAACGCGCGGTCCTCGGGCCCCAGCTGGAAGTAGAAATAGGCTTCCGAGCGGCGGTCATGCAGGTGGGGCGGCATGGTGTTCCAGACGCTGCCCGGCTTGAGGATCGTCAGGCCCATCAGCAGTTGCGCCGAGGCGCAAACCCCGGGCGTCACCAGTTGATAGATGATGCGATGGTTCGAGGCCTCGGGCGACCCGCGCTCCAGCGGGATCGCCGAGCGGGTCGACAGGGGGACGGTCTCGAAAGCCGCATGGGCCGGCGTCGACGCCAGGTAGAAGCGTGCGGGCGTCGCGGCGTCCTGACTGACGAACCGCACATCGGCCGAGCCTGGCGCGACATAGAGCCCGTCCAGCGGCTCTAAGAGATAGCTTCTCCCGTCGACCGTGACCCGGCCCGGGCCTTCGCCGACATTGACCACCCCCATCTCGCGCCTGGCCAGGAAGGGCGCGCCGCGCTGGGACGGCGGCTCGGCCTGGGCCGGCAAGGCGACCTCCTGGACCAGCGGAGCGGCGCCGCCGATCACCAGGCGCTCCTGGTGCAGGTAGTTGAGGGTCACCGCCTCCGGCGCGAACAGGCGGTCGATCAGGTAGCGGTCGCGCAGGTCCTGATTGCTAGCCCCGGCCATCATGTCCGGATGGGTCGCGTAGAAGGTCTTAGCGAACATGGCTGGCCTCGGCGCCGGTCCTGATCCAGAACTGGGAGGCGGCCTGACTGTTCGCCGCCGCCATGCTGTCGGTCCAAGCCATGTCGCCGCTGTCCACCAAGCGCCCCCTCGCCACGCACTGGCGGCGAGGCTCTATCGATTGGTGTGACAAACGAAATAGTGAAACGCAAGCCCATAAATCGGAATGCGATAAGTCCGCACCGGCACCAGAGGCCATGCTTCGCGCCGGCAAGCTCCTGAGCGCCGACCAGATCGCGTTTCGATTGTCGACGCCTGATGGCGACGAACTGGAACGATTATTCAGGATGAGCAGGCCCGCTCAAGCGCGGCGCGCGTTCAGTGCGCCTTGCGCCGCGGCAGCAGGTGGACGGCGACGACGATCGCCCCGCCGATGATCAGGCCGACCACGGCCGAGGCCGCCGCCATGGCCATCCAGCCGGTGACGGGGCCGACGCCGGGCGCGCCGGCCGCCCAATGCGAGGCGCCTTCGACCATGTGCGGCACGGCGTCGAGGCCGAAATGCTCCAGGCCGTGGACGATGATGCCGCCGCCCACCCACAGCATGGCCGCCGTGCCGATGACCGTCAGGGCCTCCATGGTCAGCGGCATGGCGCGGACTAGCCCGCGGCCGAGGGCCCGGACCGGCCGCGTCCGCCGGCCGGCCATGTGCAGGCCGATGTCGTCCATCTTTACGATCAGGCCGACGACGCCGTAGACGGCGATGGTCAGCAGCACCCCGACCACGGCCAGGGCCCCGGCCTGGACGGCCAGCGGGCGCTCGGCGACGTCGGCCAGGGCGATGGCCATGATCTCGCCGGACAGGATCAGGTCGGTGCGGATCGCTCCGGCCACCTTCTGGGCCTCAAGGTCCTTGCTGCTGAGCGCCAGCTCCTCGACCGCCTCGCCCTCGGCATCGGGGCTGAAGGCCTCGATGATCTTCTCGGTCGCCTCGAAACAGAGATAGGCCCCGCCCAGCATCAGGATCGGCGTCACCGCCCAGGGCGCGAAGGCGCTCAGCAGCAGGGCGCCCGGCAACAAGAACAGCAGCTTGTTGCGGAACGAGCCGACCGCGATCTTCCAGACGATCGGCAGCTCGCGATCCGGCGTGAAGCCCATGGCGTAGCCGGGCGTCACCGCCGCGTCGTCGACCACCACCCCCACCGCCTTGGACCCCGCCTTGCCGGCCGCCCCCGAGACGTCGTCCAGCGAGGCGGCGGCGAGCTTGGTGATGCCGGCGATGTCGTCGAGCAGGGCGGCGAGGCCGGAGGGCATGGGCGTTCTCTAGGCGCGTGGACGATCCCCTGGCGAATAGACCGGACCGCGCGCCCGGGTCGAGCCCTGATCCGGACCTGCCGGGATGGGCGTCGATGTTTTTTCGCTCAGCGCTTGGGATGGGCGGTCCCCAGCGCCTCGGGCGCCGCGTCGTCCTCGTCGCCGTCGGGCGTGACGATCTCGGCCGGCTCGTCCTGCCGGGCCAGGTCGCGGGCGCCGACCCCGCCGCCCTGCTGGATGTTGCGGTTGGCCTCGACCGTCGAGGGGTCATAGGCGTCGTCGGCTTCATCGCCGTTGGTCACGTCAGGTTCGGCCATGGGAGGTTCTCCGGCATCCCAAGCCAACGATGGGACGCCCAGGACGTTCCCTCAGGCGAATCCCGACCATCACCGCGGCATTTTCGCCCGAGTCCGCGTCCCTTGCGCCAATCGCTGCGTTGGGTCTTCACCGGGCGGCGCGCAGCGGATACAGGCTTAACCATGAGCGAGACCAACGATCACTGGAAGACCGTCCTGCAGCGCGGCGTGGCGGCGCTGGACTTCCGGATCACCAGCCTTCCCAACGCCCTGCCGGCCATGGCCGGCGAACCGGCGCCGCGCAAACGCGCCCTGCCCGTCATGGTCCAGAACGCCGTGGCCGCCGCCGCCGTGGTCGACGGCTGGGTGGCCGGGGGCGAGGGCGAGGTGCTGATCGACCGCCCAGCGATCCTGGCCCGCCAGCGGCTGCTGGGCGCCAAGGCCGCCGAACCGCCCGGCAGCACCCCCTCGCCGTTCTCGGCCGGCTACGCCGCGGCCTACAAGCTGGAGCTGGCCCGCCTGCTGTGGCTGGCGATCATCGACCACCCGTCCCGCCGGCTGGAGTCCCTGGCCGCCGCCTACGCGCCGGAACCTGGCGTCAAGCTGGTCTAAACCCTACCAGACGCCGGTGTTGGGCATCGAGGCCCAAGGTTCGGCCGGTTCCAGCGCGCCGTCCTGCAGCAGCTCCACCGAAATGTCGTCGGGCGAGCGGACAAAGGCCATGTGGCCGTCGCGCGGCGGCCGGTTGATGGTCACGCCCATGTCCATCAGCCGCTGGCAGGTCTCATAGATGTCGTCGACCCGATAGGCCAGGTGGCCGAAATTGCGGCCGCCCTGATAGTCCTCGGGATCCCAGTTGTAGGTCAGCTCGACCAGCGGGGCCTTGCGCTCGCGGGCCAGCTCGACGTCCTCCGGGGCAGCCAGAAACACCAGGGTGAAGCGGCCCCGGTCGTTCTCGGTCCGGTACATCTCGATCAGGCCCAGGCCGCCGCAATAGAACCGCAGCGAGGCGTCGAGATCCTTCACGCGGACCATGGTGTGCAGATAGCGCAAGGGCGGCTCCAGGGGGCTTGGACGGGGGCTGACCAGGATATAGCGCGCGCCGGCCGTCGCACAATTCGGCGGGCGCAAAGGGATGGTCCTTAGTCGGCCGTCCGCGCCACGTCGCCCTGCAACACCCGCCGGGCCCGCTCCACGGCGTCCATCAGATGACCCAGGGCCAGGCCTTCGGGGCTGTCGGCGCGATAGATCTCGCGCAGGGCCGGCACGCGATCCTGGCAGGCGGCCATGGCGTCCAGGGCCCGATCGATCTTTCGCGTCAACATGACAATAACCGCCGTTTCAGTTCTGCTTTTGTTCTAGGCCGACCAGCGCCGGAGTCAATCTCCGCCCTACTCGGCCGCCACCGGTTTCTCGCGAGTCTGCCGCCGCCACAACGCCGCATATTCGCCGCCGGCCTCCAGCAAGGCCGCGTGGGCGCCGCGCTCGACCACCTTCCCCCGGCGCAGGACGATGATCTCGTCGGCGTCGGCGATCGTCGACAGCCGATGGGCGACGACCAGGGTGGTGCGGCCGGCCCGGGCCTTGCGCAGGGTGGCCTGGATGGCGGCCTCGGTGCGGCTGTCCAGGGCGCTGGTCGCCTCGTCGAGGATCAGCACCCGGGGATCGGCCAGCAGGGCCCGGGCGATGCCGACCCGCTGGCGCTCGCCGCCCGACAGCTTCAGGCCGCGCTCGCCGACCTTTGTGGCCATGCCCTCGGGCAGGTTGCGGATGAACTCGCCCAGCTCGGCGGCCTCGGCCGCGGCCCAGACGTCGCCTTCGGAGGCCTCGGGCCGGGCGAAGGCGATGTTGGCGATCAGGCTGTCGTTGAACAGGGCCACGTCCTGCGGCACCAGGGCCACGGCCCGGCGCAGCGACGCCTGTTTCAGGGCCTTGAGGTCGTGGCCGTCGAGGGTGACGCGACCGCCCTGCGGGTCGATCATCCGCAACGCCAGGCGCACCAGGGTGGTCTTGCCAGCGCCGGAAGGCCCGACAATCGCAGTGGTCGCGCCCGGCTCGACCGCGAAGGTCACGTTCTGCAGGCCTTCCGAGCGCGCGCCATGGCGGAACGACACCGCCTCGAAGGCCACCGCCCCGCCGCGCCGGTCGGCGGCCGGCGGCAGGTCGATGGCGTCTTCGGCGTCAGCCACGTCCGGCTGGGCGCGGCGCAGGTCGAGCATGGCCTCCATGTCGATGAACGACTGGCGGATCTCGCGATAGGCGAAGCCCAGGATGTTGAGCGGACCATAGAGGTTGACCAGGATCAGCACCGCGGCGGTGACGTCGCCGGGCCCGATGCGGCCGCCCGCCGCCTCGCTGCCGGCCAGGATGGCCATCACCCCCAGACCCAGGCTCATCACCGCCGACTGGATGGTGTTGAGCAGGGTCAGTGAATTGGTCGCCTTGATATTGGCCGCGCCATAGGCCCGCAGGGCGCGGTCATAGCCGTCCACCGCCCGGTCCTCGGCCCCGAAGGCCTTGACCGTTTCATAGTTCAGCAGGGCGTCGACGGCCCGGCCGGCGGCCTCGGCGTCGGCCTCGTTCATCTCGCGGCGATGGCCGATCCGCCAGTCGGAGATCGCGAAGGTCAGGACGCCATAGACGGCCACGGTGACGATGGCGGTCAGGGCGAAGCGCCAGTCATAGGCCTTGGCCAGCACCACGGCGGCCATCAGCAGCTCGACGGCGGTCGGGGCGATGTTGAACACCAGGCCGCGCAGCAGAAAGTCCATCGATCGCGCGCCGCGGTCGATCACCCGCGACAGCGAGCCGGTGCGCTTGGTCTGGTGGAAGTCGATCGATAGCGACAGGGCGTGGGCGAAGGTCTCGACCGCCGCCCGGGTCTGGGCCGCCTGGGCCACGGGGGTGAACACCGCATCGCGAGCCTGGGGCGCGACGGCCGAGATGAAGCGGATCAGCGCCCAGCCGGCGGCCAAGCCCGCGAAGGCCAGGCCGACCTGGGCGACGGCGCCCCTGCCGGCGCTCAGTTCGTTGACGGCCTTGCCCAGCAGCAGCGGCGCGACCACGCCTAGGAACTTGCCGGCGAAGGTGAAGGCCAGGGCCAGGGTCACCCGCCAGCGCAGGCCGGGGGCGTTGGAACGCATGACCAGCCGGGCCAGGTCGGCCAAGGCCTTCCAGCCGTTGGGCTTGACCTCGGGGGCCGACACCGCGCCGGCCACCGGCCCCGACCGAGCCGCCATGCCCCTCACTGGGCGGCGTCCAGCAGTTGGGTGGTCTGGACCCCGCCGCCCGGCGTCATCCAGTCCACCCGCCAGCCGAGCGCGGTCTGGATTGAGCGCACCGGCCCCTTGGTTGGCGGCTGCGGCGGGGTGACATCCAGCACGATCTGCTGCTCGCCGCCCTCCCCGGCCACCTGGATGGTCCGAGGCCCGGCCTCCAGCGGCTGGCTGAGCGAAATGGTGAAGCGTCCGGCGTCGTCGGCCTTGCCCTCGCCCCTTGTCGTGCGGTCGACGCGGACGCCCAGGCCCGCGCCGGGCGCGGCGACGCCGGAGATCACCGCCCCGCCGCTGTGGTCATAGTCGATGGCCAGGATATGCGGCGAGGACGAGGCCTGGGCCATCACCTCGGCCCCGCCCCCGGCCCGCAGCAGCACGCCGCGGCCGTTGGGGGTGACCATCAGATAGCCCTGGGCCTGGACGGTGCGGCCCTCCAGGGTCATGGACAGGCCGTAGAGCCGCGGCTCGGCGGCCAGCGGAACCACCAGCCGCCAGCGCCCGGCGCCGTCGGCCTTGCCCAGCAGGGCCTCGCCCGTCGGCGCGCCCAGCCGGACGCTGGCCAGGGGCGTGGCCTCGCCGGCCAGCGCCACGCCGCCGCCCTGGCGGACGGCCGAGATCACCCGCGGCGGCTTCAGATAGTCGGCCTGAGGCGGCGTCGGCTCGGACTGCGCCGCGGCCGGATCCTGCCGCCAACCGTTCTCGCCGCGGCCGCAGCCGCCCAGCGCCAGCACGGCGACCGCCGCCATGGCCGAGGCCGACTTGAAACCGATCTTGCGAATCCTGATCATGACGTATCCAACGGCCGCGACGCCCCGGCGGCCCTTCTTGGCTGTTCACGTGCGGCGCGCCGGGCCTGTCCACAAGGACCGGCGCGCTGTTTATTTCTCTGGAGTGGACGACGATGCCCGACCTGTCCAGCCGGCAAGCCGGCGCCGCGACCCGCGCCCTGAGTTCGGTCTGCGTCTATTGCGGCTCGTCGAACGCCGCCGATCCGGCCTTCCTGGAGGCGGCCTTCGAGATCGGCGCGGCGTTCGCCGGGGCCGGGCTGAAGCTGGTCTATGGCGGCGGCGGGGTCGGGCTGATGGGCGCGACCGCCCGCGGCGCTCATCAGGCGGGAGGCCGGGTGCTAGGGATCATCCCCGACTTCCTGCGCGGCCGCGAGCAGCCGTTCGACGACGTCGAGACGGTGATCGTCGCCTCGATGCACGAACGCAAGATGCTGATGTTCGAACGTTCCGACGCTTTCGTGGTCCTGCCCGGCGGCATCGGCACTCTGGAGGAGATCATCGAGCTCTTGTCCTGGCGTCGGCTCGACCTGCACCGCAAGCCGATCATCTTCCACAATCCGCGCGGTTTCTGGGACCCGCTCTTCGCCCTGCTGCGGCACACCATCGACGAGGGCCTGACCCCGCCCAGCCTGGCCGACTGCTGGCGCAGCGTCGAAAAGGCCGAGGACGTCACCCCCGCCCTGCTGGACTGGCACGCGGAACCCGGGCAGACAGGCGACGCGGACGCGCTTCGGTTGTTGACTTAGTTTCGAAAAGAAACGAACCTGTACTCTGGATCGGCCTCCCGTTGTCGGTCCGGGGATAGAGGAAACAGCCATGCGAATCTTCATCGCCGCGCTCGTCGCGGCCTCCAGCCTGTCGACCGCCGCCCTGGCTGCGGAAGGCGCGATCATCAAGCTGCAAGGGCCGGCCAAGGTCGCCAGCCTGATCCAGGACGGCGCCGCCTGGCGCTGCGCTGGCGACACCTGCGCCGCCCCCCAGGTCAAGTCGCTGCCGATCGGCCGCGCCTGCCGCAAGATCGCCGCCGAACTCGGCCCTGTGGCGGCCTTCACCTATCGCGGCGCGGAACTCGACGCCGCCGGCCTGGCCGACTGCAACACCGCCGCCAAGCCGTCGTGACGCCCGGGAAGCATCGGGGATAAGGACCAGCAAGGGCGGCGCGCGCGGCGGGCCGCCCTTTTCTTCGCCTACTTGCCGCCGGTCGGCTTCGAGGTCGGCTCGGTGACCGGCGGCTTGGGCGCCGACCGGCCCCCGACCAGCATCCCGCCCATCAGGGCGAAGGACAGCATGGCGTGGTTCATCTTCGATACGTTCATGGCGGCGTCTCCCAGACAGGCCGTTGGACCAGGAGACGCGCGCGGCTTACAGGGGCTTGCACCCTCCTAGTCGTCAGCGCGTCGCCCAGAATCATGCGCTGACGCTTGCCGAACGCAAGAAAAATAATCCGAACACGGATTAAATCAGTCCACGGACGATCGAAGTCGACAGGCCGTTCCCGGCCCGATTCCGCTCCCCGCGCGCACGGACGAAAGCCTGTTTGCGGCCGGCGGGGCGGCGCACAACCGCTCCGGGCCGGCGATCCGTTGCAGGCCAAGGCCTTCCCTCCTGGCCTGGATCGTCGACGACCACACCACCAAAAGAAAAGCCGCCCGCGACGGCGTGCCGCGGGCGGCGCCCCGCCCAACCATCGGTTGTCTGTAGGCGGTTTTACGCCGCCGCGCCGAACGACAGCGATTCGTAGCGCCTGAGGTGATGGTCGACCGAGCCGAACAGGCCTTCGATGATCGTCGCCCGCTTGAAATAGTGGCCGATCGCCAGCTCGTCGGTCATGCCCATGCCGCCGTGGATCTGGATCGCGTTCTGGCCGACGAACCGGCAGGCCCGGCCGATCCGCACCTTGGCGGCCGAGACCGCCTTGGCGCGTTCGGCGTCGTCCTCGTCCAGCTTGAGCGTGGCCATGTAGGTCATCGACACCGCCTGCTCGACCTCGATGAACATGTCGACCATCCGGTGCTGCAGCACCTGGAAGTTGCCGATCGCCGTGCCGAACTGCTTGCGCTGACGGGCGTAGTCCAGCGTGCCTTCGTGCAGCCGGCGCAGCACGCCCACCGCCTCGGCCCCGACGGCGGCCGTAGCCTCGTCGACCACCTTCTCGACCAGGGGCAGTCCCCCGCCCTCCTCGCCGATCAGGGCGTCGGCCGGGATCGAGACGTTCTCGAAATAGACCTCTGAGGCGCGGCCGCCGTCGACGGTCGGATAGTCGCGGGTGACTATGCCCTTCAGGCTCTTGTCGACCAGGAACACCGAGACGCCGCCGGCGTCGCGCTGGCCGCCGCCGGTGCGGGCGGTGACCACCAGGTGGCTGGCGAACGGCGCCCCGACCACCACGGCCTTGTGGCCGTTGAGCACGTAGCCTGCGCCCTCTTTCCGGGCGGTCGTCTTCAGGTCCTGCCAGGTGTAGCGGGCCTGCGGCTCGGCATAGGCGAAGGCGATCGTCGTCGTGCCGGCGATGATCGCCTCGATCACGCTGGCCGCCCCGGCGTAGCCCGAATGCTTGAGGAAGCCGCCGCCGATCACCACCGTGCCCAGATAGGGTTCGATGACCAGGGCTTTGCCGAACTCCTCCATGACGATCATGTTGTCGACCGCCCCGCCGCCCAGGCCGCCCAGCTCTTCGCTGAACGGCGCGCCCAGTATGCCCAGCTCCTCGGCGATGGCGCGCCAGTAGTCGGCCTGCCAGCCGCTGTCGGACGCGACGATCTTGCGGCGGGTCTCGAAGTCGTACTTGTCGCGCAGGAAGCTGGCGACGGTGTCGCGCAGCATCGACTGCTCTTCGCTGAAGTTGAAGTCCATGAGGGCGGTTTCCTCTTATGGCTCCCCTCCCTTGCGGGGAGGGGAACTGCAAATGCTCAGGCCTTGATCACAGCCCCAGAACCATCTTGGCGATGATGTTGCGCTGGATCTCGTTGGAGCCGCCGTAGATCGAGGTCTTGCGGACGTTGAAATAGGTCGGCGCAGCGCGGTGGGCGAAGTCGGGGCCGATCGGATGGGCGTTGTCGCCGTCGGCCGGGAAGCCGCGGAAATAGGGCGCGGCGTAGTGGCCCGAGGCCTCCAGCGCCAGTTCGGTGATCCGCTGCTGGATCTCGGTGCCCTTGATCTTCAGCAGGCTGGATTCCGGCCCCGGCCCCTTGCCGGCCGCCTCGCCGGCCAGGGTGCGCAGTTCGGTATATTCCAGCGCCGTCAGGTCGATCTCCAGCTCGGCGACCTTGCGCCGGAACATCGGGTCGTCGATCAGCGGCGCGCCGTCGTCGCTGACCTCCTCGGCGGCGATCTGGCGGATGCGGGCGATGCCGCGCTTGGAGCGCGCCACCCCGGCGATGCCGGAGCGCTCGTGGGCGAGCAGGAACTTGGCGCAGGTCCAGCCCTTGTTCTCGTCATAGATCCGGTTCTCGACCGGAACCTTGACGTTCTCCAGCCAGACCTCGTTGACCTCGTGCTCGCCGCCCAGGGTGATGATCGGGCGCACGGTGACGCCCGGCGACTTCATGTCGATCAGCAGGAACGAGATGCCCTCCTGGATCTTGGCGGCCGGGTCGGTGCGGACCAGGCAGAAGATCCAGTCGGCGTGCTGGGCCAGGGTGGTCCAGGTCTTCTGGCCGTTGACCAGGTAATAGTCCTCGCCGTCGTCGCCGCGGATGCGTTCGGCCTTGGTCTTCAGGCTGGCCAGGTCCGAGCCCGCGCCCGGTTCAGAATAGCCCTGGGCCCACCAGATGTCGCCCGACAGGGTCGGCGGCAGGAAGCGCTGCTTCTGCTCGGGCGTGCCGAAGGTGTAGATCACCGGCCCGACCATGTTGATGCCGAACGGCAGGATTTGGATGCAGTCGGCGCGGGCGGTCTCTTCGGACCAGATGTAGCGCTGCACCGGCGTCCAGCCGGGGCCGCCGTATTCGGCAGGCCAGGCCGGCGCCACCCAGCCCTTCCGGGCCAGGATCCGGTGCCAGGCCAAAAAGTCCTGCTTGGCCATCTCCTCGCCCTCGTCCTGCTTTTCGCGCAGGTCGGCGGGATAGTTCTCGGCGATGAAGGCGCGGACTGCGTCGCGGAAGGCGACGTCTTCAGGCGAGAAATCGAGGTTCATGGTCGGCTCCCGGAATCGGCCTCTCAGCGGGCCGTCTTTGGCTTCCGGGTCATGATAGGGTTCGAACGAACGTTTGGAAAGATGACCCTAGCGTCAACGTAAACGCCGATCAGTTCCCGGCCGGCGCTAGCGAACCTCGCAGGCCAGCCGCACCAGGGCCAGGGCCGTCGCGCCCCCGACGCCCTCCTCCTCGGCGACGTCCAGCGCGACCAACGGGCGCTTGCCCAGCATCTCCAGCAGCCGGCCATGACCCTTGGCCGTCCCCAGGTGTGCGGCCAGGCAGTGATCGATCAGAGCGGGATCGAGGGCGTGCAGCACCGCGGCGGCGGCGCAGGCGGCGTAGCCGTCCAGCAGCAGCGGGATCTTCTGGACCCGGGCGGCCAGGATCGCCCCGACCAGGGCCGCGGTCTCGCGGCCGCCCAGCTGGCGCAAGGCCGCCAGGGGGTCGGAGAGGTCGTCCTCGCCAGCGGCGCGGGCCACGGCGGCGGCGACCGGTTCGGGCGCCTCGCTCCAGTCGGAAGCCTCGCCGCCGAACAGCGCCAGGGCCAGGGCTGCGGCCGAACGCCCGGCCTCGGCGGCGATGACGCCGGGGATCAGCAGGTCGGGCTGCTTGGCCAGGGCCTCCATGCCGAAGGCCATGGTCGCCGCGCATTCCTTCTCGCTCATCGCCGCCTTGGCCACCGGGTCGGGCGTCGGCCGATCGACGGCGAGGTCGAAGGCCTCCAGCCCCGCGCCCTGGACGCCGGCCAGCCGGCAGACATTGGCCCCGCCCGCCGCCACGGTCTCCAGGCGCTCGCGGGCGTAGCCCTGCGGTCCGACGCCCTGGCGGGCCCCGGCATAGAGAGCCACGACCGGCCGCAGCACCGTCGGCGGCGTCTTGCCGGTCCAGGCCGTCAGCCAGGCGGAAACCTCGGCCAGCCGGTCGCCCGTGAAGGCGTCGGCGGCCCAGGGCGAGGCCGGCGCGTCGGCGGCCAGCTGGCGGATGTCGTCGAAGGGGGAAACGGTCATGGCGCGGACTTAAGCCAGCCCGCGCCCGATGCAAAGGGCGCCCACGCGATGATCCATGCGCGGCTTGCCCTTGCGCGGTTCGTCCGGAACGCCGAAATTGGCGGTCATGACCTCGCCCGCCGCCACGCCGCCCCGCGCCATCGCGACGCCCTGCGTCAAGGTCTGCGCGGTCGACGGCCTGACCGGCGTCTGCCTGGGCTGCCGGCGAACCCTTGCGGAGATCGCCGGCTGGTCGCGGTTGAGCGACGCGGAACGGGCGGCGGTCATGGCCGCCCTGCCCCTCCGCCCCGACCCCGTGGCCAGCCTGGTCATTGACCAGGCCTGAGCCTTCTAGTTGGCGGTGTTGACGGCGGCGCCGGTGGGCGCGCCGCTGAGCCAGGCCGAGCAGGCGCTCGACCGTTCGGCCAGCAGCTTTTCCTTCTTGGCGCCCTCGGCCTTGTCGCCCTCCTTCTGGGCGCCGACGATCTTGTTGTTGGCCGAGACGCGGATCGGCAGGTCGCGATCGCCGGTTTCCTGCTTCAGGAAGGCGTCGATATTGGCGGTGTCGAGCTTGCCCAGGCCTTCCGAGGCGGCCAGGCCGCGGCAGCGGGCGGCCTTCAGGAAGTCCAGGTTGCTGACCGTGGTCCCCGCCTGGGCGGCGCCGGCCAGGGCCGAAACGGCGACAACGGTCGCGACGATGATCTTGTTCATGGCGGTATTCCCTCGATACGCGTTCATATTTCGAGGGTCATGAATGGCCCGAAAACACCGCAGCTTGAAGTTAAATCGAAGTCATGTTGCACATTACGCAAGTTTAATACTCAACACTCCAAGTGTTACGTATTTTTAATTTGCCATTCACTTAGATACTTGTTAACCGTAAACGATCGTCGCTTGGCCGATTCACGGGTTGAAAACCCCTTGGCGACTATTCTCCCCGCAACAGCCGTAGAAACGGCCGATAAGCCTGTCATGGCGGGGTGATTGAATGCTCAAGTTCGCGACCATCGCGATCGTCGGCGCGCTCTCGGCGGTCGGGGCGGCGAAGGCCGTCGTGTCGCTGGACGACCTGCGCCAGCCGGACCTGCGCGGGCCCGCCCCGGCGGCGGCCGCGACCGACGACGGCGCCGCCCAGATCGTCAAGGGCGCCGACGGCCATTTCTGGGCCGAGGCCAAGGTCGACGGCCGGGCCGTGCGCTTCCTGATCGACACCGGCGCCACCACCGTCGCCCTCAGCCAGACCGACGCCCAGCGCCTGGGCATCGACATCCACAGCCTCGACTACCGCTACAAGGTGATCACCGCCTCGGGCCAGACCCGCGCCGCCTCGGTCAAGCTGGCCAGCGTCGCCGTGGCCGGCGCCCAGGTGCGCGACGTCGACGCCATGGTCATCGAGAAGGGCCTGGAGACCTCGCTGCTGGGCATGAGCTATCTGGGCCGGCTGTCCAGCTTCCAGGCCACGCCCAGGGCGCTGATCCTGCGGTCGTAACGGCTCGAGCGACCGGCCGACGCACCCTCGTCAGCCAGCTTTCTCAGCCAGCGGCGTATCGGGCGCCGCTTCGAGACCCGCGATTCGATCGAGGTTGGCGATCAGGCGCGTCAGCAGGGCGACGAGCAGTTCGGCCTCCTCCTCCGTGAAGTCGCGCAGCACCTCTTGATTGCCCCGAAGCAGGACAGCCACCGCCTCCGGCAGGCGCGCTTCCGCGGCTTCCGTCAGCGTAATACGGCGGCTGCGCCCATCGGCAGGATCGGGCGCGTACTGAATCAGGCCGTCCCGCGCCATTCGGGCGAGCATCTGCGCCATCGGCGGCTGCTCGATCCTGGCGAAGCGGGCGAGATCGCGTTGGGTGCTCGCCCGGCCGTCCTGCAGCGCCACCAGCACCGGCAGGTGTCCGACGCCGAAGCCCAGCGGCTTCAGCCGCGCTTCGCTGAGGCGGGCGAACCCGCGCGCGGCGAGACTGATCAGGTGTCCCGGCGTCGAGAGCACGTCCAGATCCATGGCGCTTCCCCTTGCCGAACCCATATACATACGTGCATATGTATATGGGTTCGGCGCGAATGCAAACCGCGCGCGGCAGGGAGAGGTCCGATGGACGATGACATCAAGATTCTCGAAGGCCTCTACGATCGCTTCAACGCCCGGGACATTGATGGCGTGCTGGCCGCCCTCACCGAGGATGTCGCCTGGGCCAACGCCATGGACGGCGGCCATGTCGATGGCCGCGAGGCGGTCCGCGCCTACTGGACGCGCCAGTGGGCCCTGGTCAGTCCGCAGGTCGAGCCGGTGGGCTTTCATCGAACGGCCGATGGCGCGGTCGTCGCGGAAGTCCGGCAGACCATCCGCGATCTCGACGGCAAGCTGCTTCAAGGACAGACGCATGGACTTGAGAACAAGACGGTCGAACATGTTTTCCGTCTTCGCGCCGGCAAGGTGGCGCGCTTCGACGTCCAGGACGCTTGATCGCCTAGCCCCGTTCAGAACCGGTAGTTCACCCCGACCTGGACGATCGGGAAGTACTTGAAGCCCTTGGCGTCATGGCGGACGTCATCTTCCTCCCGTTGCAGTTCGGCCTGGAAGGTCGGATCGCCGGCCAGCGTGCCGTCCGTGGCCGTGAGGTCGACCTTGGGCTTGTCGCTGAACGACACGCCGCCCAGCACCCGGAAACCCCAGCGGCTGTTGCGAACGAAGGTATTGTCCCAGCCCAGGCCCAGGAACGGCTGGGTCTTCGACATTTCGACATCGCCACGGATCGTGCCGATCTGCTCGGGCGTGAAGGTCAGGTCGCCGATCTGGGTCGGCCCGGTCGGCCGGCCGTCCAGCCGGGCCTTGCGCTCCCCGAAGTAGCTGCCTCCCGACAGGAAGAAACCGCCGCCGCCCGGATGCCAGTCGAGGAACGCGCCGCCGGTGGCGGTCTTCAGCTTGGCCGAATAGTTGACGCCGCTGTAGCTGTGGTCGTGGTCGAATTTCATCCAATCGCCGCCGCCGCGGACGACCAGGTTGTCGCTGAGCCGGTATTGCAGTTCGACGCCCAGGCCGGGCGTGCCGATATTGCCGCCCACGGCGAAACGCTCGTCCTGGGCCCAGGCGCCCGTCGCGCCGGCTAGGAGCGTGGCGCCAAGCACCGCGGCCAGGGAAAGACGTAACATCGCATGACCTCGCGTCAGGTTTTCCCCGACCCATAGGTTCAAACCCGACGTCCGCCCGGCTTGTTCCCAAGGCCTAGCCCGCGACGGCGTCCAAGGTCCGCGCCTCGCGCGCGTCCACCGCCTGGCGGACGGCGGCCAAGGCGCGGTCGACGACCTCCAGCCCCGCGCCGGCCGCCACGCCCTCGACCGTCAGGATGCGGCGCCAGGCGCGCGCCCCCGGCATGCCGTGGAACAGGCCCAGCATGTGCCGGCTCATGGCCGCCAGATGCACGCCCGCCGCCAGCTGCGCGGTCATGTAGGGCTTGTAGAGCTCGACCGCCTTGAAGGCGTCGATGTCGCGGCCTTCGCCGAACACCCGGCGGTCGACCTGCCCCAGCAGGCCCGGCTCGTGATAGGCGGCCCGGCCCAGCATCACGCCGTCGACATGCTCCAGCTGGGCCAGAGAGGCGTCGAGATCGGGAACGCCGCCGTTGATGACGATGGTCAGGTGCGGCCGCTCGGCCTTCAGCCGGTGGACCAGCGGATAGTCCAGCGGCGGCACGTCGCGGTTTTCCTTCGGCGACAGCCCCTTCAGCCAGGCCTTGCGGGCATGGACGACGAAGCTAGTCACCCCGGCCTGGGCCGAGCGGTCGACCAGCTCGAACAGGCTCTGCTCCGGATCCTGGTCGTCGACCCCGATCCGGCACTTGACGGTGACCGGCACGGACACCGCCGCCGCCATCGCCGCCATGCAGTCGGCGACCAGGGCCGGCTCGCGCATCAGGCAGGCCCCGAACCGGCCGCTCTGCACGCGGTCGGACGGACAGCCGACGTTCAGATTGATCTCGTCATAGCCGAAATCCTCGCCGATCCGCGCCGCCGCCGCCAGTTCGGCCGGTTCCGAACCGCCCAGTTGCAGGGCCACGGGGTGCTGGCCGGCGTCATAGCCCAGCAGCTTGTCGCGGTCGCCGTGCAGCACCGCGCCGCTGGTCACCATCTCCGAATAGAGCAGCGCCCGGCGCGACAGCACCCGGTGCAGCGACCGGCAATGCCGATCGCTCCAATCCATCATCGGCGCCACCGAGAGCCTATGGGCTTGGAACTGCTGCATCACCGTCGATTCAAAGACTCCAACCGCCGCTCGGCGGCGCGAGGGGCGCTATATAGTCCAGGCGAGGCCTCAAGGCGAGCAGGCCGGGGGCGTCTTCGGTTCCGGGAATGGCCAGTCGCGCCGCGTTCGGCCCCGGGGGGCGCGCAAATTTCAGGCAGCGCCGCGCTCGCCGGCGAAAGTTCGATATTACGTATTGCGATATTGGTAATAACTCGCCTAGATCGAGCGATGGACAGCCCTCCTTCCACCCTCGCCCGCCTCAGCGTCAGCCTGCCGGCCGAGCTGCTGGTGCAGCTGGACGCCATGGTCGCCGAGCGCGGCCTGCCCAGCCGCTCGCAGATGATCGCCGAACTGATCCGCCACGAGCTGGCCGAGCACACCGGCGCGCGTTCCGACGCCGTACTGGCCGGCACCATCACCCTGATCTACCGGGCCGAAAGCGGCCGCGTGCGCCACGCCCTGGCCCAGACCCAGCTGAGCTATGTCAAAGAAGTGATCTCGGCCCAGAACGTCTTCCTGGAGGACGATCAGGCCATGGAGGTGCTGCTGGTCCAGGGCCCGTTCGAGCGCCTGCAGCAGCTGTGCGACGACCTGCGCAAGGTGCGCGGCGTGCAGCAGATCAAGCTGGTCACCACCACCGCCCTGCTGCCGCCGCTGCACTTCCATGGCGAGGAAGGGGACGCCGTCTGATGAGCGACACCGCCAATCCCTACGCCGCCCAGGCCCACGCCCGGGCCCAGGCCGGAACCCGGGCCGAGGCCATGCCCACCGTCCCGGCCACGGCGGCGGTCGACCTGCCGGCCGGCGTCGCCGCGCAGGACGTGGTCTGGGACGAGACGATCGCCCCCGGCGGCTACGCCGGCCGCCAGATCGCCCGCGGCGCCCGCCTGCGGCTGACCGACCTGGCCGGCGACGCCAGCGCCTCGCTGCTGCTGTTCAACGCCGAGCGCCCGGTCGAGCGGCTGAACATCGCCGACACCCTGAAGGTGCAGTGGAACGGCTATCTGGGCCAGGGCCGGCTGCTGCTGTCCGACATGGGCCGGGTGCTGGCCAGCCTGGTCGAGGACACCGCCGAAGCCCACGACGCCTTCTGCGGCGCCTCCAACGAGGCCAGCAACGCCCGCAAGTACGGGGACGGCTTCAACCATGGGGCCCATCCCAGCGCCCGCGACCGCTTCTCGCTCGGCGTGGCCAAGTTCGGCCTGGGCCGCAAGGACATCCATCCGTGCCTGAACCTGTTCAAGCCGGTGCGGATCGCCCAGGGCGGCGACACTGCGATCGATATCGGCCCCTACCCGCCCGGCCGCTTCGTCACTCTGCGGGCCGAGATGGACCTGATCGTCGTGGTCGCCAACTGCCCGCACGTGCTCGACCCGCGCCCGGCCTACGCCGTCACCCCGCTGCGGGCCACCGCCTGGCGCGGCCCGGTGACGCCGGAAGCCGATCCGATCCGCAACGCGACGCCGGAGGGCCTGCGCGCCTTCCTCAACGTCGAAGACTATTACCGCCGGTGAGCGCCATGACCCTTTCGCCCCCGCCGCTGGCCGGAACCGTAGTCCATGACGAGGTCGTGCCCGCCCGCGCCCCGTGGCTGCACACGGTCAAGGCCGGCCAGACCCTGCGGATCGTCGACCTGGAGGGCAACCAGGCCGTCGACTTCCTGGCCTACAGCGCCGCTGACGACAGCGAGCGCTACAGCGCCCAGGACACCATCGCCGCCCAGGGCAACGTCTTCCTGCGCGAGGGCTCGGTGCTGCTGTCCAACGAGGGCGCGGCGATGATGACCGTCACCGCCACCGCCGTGGCCTATCACGACACCATCGGCGGGGCCTGCTCGTGCGAGAGCAACACCCTGCGCTACGGCCACCACACCAAGGCCCAGCACGCCTGCGTCGAGAACTTCCTGACCGCCAACGCCCGCCACGGCCGCGGCAAGCGCGACATGGTCAGCAACGTCAACTGGTTCATGAACGTGCCGGTCGAGGCCGACGGGGCCCTGGGGATCGTCGACGGCATCTCGGCCCCCGGCCTCTATGTCGATCTGCGGGCCGAGATGGACGTGGTGGTGGTGGTCTCCAACTGTCCGCAGATCAACAATCCCTGCAACGGCTTCGATCCGACGCCGGTGCGCATGATCGTCTCGGGCTAGGACCGCCATGTTCGACAAGGTCCTGATCGCCAACCGCGGCGCCATCGCCTGCCGGATCATCCGCACGCTCAAGGCCATGGGCGTCAAGTCGGTGGCGGTGTTCAGCGACGCCGACGCTGGCTCCCTGCATGTCAGCCTGGCCGACGAGGCGGTGCGCATCGGCCCGGCGCCGGCCGCCGACAGCTATCTGCGCGGCGACCTGATCCTGGCGGCGGCGCAGGCGACCGGCGCCCAGGCGGTTCATCCCGGCTACGGTTTCCTCAGCGAAAACGCGGACTTCGCGCAAGCTTGTGAAGCGGCGGGGATCGCCTTCATCGGCCCGACGCCCGACAACATCCGCGCCTTCGGCCTCAAGCACACGGCGCGAGACCTCGCCCAGGCCCACGGCGTGCCCCTGGCGCCCGGCACCGACCTGCTGGTCGACCCGGCCGCGGCCCTGAAAGCGGCCGAGCGCATTGGTTTCCCCGTCATCCTCAAGGCCACGGCCGGCGGCGGCGGCATCGGCATGCGGGTCTGCGAGACGGCCGAGGCCGTCAGCGAAGCCTTCGCCGCCGTCCAGCGGCTGGCGACCGGCAATTTCAGCGACGGCGGGGTGTTCCTCGAGCGCTATGTGCGCCAGGCCCGCCACGTCGAGGTCCAGGTGTTCGGCGACGGGGCCGGCAAGGTCCTGGCCCTGGGCGAGCGCGACTGCTCGCTGCAGCGGCGCAACCAGAAGGTCGTCGAGGAGACCCCCGCCCCCGGCCTGCCCGCCGCCACCCGCGCCGCCCTGCTCGAGGCCGCCGTCCGCCTGGCCTCGGCCGCCGGCTACCGCTCGGCCGGCACGGTCGAGTTCCTCTACGACGCCGAGCGCGACGACTTCTTCTTCCTGGAGGTCAATACCCGCCTGCAGGTCGAGCACGGCGTCACCGAGCAGGTGACCGGCGTCGACCTGGTCGAATGGATGGTGCGCGGCGCGGCCGGCGACTTCGCCTTTCTCGACGCCCCAGCGCCCGAGCCCAAGGGCGCCGCGATCCAGGTGCGGCTCTATGCCGAGGACCCGGCCCAGGACTATCGACCCAGTTCCGGCGTGCTGACGCAGGTGCGCTTCCCCGACGGCGTCCGCGCCGACGGTTGGGTGGTCGACGGGACCGAGGTCAGCGCCTTCTACGACCCGCTGTTGGCCAAGCTGATCGTCACGGCGCCGGACCGTCCGGCGGCGGTGACGGCGCTGCAGACGGCGCTGGACGACACCCGCCTGGCCGGCATCGAGACCAATCTCGACTGGCTGCGGGCCGTGGTCCGCAGCCCGCCCTTCGTCACCGGCCAGGTCTCGACCCGGGCCCTGGAGACCGTGGCCTGGGCGCCCGACACCGTCCAGGTGCTCAGCGGCGGCCCGGCCACCACCGTCCAGGACTGGCCGGGGCGGCAGGGCTACTGGGACGTCGGGGTGCCGCCGTCGGGACCGATGGACGACCTGGCCTTCCGGCTGGGCAACCGCCTGCTGGGCAATGGGGACGACGCGGCCGGGCTGGAGATCACCGCCCTCGGCCCAAGCCTGAAGTTCAACCGCCCGGCCGTCGTCTGCCTGACCGGCGCGGCCTTCGACGCCAGGCTCGACGGCGTCCCGGTCCCGGCCTACGCCCCGTTCGCGATCGCCCCCGGCCAGGTGCTGAAGATCGGCCGCGTGGTCGGCGCCGGCCTGCGCGGCTACCTGCTGTTCCAGGGCGGGCTGGACGTGCCGGCCTATCTGGGCAGCCGCTCGACCTTCACCCTCGGCGGCTTCGGCGGCCATGCCGGCCGCAACCTGACGGCCGGCGACGTGCTGCGACTGGGCGACGGCGGTGCGGCGGCGGCGGCCGCCCCGGTCCTGGCCGAGGCCCCGCGCCCGGCCACGACCAAGGCCTGGACGATCCGCGTCCTGCCCGGCCCGCACGGCGCGCCCGACTTCTTCACCCCCGCCGACGTGGCGATGATCGCCGGGACCGACTGGAAGGTCCATTACAACTCCAACCGCACCGGCGTGCGGCTGGTCGGCCCCAAGCCGCAATGGGCGCGGCGCGACGGCGGCGAGGCCGGGCTGCACCCGTCCAACATCCACGACAACGCCTATGCGGTCGGCGCGGTCGACTTCACCGGCGACATGCCGATCATCCTGGGGCCGGACGGACCCTCGCTGGGCGGCTTCGTCTGCCCGTTCGTGATCATCCAGGCCGACCTGTGGAAGGCCGGGCAGCTGGCGCCCGGCGACACCGTGCGGTTCGCGGTCGTCGACGACGCCGCGGCGGCCCTGGCGCTGGATGAGCAGGAAGGCCTGCTGGCGACGCTGCGAGCGGCTCCGGCCCCGGATGCGGCGCCCGCCGCCCATGCGTCGGCCAGCCCGATCCTCGCCGAACTGCCCGAAGACGGCCACCGCCCGCACGTCACCTACCGCCGCCAGGGCGACCAGCACCTGCTGGTCGAATACGGCCCGATCGTGCTGGACCTGGAGCTGCGGCTGCGCATCCACGCCCTGCTGCTGGACCTGCAGGCCCTGGCCCTGCCCGGCGTCATCGACCTGACCCCCGGCATCCGCTCGCTGCAGGTCCACTATGACAGCCGCCGCCTGACCCAGGCCGAGCTGCTGGCCGTCCTGGTCGCGGCCGAGCAGCGGCTGGGAGGGCTGGACGATTTCGAGATCCCGTCGCGCGTCGTCCACCTGCCGCTGAGCTGGAAGGACCCGGCGATCTACCAGACGATCGACAAGTACATGCAGGCGGTCCGCGACGACGCGCCCTGGTGTCCGGACAACATCGAATTCATCCGTCGCGTCAACGGCTTGTCGAACATTGATGATGTGAAGCGGATTGTCTTCGACGCCCGCTACCTGGTGATGGGGCTGGGCGACGTCTATCTGGGCGCGCCGGTCGCCACCCCGGTCGATCCGCGCCATCGCCTCGTGACCACCAAGTACAATCCCGCCCGCACCTGGACCCCGCCCAACGTGGTCGGCATCGGCGGGGCCTATATGTGCATCTACGGCATGGAGGGCCCGGGCGGCTACCAGCTGTTCGGCCGCACCATCCAGGTGTGGAACACCTGGCGCCAGACCGACGCCTTCACCGGCGGCAAGCCGTGGCTGCTGCGGTTCTTCGACCAGATCCGCTTCTTCCCGGTCAGCGCCGAGGAGCTGGTCGAGTGGCGGCGCGACTTCCCGCTCGGTCGCCGCCAAATCCGCATCGAGGAAGAGACCTTCCGCCTGTCGGACTACCGCAGGATGCTGGCGGAGAACGCTGAAAGCATTGAGGCTTTCCAGACCACTCGCCAGGCCGCCTTCGACGCCGAGCGGGCCGACTGGGTGGCCCGCGGCGAGTTCGCCCGGGTCGAGGCCCTGTCGGGCGTGGCCGACGAGGCCGGCGAGGCGGCGGCCGTCACCGTCCCCGACGGCAGCGACCTGGTCGAGGCCCCGCTGGGCGGCAATGTCTGGAAGGTGCTGGTCGCGCCGGGCCAGCGGGTCGAGGCCGGGGCGGTGATCGCCGTGATCGAGGCGATGAAGGCCGAGTGCGACGTCAACAGCCCGGCGGCCGGGATCGTCACCGCCGTCTACGCCCAGCCGGCCCAGGCCATCGCCGCCGGCGCCCCGATCGTCGCCATCGCCCCGGACTTGTCCGGTCTTGGGCCCGATCTTGGGGACGACGCCGCATGAGCGATTTCCAGCGCTTGTCGGTCACCGCCATAGCCGAGGCCGTCAACGGCGGGGCCAGCGCGGTCGCCGTGGCGCAAGCGGCGCTCGACGCCGTCGCCGCCTATGACCTGGTCCAGCCCCAGGCCTGGATTCTGCGCCTGCCGCCCGAGGCGGTTCTGGCCCAGGCCCGGGCCGTCGAGGCCAGGGTCGCGGCCGGCGAGGCCCTGCCCCTGGCCGGGGTTCCCTTCGCCGTGAAGGACAATATCGACGTCGCCGATTGGCCGACCAGCGCCGCCTGCCCGGCCTTCGCCTATGTCCCCGCGCGCTCGGCGACGGTGGTCGAGCGGCTGGTCGCGGCCGGGGCGGTGCTGGTCGGCAAGACCAATCTCGACCAGTTCGCCACCGGCCTGGTCGGCGTCCGCAGCCCCTATGGCGCGCCGCTGTGCGTGTTCGACCAGGCCTATGTCAGCGGCGGCTCCAGCTCCGGCTCGGCGGTGGCCGTGGCCGCAGGCCTGGTCGCCTTCGCCCTGGGCACCGACACCGCCGGCTCGGGCCGGGTGCCGGCCGCCTTCAACCACCTGGTCGGGCTCAAGCCGAGCAAGGGCCGCTGGAGCACGCGCGGCGTGGTCCCCGCCTGCCGCTCGCTGGACTGCGTCAGCGTGTTCGCCGCTGACCTGGCCGGGGCGGCGCGGGTCGACGACGTGCTGGCCGCCTTCGACGCCGAGGACGACTATTCGCGCCGCGCGCCGGCCGCACCGCCCGCCGCGCCCGTCGGGACCTTCCGCTTCGGCGTCCCCCGCCCCGACCAGCGGCTGTTCCTCGGCGACGACCAGTCCGCCGCCCTCTACGCCGCCGCCATCGAGCGCATGACGGCGGCCGGCGGCACGCCCGTCGAACTCGACATCGCCCCGCTGCTCGACTGCGCCAAGCTGCTCTACAGCGGCCCGTGGGTGGCCGAGCGCACGGCGGCCGTCGAGACCCTGCTGCGCAACACCCCTGGCGTGATCCATCCGACCGTGCGGGCCATCGTCCAGGGCGGGCTGGCGGTGACCGGCGTAGAGACCTTCAAAGGCCTCTACGCCCTGGAGGCCTATCACCGGGCGGCCGAGCCGATCTGGGACGCGGTGGAGGTGATGCTGCTGCCCACCGCCCCGACCATCTACCGGCTGAAGGAACTGCTGGCCGAGCCGATCGCCCTGAACGCCAATCTGGGCCTCTACACCAATTTCGTGAACCTGCTCGACATGAGCGCCCTCGCCGTCCCGGCCGGCTTCCGCGACAACGGCACGGGCTTCGGCGTCACCCTGATCGGGCCGGCCTTCGCCGACCGCGCGCTGCTGGCCCTGGCCGAGCGCTACCTGGAGACCTTCCCCATGGCCGACACCCCGCCGCTCGACCTGACCCCGCGCAAGCCCGGCGTGAAGCTGGCCGTGGTCGGCGCCCACCTGGCCGGCATGCCCTTGCACTGGCAGCTGACCTCGCGCGAGGCCCGACTGGTGTCGGCCACCCGCACCGCCCCGGCCTACCGGCTCTACGCCATGGCCGAGACCACCCCGCCCAAGCCGGCCCTGATCCATGTCGGAGAGGGCGGGTCTTCGATCCTGGTCGAGGTCTATGAGCTGGATTTCGAAGCCTTCGGCTCGTTCGTCGCCGAGGTCCCCGCGCCGCTGGCCATCGGCACGGTGACCCTGGAGGACGGGACCTCGGTCAAGGGCTTCGTCGCCGAACCCCGCGCCCTGGACGGCGCGACCGACATCACGGCCCTGGGCGGCTGGCGGGCCTATATCGCGTCGGCGGGTTAGCGCGGATGAGGCCAGATAGAAACCTCCATTATATTCCGTCTCCCCGGCGAAGGCCGGGGTTCAGATCGTAAGGCCGTGTGTCTCGGGTCAGCCTCTGGCGCCACGGCTGAATCTGGGCCCCGGCCTTCGCCGGGGAGACGGGCTTAGAGAGGCTTCGGCCCTCCGGCCCTAGCGCGGCCGGACAAAGGCCTGCTGCCAGTCGATGCCCATGGCCAGGAAGGTGAAGGACGCCGACCAGCCGATCAGGATCAGCCCGACCAGGGGCTCCAGGCTGGCGACCAGCCGCAGGGGGCCGACCGGATAGACGTCGCCGACCCCCTGGGTCGTGAAGGCCTCGATCGAGAAATAGAAGAACTGGCCGATCTGCATGTGCGGCGCGCCGAAGAAGGCCCCCAGGTGCAGCCAGTCCGCGCCGATCCAGTAGCCGCCGGCGAACACCAGGGCCTCCAGGCTATGGGCGGCGATCAGGCCGAAGATGATCACCAGGATCTTGAAGTGGCCGGAGGCGGCGACCCGCTCCTGCCAGGCGGAAAGCCCAAGGAGCGCCTGGAAATGCACGGTGACGACCGCCAGGATCAGCACCAGCGAAAGGCCCAGCGCGGCGAGGTCGGCCATGGAGCACTCCTTCATCGGTTCGACGAGGAAGTTCACGGCGCTCGGGCGAAATTGTGATGGGCCGCTTTCCTTCTCCCCTTGCGGGAGAAGGTGGCGCGAAGCGCCGGATGAGGGGTCTCTCAGAAGGCGGCCGCCGCACCCAGCCGTTCCGCCCGTCGCAGCTGTACCGCCTATCGACCCCTCATCCGACCTCGCTCCGCGAGGCCACCTTCTCCCGCAAGGGGAGAAGGAAAGGTTGTGCCCATCCTCGGAGAATCCGGGATAGATATGAGTTAAATCAAAGCCTTAAAATTTCTCGACCCGATTTGCTCCGCACCCTTCCAGGCCGCCGCCATAATGCTCCTCGTCCCACCGCAGGGGAGGCCGTCCAGCTGGCGACCTGACGGGCGGCGGGGGCGGTCGAGCGGGAAGCGTCCGTCGGCCGGTTGCGTGGGGCCCTCCGGGTCGGCGCGGGAGGATGGAGGATCCGGATGGACCTTCAGTCTTCCGGTCGGACGGCGGGAACACCCCCGCGGAGCCGAAAGACGGTCGCCACAGGCGCGGGCTGAAATCGCCCGCGCGGTCCGGACGGGGTCGCTGCCCCTCCGCCCGCCGGGGGCCTCCATCGGAGCGGGTTAAAAATCCGCGATCCGAAGGCTTCCGTCCACCGGCCGCGCGGAGCGCCCGTGTCCTGTCGAAACGGTACTCTCCAAAATACAATTCCGGGCATGGCCCGGGCGCTCCGCCGCCTCCCCAGCCCCGCCGGCGTCTTCCGGCGGAAGGGCGCCGGCGTGCGCCTGCCTAGATGCCGTCGCCCACGTTCGGCGCAGCGCCGGGGGCGCGGGCGACGTGGATGCCGCATTCGGTCTTGTCCTGCCCGGCCCAGCGACCGGCCCGGACGTCGGCGTTGGGGTCGTCGACCGGCTTGGTGCACGGCCAGCAGCCCACCGACGGAAAGCCCTGGCTGACCAGCGGATGGGCCGGCAGGGCGTGCTCGGCGACATAGGCGTCCAGCTCGGCCTTGCCCCAATTGGCCAGCGGGTTGAACTTGATCTTGCCGTCGGCTTCCTCGACCACGGCCAGGCGCAGGCGGTCGCCGCCGTGGAAGCGCTTGCGGCCGGTGGTCCAGGCCTCAAACCCGCCCAGGGCGCGGTCCAGCGGCAGCACCTTGCGGATGTGGCAGCAGGCGTCTGTGTCGGTGCGCCACAGGTCGGACTTGGGATCGGTGACCGCCAGGTCGGTATAGGCCGGGCGCAGGTCGCGCACGTCGGCCAGGCCCAGCTGGCCGGCCAGGGCCTTGCGATAGTCCAGGGTCTGGCCGAACAGCATGCCGGTGTCGAGGAACAGCACCGGAATGGTCGGCGAGACCTGGGCGGCCAGGTGCAGCAGCACCGCCGACTCGGCCCCGAACGACGAGACCAGGGCCAGCCTGTCGCCGAAGGTCTCATAGGCTTTGCGCAGGATGGTCAGGGGATGGGCGTCGCGCAGTTCGGCGTCCAGTCGCGCGGCCAGGTTCCTGGCCGTCGGCTGCTGAGCGGCAGTCGGCTTCACCTCGGTCGCGGTCTGGTCATAGGCCATCAGACGGCCCTCTCCTCGAAGGCGACGGGACGATCGTCCGCCGCGCGCTGATAGACATGGCGGAAGCGATGGGCGGCCTTGGTCCAGGCCTCCGGCGTCGCGCCGTCATTGGGTTCGAAGGCGTCGAAGCCGCAGCGGACCATGAAGCCGGCCTGCTCCTGCAGCACGTCGCCGACCGCCCTCACCTCGCCGGTATAGCCCAGCCGCTCGCGCAGTAGGCGGGCCGAGGTGTAGGCGCGGCCGTCGCGATATTTCGGGAAGGCCAGGGCCACCACGGCCAGGCGCGGCAGGTCATAGGCCAGGGCCTCGACCTCCTGGTCCGGCTCGATCCGCACCCCCACCCGGCGGCTGTTGGACAGCAGGATCTCGCCCTCGGCCTGGAAGCGGGTCAGGGACAGGATCACGTCGCCCTCGGGAATGGCGTCGTCGTCGGCCACATGGACGAAGCCGTCCTCGGCCCATTCGGCGCCGGCTCCGGCCAGCTTAATCAGCCTGGGCATAGACCGCCTCCTTGAAGGGTTCGAGACCGACGCGGCGATAGGTGTCGAGGAAGCGCTCCTCGCCGGTGCGGAACGACAGATAGGCCTCGACCAGGGTGTCGATGGCCGGCGCGACCCGGTCGGCCGGCAGGGCCGGGCCGAGGATCTTGCCGATCGAGGCGTCCTCGGCTCCCGAGCCGCCGAGCGACAGCTGGTAGAATTCCTCGCCCTTCTTGTCGACGCCGAGGATGCCGATGTGGGCGACGTGATGGTGGCCGCAGGCGTTGATGCAGCCGCTGATCTTGATCTTCAGCTCGCCCACCCGCTCGGCCCGGTCGGGGTCGGCGAACTTCCTGGCGATGTCCTGGGCGATCGGGATGGCCCGGGCGTTGGCCAGGGCGCAATAGTCCAGGCCCGGGCAGGCGATGATGTCGCTGGCCAGGTCGATATTGGGCGTGGCCAGGCCCGCCGCCGCCAGGGCCGCGTGCACGGCCGGCAGGTCGTCGAGCCTGACGTGGGGAAGGACCAGGTTCTGGGCGTGGGTGACCCGCAGGTCGTCCAGGCTGTAGCGCTCGGCCAGGTCGGCGACCAGGTCCAGCTGGTCGGCGCCGGCGTCGCCGGGCGTCTGGCCCGGCGCCTTCAGCGACACCTCGACGATGGCGTAGCCGGGCTGCTTGTGGGCCTTGACGTTGTTGCGCACGAAGCGGGCCAGGGCCGGGCTGGCGGCCTTGGCCGTCTCGAAGGCCTCCGAGCGAGCCGGCAGGGCCTCGAACCGGGTCTGGGCGAAGGCGGCGCGGATGCGGGCCAGCGCCGCGGCCGGCAGGTCGGCGCGGGCCAGGTCGATCTTCTCCCACTCGGCCTCGACCTGGCGGGCGAACTCCTCGGCCCCCAGGGCGGCGACCAGCACCTTGATGCGGGCCTTGTAGATATTGTCGCGACGGCCGTGGCGGTTATAGACCCGCAGGATCGCCTCGACATAGCTCAGCAGGTGCTCGGCCGGCAGGAACTCGCGGATGGTCGGGCCGACATAGGGCGTGCGCCCCTGGCCGCCGCCGACGATGACCTCGAAGCCCAGAGAGCCGTCGCGGTTCTGGCGCAGGATCAGGCCGACGTCGTGCACCTTGGCCGCCGTGCGGTCCTTCAGGGCGCCGGTGACGGCGAACTTGAACTTGCGCGGCAGGAACGAGAATTCCGGGTGCAGGGTCGACCACTGGCGCAGCACCTCGGACCAGACGCGCGGATCGTCGATCTCCTCGGCCGTGGCGCCGGCATAGGGGTCGGCGGTGACGTTGCGGATGCAGTTGCCGCTGGTCTGGATGGCGTGCAGGTCGACCTCGGCCAGGGCGTCGAGGATGTCGGGCACGTCCTTCAGCTTGATCCAGTGCAGCTGCAGGTTCTGGCGGGTGGTGAAATGGCCGTAGCCCTTGTCATAGGTCCGGGCCACCCAGGCCAGGCGGCGGACCTGGCGGCTGTTGAGCGCGCCGTAGGGCACGGCGATCCGCAGCATGTAGGCGTGCAGCTGCAGATAGAGGCCGTTCATCAGCCGCAGCGGCTTGAACTGGTCCTCGGTCAGCTCGCCGGCCAGGCGGCGGGCCACCTGATGCCGGAACTCGTTGGAGCGATCGGTCAGGAACTCGCGATCGATGACGTCGTACTGATACATGCGGCTATTTCCTGCGGATCAGGTCGACGCGGCCGGTCGAGCGGGCGGCGCCATGGGCGTGGCGCAGGGCCTCGATCACCGCGCCGCCGACGGCCTGCTTGCCGTGGGTGGGTTCGTTGGTGGGGCCAAGCGCCCGGATGCGCTCGCGGTAGCTGACGGGAGCCAGGCCGCCGTCGACCGGGGCCAGGTCGATCGCATAGGGATCGACGATCACCGTCGACTGGGCCTTGCCGGTCGCGACGGCGGTCTCGACCTCGGCGGCCTGGTCGTCGTCGAACAGCTGGGCGTCGCCGAAGCCCTCGACCCAGGCGCCCGCCTTCCAGAACACGACCTCGCCGTCGATCAGGCGATTGGCGGTGATGGCTTTCATTCAAAAACCCCGTTCATCCCGGCGAAAGCCGGGACCCATTCTGACTCGCCGCTTGGGTCCCGGCTTTCGCCGGGATGAACGGAGAGAGGTTGCGCCATCGCCATGGCCTCGCCGACCATCAGCAGCGCCGGGCCCTTCAGGCCTTCAGCGGCGACGGCCAATGTGTCCAAGGTGGTGAGTATCCGCCGCTCGTCGGGGCGGCTGGCGTTCTCGACGACCAGGGCCGGGGTCGAACCCGCCCGGCCGGCGGCGGTCAGGCGCTGCGCGATCAGGCCGGCGGTGCTGACGCCCATATAGACCACCACGGTCTGGTTGGGACGGGCCAGGGCGGCCCAGTCGAGATCGGGTTCACCATGAGCGGCGTGGCCGGTGACGAAGGTCACGGCCTGGGCCGCGCCGCGATGGGTCAGGGGCGCGCCGGCTCCGGCGCTGGCGGCCAGGGCGGCGGTGACGCCGGGAATCACCTGGCAGTCGATCCCGGCCTGGCGGCAGACGGCCAGCTCCTCGCCGCCGCGGCCGAACAGGAACGGGTCGCCGCCCTTCAGCCGCACGACGTTCAGCCCTTCGCGGGCCAGGGCCACCAGCAGCTGGTTGATGTCGTCCTGCGGCAGGGTGTGGCGCGACTTGCGCTTGGCCACGTCGATCCGCCGGGCCGAAGCCGAGGCCAGGTCGAGGATCTCGGACGAGACCAGGCCGTCATGGACGATGACCTCGGCGGCCTGCAGGGCCTTCAGGGCCTTGATCGTCAGCAGTTCGGGATCGCCGGGGCCGGCGCCGACCAGGGTCACGCGACCCGGGGCGCGCACGCTTTCCCCGCCGCCGAGGGCGACCAGTCCGGTCCGGGACCGGGGGGAAGCGGATCGGACCGTCGGCCGAGCCATGATTCAGGTCCTCTATAAGCCAAGCGCCGTCGACAAAAGGCCGGGCCGGCCTTGCGGCCAAACCGGTTGCGCCCAATGAATTGCGGGGCGAACCCTAGGGTCCGCCCCGCTCGCGTCCATCGATGAAAAGGGCCGTTCCATCAGCGAACGCTTGCAAATTGGGCAAAGGCGGGCCACTTCGCAAACAAGGTCTTCTGCCGGGGCGTTCAGTAAAACTCATGGAAAGACAGTCGGAACGGCGGCGCCTGCCTCCCCTCAACGCCCTGCGCGCCTTCGAGGCCGCGGCCCGGCACCTGAACTTCAGCCGCGCCGCCGACGAGCTGTCGGTGACGCCCGGGGCCGTCAGCCAGCAGATCCAGAACCTCGAGGACTATGTCGGCGCGGCCCTGTTCAAGCGCACGCCCAAGGGCCTGCTGCTGACCGACGCGGCCCAGACCGCCCTGCCCGCCCTGCGGGAGGCCTTCGACCGCCTGGCCGAGGCCGCCAGCCTGCTGACCGCCGCCGTCGACGGCCGCCGCCTGACCCTGACCGCCGCCCCGTCCTTCGCCGCCAAGTGGCTGGTGCCGCGGCTGGGCAAGTTCGAGCAGGCCCAGCCCCAGGTCGACGTCTGGCTGTCGGCCGGCATGGAGGTCGTCGATTTCGCGGCCGGCGAGGTCGACCTGGCCATCCGCTACGGTTCGGGCCGCTATCCGGGGCTGGAAGTCATCCGCCTGCTCAGCGAGACGGTGATTCCGGTCGCATCGCCTGAACTTCTGGCCGCCAACCCCTTGGAATCGCCCGAGGACCTGTCGCGCCACATCCTGCTGCACGACGGCTCGCCCGACGCCGACGACAGCTGCCCCGACTGGGCCATGTGGCTGGCGGCGCGCGGCATCCGGTCGGTGGACGGGGCCCGCGGCCCGCGCTTCAACCAGTCCAGCCTGGTGATCGAGGCCGCCGCCAACGGCCGCGGCGTCGCCCTGGCCAAGCAGACCCTGGCCCAGGCCGACCTGGATTCCGGCCGCCTGGTGATCCCCTTCGAGATTCCCACGGCCGTGGACTTCGCCTATTACGTCGTCCATCCCAAGGCCAAGGGACGGCTGCCGCAGGTCAAGGCCTTCGTCGCCTGGCTCAAGGAAGAGGCCGCCGCGCACGAGGCGGCCCTGCTCACCATGGACAACGGCGCGGGTATCTAGGGTTAGATGGTCAAGACGATGATCGAGGTCGGCGAACGGCGGGTTCCCGGCGACTGCCAGTCCATGGCCGAGGTCCGCCAGGGGGTCGACGCCCTCGACCGGGCCCTGGTCCAGCTGCTGACCGAGCGCCAGGGCTACATGGACGCCGCCGCCCGCATCAAGGCCGACCGCTCCAAGGTGTTCGACCAGGCGCGGATCGAGGACGTGGTCGACAAGGTCAAGGCCGCCGCCCGCGAGTCGGGCCTATCGGAAGCCATCGCCGAACCGGTCTGGCGCACCCTGATCGACCGCTGCATCGCCTATGAGTACGACAGCTGGGACCGGACGAAGGGTTAGACGGCCAACGCCGGACGCCCCCTCCGTCCGCTTCGCGGCCACCTCCCCCGTCTCACGGGGGAGGAAAAGATTCTCCTCACCCGCATCGCGGGAGAGGTGGCGCGGCGCGAATACGCGCCGTGACGGAGGGGGCGTCCTGCGCCTACCCCTTCAGCGACCGCAGCGCCCGTTCGTGGGCGTAGGCGGCGATGTCCATCAGGGCCACGTCCAGGGCGTTGCGCACCGCGTCCAGGCTCTGGGTCCCGGCCTCGGCCCCCTCGCAGACGTCGCCCAGGGCGAAGGCCCCGACGCCCCGCGCCGCGCCCTTGACGGTATGCACCGCGTCGCCCCAGCCGGGATGGCTCTTGTCGAGCATCGGGGCCCAAAGCGCGGCCTGTTCACGGAACAGGGCCAGCACCTCGTCGATGACCCCGGAATCGCCGGCCGCGAACCCTTCCAGATAAGCGAAATCGACAGCGCCGCTGATGTCTCGTCTGGCCAAAAAATAGTCCCTTGCGTTCCAAGATTCTTTGCGTATGTTCCGCGCCTCGCCGCCGGGGCAAACAAAGCTTCGGACCGAGCGGGCGCATAGCTCAGTTGGTAGAGCAGCTGACTCTTAATCAGCGGGTCGTAGGTTCGAATCCTACTGCGCCCACCATTTTCCTCAAAATCCCGACGACTTGAAGACACTCCCTTCGGGGAGACCATCAAGTCCCGCCCGCTGCGGGCCTGACGTCCTAGCTCAACCCTGACGTACGACGGCGAGCCGAAAAACGCCAGCCGTGCAGGCCGCCGACGCCGGCTTCGACCCGCGCCGAATCGCGAATCGCCGGTTCCAGGCGCCGGACGCCCGCGATTCGAGCGTCGCTCCCGAGGGCGGAACCGTTTGCCGGGGCGAGGTGTTCGACGGCGAGCTTGGTTCGCTTGCGACCTATGCTATGGACCCCTCCAATTCCGCAGGGCTCGCGCCCGACCGAGCAACCACGCGCATGTCCGATCCCGCCGTCGAGTCCGAGAGCGTCATCGACGCCCCGCCGCCTGCGCCGGCCGCCAGGAAGCGGCCGCTGTGGAAGCGCCCCGTGTGGCTGGTCGCCGCCGGCCTGCTCGTCGTGCTGGCGGCTGTGGTCGGGTGGCTGTTGTGGTCCCTGCCCCTGGGCCGGGCGCTGGAACCCCTGGCCAACCCGACCCTGATCCTGGAAGCTTCCGACGGCCGGCCGATCGCCCGCCGCGGCGCCTATAAGGAGGCGCCGGTCGACGCCGCCAAGCTGCCGGCCTACGTCCCGGGGGCCTTCATCTCGATCGAGGACCGGCGCTTCTACAGCCATATCGGCGTCGACCTCAAGGGCGTGGCGCGGGCCATGGGCGCCAACGCCCGGGCCGGCGGCGTCTCCGAGGGCGGCTCGACCATCACCCAGCAACTGGCCAAGAACGCCTTCCTGTCCAATCGCCGCAGCCTGAGGCGCAAGGCCCAGGAGGCGCTGATCGCCTTCTATCTCGAGGCCCGGCTGTCGAAGAACGAGATCCTGTCGCGCTACCTGTCGTCGGTCTATTTCGGCGACGGCGCCTTCGGTCTGCGGGCTGCGGCCCGGCACTATTTCGACAAGACCCCTGAGACCCTGTCGGTGGGCGAGGCGGCGATGCTGGCCGGCTTGGTCAAGGCCCCCTCGCGCCTGGCCCCGACCGAGAACTTCGCCGGCGCCAAGGCCCGGATGCGCACCGTCCTGGCGGCCATGGTCGACACCGGCGCCATCACCCAGGTCCAGGCCGACCAGGCGATCCGCGACATCCACGTGCAGTCGGGCCGGCCGAAGCTGCCGACCGGCTCCTATTTCGCCGACTGGGTGTTCCCCCAGGCCAAGGCGGCGTTCGAGCGCGTCTATGGCGAGACCGAGGTCCGCACCACCCTGGATTCCGACCTGCAGGCCCGGGCCGAGCGCATCCTCGACGCCGCCCTCGACCGCGACGGCAAGGCCCTGAACGTCAGCCAGGGCGCGATCGTCGCCATGCGGACCGACGGCCGGGTGGTCGCCATGGTCGGCGGCCGCGACTACAAGGCCAGCCAGTTCAACCGCGCCGACGCCGAGCGTCCGCCGGGCTCGTCCTTCAAGCTGTTCGTCTATCTGGCCGCCCTGCGCGAGGGCTGGACCCCGACCAGCCCGATCCTCGACGCCCCGGTCGAGGTCAGCGGCTGGAGCCCGAAGAACCACGAGAGCAAGTACGCCGGCCGCGAAGTGCCGCTGATCACCGCCTTCGCCGCCTCGTCCAACGTCGCGGCCGTCCGCCTGGCCCAGCAGGTCGGGCGCGACGACATCGTCCGCACCGCCCGCGACCTCGGCGTCACCGACCCGATCCCCGACGACCTGACCCTGGCCCTGGGCACCGGCCCGATGAGCCTGGTGCGGCTGACGGCCGCCTACGCCGCCATCGCCGCCGGCGAGGCCCCGGTGGTCCCGCACGGCCTGGCCGCCTGGCGCAAGCCGCCGACCCATCCGCTGGGCAAGGGCGAGCTGGCGGGCATGCGCGACCTGTTGCGCTCGGCCGTGCATCACGGCACCGGGGTCGAGGCCGCCATCCCCGGGGCGTTCGGCAAGACCGGCACCAGCCAGAACTACCGCGACGCCCTGTTCGTCGGCTATGTCGGCGACCTGGTGGTCGGGGTCTGGGTCGGCAATGACGACAACAGCGCCATGAACGGCGTGGTCGGCGGCGGCCTGCCGGCCAAGATCTGGCGAGAATTCGCCAGCTACGCGGTCGGCCGCGGCGCGCCGCGCCTGGCGCCCGCCGACGACCCGCCGCCGCTGACCGAAGAGGACCTGATCGACCCGGCCCTGGCGCCCGACGCGCCGGACGAGGCGGTTCCCGCCGTCGACGCCGCGCCGATCGCCACCGACCCCGCCGTGCCGCCGCCGGATTCCGCCGCGCCGCCCGCCGACACGTCGCCGCCGGTGATCGCCCCGCCAGTCCCCGCGGCCTCGCGGCCGAACAACTAGCCCGTCGTCGCTGTCGCCAGGACGGCGCCGGATGACCCCGCGCGGGCAACCGGGCGCAAACCCGCGCGGCCGGGCCTGCGCCCTGTTGATCCGCTCCCGCGGCCGTCCAAGTCTCGTCGCCGGACTGAACCGTCGAGGGTCGGGTGAAACAGAGTCGCGCCGAAATCGTCGCCTTCGTCGGCGGCCAGATCCTGCCGCACGAGGCGGATGTCCGGGCCTGGCTGCGGCGGACCGGCGCCCTGGCCGCTGATGTCGACGACATCATCCAGGAGACCTATTGTCGGCTGGCGGCCTTGGAAACCGTGACCCACATCGTCAGCGGCCGCGCCTACTTCTTCCGCACCGCCCGCAACATCGCCATCGAGAAAATCCGCCGGGCGCGCATTGTTCGCATCGACTGCGTCACGGAAATCGACGCGCTGAACGTCGTAGATGATGAGCCCTCGCCAGAACGCGTCGTCGCCGGACGGCGCGAACTGCTCCGGGTTCAGCGCCTGATCGAGGGATTGCCCGAACGTTGCCGACAGATCTTCACCCTCCGCCGCATCCAGGGCCTCTCGCAGCGCGAGGTGGCCGCCCGGCTCGGCGTGACCGAGAACGTCGTCGAAATGCAGTCGATGCGGGGCTTGCGTTTAATACTGCGCGCCTTAACGGAGACTTCAGCGCAAGATCAGCCGGCAGCCGACAAGGGTCATGACTTCATTTCAGTCCGCAAACGAGATCGATGACGCGGCGGCCGACTGGGCCGCCCGCGCCGATGCTCGCGGACTCGACGTCGAGCACGATCCCCAGCTCCAGGCCTGGCTGGACGGCGACCCGCGCCGGCGCGGCGCCTTCCTGCGCGCCCAGGCGGCGATCAGCTTCCTCGACCGCGGCCGCGCCCTGGCCGGAACCCCGGCGGCGGCGCCCAAGGCCCCTGCCCGTCCCGACCGCCGCGCCCTGATCGCCGGGGCCGGCGGCGCCTGCGCCGCGGCCCTGGTCGGCGGCGTCGGCCTGTGGGCCGCCCGGCCCCAGCGCCTGGACACCCGCCTGGGCGAGATCCGCCGCGTCCCCCTGGCCGACGGCTCGCTGGTGGCGATCAACACCCAGACCGCCCTCGACGTGGCGATGAAGACCGGCTCGCGCCAGATCGTCCTGCGCCAGGGCGAGGCCTGGTTCCAGGTCGCCAAGGATCCCGAGCGCCCCTTCGTGGTCGCCGCCGGCAAGGTGCGGGTGCGGGCGGTGGGCACGGCCTTTTCGGTGCGGCGCGGCGACCGCGAGGCCGACGGCGTCGACGTTATGGTCACCGAGGGCGTGGTCGAGACCTGGATCCAGGGCGAGGCCGCCCCCCGCCAGCGGCTGGCCGCCGGCAGCAAGATCCTGCTGGCCAGCACGGCCTCGCCCCAGGTCGCGCAATCCCCCTCCGAGATCGAGCGGAGCCTGGCCTGGCGCAATGGCGAGATCGCGCTGGACGGCGAAAGCCTCGGCGAGGCCGCCCGGCTGTTCAACCGCTACAACAGCCGCCAGATCGTCATCGACGACCCGCGACTGGCCGAGGAGCGCTTCATCGGCCTGTTCCAGACCAACGACCCCGACAGCTTCGCGGCGGCGGTGGCGGCGACCCTCGACGCCAAGGTCAGCGACGATCAGCGGACCATCCGGATCAGTCGCGACCGTGTTTCCTGAACAAAGACGCCGCGGTCGATAATCAGCAGATCGAATATGCGCCATCAGTTTCGACGATATGAGCAAACCTTATTCATGTCTGATTTATACTGATTGAGCATCTGTGGCCGAGTCCCGCCTATCCTCCAGAACAAACCTGGGGATAGTCATGAAGAACCCGCGAACTGTATCGACGGATCTCGCCACACCCGCTGCGCCCGGTCCAGCCGAGACCGCGCACGCGAAACGGGCGCCGGGTGTCGCCGAGGGGGCAAAAGCGGGCTTGTTCGGCCGTGGCCGGAACAATCGCCCGATCCGACGCCGGAAAATCGGCCCGCAACCCTCGTCCTGTCAGGAGGCCGCGTTTGGCGGGCTCCGGATCGATGGGGGATTGTCGATGGGCGATTGGACGAACCGTTCCGCGAGACGCAGGCTGCTGTGCGCCGCGTCAGCCGTGTGGGCCCTGAGCGCCGGGGCGGCTTTCGCCCAGGCCATGCCGTTCAAGATCAACGCCCAGCCGGCCGCCACCGGCATTCCCCAGTTCGCCCGCCAGGCCGGGGTGCAGATCCTCATCCAGTCCGAAGCCGCCCAGGGTCGGCGCACCGCGCCGGTGCAGGGCGCCCTGTCGGTGCCCGAGGCGCTGGACCGGCTGCTGGCCGGCACCGGCCTGGTGGTGGTGTCCAACGACGGCAAGACCATCATCCTGGCCCCGCCGCGCACCGGCCTGGTCAAGGCGCGCTGGTCGGCCGCCCCTGACGCCGCCCCGGCCGCGGCGCCCGAACCGCCCCCCGCGCCCGACGAGCCCAGCGTCATCGAGGAGGTGATCGTCACCGGCACCCGCTCGACCTCGCGTACGGTCACCGAAAGCATGGCCCCGATCGACGTGATCTCGGCGGCCGAGCTGAGCAAAAGCGGCAAGCAGTCGACCCGCGACCTGATCTCGACCCTGGTGCCGTCGGCCAACACCTCCAACAGTGGCGCCGGCGCCAGCTTCGCGGTCAAGACCGTGTCGCTGCGCGGCCTCAGCGCCGACCAGACCCTGGTGCTGGTCAATGGCAAGCGCCGGCACAACACCGCTATCCTGTTCGTCAACGGCACCACCCAGAACGGCCAGTCGCCGGCCGACCTGGACCTGATCCCCTCCGCCGCGGTCGAGCACATCGAAGTGCTGCGCGACGGCGCCTCGGCCCAGTACGGCTCCGACGCCCTGGCCGGGGTGATCAACATCATCCTCAAGAAGAGCCCCGAGGGCGGCTCGCTGTCGGCCCTGTACGGCAAGACCGCCGAGGGCGACGGCGAGACCGGCCAAGTCTCGGGCAATATCGGCATGAGGCTGGGCGAGGCCGGCTACCTGAACCTGACCGGCGACGTGCGGATCAACGACCTGACCGACCGCGGCGACAAGACCCCTAACACCACGGTGATGTACTTCCCGCGCAACGCCCAGGGCCAGCCGGTCAGGGTGGGGACGCCGGGCGCCACGCCCGACCCGCGCGAGGCCACCGCCAACCGCCACACCAGCCACCCCGGCTCGCCGGCCGTGCAGCTGTTCTCGCTGGGCTACAGCGCCGGGACGCCGATCACCGACGACATCGACCTCTATTCGTTCGGCACCTTCGCCAGCCGCAACACCGCCGCCTGGCTGACCTTCCGCAATCCCAACGCGGTCAACAACAACGTCGCCGTCACCCCCGACGGCTACACCCCGCGCCTGTTCCTCAAGGACCGGGACTTCCAGGTGACGGCGGGCGCCGAGGGCAAGGCGCTGCTGGGCTTCGACTGGGACCTCAGCTCGTCCTTCAGCCGCGACAGCGTCGGCTATCACGAGAACTCCCTCAACGCCTCGATGGGGCCGGCCAGTCCGACCCGCTTCTACATCGGGACCCTGAAGTTCCAGGAGTGGACCACCAACCTCGACGTCACCCGCGAGATTCCCACCGCCTGGTTCGCCAAGCCGCTGTTCCTGGCCGGCGGCCTGGAATATCGCGCCGACCAGTTCCAGATCGAGGCGGGCGAGCCGGCCTCCTACGTCAACGGCGGCTATGTCGCGCCGGCCGGCAGTCCGCAGGCCGGGGTGGTGTTCGCCGGCGGCTCGCAGGGCGTGACGGGCTTCCCGCCGTTCTCGGCCGGAACCTTCAAGCGCAACAACGCCAGCGCCTATCTCAACATCGAGCAGAGCCTGACCGATAAGTGGGAAGTCGCCCTGGCCGGCCGCTTCGAGCACTATTCGGACTTCGGAAACGCCAAGACCTTCAAGCTGTCCAGCCGCTACGCCTTGACGCCCTGGCTGGCGGTGCGGGGCACGGCCAGCACCGGCTTCCGCGCCCCGTCCCTGCAGCAGCAGCACTACGCCTCGTCCAGCACCATCGGCGTCATCGTGCCGCCGGCCACCACCACCCAGCTCTATCCCGTGCAGCTGCTGCCGCCCGACAACCCGGCCGCCATCGCCCTGGGGGCCAAGCCGCTGGAAGCGGAAAAGTCGACCAACTACTCGGTCGGCCTGGTCGCCCGGCCCCTGCCCCGCCTGAACGTCACCCTCGACGTCTACCAGATCAAGATCGACAACCGCATTCTGCAGAGCGGCAATCTGGGCCCGAACGCGGCGGTCAGCGCGGCCCTGGCCAGCCAGGGCCTCAATCCCCAGCAGGCGGCGTTCTACTACGGCAATTTCGCCGACACCTCGACGCGCGGGGTCGACCTGGTCGTCGACTACAAGACCGATCTCGGCGATTTCGGCGCGGTGCGCTGGACCTTCTCGGCCAACCACAACAAGAGCAAGTTCGACCGCATCGTCGCACCGCCCCCGGTGCTGGCGGCGGCCGGCCTGGTCTATATCGACCGGGTCAAGATCGGCGACCTGACGGTCGGCACGCCCAAGGACAAGTACATCTTCGGCGCCGACTGGACCCTGGGCAAGTTCGACACCAACCTGCGCCTGACCCGCTATGGCGAGGTCATCCAGCGCACCGCCTTGGCGACCAACGACGAGACCGTCAGCCCCAAGCTGATCGTCGACCTCGACCTCAGCTACGCGGCCACCGAAACCATCACCGTCAGCGTCGGGGCCAACAACCTGCTGGACGCCTATCCCGACAGCGTCCGGGCCGCCAACCGCGGCACCCCCGCCTTCGCCTATTACAACCAGTACTCGCCCTACGGGATCAGCGGCGGATTCTACTACGCCCGGCTGGCCGCGCGGTTCTAGGCTTCAGTTCGCCGGCCCGGGTCGCGGATCCGGGCCGGCCTTTTCTCGTGGGTTGACGCAATGACCAAGACTTCCCCGCCCGGCGTCAGCCGGCGTCGGCTGTTCTCTCTGGGCGGGGGCGCGATCGCCGCCACCGGCGCCGTCGCCCTGGCGGCGACCGCGGCAGACGCCGCCGAGCCGGCCCCGCGCGAGGACATCCGGTCCGCGACCGCCGTCGAAGGCACCAACATCTGCGCCGCCGTCTCGCCCGACGGCTTGACGATCGCCTTCGACGTCTACGCCATGCTGTGGCTGATCCCGATCGCCGGCGGGCCCGCCAAGCGCCTGACCGACGACATCTTCGAGATCGCCCAGCCCGACTGGTCGCCCGACGGCAAGCGCCTGGCCTTTCAGTCCTATCGCGACGGCAATTTCCATGTCTGGACGATCGGGGTCGACGGCTCGGACCTCAGGCAATTGACCCGCGGCGCCTTCGACTGCCGCGAGCCGCGCTGGTCGCCGGACGGGGGCAGGATCGCCTTCTCGTCCGACCGCGGCGGCCGCTACGGCGTCCACGTCCTTGACCTGGCCAGCGGCCAGATCACCGCCTTCAGCAGCGGGCCGGGCGACGAATTCGAGCCCTCCTGGTCTCCCGACGGCCAGAGCCTGGCCTTCACGGTCGACAAGGTGCGGATCGACGTCCAGGACCTTGCCGGCGCCCGGCGCACGATCGCCAAGGTCAAGGCCTCGACCGACCGCTTCAATGCCGCCTCGGTGGCCAGCCCCGCCTTCACCCCTGACGGCCGCGACGTGCTCTATACGGCGATCGAGGACGGCAAGGCCGAGCTGCGCAGCGGCGCCGCCGGGCCGATCGTCCAGGGCGAGGACGTCTTCCCGTTCCGCGTCTCCTGGCTGCCCTCCGGCGCGTTCGTCCACACCGCCGACGGCCAGATCAAGCGCCGCGCCCTGGGCGGCGGCCCGGCCCAGGCGATCGCCTTCACCGCCACCGTGCCGGTGATCCGCCCCCGTTACACCAAGAAGAGCCGCGACTTCCTGTCGGCCAAGACCCGGCCGGTGGTCGGGATCGGCAGCCCGGCCCTGTCGCCCGACGGCCAGCAGATCGTCTTTCGCGCCCTCAACGACCTCTACCTGCTGCCGGTCGCGGGCGGCCGCGCCCGGCCGCTGACCGAGGATGCGTTCAGCAAGGTCGACCCGGCCTGGTCGCCGGACGGCAAGACCCTGGCCTATTCGACCGACAAGGGCGGCAGCCTCGACATCTGGCTGCGCGACATGGCCACCGGCCAGGCCCGCCAGCTGACCCGGTTCGAGGGCGCGGCGGTGTCCAGCGCCTGGTCGCGCGACGGCAGGTCGATCGCCTTCCTCAGCCAGAACGGCGGACTGTTCGCGGCCGACGTCGCCACCGGCCAGACCCGGCGGCTCTACGCCGACCTCTGGGAGCCGGGCAAGCCCAGCTGGGGTCCAGGCGACAAGACCATCGCCTATGCGGCCTTCAAGCCCTATTCGGCCCGGTTCCGCGAGGGGCTCAGCGAGATCCTGACCGTCGACCTGGAGACCGGCAAGGGAAGCTACGCCCCGATCCTGCCCGACCGCTCGCTGGGCACGCGCGGCGACGACGGCCCGGCCTGGTCGCCGGACGGCAGCCGCATGGCCTTCGTGTTCGCCAGCCGCCTGCATGTCGCCCCGGTCGACGCCGCCGGCCGGCTGACTGCGCCGCCGCGGGCGATCAATGACGAGGTCACCGACGCCGTCAGCTGGAGCGGCGACGGCAAGACCCTGCTCTATCTGTCGGCCGGCGTGCTGAAACTGATCGCGGCCGACGGCGGCGCCCCGCGCGTCGTGCCGCACGGCCTGACCTGGAGCAATGTCCGGCCGCAGGGGCGGATGGTGGTGCGGGCCGGCCGGCTGTGGGACGGCAAGTCGCCCGAGCTGCGCGAAAACGTCGACGTGCTGATCGCCGACGGCCGCATCACCGACGTGGCCAAGGCCGGCGAGGTCGGCGGCGACGTCCAGATGATCGACGCCACGGCCTCGACGGTGATGCCCGGCCTGATCGACATGCACACCCACCGCCAGATGCAGGGCTACGGCTATGGCGACCGCGAGGGCCGGCTGTGGCTGTCGCTGGGGGTGACCACCACCCGCTCGCCCGGCGGCCCGGCCTATCACACCGTCGAGGACCAGGAGGCGATCGAGTCCGGGGCTCGCGTCGGCCCGCGCTACTACGCCACCGGCGAGGCGATCGACGGCTCGCGGATCTTCTACAACTTCATGCGGCCGGTCACCGAGCCGGGCCAGATGGCGCTGGAGATGAAGCGGGCCGAGGCGCTGTCTTACGACCTGATCAAGACCTATGTCCGGCTGTCGGGCGAGCGCCAGAAGGAGGTGATCGCCTGGGCCCACGCCAAGGGCCTGCCCCTGACCTCGCATTACCATTATCCGGCCCTGGGCCTGGGCATGGACGGCATGGAGCACCTGGGCGCGACCAGCCGCACCGGCTATTCGCGCACGGTCAGCGCCCTGGGCGTGATTTACCAGGACGTCAACGCCGCCTTCCTGGCCAGCCGCGCGGCCCGCACCCCGACCCTGTTCACCTCGACAGCTTTGCTGGCCGACGACCGCTCGCTGGTCGACGATCCACGGATCCGCGCCCTCTATCCGCCCTGGGAATACGCCCGGCTGCAGGAGCGGGCCAAGCAGATGGCCGGCATGGACCGCACGGTGATCCTGGCCTCGCTGGCGCGCAATGTCGCCGAGGTGGCCCGCACCGTCCGGGCCGGCGGACGCATCGTCACCGGCACCGACTCGCCGATCGACTTCAACGCCGTCAGCCTGCACATGAACCTGCGGGCCATGGTCCGCTACGGCATGACCCCGTTCGAGGCCCTGGTCACCGCCACCAGCGCCTCAGGCGAATATCTCGACGAGCCGCTGGGCGTCATCGCGCCGGGGGCCTATGCCGACCTGGTGGTGGTCGACGGCGATCCGCTGGCCCGCATCGAGGACGCCGCCAAGGTGGTCAAGGTCGTCAAGCACGGCCAGGCCTATACGGTCGCCGACCTGATCGCCCCGTTCGCGGCGCACGAGGCCCATGCGGCCCTGGACGGCGGCCGGCGGTTCGTCTGCGAGGCGACGCCGGAATATTGGTGGCACGATCCGGACTTCCTGGCCCATGCTCGCGCTTCGTGCTGCGACGGCGCCTGCGGCTTCGCGCCGGGCATGGGTCTACGCGTCTAGCTTTCCTTCGGTTTTCAAGATCGCTCGGGGACGACAATGGGCATTTCGCGACGCAATTTTCTGACGGCGGTGGGCGGCGCAGGCGGCTATGGCGCGCTCTACACCACCATGATGGGCCTGGGCCTGCTGGCCGCGCCGCGCGCCTATGCCGGCGCGCCGAAGCTGCCGGCCGACGGCGGCGCGGGCAAGTCGGTGGCGATCCTCGGCGCCGGCATCGCCGGCCTGGTCTCGGCCTACGAGCTGCGCAAGGCGGGCTACGAAGTCACCGTGCTGGAAGCGCGCGATCGGCCCGGCGGCCGGGCCTGGTCGGTGCGCTCGGGCTCGAAGATCGTCCAGACCGGCCGGCCGGACCAGGTGGTCGACTGGGCCGAGGGCAAGCACGCCTATTTCAACGCCGGCCCGGCCCGCATCCCGCAGTGGCACCACGCCATCCTCGGCTACTGCCAGGAACTGGGCGTGCCGCTGGAGGTGATGGTCAACGCCAACCGCTCGGCCAAGCTGGACTTCGGCGGCCAGGTGGTCACCGAGCGCCAGGCGGTCGACGACACCCGCGGCGCCTTCACCGAGCTGCTGGCCAAGGCCGTCGACAAGGGCGCGCTGGACCAGGAACTGACCGGCGTCGATAAGCAGAAGCTGCTGGGCTACCTGTCGGCCTATGGCGACCTTTCCAAGGGCAATGTTTACGCCGGCTCGACCCGCGCCGGCTTCCTCGCCTCGCCCGGCGGCTACGACCATCCGCCCAAGGGCGGCGAGCCGCTGCGCATGGCCGACATGATGAAATCGCAGTTCTGGGGCGCCAGCCTGATCTTCGAGGAGATCATCGACATGCAGGCCACCATGCTGCAGCCGGTCGGCGGCATGGACCGGATCTCCTACGCCCTCTACGAACAGGTCAAGCCGGCGGTGAAGTTCGAGGCCGTGGTCCAGCAGCTGCGCAAAACTGCGAAAGGCGTGAAGATCGTCTATGCCGACGCCGCGGGCGAGCACGCCCTGGACGCCGACTTCTGCATCTGCACCATCCCCCTGCCCGTGCTGTCCAAGATTCCGTCCGACTTCTCGCCGCGGGTGAAGCAGGCGATCGCCGCGGCCGAGTACCACCACGGCACCAAGGTGGCCTGGGAGACCCGCCGGTTCTGGGAGCAGGACGATTTCCAGTACGGCGGCCTGGGCTGGACCGACGAGGCCAACGAGCTGGTCTGGTATCCCAGCGGCGGCATCGGCGAGAAGACCGGCATCCTGGTCGGGGCCTATTCGATCGGCTTTTCCGGCCCGGCCAGCCCGCCGAAATACGCCGGCATGTCGTTCGAGGACCGCTTCGCCCTGTCGCGCAAGGTGATCGACAAGTTCCACCCCGGAAAGGGCCAGGAACTGACCAAGCCGTTCACCGTCTCGTGGAAGCAGACGCCTTATAACGAAGGCGTGGCGGTCGGCTGGACCGACGCCCAGCGCGCCACCGACTATGCCGAGCTGTGCAAGCCGGACGGCCCCTTCTACTTCGCCGGCGAGCACATGAGCTACATCAACGCCTGGCAGGAAGGCGCGGCGCTGTCGTCGCACGAGGCGATCAAGCTGATCCAGGCGCGAGTTTCGGCGGCATGACCGGCCGGGCCAAGGCCGCCTGTGGGCTATTGCCGGGCCGCTTTCGATCAAGTCCGGCGCCTTGTCCAAGGCCTGGAAAGGCGCCGGGCGCCGCCACGCGCGGCAGAGCGTACCTGCCGGCTCCCCGTCCCCGTCGTCAATTGACATAGGACCTGTTGCCGATACCGTCGAAAGGCTCTCGCGGGAGAGACCGGGCCTGGCCCGGCGCTGAAGGCGAAACCACCCCGGAAACGCTCAAGCAGAAGGACCGCCCGAGCTTCTAAACGCTGGAAAGCAGGGCGCCGCATGCGCCCTCGCCGAAGGAGCAAGGCGACGCCGTCGCTGAATCTCTCAGGCGCCAAGGACAGCGGGGGTGTGCAAGGCGGGCCATTCCGGCGCGCCCGACATCCCTGGCGCCTTCATGACCTGACTCGCAAGCTTTACCCTGTTCAGAACGCGCCGAAAATCTCACAACGCGATGATCAAGACGATCATGGCGAAGCGCCCTTTTGCAAGGTCAATACTACACATTAGCAATGTTCATAATTTAGACACAAGTGGTTGCCGTTTTCACTTCTTAATTGCTTTTAGCAACCCACAAACCTTTCGGAGTTTACCGAAACGCCAGGAACAGTGATCTTTCCCATCAGCAAAAAGATTGGGGATAATCATGACAAGAAACAGCCGCTCGCCCGCCACCCGTCCGCTCAGGGCCCTTCTGCTCGCCGCCTCGATCCTTGGCGGCGCAACGCCCGTTCTGGCCCAGGAAGTCGACAAGAGCTCGGAAGTCGACGCCGTCGTCGTCACCGGCAGGCGGGTCTCGGAGGCCAGCGTCGCCATCGGCACCGACCACGCCACTGCGACGGTCTCGATCACCCGCGCCGCCCTGCTTTCGGCCCCGGCCGGCATCACGGGCCTGAAGATGCTGGAGTCCCTGCCCGGCTTCAACGTCCAGGCCAACGACGCCCTGGGCATGTACGAGTTCGGCAATTCGGTCTCGGTGCGGGCCTTCAACTTCCAGCAGATCGGCTTCCTGCTCGACGGCATTCCGATGGGCCGCAGCGACCAGTTCGGCGGCAGCCCGATCTATCGCTATGTCGACAACGAGAACCTCGACCGCGTGACCGCCTCGGCCGGAGCCGGCGACGTCGCCCTGCCCAGCTATGCCTCGCTGGGCCCGATCGTCGACTATTTCACCAAGGTTCCGGACAAGACGATGGGCGGCGCCTTCAGCCAGACCCTGGGCAGCGACTCCCTGCGCCGCACCTTCCTGCGGCTGGAGACCGGCCAGCACGGCGGCCTGTCGGCCTATGCCAGCGGCTCGTGGATCAAGGGCGACCTGTGGCGCGGGCCCGGCACCATCGACCGCAAGCACTATGAGGCCAAGGTTCGCTACGACATGAGCAACGGCGGGAACCTGATGTTCCAGACTGTGCACAACCACTATTTCGACTACGACTCGCCCGACATCACCATCGCCCAGTACAAGAACACGCCCGACCCGTTCTACGGCACCACGCCGGACCTGTTCGGACGATCGGGCCGCAGCTTCGCCTACTTGGGCTATGTGCCGACGCTTCCGGAGACAACGGCGGGCGTGAAATACTCCAACGCCAACTACAACCAGTACTACAAGTTCGCGGTCAACAAACGCCTCGACCACCTGTACGGCCTGACCCTGAACACGCCGATCACCGACGCGATCAGCATCAGCAGCACGGCCTATTACGAGAAAAAGGGCGGCTATGGCGTGTCGCCGGAGTCCTATGCCACATCCCTGGCCGCCTATCGGGCCGAGGTTGCGGTCGGCATCGCCGGCCTGACCGCGCCCAAGGGCCTGCAATACGGGCGCTCGGGCGTCGAGGGCGAGCGCAAGGGCGTCACCTTCAGCGGCGACTGGAAGATGGGCTTCAACACCCTGTCGGCCGGCGTCTGGCTGGAGCGGGACGACTATCACCGCACCCAGGCGCGCTACAATGTCGTCGACGGCAATCCCGACGGCGCGCCCCTGCTCAACGAACCGGTCCGTCTGCAGCGCAATTACCAGTCCAGGCGCGACACCGTGCAGTTCTTCGTCAAGGACACGGTCAAACTGCTCGACGACAAGCTGAAGGTCGATCTGGGTTTCAAGACCCTGGACATCGACTACAACATCAATGGCAAGCGGCAGGTGGCCGACTATCTGAACCTGCGCACGCCGTCGATCGACGCCAACTGGAAGGACAGCTTCCTGCCCCAGGTGGGCCTGGTCTACACGGTCAATCCCCACGACCAGCTGTTCTCGTCCTATTCGGAGAACATGGCCCTGCCGCGCGGGGCCGACGACGTGTTCTCGGCCGCAAGCCCGATCGTTCCGGCCCCCAAGGCCGAGACCTCCAAGAACATGGAGCTGGGCTATCGAACCAACCGCCCGACGATCAACGCCTCGTTCGTGGTCTACAACACCACCTTCCAGAACCGCCTGCAGTCCTATTCGGCCCTGGTGCCGGGCAGCACCACCACCGAGACCTTCTATCAGAACGTCGGCGGGGTGAAGGCTCACGGGGCCGAGTTCAGCGGCCAGTGGAAGCCCGAACTGCTGGGCGGCAAGGTCTATTTCAACGGCAACCTGTCGTACAACGTGTCCAAGTTCGAGGACAACTTCGCCGGCAACAAGATCGCCGGCAATCGCCTGCCCGACTTCCCCGAATGGCTGTTCCAGGGCGGCGTGACCCTGGAGCCGGCCGACGGCGCCCTGGTCAATATTTCGGCCCGCCACAGCAGCTCGCGGTTCTCCAACTACACCAACACCGAGGAGACCAAGGGCTATACGATCTTCAACGCCTATATCGAGCTGGGCGACGGGTTCGCGGCCGGTCCGTTCAAGCAGGTCAAGACCCGGGTCAACATCGATAACATCTTCGACAAGGACTATCTGGGCACGATCAGCGCCCCGATGGTCGCCACCCCGGCCTTCTTCCGTCCGGGCCCGGCGCGGACGATCCAGTTCACCCTGTCCGCCGACTTCTAGGCCCATGGTCCGGCCGGCCCACGAGGCCGGCCGGACATCGCTGAAAGCGTTTTTTATGACCCGTCCCATCGCCCGCGCCCTGCTGCTGGCCGCCGCGTCCGCCCTGGCGCTCGCTGCGCCCGCTTTGGCAGCCGAAACCGCCGCTTCGGCCCGCAAGCTGCACGAGAGCCTGCTGACCCTCGACACCCACCTCGACACCCCGGCCAATTTTGGCCGTCCTGGCTGGGACATCCTCGACCGCCACGACGCGGAAAAGGACGGCTCTCAGATCGACTATCCGCGGATGGTCGAGGGCGGCCTCGACGGCGGCTTCTTCGCCATCTACACGCCGCAGGGCCCGCGCACGCCGGAGGCCACCCGCGCCGCCCGCGACGCGGCCCTGATCCGCGGCGTCGAGATCCGCGAGATGGTCGCCAAGCACGGCGACAAGTTCGGCCTGGCGCTGAAGGCCGACGACGCCCAGGCCATCGCCGCCCAGGGCAAGCGCGTGGTCTTCGTCAGTATCGAGAACAGCTATCCGATCGACGGCGACGTCACCCTGCTCTCGACCTTCTACGCCCTGGGGGTGCGGATCTCGGGTCTGGCCCACTTCAAGAACAACGACATGGCCGACAGCTCGACCGACAAGCCCGAGTGGCATGGCCTCAGCCCGCTGGGCAAGCAGTACGTCGCCGAGGCCAACCGCCTGGGCGTGGTGCTGGACGGCTCGCACTCGTCGGACGAGGTGCTGGACCAACTGATCGCCCTGTCGAAGACGCCGGTGATCCTGACCCATTCGGGCTGCAAGGCGGTGTTCGACCATCCGCGCAACATCGACGACGCCCGGATCAAGGCCCTGGCCGACAGCGGCGGGGTGATCCAGATCGACGCCTTCTCCAGCTATCTGATCGAGACGCCCAAGAACCCCGACCGCGAGGCGGCGATGGGCGCCCTGATGGCCAAGGCCGGGGCCCGCGCCAAGATGACCGAGACCGAGCGCGCCGCCTTCATGGGCCAGTACAAGGCGATCGAGGCCCAGTATCCGGTCCCCAAGGCCACGTTCGAGGACTTCATGAACCACCTCAACCACGCCCTGAAGGTGGCGGGGGTCGACCATGTCGGCATCGGCATCGACTTCGACGGCGGCGGCGGGGTCACCGGCCTGAAAGACGCCGCCGACTACTGGAAGATCACCGAGCGCCTGCTGGCGGAGGGCTATTCGCGCGACGACCTGGCCAAGATCTGGAGCGGCAACGTCCTGCGCCTGCTCCGCGCCGCCGAGGCCGCCAAGGCGCCGGCGGGCTGATCGGCTAAGCCCGCCGCCCCGCCGCGCTGACATTGTCGACGCCGAGCGCCGATAGCGCCCCGCGCAGGATGCCTCGGCGTCCAGGCCGGCCTGGGCGCACATCAGTTCGGGCTTGTCCTGGTCCTGGAGACGTCGGGCAGCACCAGGGTGCGGATCTTCAGGCTGCGGTCCAGAGCGCCGGGGAAACGGGGACACGCTTCTACTCTTTCGGCAGCCTGACACCCCTGCCAACTTTCAATTGACGACACCTCACAGCGCAGCTCTAGATCGGCATTAAACACCCCGCTCAGCGCGTGCACCGCCCATGATCTCTCGACTTCCCCGGCGTCGCGCTCTTGGGCTGATCGCCCTCGCCTTGTTCTCGCCGTCCGCCGTCCTGGCGCACAGCGTAGCGCCTAGTGTCGACAGCGAGCAATTCGACGATTGGACTCTGGTCTGCGACAACGGCCGCCGATGCACGGCGGTCGGCCTACCAACGCAAACGGTGCGTAGCCATGAGCCGGAGCTTTACGAGGGCGCAATCCTGACGATCGTCAGAGATCCTCAAGCCCAGGCCCGGGTCAAGGTGGAAATCCTGCTGTCGGATTGGGAGGATTTCCACCTCGGCAGCCGTTGGACGCTGATCGACGCATCTGGCAAACTCATCATTTCGGCCACTTCGGTCCAGGTCATCCCGGCCGCCCGCGCGCTGCGGATTCGCCTGCCTCCCACGTCTCTCGCCACGCTGCTCGGCAAAACGGACGAAGTCGCTCTGGCTACCTCCGGCAAGCCGGCGATCGCACTGTCCCTGGTCGGCATGAAGGCCGCCCTGATGCGCCTCGACGAGGTTCAGGGCAGATCCGGCGGCGTGACGGCAACAGTATCGAAGGGACCCCGTCCCGCAAGCGCCATCCCCGCACCGCCAACCCTGCCGCTGGTGATACAAGCTCCGCCTTCGCGCGCGCCCGCGCCTCGCCTGAAGCCGCCAGGCGTGCTGGTGGCGCTGTCGAAGCAACTGAGCGAACTCGAAGTCTGCGACGGAATGGGTGGTTCCCCCGCCGCGGCGGTGACCGGCCCCCAGCGGCTTGATGACAAAACAATTCTCTGGACGATCTGGTGTTCAATGGGAGACGTTAAAGGCCTCCATCAGCCCTACGTGCCGGTGCTGAGCGCCAGCGACGGCCGCAACGTGCGACTGGCCCCATTCGAAGGCGACGATAGGCCAGCGTCCCCGCGCTCGATCATGAAGGCCCGCACCAAGGAAGAGGCCGAAAATCTCTCGATCCCGATACTCCTGAGTCCCGAATTCGATCCTCGCACCGGTGTTCTGGACGAAGAGGATGAGAGCGTGTCCCTGTCGTACTCGCAGGGATCCTTTGACCGCTACATCTGGACGGGACGTGCGCTAGCCAGGTTTGAGGCGAAAACAGTAAGCGTTCCATTCGCCGGCGACGTCGCCAACTCGGTGCCCTATTTCAAGATCTGGCCGCCCTACTACCGGGCGATCGTCAGGCCGATTAAGACGACCCGGCGGATCGTCACGCCCGCCGCCCCGCCGCACTGACGTTGTCGACGCCGAGCGCCGACAGCGCCCCGCGCAGGATGCCTTCGGCGTCGAGGCCGGCCTGGGCGTACATCAGCTCGGGCTTGTCCTGGTCCTGGAAGACGTCGGGCAGCACCAGGGTGCGGATCTTCAGGCCGCGGTCCAGCGCGCCGTGCTCGGCCAGGGCCTGCAGCACGAAGGCGCCGAAGCCGCCGGTCGCCCCCTCCTCCACGGTGATGATCGCCTCGTGCTCGCGGGCCAGCCGCAGCAGCAGGTCGATGTCCAGCGGCTTGGCGAAGCGGGCGTCCGCGACCGTGGCCGGCAGGCCGCGGGCGGCCAGCAGGTCGGCGGCCTTCAGGCATTCGGCCAGGCGGGTGCCCAGCGAAACGATGGCGACGCTGGTCCCCTCGCGGACGATGCGGCCCTTGCCGATCTCCAGCGGCGCGGCCAGGTCCGGCAGCGCCAGGCCCAGGCCCTCGCCGCGCGGATAGCGGAAGGCGCTGGGGCGGTCGTCGATCTCGACGGCGGTGGCCACCATGTGGGCCAGCTCCAGCTCGTCGGCGGCGGCCATCAGCACCATGCCGGGCAGCGCCCCCATGAAGCCGAGGTCGAACGAGCCGGCGTGGGTGGGGCCGTCGGCGCCGACCAGGCCGGCCCGGTCCATGGCGAAGCGCACCGGCAGGCGCTGGATGGCCACGTCGTGGACCACCTGGTCGTAGCCCCGCTGCAGGAAGGTCGAATAGATCGCCGCGAACGGCTTCATGCCGTCGGCGGCCAGGCCGGCGGCGAAGGTCACGGCGTGCTGCTCGGCGATGCCGACGTCGAAGGTGCGGTCCGGGAAGGCCTTGCCGAACAGGTCCAGCCCGGTGCCCGACGGCATGGCGGCGGTGATGGCCACGATCTTGTCGTCGATCGTCGCGTGCTTGATCAGTTCCTGGGCGAAGACCTTGGTGTAGCTGGGCGGACCGGCGGCCGGCTTGTGCTGCTGGCCGGTGACCACGTCGAACCGGGCCACGGCGTGCAGCTTGTCGTCGGCGCCCTCGGCCGGGGCGTAACCCTTGCCCTTCTGGGTGACGACATGGACCAGCACCGGCTTCTCGTCGAAATCGCGGGCGTTCTTCAGCACCGAGACCAGAGCGTCCATGTCGTGGCCGTCGATCGGGCCGACATAATGAAAGCCCAGCTCCTCGAAGAAGGTGCCGCCGGTGACCATGCCGCGGGCGTATTCCTCGGCCTTGCGGGCCACGTCGCGGATCGGCGACGGCAGTTTCTCGACCACCGTCTTGCCCAGCTTGCGGACCTTGCGATAGGTCCCGCCCGAGACCAGGTTGGCCAGATAGGCGCTCATGCCGCCGACCGGCGGGGCGATCGACATGTCGTTGTCGTTGAGGATGACGATCAGCCGCTTGGTGGTGTCGACCGCGGCGTTCATCGCCTCATAGGCCATGCCGGCGCTCATCGAGCCGTCGCCGATCACCGCCACGACGTTGTTGTGTGCGCCGCCGGCGGCGACCCGGGCGTCGCGGGCCGCGCAGAAGCCCAGCGCCGCCGAGATCGAGGTGGCCGCGTGGGCGGCGCCGAACGGGTCGTATTCGCTTTCGGCCCGCTTGGTGAAGCCCGAAAGCCCTCCGCCCTGGCGCAGGGTGCGGATGCGGTCGCGGCGACCGGTCAGGATTTTGTGCGGATAGGCCTGGTGGCCGACGTCCCAGATCAGGATGTCTTTGGGCGTCTCGAACACGTGGTGCAGGGCCACGGTCAGCTCGACCACGCCCAGCCCCGCCCCCAGGTGGCCGCCGGTCACCGAGACGGCGTCGATGGTCTCGGCCCGCACTTCGCCCGCCAGCTGCTTGAGCTCGGCCACGGAGAAGCCGCGGGTGTCGGCGGGCGAGGAGACGGTGTCGAGAAGTGGGGTCAAGGAAGGCATGTCCGAAGAAAGCGCGGTCAGCTGCGCCGGTCCAGCACGAAATCGACGCTACGGCGAAGATGGTCGGCCCGTTCGCCGAATATATCCAGGTGCGAGCGGGTTTGCACGGCCAACAGGTTGACCCGCTCCTTGGCGGCCTCCAGGCCCAGCAGGGTGACGTAATTGGTCTTGCCCTTGGCGGCGTCCTTGCCGCCGGCGGCCTTGCCCAGCAGGGCTTCGTCGCCCTCGGCGTCGAGAATGTCGTCGACGATCTGGTATGCCAGGCCCAGGTCCTGGGCGAAGCCCATCAGGGCGGCGCGCTCTTCCGGCTTGGCGCGGGCGATGATCAGCGGGATCTCGAAGGCGAAGGCGATCAGCGCTCCCGTTTTCAAGCGCTGCATGCGGGCCACCGCCCCCAGGTCGTCGCGAACGCCCAGCAGGTCGATCATCTGGCCGCCGGCCATGCCCTTGGCCCCTGAAGCGATGGCCAGCTTGCGCACCAGCTCGGCGCGGACATGGCCGTCGTCATGGGTGTCGGGGTGGGCCATGATCTCGAAGGCGGCGGTCTGCAGGGCGTCTCCGGCCAGGATCGCGGTGGCCTCGTCGTACTGCACGTGCACCGTGGGCCGGCCGCGGCGCATGTCGTCGTCGTCCATGGCCGGCAGGTCGTCATGGACCAGGCTGTAGGCGTGGATGCATTCCAGGGCGCAGGCGGCGCGCAGGACCGGCCGCTCGGGCAGGTCGAACATCTTGCCGGTCTCCAGGGCGAAGAACGGCCGCAGCCGCTTGCCGGGCCCCAGGGCGGCATAGCGCATGGCCTCGGTCAGCCGGCTCTCGGGACCGTCGGCCCGCGGCAACAGCTCGTCCAGCGCCACGGTGACGATGTCGGCCGCCTGGACGATGCGCTTTTCGAGGTCGATCAAAACAGTTTCCCCCCATTGGGAACATCGCGGTCCACATCGACCAGCACCACGCCCCCCTCGGCGTCCGGAAAGCCCAGGCACAGCACCTCCGACTTCATCGGACCGATCTGGCGTGGCGGAAAATTGACCACCGCCGCCACCCGCCGGCCGACCAGTTCCCCCGGAACATAGTGCTTGGTGACCTGGGCCGACGATGTCTTGACGCCGATCTGCGGCCCGAAATCGATGGTCAGCCTGTAGGCCGGCTTGCGCGCCTCCGGAAACGGCTCGGCCTTCAGGATCGTACCGATACGGATATCGACCCGCTCGAAGTCCTCATAGCCGATCTGGGAGGAGGCCTGGCCCATCAGCTGAACTCGGCCGGCTCGGCGCCGATCGCGCCGCCTTGGCCCAGCACGATCTTCTCGACCTTCAGGCGAGCGGCTTCGAGCTTCTTCTCGCAGTGGGCCTTGAGGGCCGCGCCGTCCTCATAGATCTCGATCGAGCGCTCGAGTTCGGCCTTGCCGGACTCCAGCTCGCCGACGATCTGCTCCAGACGCGCCAGGGCCTGCTCAAAGCTCATGCCTTCAAGATCTTGTGGACTGATCATTTTTTCTCCGGAGCGAACGGGCGCACCCTAGTGGCGGGCCGCCGTGCGGGCAACGCCGTTGGCGGCGCTTTTGGTGAACAGCGGCCGGATGGGCGCCGGCGAGTCGCCCGCGAAGGCGCCTCAGGGCCGTTCGAAGCGCTTCACGCACCAGTAGCGGAAGCCCTGGTCGACGGTCTTCTTCAGGCCGCGTTTCTGCAGGGCCAGGCCGATCATGGTGTTGAAGAAGCCGTGGGCCAGGACCAGCACCTCCTGGCCGTTCTGCGACAGGCCGATCAGTAGCTCGGCGGCCTGGTCGGCGCGGGCCTCGGCCTGGGCGCGGCTTTCTTGGCCGTCATGGTGGTTGAAGAACCACCACCAGAAGCGGGCGAAGAAGCCCCAGTTCTTGGGCGACATCCGAATCCAGCGCGGCCAGGGCGGCGGCGGCAGCGGGGCCTCGATGAACAGCGGGTCGGTGGCGAAGGCCTTGCCGCCGGTGACGGCGTGGGCGGTCTCGATCGAGCGGCGGCGGGTGGAGGCGATGATCGTCCCGGCCCGCCGGGCGGTCTCGACCAGCGACGGCGGCGGCGTCTGGCCGGGCAGCAGGCCGCCCTCCTCGTAGCGGGCCCACCAGGCGCCGTAGGTCTCGGCGTTGAAGCGAACCTTGCGCGACAGGGCCGGCTCGCCATGGCGGGCCAGGGTGATGGCGCCGGGCCGGGACGCAGGCGCGGCGGCTTCGGGGGAAAGGTGGTCGGCGGCGGATTCGTCGGCCATAGATTTCGGAGGTTCGACGCCGCGCCCTGCGCGAATCCTCGAACCTCTCACCCCTCCTGCAACGCTTTGACATGCGCGGCCGCCGAACGGCCGAGCGCCTCTAGGTCGTAACCGCCCTCGAGCGAGGAAACAATACGCCCGCCGCAACGCCGGTTCGCCACCGAGACGATCGCCCGGGTCGCCCAGGCGAAATCCTCGGCCTCCAGGCTCTGGGCGGCCAGCGGGTCGCGGACATGGGCGTCGAAGCCGGCCGAGACCAGGATCAGCTCCGGGGCGAAGCCGTCGACCCGCGCCATCAGCCCCTCGAAGCCGCGCCGCCAGGTCTCGCGGGAGGCGTTCGGCGGCACAATGGCGTTGGCGACATTGCCCACCCCCGACTCGGACGGATCGCCGGTGCCCGGATACAGCGGCGACTGGTGGATCGAGGCGAAGAACACGCTCGGATCGTGCTCGAACGTGGCCTGGGTGCCGTTGCCGTGGTGGACGTCGAAATCGACGATCGCCACCCGCTTGAGGCCCGCGGCCTGGGCGGCGCGGGCGGCCACGGCGATGTTGGAGAACAGGCAAAAGCCCATAGCCGTGGCCGGCTCGGCATGGTGGCCCGGCGGCCGCACGGCGCAGAAGGCCCGCGTCCGCTGGCCCGCCGCCACCGCCCGCGCCGCCGCGACCACCGCCCCGGCCGCCCGCCGGGCCGCCGTCAGGCTGCCGGCCGACAGCACGGTGTCCGGATCCAGAGCCCGGGTCCCGCTGTGCGGAGCCGCGTCCAGCACCGAGTCGATGAAGTCCTGCGGATGCACCAGGGCCAGGTCGGCGAACTCGACCAGCGGGGCGTCGAGCGGCTCCAGGTCCAGGCCCCCGTCATCCTCCAGCGCGTCGATCACCGCCCTCAGCCGTTCGGGCCGCTCGGCGTGGTTGTCACCGGGCCGGTGGTCGAGCATATCGACGTGGGTGTAGAGCGCGACATCCATGCGAGGACTTTAGCCGTTGAACACCGCCGCGACCATCCGCCCCTCGGTTCTTCGGCGCGCGACCGCCGAAGACGCCGGCGTCGTCTCCAGCCTGGGGGCGCGCACCTTCACCGAGACCTTCGGCCACCTCTATCCGGCCCAGGACCTGGAGACCTTCCTGGCCTACGCCTACGGGCTGGAGCGGACCCGGCGCGACCTGGCCGATCCGGCCAAGGCCACCTGGCTGCTGGAGGACGAGGACGGCGAGGCGATCGGCTACGCCCTGGCCGGCCCCTGCGGCCTGCCCCACCCCGACGCCCGGCCCGAGCATGGCGAGCTGCACCGGGTCTATGTGCTGAAGTCCCACCAGGGCGGCGGCCGCGGCTCGATGCTGCTCAACACCGCCCTGGACTGGCTGGAACGCGACGGCCCGCGACCGCTGTGGATCGGGGTGTGGTCAGAGAATTTCGGGGCCCAGAAGCTTTATGAGCGCATCGGCTTCGTCAAGGTTGGCGAATATCGCTTCGCCGTCGGCGAGACGCGGGACCTGGAGTTCATCCTGCGGCGAGGATGACCGCATGGGCCTCGGCTTGCGCCCGGGGCCCGAACCGGCCATCCTTCGAACGTCCGTTCGAAAGCCCCCTCGCCCATGTTCCTCCGCTTCTTCTCTGAGCTGCGCGCCGCTAAGGTGCCCGTCACCCTGCGCGAGTACCTGCTGCTGATGGAGGCGCTGGACAAGGGCGTCATCGACCGGCGGATCGAGGAGTTCTACTTCCTGTCGCGGGCCAGCCTCGTCAAGGACGAGAAGAACCTCGACAAGTTCGACCGGGTGTTCGGCCATGTGTTCAAGGGGCTGGAGACCGTCGAGGAAGGCCTGACCGCCGACATCCCGGAAGAGTGGCTGAAGGCCCTGACCGAGAAGTTCCTGACCGACGAGGAAAAGGCCCAGATCGAGGCGCTGGGCGGCTTCGAGAAGCTGATGGAGACCCTGCAGGAGCGGCTGCGCGAGCAGAAGGAGCGCCACCAGGGCGGCAACAAGTGGATCGGCTCGGGCGGCACCTCGCCGTTCGGCAATAACGGCTACAATCCCGAGGGCGTGCGCATCGGCCAGGACAAGGGCCGCCACGGCCGGGCGGTCAAGGTTTGGGACAAGCGCGAGTACAAGAACCTCGACGACTCGGTCGAGCTGGGCACCCGCAACATCAAGGTCGCCCTGCGCCGGCTGCGCAAGTTCGCCCGCCAGGGGGCGCAGGACGAGCTGGACCTCACCGGCACCATCCGCGGCACGGCCGAGAAGGGCTATCTCGACATCCAGATGCGCCCCGAGCGGCGCAATACCATCAAGGTGCTATTGTTCTTCGACATCGGCGGCTCGATGGACGGTCACATCAAGCTCTGCGAGGAGCTGTTCAGCGCCGCCAAGACCGAGTTCAAGCACCTGGAGTTCTTCTACTTCCACAACTGCCTGTACGAGAGCGTCTGGAAGGACAACCGCCGGCGGCTGACCGAGAAGACTCCGACCTGGGAGGTGCTGCACAAGTTCCCCCACGACTACAAGGTCATCTTCGTCGGCGACGCGACCATGAGCCCCTACGAGATCACCTATCCAGGCGGCAGCGTCGAGCATTGGAACGAGGAGGCCGGGGCCGCCTGGGTGAGCCGGGTCACCGACATCTACCAGAGCGCCGTCTGGCTCAATCCCACTCCCGAGCGCCACTGGGATTATACCCCCTCGATCGGGGTGATGAAGCAGCTGATGAACGACCGGATGTTCCCCCTGACCATCGACGGCCTCGACAAGGCCATGCGCGAGCTGGTGCGGGGCTAGGCTGGGTCGGCGAGGACACGGCTTTCCCGCCTCACGCGGACGACCGCTGAGTCGATGGGGAGGGTGCGAAGCGCCCGGGCCTCGCCCGGAGTAGCTTTGATGTTGTTACCGTTTCGACGAAGTGCAGGCGCTTCGCGTGGAACCGTTATCCGGAAGCCATCGGGTCGCGGATTTTTAACCCGCTCCGATGGAGGCCCCCGACGGGCGGAAGGCTGGCTGACCTTCCGGACCGCGCGGGCGATTTCAGCCCGCGCCTGCTGCGTTCGCCGGTCCCTCGCCGCCAAGGCTTCGTCCCGATGTTTCAGGGAACCTGCCCAGGACCGCCGCGAGGCGTCACTGAAGACCACCGAAGAGCGCTTCCCGCTCGACCACCCCCAAAAGCCGCATCGGTCGCCGTACGTGCGCCCTCCCCGTGCTCTTGGGTGGGAGCATTATCGCGGCGCCCTGGGAGGGTGAGGACGGAAAAAAGTGAGAAAATCGCAGGGCTTTGATTTCGTTGAGTTCGACTGCCACCGATCTCCGCAAAGCGCGGGGATAGAGCGCGATTTCCTTCTCCCCTTGCGGGAGAAGGGAAGATCTTGGCCTGGGCGGGATGTTGGACAAGGCGAGATTACAGACAAGATACTTGAACATCCCCGGCGCAGACGGCCAAGATCGGGGCCAGGGGCGATCGCGGGTGGCGGCGCATCGAGTCGGGACTTGGCCATGGATCATGGAAACCAGAAGCTGATCAGCTACGCCGTGACCGGCGCGATCGTCGCCGTGGTGCTGTTCCTGCGGATGCGCAGCCTGACCCGCGAGCGGCGGCTGCGGCTGGAGCTGATGTGGATCCTGCCGGTGGTTATGCTGGTCGCCGCCGCGGCCCTGTTCCTGCAATATCCGCCGCACGGATCCGACTGGCTGTGGCTGGCGGCGATCTTCGCCGCCGGCGCGGGCCTGGGATGGTGGCGCGGCCGGCTGATCCCGATCAGCGTCGACCCTGACACCCACCTGCTCAACACCAAGCCCTCCCCGGCCGCCCTGCTGTTCCTGCTGGCATTGTTCGTGGTCCGCTTCGGCCTGAGGGGGACTTTGGCGGCGGAGTCGGCCAGCTGGCGCATCAGCCCGGCCCTGATCACCGACGGCTTCGTGGTGTTCAGCGTCGGGCTGTTCTCGATCTCGCGCCTGGAAATGGCGCTACGGGCCTGGCGGCTGCTGGGCGCGGCCCGGGCGGCCAAGGCGCTGGCGAGCGCCTAGTGTCCTGACTCAGAAGTTCGCGGACTCGGTATCGACTCAGTCGTGACAGACTCTCTTGGTTTTAGGGAGGCTGCGGGATGGTGGGTCGGGAGTTGCCGGCGGTGGAGTTGGAAGAGGCGGAGC
>NZ_JBIXJO010000013.1:0-132360 GCF_052871235.1 Caulobacter sp. LARHSG274 | reverse complement strand
CGGCGACAACGTCGGCGTGCTGCTGCGCGGCACCAAGCGCGAAGACGTCGAGCGCGGCCAGGTGCTGTGCAAGCCGGGTTCGATCACCCCGCACACCAAGTTCGTGGCCGAGGCCTACATCCTGACCAAGGAAGAAGGCGGCCGCCACACGCCGTTCTTCACCAACTACCGCCCGCAGTTCTACTTCCGCACCACCGACGTGACCGGGATCATCAAGCTGCGCGAAGGCGTGGAAATGATCATGCCGGGCGACAACGCCGAGCTGGACGTCGAGCTGATCACCCCGATCGCCATGGAAGAAAAGCTGCGCTTCGCCATCCGCGAAGGCGGCCGCACCGTCGGCGCCGGCGTGGTGGCCAAGATCGTCGAGTAGTCTCGGCGTTCTGACTACAGCTGACTTAGCGAAGGCCCCGGGGAGACCCGGGGCCTTTTGCTTTGCGAGATTGCTCCCTTCCCCCTGCGCTCAGGCCGGGTCGCGGCCCAGGCGGGCGAGGGCCGCGGTCAGGGCGGGCTCCAGCGCCTTCAGTTCATCGAGATGCACCGCGCTCAGCCGCGCCAGCAGCGTCTCGGCCTTGGCCGTCAGGGCCAGGCGCACCTTGCGGCGGTCCTGCGCCGACGGGACCTTGGTGATCAGCCCGGCCTCGACCATCCGCGCGGTCAGCTCGGTGGCGGTGTGCGGCGCGATCATCAGGCGGTCGGACAGGGTTCCCACCGTCGGCGCGTCGGCCCCGTCGAAACCGGCGATCGCCAGCAGCGCCTGGTGCTGCTGGGCCGGCAGGCCGGCCGCATGGGCGGCGGTCTCGCTGAACGCCATGAACCGGCGCAGCTCGTAGCGGAACGCCGCCAGCGCCACGTACTGGGCGTGCGTCAGGGCGTTTTCATCGCCGGTCGTCTCGTCCAAGCGCATTCCCTCTTGGAAAATATCGTAATACGACATATTGCCGCTCTCGCCGAAGCGCATCGAGAGGGAAGCATGACCATCGCCAACGCCGAGTCCAGCGCCGGAACGGGCGTTCCGCCCCGCCGCGTGCTGGGCGACTTCACCGCCGACCGCCGCCTGCTGATGCTGGCGGCCATGGCCCTGGTGGTCGGCGGCGGCGGGACGGGGGCGGCCTGGCTGCTGCTCCGGCTGATCACCCTGACCACCAACCTCGTCTGGTTCGGGCGGTTCGACCTGGTGTCCCGCTCGCTCGAGCATCTGGCGCCGTCGCCCTGGATGGTCGCCGCGCCGGTGCTGGGCGGCCTGGCCATCGGGCTGATGGCCCGGTTCGGGTCGGAGAAGATCCGCGGCCACGGCATTCCCGAGGCGATCGAGGCGATCCTGATCGGCGGCAGCCGGATGTCGCCCAAGGTCGCGGTGCTCAAGCCAATCTCGTCGGCGATCTCGATCGGCACGGGCGGGCCGTTCGGGGCGGAGGGACCGATCATCATGACCGGCGGCGCGATCGGCTCGCTGTTCGCCCAGTTCTTCCATCTCAGCGCCGCCGAGCGCAAGACCCTGCTGGTGGCGGGGGCGGCGGCGGGCATGACCGCCATCTTCGGCACGCCGGTGGCCGCCGTGCTGCTGTCCGTCGAGCTGCTGCTGTTCGAATGGCGGCCGCGCAGCTTCATTCCGGTGGCCGTGGCGGCGGTCACCGCCGCCAGCTGGCGGCCGCTGCTGTTCGGGCGCGGCCCGCTGTTCCCGTTCGCCGCCGACCTGCCGCTGCCCTGGTGGGGCCTGGCCCTGTGCGCGGGCCTGGGCGTGGTCGCCGGCCTGCAGTCGGGCCTGCTGACCAAGCTGCTCTACGGCCTGGAGGACGCCTTCGAGCGCCTGCCGATCCACTGGATGTGGTGGCCGGCCCTGGGCGGCCTGGGCGTGGGCCTGGGCGGGCTGGTCGAGCCGCGGGCGCTGGGCGTCGGCTATGACGTGATCGGCGACCTGCTGACCGGCCATCTGGTCGTCGAGGCGGTGATCGTCCTGCTGGCGGTCAAGGCGCTGATCTGGCTGGTGGCCCTGTCGTCGGGCACCTCGGGCGGGGTCCTGGCGCCGCTGCTGATCCTGGGCGGGGCGATGGGCTGGCTGGCCGGCCAGGTGCTGCCCGGCGACGCCGGCTTCTGGGCCTTGCTGGGCATGGCGGCGATGCTGGGCGGGACGATGCGCTCGCCCCTGACGGCGGTGATCTTCGCGGTCGAACTGACCGGCGACTGGCGGATGCTCGGGCCGCTGCTGGCGGCCTCGGCCGCCGCCTACGCCACCACGGTGCTGCTGCTCAAGCGCTCGATCCTGACCGAGAAAATCGCCCGCCGCGGACGGCATGTCACCCGCGAATACGGCGTCGATCCCTATGAGCTGGTCCGGGTGTCGGAGGTGATGGTGCGCGGGGTGGATGCCTTGCCGGCCGACCTGCCGATCCCCGACGCCGTCGCGGTCCTGCAGCGCGGCCAGCACCAGGTCTATCCGATCGTCGAGGCTTCCGGCCGGCTGGTGGGACTGGTCTCGCGGGCCGACGCCCTGGCCTGGCGGGTCGAGGGCGGGCTGGAGGAACAGACCCTCGCCGAACGGGTGTCCGACGCGGCCCTGCCGACCGCCCATCCCGACGACGTGGTCGCCCGGGTGGTGGAGCTGATGCTGGCCACCGGCCTGGGCCGCATCCCCGTCACCGACCCGGCCAGCGGCCGGCTGGTGGGCCTGCTGGCCCGCAAGGACCTGCTGCAGATCCATGCGACCGCCTCCCGCGCCGAGGGCGAGCGCCAGGCCTATTTCATCCCCGGCCGATGAGCGGCGCTCGCCTTGCGGAGAGGGGGCGGCGCACGGAACGACTCCCTTCCCCCTGGATGGGGAAGGGCCGGGGATGGGGTGACTGCTGAGCCGGCGGCGAGAAGAACGCTTCGCGTTCACCCCCATCCGACCCCTTCGGGGCCACCTTCCCCCCTCAAGGGGGAAGGGAGAAACGTTTATCCTCGCCTCTTCCGGCGTGTTTCCCCAGCAAAATCAACGCGCCAAAATCGTTTATCCCCACCGTTTCACGCCAGCCCTATCCTGATCCCACCTCGTCGCAGGGAAAGGGCGCATGGCCAGCGACCGATGCGGCGGCGGGGGGCGATCGAGCGGGACTGGGCTGGAGGGGGTTACTTCAGCGTGTCCGGGGAGCCTGGCGTTGCAGGCCCCGCCCGCCGTCGGCGTCGACGGGGATAAAGCGCGTGTGTCGAAGATCCGCGCCCTCGTCGCCGGGGCCCGTCGGAAACGGCGGGGTTCCGGAGTCCGGCTAGGCCTTAACAGGGCCGCCTACCGGACGCGGACGGAAAACGAGCGCGCGGAGCGGTGGCTTCGTCGAAACGGTTACTACTCAAACACTCCGGACGTCGTCCGGCGCTCCGCGTCCCTTTCCTATAGCTCAGCGAGAGATCGCGTGAGGCGGCCAGGCCGTGGCCGCATCCTGAAGACCGGGCGAATGGCTCCATTACAACACCTTAAGCTGACCGCCGCCGCCGCGTCGCCTAGCGTGGCGGGGCCTCGCCCGTGAGGCCGGCGGACGGGGGTCCCATGCTCGATCGACGCTGCCTGCTCCTGGCCGGCGCCGGACTGACCTTCGCGCCCGCCGCGGCGCGGGCCGCCCGGCCGCTGGGGCCCGACCATCCCGTCGTCGACGCCTTCGCCAAGGCCCAGGCCTTCAACGGCGTGGTCATGCTGGGCCGGGCCGGCCGGCCGACCTACGCCCGCGCCTTCGGCCTGGCCGACATCGAGGCGGGGCGGCCGGCGGCCGTCGACACCGTCTACGCCATCGCCTCGATCTCCAAATGGCTGACCGCCGTGACGGTGCTGAAGCTGGTCGAGGCCGGCAAGCTGTCGCTGGACGCGCCGATCAGCGCCTATCTGCCGGACTACCGGGCCGACACCGGCGCCAGGATCACCCTGCGGCGGCTGCTGTCCAACAGCAGCGGCGTGCCCAACGGCTTCACCCCGGCGGCCAAGGCCGACCCGACCCTCGTCAAGGCGCGGCTGAGCACGGCGGAGGCGCTCAAGCGCTTCTGCCAGGGCGACCTCGTCTTCGAGCCGGGCGGCCGGTTCGACTACGCCATGACCAACTGGGTCATCGTGCTGGCCGTCGTCGAGCGGGTCACCGGCCTACCGTTCCAGGCGGCCGTGCGCGAGATCACCCTCGGGCCGCTGGGCCTGGACGCCCTCCGGGCCGACGACGCCGTCGCCGCCGGGCCGAACACCGCGGTCGGCTACACCGCCGATACGCCGCCCGTGCGCCGCCCCAATGACCGCCAGCCCTACATGGCCGCCGCCGGCGGCTATTTCGGCGCCGCCTCGGATCTGATGAAGGCCGCTCACGCCATCTTCGACACCGGCTTCCTGTCGGCCGCCTCGCAGACCGCGCTAAGGACGATCGAGGTCGCCAGCGATCACTACGCCCTGGGCGGCCGGATCCGCACGCTGGTGGTCGACGGCAAGCCCCATCCCGCCGGCTGGGAGACCGGCAACACGGCCGGCTACCGCTCGGTGCTCGGCCACCGCTTCGACACCCGCCAGACCGTGGTGGTCCTGAACAACACCTCGATGTCGCAAAAGACCCTGGACCTGTTCGCCGACACGCTGTTCGGCGCGGTGACGCCGGCCTAGAGCGCGTTGGGCGAAAGTGTGAGCGGTTTCGCCCGCCAAACGCGCTCTAAATGTTTGAATCTAGAGCCTGTTCATCGGGATCAGATGATTTCATCTGATCCCGACAGGCTCTAGCCAGGGGCCGCGGCGGTGATTACCTAACGGGGACCTGGAGGCGCCGTGACCAAGACCGTCCTGACCATCCTGTCCCTGAGCGCGGCGCTGTTGGCCGGCTGTCAGAGGACGCCCGACCCGCCGGCCTCGGTCAACGTGCCGCCGGGCCTCGGGGACCGCGTGCGAGTGCTCAGCGCCGACGCCATGGTCGTCGACGGCCGCCACGTGCGCCTGGCCAACGCCTATGCGCCGCAGGGCGTGCCCGACGCCCGCTGCTGGGCCGAGGCGACGGCGGCCCTGCTGGCGGTCGACAAGGTGCGCGACCGGGTCAAGGACGCCCGCACGATCAGCGTCGGGCCGGCCAGCGGCTTCGACGAGTATCACCGCGAGCTGGCGACGGTCAGCCTAGACGGCGTCGACCTGGGGCAGGAGCTCTACAGCCAGGGCCTGGCGGCTCGCCGCACCAGCGCGCCGAACGGCCGCTTCTCCTGGTGCGACCCGATCAGCGGCAAGGCCCAGGGCGGACCGCCGGTCAGCGCCCTGCTCGACAGTGGCGTGCAACACTAAGCTACAATCGATCCGCCGGCGCGGCCGCCGTCGTTCCGGGCGCGTCGCGCGGGGTGGTCCAGCGCGACAGCTTCGGGGTCAGCCAGCGTTCGAGGTCGTCGACGATCTCGTAGACCACCGGCACCAGCACCAGCGACAGCACGGTCGAGGTGATCAGGCCGCCGATCACCGCCACCGCCATCGGCTGGCGGAACTCCGAGCCGGTGCCGAGGCCGAGCGCCGTCGGGGCCATGCCGGCCATCATCGCCAGGGTGGTCATGATGATCGGCCGCGCCCGCTCGTGGCAGGCGTCGAGGATCGCCTCGCGCTGGGTCATGCCGGCCCGCTCCTGCTCGATGGCGTATTCGACCAGCAGGATCGAGTTCTTGGCCGCCAGGCCCATCAGCATCAGGAAGCCGATCAGCGACGGCATCGACAGCGACTGGCCGGTGACCAGCAGGGCGAAGAACGCCCCGCCGATCGCCAGCGGCAGGGCCGACAGGATGGTGACCGGCTTGAAGAAGCTGCGGAACAGCAGCACCAGCACCCCGAACACCAGGCCCACCGCCGACAGCAGGGCGACCGCGAAGCCGGTGAACAGCTCGACGAAGGCCTCCTGGTCGCCGGCCGTGGCCGGGGCGACGCCCGGCGGCAGCCTCTTCATGGTCGGCAGGTTGCCGACGTCCTTCATCGCCGCGCCCAGCAGGGCGCCGTTATTGAGGTCGGCCTCGATGGTCAGCTGCCGCTTGCGGGCGAAGCGGTCGATCTTGGCCGGGCCGGCCTGGAACGACAGGTCGGCGACGCTGTCCAGCCGGGTCGTGCCGCCGCCGGCCGTGGGGATGCGCAGGGCCCCCAGGGCGTCGAGGTCGGCGCGGGTCTCGGCCGGCAGGCGCACGCGGATCGGGATCCGCCGCTCGCCCTGGGTCATCTTGGCGACATTGGCGTCGATGTCGCCGACTGTGGCGACGCGGGCGATGGCGGCGATGTCGGCGGCGCTGACGCCCAGGCGGGCGGCTTCGTCGGGCTTGGGCCGGATGATGATCTCGGGCCCGCTCGGCGGCGAGGACGGGCGGGGATCGGCCACGCTGCTCAGCCGGTGCATCTCGCGCTCCACCTGCAAGGCGGTCCGTTCCAGCAGCGGGCCGTCCTCGGCGGTCAGGATGGTCTGGACGTCGGAGGTGCCCCAGTCGCCCAGCAGGTTGACCCGGGCGTCGGGAATGTCGTGCAAGCCGCCGCGCACCGCCTGCTTGATCTGGGTGACGGTCAGGTCGCGCTTGGGATTGAGCACGACGGTGACGGTGGCGTCGCGGATGTCGGTCCCGCTCTGGCCGCCCCAGCCGCTGCCGATGTTCGATCCCACCTGGGCGAAGACGTGAGCGGTCTCGGGCCGCTTGCGGAACATGGCGGTCACAGCTTGGACGGTGCGCTCCATGTCGGCCGTGGTCGCGCCGGGCGGACCCTGGACCTTCAGATAATAATAGTTGGCGTTGCCGGCCGGCTGGAAGGCGGTGGGCAGAAGGCCGGCCAGCATGATCGAGCCGATGAAGATCGCGCCGCCGATCAGGCAGCTGAGAATGCGGTGGTCGAGCGCCCAGTCCAGGGCGCCGCGATAGAAGCCCTCGAACGGCTTGCGCGGATGCGGGTCCTTGGCCGGTTTGAGGAAGTAGGCGGCCAGCAGCGGCGTCAGCAGGCGGGCCACGACCAGCGAGAACAGCACCGCCACCGCGACGGTCAGGCCGAATTCCTTGAAGAACTGACCGGGCGTGCCGGGCATGTAGGACACCGGCACGAACACCGCCACGATGGTGAAGGTGGTGGCCACCACCGCTAGGCCGATGGCGTCGGCGCCCTCCATCGCCGCGTGGAACGGCCTCTGGCCGCGGGCGACGCGCTTTTCGATGTTCTCGATCTCGACCACGGCGTCGTCGACCAGGATGCCGATGACCAGGGTCAGGGCCAGCAGGGTGACCACATTGAGCGAAAAGCCCATCACCGCCATGAAGGCGAAGGTGGGGATCAGCGACACCGGCATGGCGATGGCGGTGATCAGGGTGGCCCGCCACTCGCGCAGGAACAGCAGCACCACCAGCGAGGCCAGCACCATGCCTTCCAGCAGGGTGTGCTCGGTGGCCGCGAAGCTGGCGCGGGTCTCGTCGACGGTCGAGAAGATCTTGACGAAGGTGACGCCCGGCTGGCGGGCGGCCAGGCGGTCGACGGCGGCCTTGACGCGGTCCTCGACGGCGACATCGCTGGAATCGCGGGTCTTCATCACCTGGAAGGCGACGACCGGACGGCCGTCGAGGCGGGCGAAGCCGCGCTGCTCTTCGGCGCCCTGGCCGACCTGGGCGACGTCGGTCAGCTTCACATAGCGGCCGCCGCTGATCGGGATGGTCAGGCCGCGCAGCTGCTCGACCGTGGTGGCCGCGCCCAGCACGCGCAGGGTCTGTTCGCGGTCGCCGATCCGGGCCCGGCCGCCGGGGGCGTCGACGCTGAAGCTGGCCAGGGCCTGGTTCAGCTGCGGCGCGGTGATCCCGAACGCGGCCATGCGGTCGGTGTCAATGATGACGTTGATCTCGCGCTCGACCCCGCCGACCCGGGCCACCTGGGCCACGCCCTTTTCGCCCTGCAGGGCGCGGGTGACGGTGTCGTCGATGAACCACGACAGCTCGGTCGGGCTCATGTTCGGGGCGGCGACGGCGTAGGTGATGATCGGCGCGCTGGTGATCTCCAGGCGCTGGACGATCGGTTCGTCGATCTCGCGCGGCAGGAGCGAGCGGGTCTGGTCGACCTTGGAGCGCACCTCGTCGGTGACCTTCTGCAGGTCCTCGCCGAGGTTGAATTCGATGGTGGTGGTCGAGGCGCCCTGGACCACCGACGAGCGGATGGTTTTGACGTTGGAGATGCTGGCCACCGCGTCCTCGATCGGGCGGGTGACCTGGGTCTCCATCTCGCCGGGGGCCGCGCCGCTCTGGGTGACCGTCACGGTCACGGCGGGGAACTCGACATTGGGGAACTGCTTGACCGGCAGGGCCAGATAGCAGCCGAGGCCGGCGATGATCAGGGCGATGAACAGAACCGCGACGGGAATCGGGTTCTTGATCGCCCAGGCCGAGACGCGAAGTTCCGTGGCCATCAGCGCGCAGCCATCTGGCTGGAGGCGGTCGGCCGGACGAGGTCGCCGTCGGTCACGAACGAGGCCCCGCCCAGCACCACGCGGGTTCCGGCCGGCGGACCCTGGATCAGCTGGGCCCAGCCGCCGCCCTTGCGGCCGACCTTGATGGCGACCTGATGGGCCCGGTCGCCGCTGTCGACTGTCATCAGGTAGAGGCCGTCGGCCTCATAGCGGATGGCCGCTTCCGGCACGGCGGTGACTGGCGCGCCGGTGGCCCCGAAGACCGCGCGGCCAAAGCCGCCGGGGCGCAGGTCGGGCCGGACCGGCAGGCGGACGCGGACCCTGCCCAGGCGGTTGGCGCTGTCGACGCGGGGACTGATCAGCCGCACCGTGCCCGACACCGACTGGCCGCCGGGCAGGGTGACCTGGACCGGCTGGCCGACGCGGATTCCGGCCAGGTCGGCCTCGTTGACCTCGGCGTCCAGCTCGACCAGGCCGTCGCGGGCGATGCTGAACCACGGTGTGGTCCCGCCGCCGGCGATCTGGCCCGGCTGCACGCCGCGCTGCAGGACCAGGCCGCCGACCGGGGCGGTGATGGTCATCCGCGCGGCCCGGGTGCGCAGCTCCTTCAGCGCCGCCTCCTGGGCCTTGGCGGTGTAGCGGCGGGTCTCGATCTGCTCCTGCGACAGCACGCCCTGGCCGTCGAGATCGGCGACCCGCCGGGCCTCGGCCTCGGCCTGGGCGGTGACGGCCGCCTGCTGGTCGATCTGGGCCCGCAGCAGGGTGTCGTCGAGTTGGGCCAGGGGCTGTCCGGCCCGGACATAGTCGCCCTCGTCGGCGTAGAGGCGGGCGACGCGATAGCCCGACAGCTCCGAGCCGACAGCGGCTTCTTCGCGCGAGACCAGCAGGCCCGAGGCCTCGACCCCGCCGCCCAGCGGCCGGGTCTCGACGGCCCCGACGCTGACCTTGCGGGCCTGAGCCGCGGCGGCGGTCGGCTGGGCCGCGGGCTTGTCCTTCTGGCCGCAGGCGGTCAGGCCGACCGCGGTGACCAGCAGGGGCGCGATCAGCAGGGCCGCGGCGAGCGTGGTGCGGGTAGTCATGGGGGAGGATCTCATTGCGAGGAAACCTGGGTCGGGGCGGCGCCGTCGGGCGACCAGCCGCCGCCGAGCGCCTTGTAGGTCTGGACGGCGCGCAGCAGGGCCTGGGTCTTGGCCCCGGTCAGGGCGGAGCGGGCCGCGCGCCAGGCCTGCTCAGCCTGCAATGTGGTGGTCAGGTCGGTGAGGCCCAGGGCGTAGCCCTTGCGGCCGGCGGCGTAGGCGCGTTCGGCCCGGGCCTCGCCGGCCGCCAGCAGGGCCACCCGGCGCTGGTCGGCGCCCAGCTGGACCATGGCGTTCTCGGCCTCGCCATAAGCGGTCTGCACGGCCTTCTCATAGGCGATGGCGGCCTGGCGGGTGCGGGCGTCCTGGGCGTCGATGTCGGCCAGCAGGGCGGGGATGTTCAGCACCGGGATCGACAGGTTGGCCCCGACCGTCCAGGTCGAGCTGGTGGTCGAGGTGGTCCCGCCGGCGGCGCCGAAGCTGGGCGAGACGCTCCTGGAAAGGCCCACGCCTGGGGTCAGGTTGAGGGTCGGGAACAGGGCCAACTCGTTGACCTTCAGATTGCCCGCCGCCGAAGCCAGCTTGGCTTGAGCCTCGCGCACGTCGGGGCGGCGGGCCAGCAGTTCGCCGGGCACGGTGGCGGGAACGGGCGGCGGGGCGTCCAGCGCCGCGTCGACCGGCAGGTCGGCCAACGGGTCGATCCCGCGGCCGACCAGGATCAGCAGGCTGCGGCGGGCGGCGGCCAACTGAGCTTCCAGGTCGGCGACCTGGGCTTCGGCCTGGGCCATGTCGGCCTCGGCGCGGTCGGCCTCCGAAGTGGCGACCAGGCCGGCTTTGGCCTTCCTGACGGCGCTGTCGCGCAGGCCGCCGTTGATCCGCGCGCTTTCACGGGCGTCGTCCAGCTGCACCGCCAGGCCGCGGGCCTCGAAATAGGACTGGGCGACATTGGCGGCCAGGGCGGCGCGGGCGCCTTCGTAGCCGAAGCGGGCGGCGGCCAGGTCGTTGTCGACCACCTGGCGGGCGGCGCGGCGGCGGCCGATCAGGTCCAGCTCCCAGCTGACGTCGAAATTGGCGGCGTAGCTGTCGCTGTCGCCGCCCTTGGTGAAGGGAAAGCTTCCTGCGGGGACGGTCTGGTCGAGGATCTTGGTGTGGGTGCGGCCGGCGCTGCCGGTCAGCGGCGTCGAGGGGATGTAGAGCTGGCGGATCTGGCCCCGGCGCACGGCGCGGGCCTCGTCCAGCACGGCGGCGGCGCTGCGGGCGTCGGGGCTCTTTTCCAGGGCGGTGTCGATCAGGGCCGTCAGCTGCGGATCGTTGAAGCTGGTCCACCAGCGATCGAGGCTGGCGCGGGGCAGGGCGGTTCCGGCCGGCGCCTCATAGGCGGCGGGCAGGCGGGTGTCCGGCGTGGGGCGCGGCGTCGACACGCAGCCGGCCAGGGCCAGGCCGCCCAGGCTCAGGGCCGCGAGCGCGGCTCCCGATCGCGGGCGGCGACGGCCTTGGCGCTCACAGGTCATGATCGAACTCATCAAGAGGCACCCGAGGATGAACCGCTGAAAGACGGATCGCCATGATTTCAATGGGGTGGGGAAGCCGGCGGAGAGAACCCCGCCACGGTGCGATAGACGCCGATGACCTGGTCGAGAAACCGCTCGACCACCTGGCGCTCGTCCTGGCCGAGACCGGCGATGACGCCGTCCAATCCGTCCAGCATCGGCGCCAACTCCTGAAAGGCCCGGCCCACGGATTCATGGGCCGGAACGACGAACACTTTGCGACGGTCGCCGGCCTTTCGTTCGCGGGTGACGTGTCCGGCCCGCTCAAGACGGTCGACGATCTGGGTGGCGGCGGCGGTCGTCACCTTAAGGTGGGCGGCCAGTTGGCCCGGCGTGAGGGGCCCGTTCATCAGCAGTTGTTCCAGCGCCGCCATGTCGGTGGGATTCACCCCCAGGGTTTCGCCGATCTTCTTGCCGATCCCGCGCGTGAGGACGGAGATTTCCTTCAGGCGCGCACCGATCGCGTCGCCGGCGACGCGAGCCTCCAACGACGCGATGTAGGTCGAAACAGTGTCGTCCGTCGCCATGTCGCCATCGATATAGCTAAGTCGCTTAATGGTCAAATTGTTTAGCGATATGCGGGAGCGGAAGCCGAGACCATCTCGCCGGGCCGATCCGGGTTCGCCAGCCGCCATGAAGACCCTCCAGTTGCGTCCATCGGACATGCCGACGTTCGGCGTCCTTGAGATGACGAACCGGACCCCGGCTCTGCGACATTCGGGCGCCGATATTTTTCATGGAGCGATGCGTCTAAGGCGTCAGCACCCCCATCAGCAGCGGTCGGGCCAACAGCCGCCCGGCCTCGCGCCGCTCGACGCCTGGAACCCAGATTCCCAGCGAGGCGGCGGCGTTGATCATGGCGCTGGTCATGTGGGCGGCGATCAGCGGATCGACCGCCCGCACCGAGCCGTCGGCCGCGCCGTCGGCGATGATCGCCGCCAGGCGTTCGAAGCCGCGGTTGTAGCCCTGGGCGACCTCGTGGCGGATCTCGATCGGCAGGGCGCTCATCGACGAAGCCCGCAGCAAGGGACCATGCTCCGACAGTTGGTGCTCAACCAGGGCCGCGGTCGCGGCGCAGAGCTGGTCCCAGCCGTTGCCGGCGAGGGCTCGCGCGTCGCGCTGGGCCTTGCGGGTGACGGCGAAAGTGCGCTCGAAACACTCGACCACCAAGGCGTCCTTGTCGTCATGGTGGTGATAAAACGAGCCCTTGGTGACGTTCAACTGGGCCGAGATGTCCTCGACCGAAGCCCCGCGATAGCCGCGCTGATTGATCAGCCGGGTGGCGGCGACCAGGAAGGTCTCGCGCCACTCCTGGCCCTCCGGGGCCGCCGGCGTCGGATCGGGCAGGGGCTTGGGGGCCCAGTCGCGGCGCGGACTGTCCTGGGTCCACGGCGCCAATCCGTGGATCAGGATGTCGTACATCCGGTCGCGGACCCGATCGTAGTCGTCCAGGTCGTAGCGGCGCAGCCAGGAGCCCGACCACAGCACCTGTTCCAGCAGCAGGTGGGCCCGAGCGTTACGGTTGCGCCTGTCCAGGTGGTCGAGGGTCGGGTCTTCGAAGAAGCCGCGCACCCGGCGAAACAGGTTACTGTACGCGTTTTCGGCCGGGACGCGCAGCGGCGCCTTCAGGGCGAGGATCTCGCTGAAGCTGGTCACGGCGGTGGTCTCGCCCAGCCGCACGCGGCGGTTCAGGTCCAGATAGAGGTCGAGAAAAGCTCGTATCCGGCTGGGCGCGTCGGGCGCGCGGCCCGCCTCGGCGGCCATGGCGTCGAAGGTCTCCAGGCCGCGCATGAAGCAGGCCGCGGCCAGGTCATCCTTCTTGCGGTAATAATAGGTGACGCTGGTGGTGATCAGCCCGACCTCGGCGGCGACGTCGGCCAGGGTCATGCCCTTCACGCCCTGGCGATTGAGGATCGCGGTCGCGGCGGCGAGGATCGCTTCCTTCTTCTTGACGAAGCGCTGGGTGGCGGGGTTCGCGATCCGGCCGTCATCCATGTCGTCGCCCCCCTTCTTCGTCAGCCCAAGCGGGACCTTCGAACCGGTCTGTTCCATTTAGGAAGCCTTGCGGGCGTCACAAGGCGTCCGACCTCGCCGGCGTCTCGCCGCGCGGGGGCTTGCCGGCCGCCTTTGCCTGGCCTCCAATCGACGGGAGCGCGAGTCAAGGCGCTCGGCAGGAGGAAGCGACCTTGAGCACGCCGGAGGCCGTGGGCCTGTCGTCCGAGCGCCTGAAGCGCATCGACGCCTTCATCCAGGACAGGTACATCGCGTCGGGCCGGCTGCCCTGCGCCCTGACCCAGGTCTGGCGGCGGGGACAGCTGGCCCACGCCTCGGTGCTGGGCTTGGCCGACGTCGAGCGGGGCCTGCCGCTCCGGGCCGACAGCCTGTTCCGCATCTATTCGATGACCAAGCCGATCACCTCGATCGCCTTCATGATGCTGGTCGAGGAAGGGCTGGTGGCGCTGGACGACCCGGTGCACCGGTTCATCCCGTTCTGGAAAGACATCGGGGTCTTCCAGGCCGGCGTGCTCGGCGGTTTCGTGACCCGGCCGGCGTCCGGGCCGATTCGGATGATCGACCTTCTGCGCCACACCGCCGGCCTGACCTACGGCTTCCAGCAGCGCAGCAATGTCGACGCCGCCTATCGCAAGCTGAAGCTGGACGGGGTCGACAGCGAGGGCGGGCTCGAGGCCTTCGTCGAGCGGCTGGCGACCGTGCCGCTGGAATTCTCGCCCGGCGAGGGCTGGAACTATTCGGTGGCCACCGACGTGCTGGGCTATCTGGTGCAGGTCATCTCCGGCCAGCCGTTCGACGCCTTCCTCAAGACCCGGATCTTCGACCCGCTGAAGATGGTCGACACCGGCTTCTTCGTGCCCGAGACCCAGCGCGACCGCCTCACCGCCTGCTACGCCCTGGGCGGGGCGGGCCGGATGGTGCTGCAGGACGACCCAGCCACCAGCGCTTATCTGGCCGATCCCGCGGTCAAGTCGGGCGGCGGCGGACTGGTCTCCACCGCCGACGATTATATGCGGTTCTGCCGCATGCTGCTGAACGGCGGGGAGCTGGACGGGGCGCGGATCGTCAGTCCCAAGACGCTGAAGCTGATGACCCTGAACCACCTGCCCGGCGGCAAGGAGCTGGTCGAGATGTCCAAGGGCCTGTTCACCGAGGCGATGTTCGAGGGCCTGGGCTTCGGCCTCGGCTTCGCCATGACCATCGACCAGGCCCGGACCCGGAATATCGGCTCGCTGGGCGAGTATTTCTGGGGCGGCATGGCCTCGACGGCGTTCTGGATCGATCCGGTCGAGGACCTGGCGGTGGTGTTCATGACCCAGTTCATGCCGTCCAGCACCTATCCGATCCGCCGCGAGCTGCGGACCTTGGTCTATGCGGCCCTGACCGAGAGCGCGGCCTAGCGGAGGGCTGGACTTCGCCGCCGGCTCGTGCAGGCTGGGCGTCAAACAACCGTTCAAGCTCAAGAACGCCAAGCCCAGGGATGAAGCGCCATGGCCGCGATCAACGCCGTCACCGATCTTTCCGTCGAAGGCGACATCGGCGTCGTCACGCTCGACTCGCCGCCGGTCAACGCCCTGTCGGCGCTCGTGCGCCAGGGGCTGAAGGCCGCCTTCGAGGCGGCGATCGCCGACCCGGCCGTCAAGGCGATCGTGCTGATCTGCGCCGGCCGCACCTTCATCGCCGGGGCCGACATCAGCGAGTTCGGCAAGCCGCCGGTCGAGCCGTCGCTGCAGGCGGTGCAGCAGGTCATCGAGACCTCGCCCAAGCCGGTGGTCGCCGCGATCCACGGCACGGCCCTGGGCGGCGGCCTCGAAACGGCCCTGGTCGCCCACTATCGCGTCGCCGTGCCCAGCGCCAAGGCCGGCCTGCCCGAGGTCAATATCGGCCTGCTGCCCGGGGCCGGGGGCACCCAGCGCCTGCCGCGCATCGTCGGGGTCGAGAAGGCGCTGGAGATGGTCACCAGCGGCCAGCACGTGTCGGCCAAGGCGGCCCTGGCCATGGGGCTGTTCGACGAACTGGTCGAGGAGGGCGGCCTGCGCGAAGGGGCCCTGGCCTATGCCCGGACCGTGCTGGCCGAGCGGCGGCCGCTGAAGAAGGTCCGCGATCTCGACGCCAAGGTCGAGGCCGCCCGCGGCCGGCCCGAGATCTTCGCCGAATTCCGCAAGGCCAACGCCCGCAAGTTCCGCGGCTTCCTGGCCCCCGAGCGCAACATCCAGTGCATCGAGGCGGCCGTGAACCTGCCCTTCGACGAGGGGCTGAAGGTGGAGCATGGGCTGTTCCTGGAGCTGATGGCCGGCAGCCAGTCGGCCGCCCAGCGGCACGTGTTCTTCGCCGAACGCCAGGCCGCCCGGATCCCCGATGTCCCCGAGGACACCCCGACGCTGCCGATCCGCAAGGTCGGGGTGATCGGGGCCGGCACCATGGGCGGCGGCATCGCCATGAACTTCCTCAACGCCGGCGTTCCGGTGACGATCATCGAGGCCAAACAGGAGAACCTCGACCGCGGCGTCGGGGTGATCCGTCGGAACTATGAGGCTACCGCCAAAAAGGGCCGACTGACCGAGGACGAGGTCGAACGGCGCATGGGCCTGCTGACCCCGTCGCTGCGCCTGGAGGACCTGGCCGACTGTGACCTGATCATCGAGGCGGTGTTCGAACTGATGGCGATCAAGCAGGAGGTGTTCGGCAGGCTGGACCAGATCGCCAAGCCCGGCGCGATCCTGGCCTCCAATACCTCGTACCTGGACATCGACGTGATCGCCGCCGCCACCGGCCGGCCCGAGAGCGTCATCGGCCTGCACTTCTTCTCGCCGGCCAATGTCATGCGCCTGCTGGAGGTGGTCCGCGGAGCCCGCACCGACAAGACGGTGATCGCCACCGCCATGCGGCTGGGCAAGACGATCGGCAAGGTCGCGGTGCTGGTCGGCAACGGCCACGGCTTCGTCGGCAACCGCATGCTGGCCGAGCGCCAGCGCGAGGCGCAAAAGCTGATCCTCGAAGGCGCCATGCCCTGGGACGTCGACCGCGTGCTCTACGACTTCGGCCTGCCGATGGGGCCGTTCGCGATGAGCGACCTGGCCGGCCTCGACATCGGCTGGGACCCGACCCAGAGCAGCAGTTCGACGGTGCGCGAGGTGCTGTGCGAGATGGACCGCCGCGGCCAGAAGACCGGCGCCGGCTTCTATGATTATGACGAGAACCGCGTCGCCCGACCCTCGCCGATCGTCGAGCAGGTGATCCTCGACTTCGCGGCCAAGGCGCAGATCGAGCGGCGCCGGATCGACGACCAGGAGATCCTCGAGCGCTGCCTCTATCCGATGGTCAACGAGGGGGCCAGGATCCTGGAGGAGGGCAAGGCGATCCGGGCGTCCGACATCGACGTCGTCTGGATCAACGGCTACGGCTGGCCGGTCTATCGCGGCGGCCCGATGTTCTGGGGCGAGCTGGAGGGTCTGGGCAAGATCCTGGAGCGGATGCGCCAGTTCCAGGCTGCGCTGGGCGACGACTTCAAGCCCTCGGCCCTGCTGGAGCGGCTGGTCACGGAGGGCAAGGGCTTCAAGGACGCCTGATCGGCCCTGCGGAAGGCCTGGGCGATTTCTGCCCAGCCCGCGTCCTCGGAGGCGAAAAATGCCGCGACGGCGCGCCGCATGCTCGCCCCCCGAGTCAGTCGATACGGTTGCTTAACCATGAGGTGATGCCGTCGGGCAGAGCCGATCTTCGGAAGCGCCGTCCTGATGCAGCCCCAGTTCAAAGCCGCGCCGTCCCTTGAGAGCCGCGATCGCGGCGCCGGCTTCGCCAAGCCGATCGATCTGGCCGCCGCCAAGCCGGCCCCGCGCCAGGACCCCGCCCCCGATCTGGCCTCCGATCTGGCCGGCCGGCTGGCCGAGCGCTTCGCCCGCCCCACCGCCGTTCGCGCCGTCTCGACCCGGGTCGCCGCCCTGACCGCCGTCCTGGGCGCCTCGGGCGCCCGGCGCGGCGGGGTCTGCGTGGTCTCGGCCCTGGCCTCGGCCGCCACCCTGCAGGCTATCGCCGCCGCCGGCCTGCGGCCCTGGCTGGTCGACGTCGATCCCTACAGCTGGATGTTCGACCCGGCCCACCTGCGCGAGCGGCTCGGCGAGGCCCCGCCGCCGATCGAGGCCATCGTCCCGACCTGCGCCTTCGGCCGGACCCCGGACATGGCCGCCTGGGCCGCCTTCCATTTCGAGACCGGCCTGCCGATCGTCGTCGACGCCGCCGAGGCCTTCGACGTAGTCATGGAGGCCCCGGTCCCGGCGATCGTCGGCCTGCCGGGCGGACGCGGGGTGTTCGTGGCCTGCGAGGACGCCGAACTGGTCGCCCGCCTCGACGCCCCGGCCTTCGCCGGCGAGGCCGGGCTGGACGGCTGGTCCGGCCAGCGCCTGCGCCTGGCCACCGCCGCCCAGCGCCTGCGGATGCTGCTGCTGGGCGCGCCGATCGCCTTCCAGCCGGGCTGGGGCGTGAGCTGGGTGTCCGACGCCTGGGTCGTGCGGCTGGCCGACGGGACCGCCCCGGCCGTGGCCGCCCGGCTGGCCGCCGAGGCCTACGCCAGCAATCCGGTCGGGCCCGGGGTCAGCCTCCGCGACCAGACCCCCGTCGCCGACCACCTGGCCCGCTCGGTGCTGAGCCTGCCGTTCCATGCCGACCTCGGCATCGCCGAGCTGGACGAACTGGCCGACGCGGTGCGCCGGGCGCTCTGATCCGCTCCAGAGACCGAAGGGTCAGTGCGAGGCCAGATAGGCGTCGATCCCCGCCAGCCGCCGGGCCTTTTCCGCGTCGTCGAGGAACGAACCGGTGAAGCTGTTCCGGGCCAGGGTCGCCAGCTCGTCGCGGGTCAGGTCCAGGGCCTGGGCGGTCTGCAGATAGTTCTCCAGCAGGTAGCCGCCGAAATAGGCCGGGTCGTCGGAATTGACCGTCGCCTTCAGGCCCAGCTTCAGCATGCGCTTGAGCGGGTGATGCTTCAGGTCCGAGACCCCGCAAAGCTTCAGGTTCGACAGCGGGCAGACCGTCAGGGTGACGCCGTCCTGGACCAGCCGGGCGGTCAGGCAGTCGTCCTCCAGGGCCCGGTTGCCGTGGTCGATGCGGTCGACCTTGATCAGGTCGACGGCCTCCCAGACATAGGCCGGCGGGCCTTCCTCGCCGGCGTGGGCCACCACCTTGAGGCCAAGGTCGCGGGCCGCCTGCAGCACCCGGGCGAACTTGGCCGGCGGGTGGCCGACCTCCGAGGAGTCCAGGCCGACCCCGGCGATCTGGGCGAGATAGGGCTTGGCCTGCTCCAGGGTGGCGAAGGCGGCGGCCTCGTCCAGGTGGCGCAGGAAGCAGAGGATCAGCTTGGCGGTCACGCCCAGCTCGGCCTGGGCCTGGGCCATGCCGGCCGTCAGGCCCTCGATCACCGTGCCGAAGGCGACGCCGCGGTCGGTGTGGGTCTGCGGGTCGAAGAAGATCTCGGCATGGGTCCCGCCGTCGGCCGCGAGGCGGCGGAAATAGGCCAGGGCCAGGTCCTTGAAGTCGGCCGCGGTCAGCAGCACGCCCGCGCCCTGGTAATAGATGTCGAGAAAGTCCTGCAGGTTGGAGAAGGCGTAGGCGGCGCGGATCTCGTCGACGCTCTGGAACGGCAGGACGACACCGTTGCGTTCGGCCAGCTCGAACATCAGCTCAGGCTCGAGGCTGCCCTCGATGTGCATGTGCAGCTCGGCCTTGGGCAGGCCGCGGACGAAGGTTTCGAGGGCGGTGTCGGTCATGGAAGGGTTATGAGCGCTCCGGGCGGGGGGATTCAACCGCGATCGCGGCCGGCGAGGGTTTTTGGCGGCCAGCGCCAGGATCGTGGGCGCAGGCGGGCGCCCTTCCGCCGGAAGACGCCGGCGGGCTGGGGAGGCGGCGGAGCGCCCGGGCCATGCCCGGAACTATGTTTTGGAGAGTACCGTTTCGACAGGACACGGGCGCTCCGCGCGGCCGGTGGACGAGAGCCTTCGGATCGCGGATTTTTAACCCGCTCCGATGGAGGCCCCCGGCGGGCGGAGGGGCGACGAAACCCCGTCCGGACCGCGCGGGCGATTTCAGCCCGCGCCTGTGGCGACCGTCTTTCGGCTCCGCGGGGGTGTTCCCATCGTCCGACCGGAAGACTGAAGGTCCATCCGGATCCTCCCGTCTCCGCGCCGGCCCGACAGGCCCCGCGCACCCGGCCGACGGACGCTTCCCGCTCGACCGCCCCCGCCGCCCGTCAGGTCGCCAGCTGGACGGCCTCCCCTGCGGTGGGACAAGGAGCATTATGGGCGTGGTCCGGAAGGGTGCGGGCCAAATCGGGTCGAGAAAGTTTAAGCTACTGATTTATCTCGTCTTTGTTTCGGATTCTCCGAGCATAACTTCCTTCTCCCCTTGCGGGAGAAGGTGGCCTCGCGGAGCGAGGTCGGATGAGGGGTCGATAACCGGCGCCGTTGCGATAGGCGGAACGGCCGGGTGCGGCGGATAGGTCAGCGCGACCCCTCATCCGTCGGCCTTCGGCCGCCACCTTCTCCCGCAAGGGGAGAAGGAAACCGCGGCGCCCGCCCACGCTTGGACCGCCGCCGCCCAAGCGGCTAGTCTGGGCCGCCATTCCGCCAGGATCCGCCTTGCCGTCTTCCGACCCCCATCTCCCCGTCCCCGCCGAGGACCCGGGCCCCGACGTCGGCTTCGCGCAGGCCAATGCGGCGGTGATGTACGGCCGCGACTACCGCAAGACCCTGGCCCTGGACGACAGCTTCAAGCGCCTGGACGCCCAGGACCGCCTGGCCGCCGCCCGGCGGGCGCTGTCGGCCCAGCAGGTGGCGGTGATGGACATGGCCGCCGGCCGCGGCCATGCGCTTCCGGAGATCGTCGCCCGGACCGGCCGGCCCCTGGCCTTCATCGAAGGCCTGTTTCTGGGCGCCTGCGCCAGGCTGGCCGAACATTACGAGCGGGCGGATGTTGCGCAGGACCGCGATCGGTTGACCTGACCCTGTCGCTCACAGGCCTTGAAGCGGACCCGCCTAAGGTCGGTTGAGGCGGGCGTCGGGTCTCAACCCCATCCAGCTTCGCCGAGCAACTCTTGGCGTTCGTCCTCGGTAAGTAGGGCCATCCGAGCAAGCGTCCGCTTCCCTTTAGCGAGAGCGAGCACAGCCATGATGCTGCTTACCAACTCGTCGTTACTGGCTGCTGGAAAATCTGCCAAAGCGCGGACCTCTAACTGTCTCCAAGCGGACTCGTAATCATCGGCCAGCCAAGCTGGCAGCGTAGGATTGCCTGCGCCATGCCGGGCCTCCTCGATCGTGGCCGCCAGCGCAAAGACGTTCCAGTCTGGCAGGGTCTGCGCCACGTAGACACGCACGATTTCCGGGATTGCGGCGTATGAGGCTTCGCCAACGTCGCCTTGATGGTGCAGTTCCTGCCAGAACTCATCCCATACAGCCACGTCTCCCGCAGCGAATCGGCGAAGCGCGGGCCTGACGTCATATGGCTGCCGGTAGCCTCCTTGAAGGGCGGCCCAGCGCTCATCGGCACGATTCATCGACGTCTCCAACGCTTAGATTTCGACGCAGATTACCGCGATGGGGAATGTCCGCCATGGGGTGGTTATCTGCCCTTGGTGGAGGACGAGGTAACAAACTTCGAGATCATCAGGCCCATAATGGACAACGCCACGATGAAACCCGCGATGAACGCCGGTAGTCCCCGTTTCGAAAGAACCGGAAGCCCAAAAGTACGCACCCAGAGCAAGTGCTCGACAACCAAATAACCAGTAGCGGTGCAGATCGCGAGTGCGACCAGTCCGACTATCGCGTATGTCCACCTCTGCATTGCCGAGCGTCCTTGTGACCTGTGCTTTAGCTTGTAGAACGATCCATAATCGCGCGAATGTCCGCAGTCCCCGCGAGCGTCGCGCCAGTTTTCGGACGTTCGGCGGGTTTGTCAGCCAGCAGACCTTTCGAGGGCGATCCGGAGTGGATGGCTGCCCATGTTGAGGCCACCACCGATACCTGTGATGGTGTTTCACTACAATCGAGGGGTGGGTATGCGTGGACTGGGAAAAAAGCCGTTGGCCGGGAGGCTTTTGGTGGCGCTTGTGTCTGTATCTCTTCTGCAGATGGCAGTGCCTGGGGTGACGATTTCTCAAGCTCAAGCGAGCGGCGATGCCGGCGGGCGATTAGATTCGAAGGAAGATCTCGCGAAAAGGTATTTGGCGGCTACCCATCGGGCAACCGTGTTCCAGAAGACATACTCCAACCAACTCAGGCTTGGATGGAATGTTTGTAGAGACAAAGCATGTCAGGATGACCTAGATCGCGCCATTGATGAAGCAACCATGGATGCTTCTCGAATGTACGAGGAACACTTCTCCAGATTGCTTGCTCAGAAACTTACGGAAACCGAACTTGGCGCCGCCCTTAAATTTGCGGAGTCGCCGGAAGGGAAATCCATAGTTCAAGTTCAGGACGAAATGGTTGGCGACACGGCGCTCCTCGCGCATACGTTGTCGACAGAGACCCGCGACGAGGTCTCTCGTCGGTTCTGTCCGTTGCACGCCAAACATTGCACGGCGGATGGGATGATTGCGATGCCGACGAAAGCTCCTAGTCGGTAGAGTCCGACTTGGGCCGAGCGCACGGCCCGGGACGAGAAGGCGCCCCCCTCACGACATCGGATTGGCCGGCGGCGGCGGGTCGCCGGGGAGGGGGATGAAGTCGTCGTGGTCGAGGTCGGGCAGTTTCATGCGGCCGGCCCGCCAGTCGGCCTTGGCCTGTTCGATGCGCTCTTTGGACGAGTGGACGAAGTTCCATTCGATGAAGCGCGGGCCGATCGGCTCGCCGCCGAGCAGCATCACGGTCGAGGGCTCCAGGGCCTCGAAGGCGATGGTCTGGCCGGGGGCGAACACCGCCATCTGACCGGCGTGCAGGACCTGGCCGCCGGCCTCGACCTTGCCGACGGCGACATAGGCGGCGCGCTCGGGATATTCGGCCGGCAATCCGGCCTTGGCCCCGGCCGCCAGCTCCCAGTGGACATAGAACAGCGGCGAGAACACCGGCACCTTGGCCTCGACGCCGAAGGCCTTGCCGGCCACCAGCACCGCCTTCAGGCCGTCGGCCTCGTAGCTGGGCAGTTCGTCGCGGCCGTGGTGCGAGAAGCGCGGGGCGATCTCCTCCTGGTCCTCGGGCAGGGCCACCCAGGCCTGGATGCCGTGCATGGTCCCGCCGTCGCGGCGCAGGGTCTCGAAGCGCTCGGAATGGGTGATGCCGCGGCCGGCGGTCATCCAGTTGACCTCGCCGGGGCGGATGTCGATTTCCGAGCCGACGCTGTCGCGGTGGGTGATCTCGCCCTCGAACAGGTAGCTGAGGGTCGACAGGCCGATGTGCGGGTGCGGCCGCACGTCGACCTCGCGGCCGAAGCCCGGCGCGAAGCGGGCCGGGCCCATGTGGTCGAAGAAGGTGAAGGGCCCCACCATCCGCCGGCTGTGGAACGGCAGCACCCGGCCGACCTCGAAGCCGCCGAGGTCCTTGCGGCGCTGGTCGATGACGAGGTCGATCATGGGCGAGGCTCCGGTCGCTGGGAGCCCGCACTGTGACGAGGCCGGCGGGGAGATTCTAGCAGAAACTGGCGGCGGCCCGGCCTCGTGCGAGGACGGGCCGCACCGCTACTGGTAGCTCTGCAGCGGCCGCACCTCCAGCGCCTCGGCGGGGGCCGAGGAGATGGCCTGGGCCGCCGCCAGGGCGCCGGCGCTGGTGGTGTAGTAGGGCACCTTCATCATCAGCGCCGTGCGGCGGATCTCGAAGCTGTCCTCCAGGGCCTGCTTGCCCTCGGTGGTGTTGAACACCAGCTGCACGCCGCCGTTCTTCATCACGTCGACGATGTGCGGCCGGCCTTCCAGCACCTTCTTGACCAGCTCGACCTCGACGCCCTGCTCGGCCAGGTAGCCGCGCGTGCCGACCGTGGACAGCACCTTGAAGCCCGCCGCCTGCAGCAGCTTCACCGGCTCGACGATCCACGGACGGTCGCTTTCCTTGACCGAGACGAAGGCGGTCCCGGCGGTCGGCAGGTTGACCCCGCCGCCCAGCTGGCTCTTGGCGAAGGCGCGGGCGAAGGCCGGGCCCAGGCCCTGTTCGCCCTCGCGGATCCAGTCCAGGCCCATGACCTCGCCGGTCGAGCGCATTTCCGGGCCCAGCACCGTGTCGACGCCGGCGAAGCGGGCGAACGGGAACACCGCCTCCTTGACCGCGATGTGGTCATAGGGCGTGTCGATCAGGCCGAAGCTGGCGAGGGTTTCGCCGGCCATGATCTTGGCGGCGATGGCGGCCACCGGCCGGCCGATGGTCTTGGCCACGAACGGCACGGTGCGCGAGGCGCGGGGATTGACCTCCAGCACGTAGATGCGCGGCTCGGCGCTGTGCGGCTCCTCGATGGCGAACTGCACGTTCATCAGTCCACGGACGTTCAAGGCCAGGGCCATCTTGACGGTCTGGCGCTTGAGCTCCTCGACCGTGGCGGCGCTGAGCGAGAAGGGCGGCATCGAGCAGGCGCTGTCGCCCGAATGGACGCCGGCCTCCTCGATATGCTCCAGCACCCCGGCCACGAAGACGTCGGTCCCGTCGCACAGGGCGTCGACGTCGACCTCGGTGGCGCGGCTCAGATAGTGGTCCAGCAGGATCGGGTGCTCGAACGAGATCTCGCCGGTGTTGGCGATGTAGCGCTCCAGGTGCTCGTGATCGCGGATGATCTCCATGCCGCGGCCGCCCAGCACGTAGGACGGGCGCATCACGAACGGGAAGCCGATCTGCTCGCCGGCCGAGCGGGCCTCGTCCCAGGTGCGGGCGATGGCGTTCTCGGGCTGGGCGATCGACAGGCCGTTGAGCAGCTGCTGGAAGCGTTCGCGGTCCTCGGCCAGGTCGATGGCGTCGGGGCTGGTGCCCAGGATCGGGATGCCGGCGTCCTGCAGCGCCTGGGCCAGCTTCAGCGGCGTCTGGCCGCCGAACTGGACGATGACCCCGGCCAGCTCGCCCCTGGACTGCTCGACGGCCAGCAGCTCCAGCACGTCCTCGGCCGTCAGCGGCTCGAAATAGAGCCGGTCGGAGGTGTCGTAGTCGGTCGAGACGGTCTCGGGATTGCAGTTGACCATGATCGACTCCACCCCGATCTGGTCGAGGGCGAAGGCGGCGTGGCAGCAGCAATAGTCGAACTCGATGCCCTGGCCGATGCGGTTGGGGCCGCCGCCGAGGATCACCGCCTTCTTGCGGCCGGACGGCTCGCTCTCGCACTCGGGAACCTGGCCCAGGGCTCCGGTCTCGTAGGTCGAGTACATGTAGGGCGTCTCGGCCCGGAACTCGCCGGCGCAGCTGTCGATACGCTTATAGACCGGGCGGACGTTGAGGGCCTGGCGCTTGGCGCGGATGGTCTTTTCGTCCGAGCCGACCAGCCGGGCCAGGCGGGCGTCGGAGAAGCCCTGGGCCTTGAGCGCGCGGAAGCCCTGGGCGTCAGTGGGCAGGCCGCCGGCCTTGACCCAGCCCTCCTGGCGCACCAGCTCGGCGATCTGGCGCAGGAACCAAGGCTCATAGCTGCAGGCGGCGTTGACCTCCTCGACGGTCAGGCCGTGGCGGAAGGCCTGGGCGATGACCCGCAGGCGGTCGGGGGTGGGCACGCCCAGGGCGCGGATCACCGCGGCGCGGCCGGTGTCGGGATCGTCGGCCCCGGCGATCTCGATGTCGTCGAAGCCCGACAGGCCGGTCTCAAGGCCGCGCAGGGCCTTCTGGACGCTTTCCTTGAAGGTGCGGCCGATGGCCATCACCTCGCCGACCGACTTCATGGCGGTGGTCAGCAGCGGCTCCGAACCCGGATACTTCTCGAAGGCGAAGCGCGGGATCTTGGTGACCACATAGTCGATGCTGGGCTCGAACGAGGCCGGGGTCGCGCCGCCGGTGATGTCGTTCATCAGCTCGTCCAGCGTGTAGCCGACGGCCAGGCGGGCGGCGACCTTGGCGATCGGGAAGCCGGTGGCCTTGGACGCCAGGGCGGACGAGCGCGACACCCGCGGGTTCATCTCGATCACCACCATCCGACCGTCGGCGGGATTGACCGCGAACTGGACGTTGGAGCCGCCGGTCTCGACGCCGATCTCGCGCAGCACGGCGATGCTCGCCGCCCGCATCCACTGGTATTCCTTGTCGGTCAGGGTCAGGGCCGGGGCGACGGTGATCGAGTCGCCGGTGTGGACGCCCATCGGGTCGATGTTCTCGATCGAGCAGACGATGATGCAGTTGTCCGCCGTGTCGCGGACCACCTCCATCTCGTACTCCTTCCAGCCGAGCACGCTCTCCTCGATCAGCACCTCGGTGGTGGGGGAGAGGTCCAGGCCCCGTTCGACGATCTCCTCGAACTCCTCGACATTGTAGGCGATGCCGCCGCCGGTGCCGGCCAGGGTGAAGGACGGGCGGATGATGGCCGGCAGGCCGACGAAGGCCAGGCCGTCGCGGGCCTCCTCCAGGGTGTGGGCGGCCTTGGACTTGGGGCTTTCCAGGCCCAGCTTGTCCATGGCGTCGCGGAACTTCTGGCGGTCCTCGGCCTTGTCGATCACCTCGGCCTTGGCGCCGATCATCTCGACGCCGTACTTGGCCAGGGTGCCGTTGGCTTCGAGCGCCAGAGCGGTGTTCAGCGCCGTCTGGCCGCCCATGGTCGGCAGCAGGGCGTCGGGCCGCTCCTTGGCGATGATCTTGGCGACCATGTCCGGGGTGATCGGCTCGATATAGGTCGCGTCGGCCACGTCCGGATCGGTCATGATCGTGGCCGGGTTCGAATTGACCAGGATGATCCGGTAGCCCTCGGCGCGCAGCGCCTTGCAGGCCTGGACGCCCGAATAGTCGAACTCGCACGCCTGGCCGATGACGATCGGACCCGCGCCGATGATCAGGATCGAGGAGATGTCTGTTCTTTTGGGCATCGGAAAACTCGCGCGCAGAGACACGGTCGCGCACATCCGCGCGCCCGCTGCCGACCATCTTGCAGGTTAAGCCGCCCGTTTAGAGAGGGAGTCGGGTCGGCGCAACCCCGGAACTTGGCGGGAGGTTAACGCGGGTTTCGGGTGAACGGGGTTCGAAGGTTCGTCCCTTTCCAGGATCGCCAGAGTCTCGCCTTCCCAGGGCCCGCGCCGAGGGCTCATCGAACAACAGTCGTTGACAGCCGCTCGCTCTTCATTTAACCATCACGTTAATTAGCATAGATGTTAAATAAATGACCGATCAGCTCTCCGTCACCTTCCAGGCCCTGGCCGACCCGACCCGCCGCGCGATCCTGGCGCGGCTGGCCGACGGCGCGGCGTCGGTCAACGAACTGGCCGAGCCGTTCGAGATCAGCCTGCCGGCCGTCTCCCGCCACCTGAAGGTGCTGGAGAGCGCGGGCCTGATCAGCCGCACCCGCGAGGCCCAACTGCGGCCCTGCAAGCTGGAGCCCGAGGCCTTGAGACACGCCTTCTCCTGGATGGAGACCTACCGCCGGTTCTGGGACGACAGCTTCGACCGCATGGCCGACTACCTGGCCGAGCTGCAGGCCAGGACCGCCCAGGCCGCCCACACCCCGAACAAACCCCTTCGCCCCAAGGAGCCCAAGGCATGACCGACGTCGCTTCCCCATCCCCCTCGCCGGCGACCTCGGTCGTGCAGGACGACGAACTGCTGATCGAGCGGATCTTCGACGCCCCGCGCGACCTGGTCTTCTCGGTCTGGACCCAGCCCGAGCACCTGATGCGCTGGTGGGGGCCCAAGACCTTCACGCCGATCGGCATCGAGCAGGACTTCCGCGTCGGCGGCGCCTACCGGTTCGGGATGCGCAGCGAGGAAGGCCGCGAGATCTGGAAGGCGGGCGTCTACCAGGAGATCGTCCCGGGCGAGCGCATCGTCATGACCTTCCGGTGGGAGGACGGCGCCTGGGACGTCGACAACCTGGTCACCGTCACCTTCCTGCCCATGGCCAGCGGCCGGACGCTGCTGCGCTTTCACCAGACCCCCTTCAAGACCGTCGCCGCCCGCGATTCCCACATCGGCGGCTGGACCAGCCTGTTCGAGAAGCTCAACACCTACCTGGAGACCGTGCAATGAACGCCATGACGCAAACACCCCCCGTCGTTTCCGCCTTCGCCTGGGTGCCCGACTTCGCCCGCGGCCACGTCCGCGACCTTCGGGTCCGCTGGGCCCTGGAGGAAGCCGGCCTGCCGTACGGCACCTTCAAGCTGTCGCCCGGTGAGAACGCCGGCGCCTATCGCCAGCAGCAGCCGTTCGGCCAGGTTCCGGCCTATCGCGACGGCGAGGTCGAGATGTTCGAGAGCGGCGCCATCGTGCTGCATATCGCCGAGCAGTCGGAGACCCTGATGCCGCGCGATCCGGCCGGCCGGGCTCGGGCCCTGACCTGGATGTTCTGCGCGCTGAACACCATGGAAATCCCGGTCGGCAACCTCGCCGACATCGACATCTTCAACGCCGGCGCCGACTGGACCAAGGAACGCCGTCCCGCCGTCGAGGCCCACGCCCGCAAGCGCCTGGGCGAGCTGGCCCTGCGCCTGGGCGACAACCTCTATCTGGACGGCGACCGCTTCACGGCCGGCGACCTGTTGATGACCGACGTGCTGCGCAACGTCCCCGCCGCCCTGCTGGCCGAGCAGCCCAAGCTCGTCGCCTATGTCGAGCGCTGCACGGCCCGTCCGGCCTTCCAGAAGGCCCTCGCCGCCCAGATGAGCGATTTCACGGGCTCGCCGCCGCCCGGCTGGAACTGAGGTCGGTTCAAACCCGGGAAGGTCGCTGAACGCGGCCTTCCCGGGTTTCCTGTCTAGCGGCCGTTTGCTTCAAGTTGAGACGCGCCTCCCAAATCCCCGTCTCCCCGGCGAAGGCCGGGGCCCAGGTGAAACCCACGAGCCGCTCAGGATGAATCTGGATCCCGGCCTTCGCCGGGAAGACGGAAGAAGGGGAGAGCGCGTTGATCTAAAATCAATACGCTCTAGCGACCGCCGATCTGCGGCGGCGCGCGCACCACCGGCGGGACGGCGGGAATCTCGGCGGGCGTGTCGGGCATGGTCCAGGCCCAGCCGGCCGCCGCCCGTTCGTAGCCCAGCTTGAACAGGGCATTGCGATTGTTGGCGGCGAAATCGAGGCCCGAGGCGTCGACATCGGCGGTGTCGGGGATGGCGCTGTAGAACAGCTGGCCGCCGTTGCGCCGGGCGAAGGCGCTGCTGGCCGCCAGGTGGGTGCGCATCAGGGCCTTGCTCATGGCGTCCCACGAGCGGCCGACGATCGACAGGGCCCCGCCCTTGGTGAAGCCGAAGGCGCCGCCGACCTTGCCGTTGACGATCACGAACATCCGGCCAGGGCGGGCCGAACCCTTGTCCGCCGTCCACAGCAGCAGGGACTCCGGGGCCACGAAGAACGGAATGGTCACCCCGCCATCGACATGCATCTCCGACAGGTGGCGCGGATGCCCTTCGATCTCGATCAAGGTGGGCGGGAAGACGCCGGGAATGCTGGCCGAGGCGACCATCACCTTGATGAACAGCTCGCGGGCTTCGGCGTCGTGGCGGCTGGCGATCGCGCCCATGTCCCAGATCACCGTCTCCTCGGTGTCGAGGTTGGTGGTGGCGATCAGCAGTCGCCGGCCGCGCTTGTGCTCGGCGGCGATGGCCTGCAGCATGTCGTCGGTGACATAGCTCTCGACCAGGGCGCGCAGGGCGGCGTTGCTGTAGAAGCTGGGATGGAACAGCACGCCCAGCCCGCGCGACTTCAGCACCCGGCCGGCCGCCTCGCCGGTCGAGGCCTCCTTCAGGCGCTCGTCCCAGCTGGGGCCGAGGAAGGCGAAGGGCGCGGCGAGAGCGCCGGTGCTGACCCCGGTGACGATGTCGAACTCGGGCCGTTCGCCGCGCGCGGTCCAGCCGACCAGGACGCCGGCCCCGTAGGCCCCGTTCGAGCCGCCGCCCGACAGGGCCAGGACGTCGAAACTCTTCTGGACCTGGGCGCGCTTGCGGGCCGGGGCGGCGAAGCGGATGGCCGCGTCGCTGTCGCTGGCGTTGAACCGCAGTTCCGCCAGGCCGCTGGGCGGGGCGGTGGCCAGGTCGCTGGCCTGGAAGGTGTCGCGTGACAGCGAGCCGCAGGCCGCCAGGCCGAGCGTCATGCAGACCAGGGCGAGAAGGCGGATGAGACGCATGGTGGAACCGCTGCCTTGACCGTTCTTGGTGTTACGCCGCCGGGCGCACGTCGTCCATGCCGGACGTCTCAAACCCGTTCATGGCCGCGGTTTCGCGCAAAGATAAGGCGCAAAGAAAATGGGCCGGCGCGTGTGCGCCGGCCCATTCCAAATCTCGAAGGCTGAAGGCGATTAAGCCTGCAGTTGGCCCGCCGACATCTTGCCCGAGCGGTTGTCGCGCTCGAGTTCGTAGGTGATCTTCTGACCTTCATCCAGGCCGCGCAGACCGGCGCGTTCAACGGCCGAGATGTGCACGAAGACGTCGGCGCCGCCGTCGTCCGGTTGAATGAAGCCGAAGCCCTTGGTGCCGTTGAACCATTTCACGGTGCCGGTAGCCATAGTGGTAGTCCTTGCAGTCAATATTCGTCGGCGGAGTCGTTCCGCGCGACGATCAAATTTCGTTGGGGATCGGTGGGCGCGTCCGGCGCTCTCACAAGGAGAGCATGGAAAAGCAGGCCGAACGGCAGCGAATTCGATAAGCCACCATGAAGCCCCCGCGAACTTTCCGCAAGTGAATTCGTGAATCGTCGGGATTCCAAAATAGTTTTGGACCCCAAGCGCCACTTTGAACGTTAATCTACTCTCTCGCGCTACTGCGGGAGTTTTTTGTCTTTCAAGGAGTGAACCATGACCCTGATCGAGCGGATTCCTCTGCTGAACGACCAGGAGCTGGTGACGCTTCTGGCCAACGCCCGCCGGCTGGACATTGTCGGGACGCCCGAGCAGCGCCGCGGCGCGACCGAAGTCCTGCCCGTGCTGGAACTGGAGGCGTCCAAGCGTCGTCAGGTCACGCTGGAAGCGGCCACCAAGAAGCGCGGCGCCGCCACCGCCGCCAAGCGCAAGGCTGAAGCCGCCTAGGCGTCGTCCGCGCATCCCTGCAACCAAACTCGCCTTGCCTGCGCCGTTATTGAGAGTCATTCTCAATAACGGCGCAGCGCTTTGGAGGCGGTCATGGTGTTTCGGGCGACGGGAATTGTCTGGCTGGCCCTGATGATGCAGGCCGAGCGCATCCGCCGGGGCGAGGCCGGTCCCGGCGACCGGCTCGACAGCGAATGGCTACTGCACGGTCCCACCGATCCCGACGTGGTCGAGACGGCCGAGCCGCCGATTACGCTGCTGGCGGCGGAGTAGGGGCTCTAGGCTCTATGGACAGTTGACGATCTTGGGCCGAATTCCTCGTCCTTCGACAGGCTCAGGATGAGGAATTCTACTGAACCGCCTTGCCAGTAACCCTCATCCTGAGCTTGTCGAAGGACGAGGGCGGCGCCCACCACGTTAAACGCCCAACTATCCACACCTGGACCCTCAGGTCGCCAGCTTGAACATCCGGCCTTCGCGCCACAGGGCCGGGAGCATCAGCAGGCCCAGGCAGACCAAGGCGATGGCGATCCGCGACGCCTGCGGAAACGGGCCTTCGTAGAAGTCCAAGGTTCGCACCCCGAACACCAGCAGCACGTGCCAGGCGTAGATCTGCAGCGAGTGGCGGCCCAGCAGCCGCAGGAACGGGGTGCGGAAAAAGCCCAGAAGCAGCGCCGAGACCTTGCGGATCCAGGCCCGCGGCGAGCGCGGCCCGGCGATCAGCAGCCAGGCCAGGCCGATCCCGGCGGCGGCGAAGTTGAGCAGGTAGACCAGGCTGAAATCGCCGCGCAGCTCGAACTGGCTGAAGCGCTCCAGCACCTGCGGCGGGATCTGGTTGGCGGTCAGACCGACCCGGAACGGCAAAAAGAACAGGCAGATCGCCAGGGCGGTCTTGGGCAGCCAGGTCTGGTCGGGGTGGAACACCTGGTCCCAGCGCAGCCGGCCGGTGACGGTCAGGACGCCCAGCACCATGGCGCTGACGAACACGATCTGCCAGGCCATCAGGTTGAAATGGCCCCGCAGTCCGGTGCGGCCCTGCTCGGCCAACCAGGTGTTCAGGGCGGCGGTGAACGGCTGGTGCAGGCCAAACTGCGCGGCCAGCCACAGCAGGGCCGAGCCGACCAGCACCATGCCGCCATGCCCCCGCAAGCAGGCCCAGACCAGAACCGGCGAGGCCACCATGTAGACGACGTACTGCGGCAGGATGTCGAGCAGGGTCGGCTGGTAGAGCAGCGCCGCCGCGCTGGCCAGGCCCGGCAGGTTGCCCCAGTCGAGGGCGCCCAGCCAGTCGGTCCAGGAGCGAGCGGCCCGCGGCGCCAGCCAGGCCAGGGTCAGGACGCCGGCCAGACTGGCCATGGCGTAGAGGTAGATCTCCCCGCTACGCCGCCACAGCGCGCTCGCCCCGCGTCGGAAGCCGGCCCGCAACATCTTGCGCCCATAGACCATGCCGACCAGCAGGCCGGAGATGAACACGAAGCCCTGGGCGTCCTCGACGAAGGCGATCTGGCGCTGATTGATCCAGATCAGCCAGTAGCCGCCGTTGAAGACCAGGTGGTTGATCAGCATGAACACCAGAAAATAGCCGCGCAGGCCGTCGATCACGTCGATGCGCGGCGCGGGGGCACCGCCGACGGCCTTGTCGCTTTCCGGCGTCGTCATGCTTCCGGGTCATCCCGCGCGGTCGAGACCGCCTAGGTGCGTCAGCACCATGGCCTCAATCGGGCGGCGGACCGGACGAGACGCTAACGCGCCGTGTCGGCAATCGGCGGATAGGGGTGGGTTCCGCCGTTCGGGTCCTCGACCTCGCCGTCGACCGCCAGGTAGTCCGGGCCGATCGGGACCTTGCCGTGGCCGTCGGGGATGTCGAGCACATAGGTCGGCTGGCACAGGCCCGAGAAGCGGCCGCGGATGGCCCGCATCAGGGCGCGGCCTTCCTCGACCGTGGTCCGCAGGTGGGCCGTGCCGGGGGCGTGGTCGCCGTGGTGCAGGTAGTAGGGCCGGATCCGGGTCTCGACGAAGGCCCGCATCAGCGCGCCCAGGGTCTCGGGATCGTCATTGACGCCGCGCAGCAGCACGGTCTGGCTGAGCATCGGCAGGCCGGCGTCGATGATCCGCGCGCAGGCGGCCCGGGCCGCCGGGGTCAGCTCGCGGACGTGGTTGGCGTGCAGGGCGACATAGACCGCCTTGCCGGGGACCTTCAGGGCCGCGACCAGCTCGTCGGTGATCGCCTCGGGGTCGACGGCCGGCGCGCGGCTGTGGAAGCGCACGACCTTGACGTGGTCGATGGCCGCCAGCCGCCGGCCCAGGTCGCGCAGCCGGCGCGGCGACAGCACCAACGGGTCGCCGCCAGTGACGATCACCTCCCAGATCTCCGGATGGCCGGCGACATAGGCGAAGGCGGCGTCCAGCTGGGCCGGGGCCAGATTGGCCAGGCCCTCGGGCCCGACCATTTCGCGCCGGAAGCAGAACCGGCAATAGACCGCGCACGTATGGGTGGGCTTGAGCAGCACGCGATCGGGATAGCGGTGGACGATCCCTTCGACCGGACTGTGGGTCAGGTCGCCGATCGGATCGGCGACTTCCCCGGCGCTCTCGACCAGCTCGGCTTCGTGGGGCAGGAACTGGCGGGCGATCGGGTCGGCGGGGTCGGCCGGGTCGATCAGTTCAGCCATGGCCGGGGTGATCGCCACCGCATAGCGCGCCGCCACCTGTTCGAGGGCCGGCAGGCGCTCGGGGGCGATCAGGCCGGCTTCGGCCAGGGCCAGGGCGCTGCGGAGGGTGGGGGCGGCGGTCATGGATGGCGCGGCATATGGCCCATCGGCGGGGCCGAAGCAATGCGACGCGGGACGAGACGCCTTGCAAACCCGCCGCGGAATCGCTGGATAGCGGTCCCACACAGGAGCGCAGGACGATGAAGCTGATTCCCACCCTGATGCTGGCGGCCGCCCTGGCGCTGGGCGCGGGCCAGGCCCTGGCCGACCCGCAGTTCCTGGTCGGGACCTACAGCGCCGACGGCCACAAGGGCATGACGCTGCTGAAGTTCGCGCCGGCGACCGACCGCTTCACCGCCGTGCGGACCTTCGCCGACGTCGAGAACGCCTCCTTCGCCCTCTACGACGCCAAGACCGGCCGCCTGTACGTCACCGACGAGATCGAGGCCGCCGGCCAGGTCGGCGCCTACAGACTGTCCAAGGACCTCAAGACCCTGGCCCCGCTCGGCGTCCAGCCGTCGGAAGCCGGCGCCCCCTGCTACCTGGCGCTCAGCCCCGACAAGACGCGCCTGGCGGTCGCCAACTATTTCGGCGACGTGGTGGCGGTGTTCGCGATCGATCCGAAGACCGGCGCGATCCGGCCGGGGCCGCAGGTGCTGCATGCGGCCGGCGAGCCGCAGGCCGCCTTCAAGGCCGGCCACGCCCACTGGGTGCAATGGTCGCCGGAGGGCGATCGGATCTATGTCAGCGACCTGGGCCATGACGAGATCCGCAGCTATGCCTATGACGCCCGCACCGGCGCGATCGGCGCGCCGACCACCGCCGCCGCCCTGCCGAAGGGCGCGGGCCCGCGCCACCTGGCCTTCCACCCCAAGGGCCGGTACGCCTATGTCGTGGCCGAACTGGCCAACACCGTCACCGCCTTCCGGCGCGAGGCCGACGGGACGCTGACCGCGCTGCAGACCGTCTCGACCCTGCCCGCCGGCTTCACCGGCAAGAGCCAGGCGGCCCATCTGGTCATCAATGCGGCCGGCGACACGCTCTACATGTCCAACCGCGGCCACAACAGCATCGCCAGCTTCCGCATCGGCGCCGACGGCAGGCTCACCCCGCTGCAGACGATCGCCACCGGCGGCGACTGGCCGCGGTTCTTCCTGCTCGACGCCCCCGACCAGCGCCTGTTCGTGGCCCATCAGCGGAGCAACGACATCGTGGTGTTCCACCTTGAGGCCGACGGCACGCTGACGGCGACGGGCAAGCGCTTTGAGATGTCCCGGCCAGTGATGATCGTCCCCGTCGGGCGGTAGCGCCCTACGGCAGCGCCGCCTTCTGCAAGGTCTCGCGGGTCTCGCAGGCCACCCGGCCGGAGCCGCCGGTGGCGCCGTTGATGTCGTCGACCTTTTCGCCCTTGCGCCAGCCCTTGGGCAGCAGCATGTCGCCGGTGTAGTCTATGCCCAGGTCGATCCACTTGTCGGCCGCGCAGTCGAGGGCGAAGACCAGGATCGGGCCCTTGCCGGCCGGCCAGTTCTTGTAGGGACCGTTGGGCCTGCCCTCGGCGATGCGCAGGACGATCAGGCCGGACGCCTGGTCCACGCGCATGAAGTCCTCGTCGTAGAAGGTTTTCGCCTCGCCGGGCGCGGGCTTCCAGGTTTCGGCCCGCGGGGCGGTGGCGGTCGCCATCGCCAGGCCCAGGGCCGTTACGCTTAGCAAACACAGACCGAGCCGCTTCATCGCCGCCCTCCCCGTATGCCTTATCGTTGGGAGGAGATTAAACCCGCCAAGCTTGAGCGGCAAGCGAAGCGTCCCGGGAGCGTCAGCTCGCCCGCGCCGCCAGGCCTTCGGCGATCGCCGTGTTCAGCGCCGCGACCCCGGCGGCCGGGCCGCCCGGATGTTTCCAGACCCCGGCCGAGACCGCCAGGAAGTCGGCCCCGGCCGTCGCCAGGGCGGCGGCGTTGTCGGCCGTGATCCCGCCGATCGCCACGCAGGGGGTCTCCATCACCTCCTGCCAGATCGACAGGATCTCCGGATCGGCGGTGGTCGGGGCGTCCTTGGTGGTGGTCGGGAAGAACGCCCCGAACGCCACATAGTCGGCCCCGGCCTCGGCGGCCTCCATGGCCAGGTGGCGGCTGTCGTGGCAGGTGACGCCGATCATCGCATTGGGCCCCATCAGCTTGCGGGCCTGGGCGTAGGGCATGTCGTCCTGGCCGATATGGGCGCCGTCGCAGCCCAGCCGGGCGGCGAGGTCCGGACGGTCGTTGAGGATCACCGCCACGCCGCGGGCGCGGGCGATCGGCGACAGGGTTTCGACGGCGGCGGCGATGACGTCGTCGGGGGCGTCTTTCAGGCGGATCTGCAACGCGGCGACGTCGCCGCCGTCCAGGGCCGCGGCCAGGTCGCGGCCGAAGGCGGCCAGGTCGTCCAGCACGGGCGGGGTGATCAGATAGAGGCGGCAGTCGGTGCTCATGGGCCGGGGATTACGCCAATTCGCGGCCCGGGACGAGGGGGCAGGCGGCCGGGTTCAAATGTCGCACTGCGAGTCAGTTGCAAAAGCCCCGCGCCTGCGCTACATGAGAATGACAATCATTCGGCGGGAAGCGCGTCCTTGTACGTCTGCAACTGTAACGGCATCCGCGAGCGCGAAGTGCGCGCCGCCATCGACGCGGGGGCCACCCGCCCCGCCGAGGTGTTCCGTCACAAGGGCTGCCAGGCCCAGTGCGCCAAGTGCGTCTGCGAGATGCGCCAGATGATTCAGGAAAGCCGCGAGGCCCTGGCCTACGCCGCCGAATAGCCGGCGAATTCCGCGACCGCGAAGCAGTTTCACGCTTTTCCGTGAGGCTGAGAAACACTTGCAGACATAGCGGTTGAAGCCCCTGCGACAATCGATCACGGTCCCTCGACTTTCGAATCTGAGGAGGCCGCCATGCAAGGCGATCCTGGCGTCATCCGACTCCTGAACGCGGTGCTCACCAACGAGCTGACGGCGGTGAACCAGTACTTTCTGCATGCGCGGATGTACGACAACTGGGGCTTCAAGCGCCTGGGCAAGATCACTTACGACGAGTCGATCGGCGAGATGAAGCACGCCGACAAGCTGATCAACCGCATCCTGTTCCTTGAGGGCCTGCCCAACCTGCAGGACCTGCACAAGCTGAAGATCGGCGAGACCGTGCCTGAATGCCTGGCCAGCGACCTGTCGGTCGAGGTCGGCGGCCGCGAGACCCTGATTCCCGGGATCATCCAGTGCGAACAGGCCCGCGACTATGTCAGCCGCGAGCTGCTGCGCGAGATTCTCAGCGACACCGAGGAGCACATCGACTTCCTGGAGATGCAGCTGGGCCTGGTGAAGTCGCTGGGCGAGCAGAACTACCTGCAGAGCGCGGTCGGGGAGCTGCCGGCCTAGGGTGGCGGAGCCCTCACAAAGCCTGCGGCCCGGCTGGAACCAAGGTCCAGCTAGGCGGGTTACAGGCATGTTTAGCGAGGAGTTCCGTCATGCACATCCCGAACGGCAAATCCCACGGGAGGCGGGCCCTCGCCGGCCGCGAGTCGTTCGAGATCGACACCAAGGCCGACACCCCGGTCACGGCCGGCGCCCAGCTGGCCATCGGCCTGGCCCTGGCCGGCGGAGCGATCCTGGTCTCGACCCTGCTGGGCCGCCGCCACGAGCGGCTGATCGACGACGAGGAATATGCCGTCGGCTACGCCGAGATGCATGAGCCGGTCGCCCACCAGCCCAAGGCCCTGACCAGCCTGATCCTGCCGCCGCTGTTCATCGCCATGACCCTGTCGGGCCTGCGCATCTGGAACGCGCCCTCCAGCCCCACCCGGACCCGGGCTCTTGCCCTCTGGAGCCTGGTGCAGGGCTTCAACGCCCTGTGGCTGGCCCTCGGCGCCAAGCGCGTCGGGGGTCAGCTGGGGGCGGCGACGGCCTCGCTGGCGGCCTCAGCGGCCTATGCGGTGCAGGCGCGCAAGCTGGTCACCCCCGCCTCGGGGTTTTCCAGCCCCTATCTCGGCTGGCTGGGCTTCGCCAACGCCCTGACGGAAGAGCTGTGGAAACGCCCGCGCCGCGCCACCGTCCACTGAACCCCGTTCATTGACCGTTCAGCCGGCAACGGCTTAGCTTCCCCAACCTCTGGGGGAGTGTTCGAGCCATGCGACCGTCGATGATGCTGACCGCGGCCCTGCTGCTGCTGGCCGGCTGCGCCACCATGAGCAAGGACGCCTGCCTGCAGGGCGACTGGGCCGGCGCCGGCTTCAAGGACGGCGAGGCCGGCTATCCGCAGAGCCGCCTGGACGAGCACGCCAAGGCCTGCGCCAAGGTGGGCGTCTCGCCCGATCCGGTCCCCTATTTCACGGCCCGCGACCAGGGGCTGAAGCTCTACTGCACCCAGGATCGCGGCTTCCGCGAGGGCCGCACCGGCCAGTCCTACGCCGGCGTCTGCCCGCCGGGCGACGAGCGCGGCTTCCTGGTCGGCTATGCCGACGGCAAGCTGGTCCAGGCGGCGGTCGAACGGGTCAGTCAGGCGCGGTCGGACCGCGACAGCGCCGACCACCGGGCCGAAAAGCGCGACAAGGAAGCGCTCGGTGTCGAGGAGGAACTGAAGAACCCCGCCCTCAACGACGAACAGAAGAAGGAGCTGCGCGACCGGCTCAACCGCCTGCGCAGCGAGCGCCGCCAGGCCGTCGAAGACGGCCGCCGCGCCGACTGGGCCGAACGCGACGCTGAGCGCGAGGTCGACGAACTGACCCACCGGTTCGGGCCGCGTTACGGCGGGTGGTAGGGTTGACCGACTACTTGATCCCAACCACCCGGTCCAGGCTGAACCGCCCGCCGCCCTTGGCGATCAGCAGCAGCAGGATGGCGGCCCAGGACAGGTGGGTGCTCCAGGCGTCGGGATAGACGAACACCTCGATCACCAGGGTCATGCCCAGGAAGACGAGGGCGGAGAGCCGGGTGAACAGGCCCAGCACCAGCAGGATCGAGAACAGGTGCTCGCTATAGGTCGCCAGGTGGGCGGCGACGTCCGACGGGATCAGCGGCAGGGCGTATTCGTCGGCGAACAGCGAATAGGTGCTGTCGGTGATGTGCAGCAGGCCGTCGACCTTGGTCCGTCCCGACAGGAAGAACACCGAGGCGATGCCGAGGCGGGCGACCAGGGCCAGCAGGTCGTCGGGCAGGGCCTTGCGGGCGACGCCGGCCAGCAGGTCGAACGGTCGCGTCAACGGATGGACGGCCGGGGCCGGGGTCAGGGCGGGGGTCATCGGTCATCTCCAAGGTCGAGGCCGCTGAACGCGCCGTCGGCGATCAGGGCGGCGAACAGGCTGGCGAGGTCGGCATGGGGGTCGGCCTGGGCGGCGGCGGTGATCGCCTCGCCCAGGGTCGCGTCGTCGCGGGCGGCGGTCAGGAAGGCCAGGCCCGCGGCGTCGAGCACGCGGCTATGGACCGTGTCGGCCGGGCGGACGATCAGGATTCCCTGCGGCTCCGGCGACAGCATCATTTCGGCCGGATCGGGCTGGCGGGCGGCCAGCCACAGGCCGGGCAGGCCGCTGTCGAAGCCGGCGAAGGCCAGGCTGGGATGCAGGGTCGCCCGCGCGCCGGCCAGGACCTCGGGGTCCAGCGCGAAGGCCTCGGCGGCCAGCGGCTCGGCCTCCGGCGCGAACAGGGCGGTGGTCCACAGGCGGTCCAGCCGGGCCATGGCCGGCAGATAGGGCAGGTCGGCGGCCGGCGGGAAGCGCGCGAGCCAGTCGGCGAAGCCCTCGCCATAGGCCAGCAGGGCGGCGCCGCGGGGCGGATGCTGGCGGGCGAACAGGGCGGCGGCGGCCCGGAACCAATCCTCGCCGACCAGGCTGGCGACGGTGGGGAAATTGGCGGCCAGGGCGTCGACGCAGCCCTTGGCGATGGTGTTGCGATAGATGGAAAGGCCGGCGGGCTCGGCCTCGCCCTCGGGCAACCAGGCGGCGATGGGCGTGGCGGTTCGCTCGGCCAGGGCCGAAACAAAGGCGTCCTGGAAGGCCTGCAGCTCAGGCATCGACCGGCTCCAGGTCCAGCAGCTCGGCATGGGCCCGGTTGCGCTCGGCCATCAGCACCGCGAAGGCCGGAATGTCGTCGTCGCGCTCGATCAGGGTCGGGCGGGCGCCGATGCGGCGGACCAGTCGACGGTACAGCGCCCAGACGGCCTCGGCCACCGGGGCCGCATGGGTGTCGATCAGCAGGGCCGAGCCGCCTTCATCGGCGCCGTGGCCGGCCAGGTGGATCTCGCCGATCGCCTCGGCCGGCAGGGCGTCGAGATAGGCCTCGGCCGCATAGCCCAGGTTGCTGGCGCCGACGAAGACGTTGTTGACGTCGACCAGCAGGCCGCAGCCGGTGCGGCGGGTCAGTTCGACCAGGAAGTCGGTCTCGTCGAAGTCGTGGCCGGTCAGGGGCAGGTACAGAGACGGGTTCTCGATCAGGATCCTCCGTCCCAGGACGTCCTGCGTGCGGCCGATATTGCCGGCGATGCGCTCAAGAGCGGCGCGGGTGCGCGGGAACGGCAGCAGGTCGGGTTGGTGGACGCCGCGATGGGCGCTCCAGGCCAGGTGCTCGGAGACCACGAACGGCGCGAACCGGTCGGCCAGGGCCTTGAGGGCGGCCAGGTGGCCTGGGTCCGGATCGGCGTCGGCGGCCAGGGACAGGCCCACCCCATGCAGCGACAGCGGCCGCCGGGCGCGGATCGCCTCCAGCCAGCGCAGCCGCGGCCCGCCGGCGGCCATGTAGTTCTCGGGATGGACCTCGAACCACAGCCCCTCGGCCGCGGCGTCGAGCGCCTCGGCGTAGTGCTGCGATTTCAGGCCGAGGCCGGCGGTGGGGGACATGGAAATCTCGCAGGTCATGATCGCCTCCCTCCGTTTGCCCGGCCTTCGCCGGAGAGACGGAAGAGGGGGATGCGCCGTCCGGGGCGGGGGTGTCCCGGACGGCGCATTCGGCCTAGGCCTTCGGCGTCAGCGAGCCCATGCCGGTCGGGGTCTTGATGCTGGTGCAGGTGCCCTTGGGCACGTTCTTCCAGCTGTTGCCCTGGTAGTCGGCCTTGGAGGTGCCCGCGCAGCTGGTGCCGGCGCCGGCCTTGCAGTCGTTGTGGCCGGCCTTGGCGACGCCGTAGCACTTTTCCATCTCGACCTTGGCGGGCTTCATGTCGCTCTGGGCCATGGCGGCGCCGGCGCTGAGGGCGAACACGGCGGCGAGGGCGAAAGCGGGGGTGCGGCTCATGGTGCGTTTCCTTCTCTAAGAGCATCTCGACCGGCCCGGCGCCGATCGTCGGCCCGTTTCTGCGCGGTCAAGGTCAGGTACGGGCGAGGCGGGGGCAAGGTTACACCCTTCGGCGAACAAAATTCACCGAGCCCGCCAAACCACTGGTTTCCGCCTTCCGCGACGCCGTGTAACCATCGCACCGTCTCGCGCGAACAAGGAGGAGGCGTGACGGAAACCGAAGCCCGCCTGAAGGCGCTGATGCTGCTGGGCCTGGACGGCGACGCCCCGGCCTATCGGCTGCTGCTGTCGCAACTGGGCGGCCGGCTCCGCGCCTATTTCGAGCGCCGCATGCGCGACGCCCCTGGCGATGTGGAGGACCTGGTGCAAGAGACCCTGATGGCGGTGCATACGCGGCGCGCGACCTATGATCGCGCCCAGCCGTTCACCCCCTGGGCCTTCGCCCTGGCGCGCTACAAGCTGATCGACCACTGGCGCCGCCGCAAGGTGCGCGCCACCGTGCCGATCGACGACTATGTCGAGGTGCTGGCCGCCTACGCCCCCGAGCCCGGCTCGGCCATGGACCTGGACCGCGCCCTCGAGACCTTGCCGGAGCGCCAGCGAATCCTGGTGCGCGACGTCAAGATCGAGGGCCTCAGCCTGGCCGAGGCGGGCGGCCGGGCGGGCGTGTCGGAGGGCGCGGCCAAGGTCGCCCTGCACCGGGCCCTGAAATCCCTCAGCGAAAGGATGCGCGGTCGTGCGGACGGATGAGCTGATCGATCAGCTGGCGACCGCCCCGCGTCCGATCCGGGCCGGGGCCGTGCCGCGCCGCTTCGCCGGCGTCGCCGTGGCCGGGGCCCTGGCGGCCCTGGTGCTGGTGCTGTCCTGGCTGGGGACGCGGGACGACCTGGCCCAGGCCGTGACCGGCCGGATGTTCTGGATGAAGGCGACCTATACCGCCCTGCTCGGCCTGGCCGGCTTCTGGGCGCTGGAGCGCCTGGCCCGGCCTGAGGGGGTTCCGCGGAAGGCCCTGCTGTTCGGGGCCGTGGTGCTGGCGGCGTTCGTCGGCCTGGGCCTTGGCCAATGGCTGGCCGCCGACCCCGACAGCCGGATGCGGATGATGCGCGGCGGCTCGTGGACGGTCTGCGCCCGCAACATCCTGGCCCTGGCCCTGCCCGGCCTGGCGGCGACGCTGCTGGTGCTGCGCGGCATGGCCCCGACCCGCCCGACCCTGACCGGCTTCGCGGCCGGGGCCTTCGCCGGCGGGGTGGCGGCCACGGTCTACGGCCTGCACTGCGGCGAGAGCACCATGGTGTTCGTGGGGATCTGGTACACGCTCGGCGTGCTGGGAACCGGCGCGCTCGGCGCGCTCATCGGGCGCTGGGCGCTGCGGTGGTGAGCTGCCTCTCCCTTCCCCCGCAAGGGAGAAAGGGTGCAAAGTCTTATACCAACGGCCTTTGATTCCGACCGTTCTCGCCCCCAACAGCTCGTCATCCCGGGCCTTGTGCCCGGGACCCCTGGTTCAGCTGACGGTGAAGCGAAATGGCGCGCCAGCGCGCCACACCCCTGCACTTGCGGCGGACAGAGGGGTCCCGGGCACAAGGCCCGGGATGACGATGAAAAGAGAAGCGCGAGGAGTCGAACTCCAGGGCGCTTGGTATTAGTCCTTCGCCCGTTCCTGGTACGAGCCGTCTTCGGTCAGGATGATCACCCGGGTGCCCGAGGCGATGTAGGGCGGCACCATGGTGCGCACGCCGTTGCTGAGGATCGCCGGCTTGTAGGACGACGAGGCGGTCTGGCCCTTCACCGAGGGCTCGGTCTCGACGATTTCCAGGACCACGGTGCGCGGCAGCTCCAGGGCGATCGGCACGTCGTTGTGGGTCGACAGCTGGACGGTCATGCCCTCCTGCAGATAGGCGCCCAGATCGCCGACCACGTCCTCGGGGGCGACCAGCTGATCGTAGCTCTCGGGGTTCATGAAGTGATAGCCCTCGCCGTCCTGGTACAGGAAGGTGTGGTCGCGCTGGTCGACGAAGGCGCGCTCGACCTGCTCGGTCGTGCGGTAGCGTTCCGACACCTTCACCCCGTCCGAGATGCGGCGCATGTTCAGCTGGGTGACCGGCGTGCCCTTGCCGGGGTGGATGTTCTCGGCGTTGAGGACCACGTAGAGCTTGCCGTCCATATCGACGACGGAACCCTTCCTCAGCGAGCTGGCGGCGACTTTGGTCAAGTAGTGCGTCCTTAGATCCCGCGGCGGCCCGGGGCCGCGCGAATTTGCGTTGGATATCGCCCTCCTATAGCGATCCTCGCCAGGATCGCCAGTCATCCGAGGTGTTTTCGCGTGCCCACCCCTTCCGCCTCGCCCTGGTGGCGGCCCGAAAACCACGCCGACCGGCGGCCGTTCCTGCTGGTCCGCAACCGGATCAAGGCCGCGTTCCGCGCCTGGTTCGAAGCCCAGGACTTCCTGGAGGTCGAGACCGCGGCGCTACAGGTCTCGCCCGGCAACGAGGCCCATCTGCACGCCTTTGAGACCGCCGCCCTGACCCTGTCGGGGGAAAGCGCCCCGCTCTACCTGCACACCTCGCCCGAGTTCTCCTGCAAGAAACTGCTGGCGGCGGGCGAGCGGCGGATCTTCGATTTCGGCAAGGTCTGGCGCAACCGCGAGCGCGGGGCGCTGCACCATCCGGAGTTCACCATGCTGGAATGGTACCGGGTCGGCGCGCCCTACCAGGCCCTGATGGACGACTGCGCGGCCCTGCTGGCCCTGGCCGCGGAAACGGCCGGAACGCGGGCCTTTCGCTTTCGCGGCTTCGCCTGCGATCCGTTCGCCGCGCCCGAGCGGGTGACGGTGGCGCAGGCCTTCGACCGCCACGCCAGCGTCGACCTGCTGGCCTCGATCGCCGACGACGGGACGACCGACCGCGACGCCCTGGCGGCCGCGGCGCGCGCCGCCGGAGTCCGCGTCGCCGACGACGACACCTGGGCCGACGTGTTCAGCCGGGTGATCGTCGAGAAGGTCGAACCGAACCTGGGGATCGGCCGGGCGACGATCCTCTGCGAATATCCGGTCGCCGAGGCGGCCCTGGCCCGGCCCAAGCCCGGCGATCCGCGGGTGGCCGAACGCTTTGAGCTCTATGCCTGCGGCGTCGAACTGGCCAACGCCTTCGGCGAACTGACCGACCCGGCCGAACAGCGCCGCCGCTTCGAGGCCGAGATGGACGAGAAGGCCCGGGTCTATGGCGAGCGCTACCCGCTGGACGAGGACTTCCTGGCGGCCCTGGAGATCATGCCGCAAGCTTCCGGCTCAGCCCTGGGCTTCGACCGGTTGGTGATGCTGGCGGCGGGGGCCTCGCGGATCGACCAGGTGCTCTGGACGCCGGTGGCGGATGTGGAACCCTCTCCCGGAGGGGGTTAAGACTCCGCGCCTCAGCTGTTCAACCGCGCCAGCTTGTCCGGATTGCGGATGGTATAGACCGCGACGATGCGGCCGTCGGCGATCTCCAGGCCCATGGTCTGGAACACCACGCCGGCGTGCGACAGGACGATGCCGGGCGCGCCGTTGATGCGGGCCAGGCGGGCGACGGTGTCGTCAGGGGCGGGGAACTTCTTCTTGATGCCCATCAGCAGGCGGACCGCCTTCTCCAGGCCGAACACCGGGTTGATGGTCGCCTTGGCCACGCCGCCGCCGTCGGCGTGCATCACCACGTCCTGGGCCAGGATGTCGCGCAGCACGCGCTCGTCGCCGCCCAGGGCCGCGGCCAGGAAGGCGCTGGTCAGGCGCTGCTCCTCCTCGGCGCTGGGACGATAGCGGGGCTTGCCGGCCTTGACGTGCTCGCGAGCCCGGGCGGCCAGCTGGCGGCAGGCCGCCTCGCTGCGGCCCAGGGTCTTGGCGACCTCGGCGAACGGGGCGTCGAACACGTCGTGCAGCAGGAAGGCGGCCCGCTCCAGGGGGGTCAGCCGCTCCAGGGCCAGCAGGAAGGCCACCGACAGGTCCTCGCCCAGGTCCTGGTGGTCCTCGTCGACCACCGGTTCGGGCAGCCATTCGCCGACATAGACCTCGCGCCGGGCCCGGGCCGACTTCAGCCGGTCCAGGCACAGGCGGGTGACGACGCGGTTGAGGAAGCCGGCCGGATTGCTGACCTCGCCGGCCTCCACCCCGCGCCAGCGCAGCCAGGCGTCCTGCACCACGTCCTCGGCGTCGGCCCGCGAGCCGAGCATGCGATAGGCCAGCCCGGTCATCGCCCCGCGCCGTTCCTCGAAGATGGAATCCCGTTCGCTCATGCCGTCCTCTTCTGGCGCCGAACGCACGATCGCACCACCAGCAGGCCAAGGATCGCCGGCAGGATCCATTTCGCCCAACGCATCGGTCGTGATCTCCGTGTTCGAAGACAGGACGAGCTGGAAGACGTGGATGTGACATGGAGTGCAAAAATCGATCCCCACCGCCGTCATCCTCGGACTTGTTCCGAGGACCCCTTGCGCCGCCGAGATGGGCTGGCCGAAAGGGGCGCATCTCTCGCCGTGGACGTTCTGAACCCGCGACGAGGCTGAAACAGGGGTCCTCGGAACAAGTCCGAGGATGACGGTCTGGAATGTGGCGACCCCCCTCGCCTTGCGTTCACCGGCCTCCGCGTCTAGGTATCGCGCCCGCTTTCCCGATCTTTCTATCCGCCCGCACGCCTATCCCCCGCCGTCGCCCCCTTTCACGAGGAAAGCGACGCTGCGTAGGGGGACCCTTGAAGGACACCCAGATTGGCCACCGCTTCCGCCCTCCTGAACGTGATGATCGACGCCGCCCGCAAGGCCGCGCGCGGCCTGGCCCGCGACTTCGGCGAGGTCACCGAGCTGCAGGTGTCCAAGAAGGGTCCCGCCGACTTCGTCACCGCCGCCGACCAGAAGGCCGAGCAGGTGATCTTCGAGATCCTGGAAAAGGCTCGCCCCGGCTACGGCTTCCTCGGCGAGGAGCGCGGCATGATCGAGGGCACCGACAAGACCCACACCTGGATCGTCGACCCGCTGGACGGCACCACCAATTTCCTGCACGGCATCCCGCACTTCGCGGTCAATATCGCCCTGCAGCGCGAGGGCGAGGTGGTGGCCGGCGTCACCTACAATCCGATCACCAACGACCTGTTCTGGGTCGAAAAGGGCAAGGGCGCCTATCTGGGCGCCGAGAAGCGCCTGCGCGTCGCGGCCCGCCGGCACCTGGACGAGAGCGTGCTGGCCACCGGCGTGCCGTTCCTGGGCAAGCCCGGCCACGCCCAATTCCTCAAGGAACTGCACCAGATCAGCCAGAAGGTCGCCGGCGTGCGCCGCTTCGGCTCGGCGGCCCTCGACCTGGCCTGGGTCGCGGCCGGGCGGTTCGACGGCTATTGGGAACGCAACCTCAAGCCCTGGGACGTGGCGGCCGGCGTGCTGATGGTCACCGAAAGCGGCGGCAAGGTCTCGACCATCGAGGAAGCCGGCGATCCGGTCGAGGGCGTCTCGATCCTGGCCACGAACCAGGAACTGCACCCGCTGGTGCTGGAACGGCTGCGGGCGGCTTAAGCCAGGCTCGGCGCAAACAAAAACGCCCCGGACGCAAGTCCGGGGCGTTTGCATGTTCGGCGTCGCCTCAGCGGCAGACGGTGCGTTCGTAGACCGAGCCGCTCCACTCGTCGTAGTCGCGGGTGGTCCAGCAGTCGCGGACCCGGCCGTAGCCATAGCCGTAGCGCGGACCATAGCCATAGCCGTAATAGCGCGGCGGGGGAGGGGGCGGGGCGTAGTAGCCGTAGTCGTAGCCGCGGCGGTAGTGGCGGTCGCTGCCGCTGCTGGCGATCGCCGCGCCCAGGGCCAGGCCGACCACCCCGGCGGCGAGGGCGGCGTCGCCCCGGTCGCCATGGTGATGGCGGCCGTAATAGCCGCCGCCGTAATAGCCGCCATGGCGGTAGGGATCGGCCGAGGCGGCGGTGGCGCCGGCGACCATGGCCAGGGCGGCGACGCCGGCGGCGACACGGCCGATCTGGGTCTTCAGCTTGGGGTTCATGACACTGTGTCCTTGCCGGAGGGGCGCCAGTGCGTCCGTCTCCATCTTGGGATCATCCTCGGTTCCGCCGGCTGAACGCAGGCTGAACGCGGTCGTCAGGTTGGCCGGCCGGGCCGTACGGCCGGGAAATCGACGGGACGGCGTCCGAATTATTCACCCTTTGGCGCTTAGGTGGAAGCCATGACCGCGCCCAGAACGGGCGTCGGACGGCGCGAAGGCGATCAGGCGATGTCCAGGAACGTGGCTTATGCGGCCGGCGAGGATCTGCAGATCCTGTCTTTCGAGGTCGGGACCCAGACCTATTGCGTGCCGGTGGGCGCGGTCCGCGAGATCCGCGGCGTCACCCCCGCCACCCCGCTTCCCGACGCCCCGCCCTTCGTGCGCGGCGTGATCAACCTGCGCGGCCAGGTCATGCCGGTCATCGACCTGTCGCAGCGCCTGGGCAAGGGCCCGGCGATCGACGGCGCCCGCCAGGTGATCATCGTGGTCGAGCACCATGACGACGTCGCCGGCCTGCTGGTCGACGCCGTCTGCGACAGCTTCATCGTCCCGGCCAGCGCCATCAGCCCGCCGCCGGCCCTGGGCGAGGAGGCCTCGCCCCTGGTCTCGGCGGTGATCACCACCGAAACGACCATGGTGGTGCTGCTGGCCGTCGAGGCCATCCTGCCCGAGCGCGCGGCGGCCCTAGCGGCCTAAATCAACCCGCCCACGCCCGTGCCACGCCGGGACTCGGTCGCCGCCGAGACCTCGTCTCCCGGCCGCACCGCGCGCAGGTTGTTCTGCACGTTGTCGACGCCGGAGACGCCTTCGGCCAGCACCTCGGCCCGCCGCTTGTCCTCGCGCGACCGCACCGTGCCGGTCAAGGTGACCTCGCCATTGGCGACCGTCACCTCGATGCCCTGGGCGTCCAGCCAGCTGTCCTCGGTCAGGCGGTCGTTGACGTCGTCGCGGATGCGCTCGTCCGAGCGGCGGTAGTTCTTCGGCCCTCGTCCACGATGCTCGCCCTGGCGGGCGTCGACATTGCGCCGGGCCTGGGCGTCGTGATCCCCCATCCAGGACGCCACCTCGTCGCGGGCCCGGTCGACCCAGCTGCGGTCCTCGTCGGCGCGGTAGCCGCTCCGCTCGCCATAGGCGCCGCGGTCGTAGCGGTGGGTGTCGTAGGGCCGCCCGCGGTCGTCATGATGGCGCGGTTGCAGCCGGCCATAGCCGCCGTAGCGGTCGGTGCCGGCGCCGTAGTCGAAGTCGCCGACCACGCCGTAGTCGCCAGGGGCCGAGTAGGCCGCGCGGCCGGGGCCGTACTCGGCGCCCGAGCGGGCCGGGCCATAGCCGACATCGCCGCCCTGGGCCTGGGCCCGCAGGAATTCGCCGCCGCGCCGGCCGCGGCCGTACGGACGGCTCGGCGGGCGGGCGTCATAGCGGTCGCGGTCGTCGGGCCAGCCGCCGGCGTAGCTCCGGTCGCGCTCATCGATGAAGTCGCGGTCGCGATCGATCTCGAACCGCCCTTCGCGGTCATTCCATCGGCTCTCGGGCATGGATCTTCTCCCGTGTTTTTTGCTGAGGGCGCGCGTCGTGGCGCCTTGCGAAACAACGCGGAGACGGGAGGCCAAGCTCCGAGATGGGAAATGGCGCCAATTGCAACGCTTTCTTGAGCTCTATGGGTCAAGTTGTCGCAACCTCTAGGCGTAAGGAGCGGCCGTGCGGCTGAGCGAGTTTCTCGACGACGGGCTGGAAGGCGCGCTGCTGATGATGGGTCGACGCAGCCGTTCGGTCCGCGTCGTCATCAGCCTGATGATCGACGGCCTGCTGCTGGCCAATTTCGGCTGGGTCGCGGCCGGCGCCTGGCTGGCGGTCAATGTGGCGCTGGAAGCCTGGCTGCAGTTCAACCAGATGCGCTACGGCCATGGCAAGGGCCAGTACGCCTCGGCCGTGACCCGCCTGAGCACGGTCGCGGCCTTCAGCGGCGTATGGTCGACCATGGCCGCCCTGACCTGGATCCACGGCTCGCCGGCGATGAAGTTCACAGCGCTGATCGTGCTGTTCGGCCTGCTGATCGAGGCGCTGAAATACGCCGTCCTCAGCCGCGCGGCGTTCACCGCCCTGGCCCCGTTCCCGGTCATCGCCCTGGTCGGGGCGCCGATCCTGTTCGGCGGCTTTCGCGGCTGGGAGCTGGTCTTCGCCATCGTCGCCCTGACCGGCCTGGGCGCCTATCTGACCAACGCCGCGCGGCTGATGCGCGACAACGCCCGCGCCCTCGAACGGGCCCAGGCCCAGGCCCTGGAGGCCAGCCGCGCCAAGTCGGCCTTCCTGGCGATGATGAGCCACGAGCTGCGCACCCCGATGAACGGCGTGATGGGCATGGCCCACGCCCTGGGCTCGACCGCCCTGGATCCGCGCCAGACCGGCTATCTGGACACTATCGTCCAGTCGGGCGACGGCCTGATGGCCATTCTCAACGACATTCTCGACCTGTCGAAGATCGAGGCCGGCAAGCTGGAGCTGGACGTGGCCGGCTTCGACCTCGGCGAGCTGGGCCGCCAGCTGCACCAACTATGGGAGGAGACCGCCCGCGCCAAGGGGCTGGACCTGGCCCTGGAGATCGCCCCCGGTCTTCCGGCCTGGGTGATCGGTGACGCGGCGCGCGTGCGCCAGGTGATGCTCAACCTGGTCGCCAACGCCCTGAAGTTCACCGAGCAGGGCGGCGTGCGCCTGACCATCGGCCCGGACAGCGCAGGCGGCGTCGCCATCGCGGTCAGCGACACCGGGGTGGGCATCAGCCCCGACCAGCAGGCCAGGCTGTTCCAGCCGTTCTCGCAGGGCGACGTCTCGATCACCCGCCGGTTCGGCGGCACGGGCCTTGGCCTGTCGATCTGCCGCTATCTGGTCGAAATGATGGACGGCGAGATCTCGGTGGTCAGCCAGCCGGGCGTCGGCTCGACCTTCCGGGCGACCCTGCCGCTGGCGGCTGCGCCGGCGCCGGTGTCCGGGCTGACCCTCGTCCCGCCGCCGGCCGAGGGGCTGGAAGGCCGCCGGATCCTGGTGGTCGACGACAACCGCACCAACCAGATCGTCGCCCGGGCCATCCTCGAAGCGGCCGGGGCGATCGTCGACGTCGCCGACGACGGCCGGCACGCCCTGGAGCGGCTGAGCGGCGAGACCTTCGATCTGGTGCTGATGGACGTCCACATGCCGCGAATGGACGGCGTCGAGGCCCTGGCTCGCATCCGCGCCGGCGAGGGCGGACGCCGCGACATCCCGGTCATCGCCCTGACCGCCGACGGCATGTCCGGCGAGGCCGAGCGCCTGGTCGCCCGGGGCTTCGACGCCGTGCAGCCCAAGCCGATCCGGCCCGCCGACCTGCTGCAGGCGGTGGCGGAGGGGTGCGAGGGGGCGCGTGCGGAACTGGAGCCTCTCGAACTTCACGCCTGACTTGGGTCGCCGCTGAAGAATCGGCGCATGATCGGGTCGAAGAAGGATCATCCACACCCGCGGCCAAAAAGCTGTGGGCAAGGTGGGGACACCTGGTCCCACCCCGGTTGACGCCTTTCCTGCAGGCCTATGGCCGGTGCTGACGTATCGCCATGGTGTCTGGTTCCGCGCCCTGAAGTTCCGCTACCGCACCCATGCGTTTCGACGACCATTTCCTCGACGAGCTGAAGACCCGCCTTCGCCCTTCCGACGTGATCGGCAAGTCGGTGAAGCTGCGGCGGCAGGGGCGCGAATATGCCGGGCTGTCGCCGTTCACCAAGGAGAAGAGCCCGTCGTTCTTCGTCAATGACGACAAGGGCTTCTATCACTGCTTCTCCAGCGGCAAGCATGGCGACATCATCAGTTTCCTGCAGGAGACCGAGCGGCTGACCTTCACCGAGGCGGTGGAGCGGCTGGCGGCCGAGGCCGGCATGGCCCTGCCCGAGCCCGACGCCCGCGCCGCCCAGGAGGACAAGAAGCGCGCCGGCCTGACCGACTGGATGGAGCTGGCCGCCGCCTGGTTCGAGAGCGAGCTGCGCCGCCCGGTGGGCCAGGCGGCCCGCGACTACCTGGCCCGCCGCGCCCTGCCCGAGGACCAGTGGAGCCGCTTTCGCCTGGGCTTTTCGCCCTCTGGGCGGACCGCGCTGAAGGACTATCTGGTCGCCAAGGGGGCCAGGCCCGCCGAACTGGTCGAGGCCGGCCTGCTGATCGCCCCCGAGGACGGCGGCGCGCCCTATGACCGCTTCCGCGACCGGATCATCTTCCCGATCACCGATACCCGCGGCCGGGTGGTGTCGTTCGGCGGCCGGGCCATGGATCCCGCCGCCCGCGCCAAGTACCTGAATGGCCCTGAGACCACGCTCTTCCACAAGGGGCGGCTGCTGTACGGCCTCTACGAGGCCCGCAAGCTGCTGCACGCCGCCCAGGCCGCCGCGCCCACCGAGACGACGCCGCTGATGGTGGTCGAGGGCTATATGGACGTCATCGCCTGCCAGCGGGCCGGCCTGCCGGCCGTGGCCCCGATGGGCACGGCCATGACCGAGGAGCAGATGGAGGTGCTGTGGCGCCTGCATCCCGAGCCGACCCTCAGCTTCGACGGCGACAAGGCCGGCCAGCGCGCCGCCAGCCGGGCCATCGACCGGGCCCTGCCGCTGCTCAAGCCCGGCCGCTCCTTCCGCTTCTCGATGGTGACCGGCGGCAAGGACCCCGACGACGTGCTGCGCGAGCAGGGCGCGGCGGCCCTGAAGAGCCAGATGACCCAGACGACCTCATTCGTCGAGGCGCTGTTCGCCCGCGAGCGCGACCTGGAGCCACTGGACACCCCCGAGCGCAAGGCCGGCTTCAAGCAGCGCCTGCGCGCCGCCGCCGCGACCATCGCCGACAAGGACCTGGCCGCGGCCTATCGCGACGACCTCTACGCCCGGCTCGACGCCCTGTTCCCCAAGCCGGCGTTCGGCGGCGGGTCGAACGGGTCCGGCGAGGGCCGGCCGTGGACGCCGCGCGGTCCGTGGAAGGGCCGCGACCGGGGTCCGCCCGACCCCGGCATCCGCGGCGTGGCCCGGGCCGAGATCGGCCGGCGGCTCAACCCCTTCCACGCCGCCGTGGCCATCGCCGCCCTCGACCACCCCGCCTGGGCCCGCTCCTATGACGAGGCCCTGGAGCGGATCGGTTTCGGCGACCCCCGGCTGGCCCCGCTGGCGATCGAGCTGTTCCACGCCCTCAGCGACGAGATCGGCGACGACGTTCCCCTGCGCGACATTCTGACGCGCAAGGGCCTGGGCGGCCAGATCGCCGAGGCCGAGCGGGTCGCCGCCGCGGTCGGCGCGCCCTTCCTCGACCCCAAGATCGACGCCCACCGCGCCCGCGCCCTGTGGGCCGCCTGCTACGAGGCCCTGGTCGAGATCGGCGACAGCGAACGCGCCCTGGAGGCCCTGCGCCGCGAACCGGTCACCGCCGGCACGCTGACGGCGGTCCGCGACCTGCGCACGCGCATCGGGGTGCTGGAGCGGCGGATCAGCGGGCTGGAGTTCTGGGAACCGGCGCCGACGACGGTGGTGATCAGCTAGATTACTCCGTCTCCCCGGCGAAGGCCGGGGTCCAGATCGAACCCCGAGCGGCAGCGGGTTCGCGTCGCCCCTTGGCGCACTCACCCCAAAGGCTCAGGATGAATCTGGACCCCGGCCTTCGCCGGGGAGGCGGGGTTTATTGGTTCAGCGTTGCGTAGAGATCGACCCACTCGGGGTTTCGCTCCTCGATCGCCCGCAACTTCCAGCCTCGCTTCCACTCCTTCATTCGCCGCTCAAGGACCAACGCTCCTTCACGGCTGTCGCAGACCTCGTACCAGACCAGGATGCTACAGCCGTATTTGGCCGTGAATCGCGAACCATCAGCCTCCCTGTGTTCCCAGACGCGTCGCTGGAGATCATCGGTCGAACCGATGTAGAGCGTACCGTTGCGGCGATTGGCGACGATGTAGACGAAGAAGGCCATGACTGGATTTTGCCTCGCGAGAACGGCTCGCCAAGCGCAAAAACTCCCGTTTCCCCGGCGGAGGCCGGGGTCCAGATTCATCCTGCGCGGCGGGGGCGGACGCGCCATCCGCCTGGGCAGACGCTCTGTGGCCAGGGGGTTCGACCTGGCCCCCGGCCTTCGCCGGAAGGCGGATTCAACTCCCTCCCATCTTGACTCCGCCGTCATGCGACGCCATCTGGCGACTCAAGGATTTGCCACGCTGCTGATTGACATCGCTCGGGCCGCCATTTTGATGCGCGCGCCCTCCTTGAAACAGGATGTCACCCTCGCCGCCGCCAGGTCCCAGTGGCTGCCGAACCTCGCGGGAGGCGACGCATGATCATGCTCGAAGACGACGCCTCCGCCCGAGCCCTGCTCGCGGAGCGTTAGCCCATGGCTCTTCGGCGCGTGTCAGGCGTTTCCCTTGAGAATTTTTTCGGCGGTCTCCTGGACCCCTTGGACGGACGGCAGGGCGTGATGCGGAAGCGGCCCTTTCAACATTAGACATTTCTCGGCGCGCGCCCGGCCTTCGGCGCGGCGTCGGTTTCGGAGACCTGAATGAGCACGACGACGACTGACGGAGTTGAACCGCCCGAAACCGGCGGCGGCGACGGCCCCCTGCTCGACCTGACCGATGCCGGCGTCAAGAAGTTCATCAAGCAGGCCAAGGCCCGCGGCTACGTCACCATGGACGAGCTGAACAAGGTTCTGCCGTCGGAAGAAGTGACCTCCGAAGCCATCGAAGACACCCTCGCCATGCTGAGCGAGATGGGCGTCAACGTGGTCGAGGCCGAGGAAGACGCCGAGACCTCGGAAGGCGGCGAAGTCGTCGCCCGCGAGGACAACCAGCAGGTCATCACCAGCGAGAAGCCTGCGGCCTATGACCGCACCGACGACCCGGTGCGCATGTACCTGCGCGAGATGGGCAGCGTCGAGCTGCTGTCGCGCGAGGGCGAGATCGCCATCGCCAAGCGCATCGAGGCCGGCCGCGACACCATGATCCGCGGCCTGTGCGAAAGCGCCCTGACCTTCGAGGCGATCATGGTCTGGCGCGAGGAGCTGGGCACCGGCCGCATCCTGCTGCGCGAAGTCATCGACCTGGAAGGCACCTACGCCGCCATCAACGGCGTCGCCGCCGCTCCGGCCGCCGAGGACGCCGAGCCGGCCGAACCGGTCGACGAGGAAGCCTCCGGCGAACCCAAGGCCGAGGGCGAAGGCGACGACGAGGACGATTTCGACGACGGCGCCGGCCCGACGGTCAGCGCCATGGAAGGCGAGCTGCGCGAAGGCGTGATGGCCATCCTCGACGCGATCGCCAGCGAGTTCGAGACCTTCCGCAAGCTGCAGGACAAGCTGGTCGGCAGCCGCCTGAAGGGCGCGGACCTCGGCGAGGCCGACCGCCAGGCCTATGAGAACCTGTCCAACACCATCATCCAGCACCTGAAGACGCTGAAGCTGAACAACAACCGCATCGAGGCGCTGGTCGAGCAGCTGTATGCGATCAACAAGCGCCTGATCGGGCTGGAAGGCCGGCTGCTGCGCCTGGCCGACAGCTACGGCATCAGCCGCAGCGAGTTCCTCAAGGCCTATTTCGGTTCGGAGCTGAACCCGAACTGGATCGACCAGGTCAAGGCCATGGGCGTGCGCTGGACCAAGTTCGTCGAGAACGACGTCAACTCGGTCGCCGACATCCGCCAGGAAATCGCCGCCCTGGCCACCGAGACCGGCGTGCCGATCGACGACTATCGCCGTATCGTCCAGACCGTGCAGAAGGGCGAACGCGAGGCCCGCCAGGCCAAGAAGGAGATGGTGGAAGCCAACCTCCGTCTCGTGATCTCGATCGCCAAAAAGTACACCAACCGCGGCCTGCAGTTCCTGGACCTGATCCAGGAAGGCAATATCGGCCTGATGAAGGCGGTCGATAAGTTCGAGTACCGCCGCGGCTACAAGTTCTCGACCTACGCCACCTGGTGGATCCGCCAGGCGATCACCCGCTCGATCGCCGACCAGGCCCGGACCATCCGCATCCCGGTGCACATGATCGAGACGATCAACAAGATCGTCCGCACCAGCCGCCAGATGCTGCACGAGATCGGCCGCGAGCCGACCCCGGAAGAGCTGGCCGAAAAGCTGGCCATGCCGCTGGAGAAGGTGCGCAAGGTCCTGAAGATCGCCAAGGAGCCGATCTCTCTCGAAACCCCGATCGGCGACGAGGAAGACAGCCACCTGGGCGACTTCATCGAGGACAAGAACGCCATCCTGCCGATCGACGCGGCCATCCAGTCCAACCTGCGGGAAACCACCACCCGCGTGCTGGCCTCGCTGACCCCGCGAGAAGAACGCGTGCTGCGTATGCGCTTCGGCATCGGCATGAACACCGATCACACCCTCGAAGAGGTTGGCCAGCAGTTCTCGGTCACCCGCGAACGCATCCGCCAGATCGAGGCCAAGGCCCTGCGCAAGCTCAAGCACCCGAGCCGCTCGCGCAAGCTGCGCAGCTTCCTGGACAGCTAAGCTCCAGAGCACCATGACAAGGAAGGGCCCGGTGGCGACACCGGGCCCTTTTTCGTTGGGCGTCAGCTGCGCCTTGCCGCCGCCAAAGAAAAGGCGGCCCCGAAAGGCCGCCTTAGATGGAGGGGGCAGGCTTAGTTGCCGACCTTGGCGTCGGCCGCGCCGGTTCCCGAGGTCGAGGCGCTGGCCCCGTGGCGCGAGGCCGAGCCGGTCAGGCCCAGCGAGCCGCTGTTGCTGGTCGAGCTCTTGTTGCTGGAGGCGCTGCTGGAGCCCGAGCCGTTGGCCGAGCCGGTCAGGCCGTCGCCGGTCAGGCCGCCGGCGGCGTCGGCCGAGCCCGAGCCGTTGGCGCGGGCCGAGCCGGCGGTGTTGCGGGCCGAGCCGATGGCGTTGCGGGCCACGCTGGTTCCGCGGCCGGCGGCCGAGGTCGCCCGGTCGCGGGTCGCGCCGATGGCGGTGCGGCCGCTGTTGGCCGCGTTGCCGATGCCCGAGGTCAGGCCGCTGGCGTTCGGCGCGGCGAGCTGGCCGCCGGCCGAGCCATTGCCCGAGCCGTTGCCCGCCAGGGCGCCGGTCAGGGACGAGCCGGCCGCCGAGGCCGAACCTTCGCCCGCCGCCGAACCCGAGCCCGAGCCGTTGGCGCTCGCCGAACCGGCGGTGTCGCTGGCCGAGCCGATGGCGTTGCGGGCCACGCTGGTCCCGCGGCCGGCGGCCGAGGTCGCCCGGTCGCGGGTCGCGCCGATGGCGGTGCGGCCGCTGCTGGCCGCGTTGCCGATGCCCGAGGTCAGGCCGCTGGCGTCGGGGGCGGCGAGTTGGCCGCCGGCCGAACCATTGCCCGAGCCGTTGCCCGCCAGGGCGCCGGTCAGGGACGAGCCGGCCGTCGAGGCCGAGCCCTGGCCCGCCGCCGAACCCGCGGCCGAACCGCCGGCGTTGGCGCTGCTCGCCGCGCCCTGGGCCAGGCCCTGGACGGAGCCGCTGGCGTCGCGGGCCCGCTGGGTGGTCCGGCCAGCGGTGTCGCGGACCCGCCCGGTGGCGTCGGTCGCCCGCTGGCGGACCCGGCTGGTGGTGTCAGAGGCGCGCGAGGTCACGTCGCCGAGGTCGGGCGCGCCCAGTTGGCCGGCGCCGCCCATCGAACCGCCCATCTGGCCGCCCAGCCCGCCGGTGAGGCCGCCCAGGCCGCCGCCCAAGCCGCCAGTGAGGCCGCCGCCGAGACCGCCGCCGCCCGAACCGCCGAGAATCTGGGCCTGGGCCATCGGCGCGGCCAGAAGCAGGGCGGCGGCGGTGGCGGTGATGAAGAACGAGGTCTTGCGCATGGTGTCTCTCCTGGAAAGATCGAGTGCGAAGTCTGCGGGGCGGCGCTGTCGTCCGCCTCCTGACCCGTCCAACGACCCGTCCTCGGGTTTTCTTCCCGACCCGCGAAGATTTTTTAGCGCCCCGCCTCGACCAGGCCGTGGCCGTAGAGCGGGTCGGGGCCCGGCGCGCCCAGGTCGATCGCCGTTTCGGCCAGCCGGGCCGTCGCCCGCCGGGCCGAGGCCGGGTCGGCGGCGTCGCTCAGCCGCGCCAGCCGCGCAGTCACTACCGGAGCGGCGTAGGAGGTGCCGCGGGCGGTGACCGTGCGCCCGCCGGGGGCGGCGACCCGCACCTCGGCCCCATAGGCGGCGAAGTCGACATGGGCGGCGCGGCCGGCCTCGGGCAGCAGCCGCCGGCGGCGGTCGACCCCGGTCACCGCGATCACGCCCGGATAGGAGGCTGGATAGAGGACCGGGGCGGCGGGTCCGTCATTGCCGACCGCCGCGACGATCAGGCAGCCCCTGGCGACCAGCGCCTTGACCGCCGCCCCCAGCGGCCCGTTGGCCGGCCCGACCAGGCTGATATTGACCACCGGCACGCGGGCCTGGGCCATCCAGGACAGCGCCCCGACGATGGCTTCGGCCGATCCGCCGGTCGGGCCCTGGCCATAGACGTCGGCGGCCAGGATCTCGCCGACGCCGCCGGACGCCAGCAGCGAGGCGGTGGCGGTGCCGTGCGGGCTGGGCCGCGCGCCGCCCGGGGCGAAGCCGCGCTGCTGGACCTTGACCCCCGAGAACGCCGCCTGGCCGGAATCGACGCCGCCGTCGAGCAGGCCGGCCCGGCCCTGGCGCCCGCCGGCCGGCGAGGCGGCGTCGCCCGCCGGCGCCGAGGTCCCGCCCCCGGCGTCGGCGTAGAGGTGATTGAAATCATAGTCGCCGCCGGGGTCGATCTCCCGCGCCCGCGCCACCGCCGCCCGGGCGCTCAGACCCTTGGGCGGCGTCAGGGTGACCAGCACCAGGCCCAGGGCGTCGGCCTGGCTTTGGCGGGCGACCGTGAAGCCGGCCGCCTGCAGCCGGGTCAAGGCCCCGGCGTCCGGCGACACCGCCAGGACTTCGCCGCGCACCACCGGCTGGCCTTGGTCGTCCAGTTCCAGCGCGCGCGGATGGGCCCGCACCAGGGCCCGCAGCCGGTCCAGGCGCGCGGCGGCCAGGACCTCGGGGGCCAGCTTGTCCGGAGTCAGCTGCTCGACTGTCTGTCCCACCCCGCGCAGCAGGCGCTCGGGCAACTCGGGCAGCGGCAGGCCCGAGCCCGGCAGCACCGACGCCGGCGACGGCAGCAGCTGGGCCCGCGTCGGGGCGGCCGCCGCTAGCGCCAGCAGGCAGCACAGCGTCGCGAAGGCGGGGCCTGGAGGAGGGCGGGGAGGGGTCATCGGCTGCCTGGTTCTTCGCGTGATCGGCGACCACCATGGCCGCATCGCGGCGCGCGTGGAATAAGTTTAGGGTTCATGGATTAAACGCCGGACCCGGCGCGTTTCTTCCACAGGTGACGAAGGCGGACCTTGGATTCTTTCCAGACGGAGATGCTGGCTCTACTCCCCCGCCTGCGCCGGATGGCGCGGGTGCTGGCCTGGGAGCCGGCGGACGCCGACGACCTGACGCAATTGACCGTCGAGCGCGCCCTGGTGCGCCGCGACCAGTGGCGTCCTGGTACGAAGCTCGACAGTTGGATGTTCCGGATCATGCGCAACGCCTGGATCGACGAAGTGAGAACCCGCAAGCGGCACGGCCGCGTGCTGGCCCCGCCCGAGCATGGGGAGCAGGCGGCCGATCCCAGCGCCCCCTCGCTGGAGGCCCGGCTGGGCGCCTCGGCGGTGGAGCGCGCCCTCGACGCCCTGCCCGAGGACCAGCGGATCGCCGTGGCCCTGGTGCTGATCGAGGGCCTGTCCTACCAGGAGGCCGCCGACAGCCTCGAGGTGCCGATGGGCACCCTGACCAGCCGTCTGGCGCGCGGACGCGCCGCGCTGCAAACTGTGTTGATCGACCAAGGAGCCAAGCCATGACGGTGCCGGACGAAGAGCTCTTCGCCTTTGTCGACGGCGAACTGCCGCCTGCAGCCATGGCCCGCATCGAGGCGGCCATGGTCACCGATCCCCAGCTGCGGCTGCGGGTCGAGACCCAGCGCGCCCTGCGCCGCCTGCTGGCGGGGGCCCACGCCGACGCCGTGCAGCAGCAGCCGCCGGCGCGGCTGGCCGCGGCGGTCACGGGCGTCGAACCGTCCAAGCCGACCGCCAGGCCGGCCGAGGTCATCGCCTTTCCCGGCGCCAAGGCGAAGGCCAAGCCCAAGCCGCGCGAGATCAAGCTCGCCAGGCCGCCCGGCGCCGCCGGCCGGGGTCCGCCGGCCTGGATCGCCATGGCCGCCTGCCTGGTGGCCGGCCTGGTGGTCGGCCGGATGGCGACGCCCGGCGCCCCGACCCTGAGCGGGGCGGACGATCCGACGCCGATCGCCGCCGGTCCCCTGGCCCAGGCCCTGAACACCCAGAGTTCCGGCCAGGCCGCCGGGCCGGTGCGCATCGGCCTGTCGTTCAAGAACCAGCAAGGCCTCTATTGTCGGACCTTCCAGGCTGCGGGCCGGGCGCCGGTGGCGGGCGTGGCCTGTCGCGAGTCCACGGCCTGGCGCGTGCGCGGCGTCAGTCCGGCCGCCCCGGCCCCGACCGCCGACTATCGCGCCGCCGGCTCGGAGACGCCGGCGGCGGTGCTGGCCACGGTCGACGCCATGATCGTCGGCCAGCCGCTCGACGCCGCGGCCGAGGCCCGGGCCAAGGCGTCGGGCTGGAAAGCCCGCTAAGCGTTTTCGTGTTTCAGGCGCCGCCCTCCGGAAGGACGCGTCCAACCGGAGGGCGGCAGGCCCGAACCCTCGCAGGGGGGAATGCGGGGACAGGTTCGGGCCGGCTCGTGGCCGACGGGGAGGGGGCGCTAGACCTTCAGGTCCAGCAGGGCGCCCATCATGTCGTCGGCGGTCTTGATAACGGCGGCGTCGGCCTTGACCTCGGTCTTGGCCGAAATCTGGTCGACGGCTTCCTGGGCCAGATCGACCTTGGACTCGGCCTGCCCCTCTTCGACGCCCCAGGCGGCCGTCCGCTGGGCGCTGGCGCTGAGGCGGTCGGCGGCGGCGAACATGCCCGCGGCGGCGGTGGCGAGGACCTGCACGGCCGTCTCCTCTGGTTGCCCGGTGAATGTCTGATGCTTCGGTTAAGCGGTCTTCACTAAACACGGTGAAAATACACGGTTAACGCGAAAAGCGCGATACTCTATCTGCAGCCTCCCAGACAAAAGCAGGTTTTTCGGAAAGATTACAAAAGGTTCAGAAGCGGAATCTCGACAAGCCCGCCGCCCCTGCCCAAGCTCGCGCCTTCGCGGGGCTCCCCCGCCCCTGGAGCCTTGCCTTGACGCCGTTCTCCCGTCGCGCCGCCGTCGTCGGCGCCGCCCTGCTGCTGATCGTCCAACCCGCCTTCGCCGCCGAAACCACCGCCAAGGCCACGCCGCAGGCCAGGTCCGCCGCCGGCTTCACGCCTTCGCCGGCCGCCATCAAGGCGCACATGACCTTCCTGGCCGACGACCTGCTGGAGGGCCGCGAGGCCGGCACCCGCGGCTACGACATCGCCGCCAACTACGTGGCCTCGCAATACGCCCAGCTGGGGGTCAAGCCGGCCGGCGACGGCGGCGGCTATCTGCAGCAGGTGCCCCTGACCGCCTTCCGCGCCGCGTCGGAGGGCGGCATCTCCTACACCGGGGCCAACGGCAAGTCGGGGAGCCTGACGTTCGGCGAGGACTATCTGCCCTCGGCCCAGGCCGCCCAGGCCCAGCTGTCGCTGACCGCGCCCCTGGTCTTCGTCGGCTATGGCGTCAACGCGCCGGAGCGCGGGCGCGACGACTATGCCGGCTTGGACCTGAAGGGCAAGATCGCCGTCTTCCTCAACGGCGCGCCGTCCGGCTTCCCGACCGAGGAACGGGCCCACTACGCCAGCGCGGCCACCAAGCGGGCCGAGGCGGCCAGCCGCGGCGCGGTCGGCGCGCTGATGATGCCGACCACCAGCTACGAAAAGCGCCGGCCGTTCGCCCGTGGCCTGGCCGGCTACCAGGAGTGGCGGATGACCTGGCGCGACGCCCAGGACGTTCCTTTCGTGCGCGGCGGCGCGGCCCCCAGCCTGGCCACCCTCAGCCTGACGGGCGCGGCCAAGCTGTTCGCCGGCGCCCCGGTCGCCCTGGACGCGGTGCTGGCGGCCGTCGAAACCCCCGACGGCCGGGTCAAGGGCTTCGACCTGCCGATGCAGGCGACGGTCCAGCTGAAGACCGAGATCGAGAAGCGCCAGAGCAGCAACGTCGTCGGGCTGATCGAGGGCTCGGACCCGGCGTTGAAGGCCCAGGTCGTCGTCCTCAGCGCCCACCTCGACCACCTGGGGATCAGCACCCACGGCAACGATCGCGACAAGATCAACAACGGCGCGCTCGACAACGCCTCGGGCGTAGCGACCCTGCTGGAGGTGGCCCGAGGCTTCAAGGAGGCCAGGGTCCGCCCGAAGCGCTCGATCCTGCTGCTGGCGGTGACGGCCGAGGAAAAGGGCCTGGTCGGCTCGGAATATTTCGCCCACAACCCGACCGTGGCCAAGGCCGACATCGCCGCCGACGTCAATCTGGACATGCCGGTCCTGCTGTACGACTTCCAGGACGTGGTCGCCTTCGGGGCCGACCGCTCCAGCATCGGCCCGGCCGTGGCCCGCGCCGCCGGCCGCATGGGTGTGACTCTGTCGCCCGACCCGCTGCCGGAGGAGGGCCTGTTCACCCGCAGCGATCACTACCGCTTCGTCGAGCAGGGAATCCCGTCGGTGTTCCTGATGACCGGCTTCAAGAACGGCGGCGAGAAGGCCTTCAAGGACTTCCTGGCCACCCACTACCACAAGCCCAGCGACGACCTCAGCCAGCCGATCAACTACCAGGCCGCGGCGCGCTTCGCCCGGGTCAATTACGAGATCGCCCGCGAACTGGCCAACGCCCCGGCCCGGCCGACCTGGAATCGGGGCGACTTCTTCGGGACGCTGTTCGGGAAGAAGTAGCGCGGTTGGACGCCCCTTCTTGACCCGCCGCCCCGCCGGCGCGATTTTGCCCGCCTGCAATGCGAGAGGCGGACGGGTGCTGAGCGTAGGAGCCCTGCTGAGGATCGGCCTGGTCGCGCCGGCGATCATGGTGGCCGACGTGTGGCTGGCCCAGAGGCTGTTTCCCGGCTTCGACGCCGGGGCCCAGTTCATCAGCGAGCTGGGCGGGCCGGCCGCGCCCAATCCGGCGATCTTCAATGTCGGCATGATGCTGGCCGGCCTGGCCGGGATGGCGGCCGGGGCCGGCTTCGCCCAGGCCCTGGAAGACGCCGGCGGCCGCCGCCGAGTCTCGGCCTTCGCCGGCCTATGGGTGGCGATGACCGGCCTGGGGGCGCTGTTCGCCGGCCTGTTCCATTGGCCCGACCCGATGCACCGGGCCTGCGGCGTCGGCCTGGCCATTCAGTTCGCGCCGCTGTTCACCGCCTGGGCCCTGTGGGGCAAGCCGCGCCATCGCCGCCTGGCGCATTTCTCGCTGGGCTGGTTCTTCGGCCTGCTGCTGGTCCTGGCCCTGCTGACCGGGGTGTGGAACGTCCGTACCGGCTCGGACGTCGGCCTCTGGCAGCGCGGCCACGCCTTCCTGGGCCTGCTGTGGCTGGCCATCGCCGCCTTCTGCCTGGACCGCCACTGGCGCTCGCGGCCGGCCGCGCCGGATCCCGACGCCGACTCGCCCGGCGCCCCCGACTACGCCCCCGCCGCCTCGTAGGTGACGATCAGGTCGTCGGAGGCCAGGGCCTCGCCCTTCAGCGCGCTGACCAGCTCGGCCAGCGGCGTCTCGGGACCGAACGGCAGCCGCTCGGCCAGGGCGAAGATCTGGAAGTGATAGTGGTGCACGCCATGACCCGGCGGCGGCCGTGGTCCGAAATAGCCGATCCCGCCGTTGTCGTTGCGGCCCTGGGTCGCGCCGCCGATCAGGCCCAGGCTGGCGTCGTTGGGCAGGCCCTCGGGCAGGCTGGTGGCCTCGCCAGGAATGTTCCAGATCAGCCAGTGGATGAACGGCAGGTCGCGCGGCGCGTCGGGGTCCTCGACGATGATCGCATAGGCCGCCGCGCCCTCGACCGGCGTCCAGACCAGCGGCGGCGAGCGGTTATCGTGATAGGCGCTGTGGCGGTCGGCCAGGCGGCCGTCGGGATCGGCGGCCGTGGTGGTCAGGACCAGGTCGTTCGGGCCGAACGGCTGGATCTTGCCCAACGTGATCGCCGCGCCGGAATGGTCGGGGGTTTGCGCATGGGGCATGGGGGCTCTCCTGTCCTCCAGGCTATAACCCCCGGGCCGCCAGCGCGGTTCTCGCCTTTCAGCGCCAGGCGTAGTTGAAGCTGATGCTGATCCGCTCGGCCTTGGCGGCGTTGGCCGGCACCTCGTGGCGCAGCCAGCTTTCCCACATCAGCACCGTGCCCGCCTGCGGCTGGACATAGACGAAGGTCTGGCGGTCCTCCGGCGCGTCGGCCTGGCGGGTCGGGGCGGCCATCATCAGCGGCAGGCGCGGATCCTCCAGCTTCAGGGCCGAGGCGCCCGGCGGGGTCGCGACATAGACCGTGCCCGACAGCACGCTGTGCGGATGGACATGGCCGCTATGGGCGCCGCCGGGCTTGAGGATGTTGATCCACAGGCTGTCCATCACCAGCCGCCCGCCGGCCAGCTCCAGGTTCAGGTCCCTGGCGAAGGCGACGGCGTGCTTGTCGAGCTTCTTTTTCAGGTCGGCGAACAGGCTGTCGCGCTGCGGCAGGTCGTCGAGCGAGGCATAGGAGGTGTAGCCGTTGTAGCCCTTCTCTCTGGCCCAGGCCCGGCCGGCCCGATCCTCGGCGGCGATTGCCCGGCAAGCCTCCTCCAGCTGGGCGTTGAAGACTTCGAACCCCTTGTCGGCGGCGAGACTGCCCTCGTAGAGGTGGGTGACGAAGAGCGGGCGCAGGGTCATGGGGCGTCATACCGCCCCGCCGCGTTGACGACAAACGGGGATGGGGGGATCATTACGACATGGCCGACGGTGAAATCACCCTCAAGATCGATGCGGCGCTCGCCGACAGCTTGCGCGCCCGCGCCGAGGAGGCGGGCCAAAGCGTCGAGGCATACGCCTACAGCGTCCTCGAGCATGGATTTGTGGAACGCCCCGGTTTCGAGGACGGCAACGCCCATTGGGACGAGGTTCAACGCATCGCCGATGAAACGGAACGTGATGGGGGCATTCCGTTGGAGGATGTGCAACGTTGGGTCGCCTCGTGGGATACCGACAACGAATTACCGCCGCCTGAACCCCGTCCGCGAAACGCTGAATGAGATCGGTCGAGATCTCGGCGCCTGCGCGGCGGGACATTCAATATCTGCGTAAATGGCTGGCCGAGCGGACACCGAGCGCAGCGAAGCGAGCGACGGAGACCATCCTTGCTTCCGCGGAGACATTGGCTGATTTTCCGGAACGCGGAAGACTGGTACGGGGCGGTCGCAGGGAGTTAATTGTCCCCTTTGGATCAGCGGGCTACGTTCTCCAGTACGTCGTTCTTCCCGAGCGGGTCATCTTGTCTCGGGTGTTCCATAGCCTCGAACGTCGCTGAACCGACCAGACTCGCCTATATGTCGCGCGTGACCGATACGACCACCGACATTCCCGCCGACACCGCCCTGAAGGGCGCCGCCCTGATCAAGGACGAGGTCTCGCGCCTGCCCGACGCGCCCGGCGTCTATCGGATGATCGGCGACAACGACGAAGTCCTCTATGTCGGCAAGGCCAAGAGCCTGAAGAAGCGGGTGGTGCAGTACGCCCAGGGCCGCTTCCACACCAACCGCATCGCCCACATGGTCGACGCCACGCGGTCGATGGAGTTCGTCACCACCCGCACCGAAGCCGACGCCCTGCTGCTCGAGATCAACCTGATCAAGTCGCTGAAGCCGCGCTTCAACGTGCTGCTGCGCGACGACAAGAGCTTTCCCGAGATCATGATCCGCCGCGACCACGCGGCCCCGCAGCTGCGCAAGCATCGCGGCGCCCACACGATCAAGGGCGACTACTTCGGGCCGTTCGCCAGCGCCGGGGCGGTGAACCGCACGCTCAACACCCTGCAGAAGGCCTTCCTGCTGCGCTCGTGCAGCGACAGCGTCTACGAGACCCGCTCGCGGCCCTGCATGCTGCACCAGATCAAGCGCTGCGCCGCCCCCTGCACCGGCCTGATCGCCCAGGACGACTACCAGGCCCTGGTCGACCAGGCCGAGGCGTTCCTGCGGGGCAAGTCCCGCGCGGTGATGGCGCTGATCGCCCAGCAGATGGAAGCCGCCGCCGAGGACCTGGAGTTCGAGCGCGCCGCCCGCCTGCGCGACCGCATCCGCGCCCTGGCCTCGGTGGCCCAGGAAAGCCAGATCAATCCCGAGACGGTGGAGGAGGCCGACGTCGTCGCCCTGCACGTCGAGGGCGGCCAGGCCTGCGTGCAGGTGTTCTTCTTCCGGGCCGGCCAGAACTGGGGCAACCGGGCCTATTTCCCGCGGGTGACCGGCAACGCCGAGGAGGAGGACGAGACCGCCAGCGAGGAGCAGCGGATACTGACCGCCTTCCTCGGCCAGTTCTACGACGACAAGCCCATCCCCCGCCTGATCCTGACCAATCTGGAACCGGCCGATCGCGAGCTGCTGAGCGAAGCCTTCTGCCTGAAGAGCGGCCGCAAGGTCGAGATCGCCACGCCCAAGCGCGGCGAGAAGGCCGACCTGGTCGGCCACGCCCTGACCAATGCGCGCGAAGCGCTAGGGCGGAAGATGGCCGAGGGCTCGGCCCAGACCAAGCTGCTGGCCGGGGTCTGCGAGGCCTTCGGCCTGGACGCCCCGCCCGAGCGGATCGAGGTCTATGACAACAGCCACATCCAGGGCACCAACGCCGTCGGCGGCATGATCGTGGCCGGGCCCGAGGGCTTCATGAAGGGCCAGTACCGCAAGTTCAACATCAAGAGCACCGAGCTGACCCCCGGCGACGACTACGGCATGATGAAGGAGGTGCTCAAGCGCCGCTTCGCCCGCCTAGTCAAGGAAGAGGAGGAGGGCGACAGCAGCGCCCGTCCCGACCTGGTGCTGGTCGACGGCGGCAAGGGCCAGTTGGACGCGGCTCTTGAGGTGATGGCCGACCTCGGCGTCGATGACATCGCCGTGGTCGGCGTGGCCAAGGGTCCGGACCGCGACGCGGGCCTGGAGCGGTTCTTCATGCCCGACAAGACGCCGTTCATGCTCGAGCCCAAGTCGCCGGTGCTCTACTACCTGCAACGGCTGCGCGACGAGGCCCACCGTTTCGCGATCGGCGCCCACCGCACCCGCCGGTCGATGGACCTGAAGAAGAACCCGCTCGACGAGATCGAGGGCGTCGGTCCCGGTCGCAAGAAGGCCCTGCTGCACGCCTTCGGCTCGGCCAAGGGCGTGGCCCGGGCCGGGGTCGAGGACCTGATGAAGGTCGACGGCGTCAGCCAGCCCCTGGCCGAACGCATCCACGCCTTCTTCCGCAAGGGGTGAGGCGGACGCGTTTACTTCCCACGCGCGCAAAGGCAGGATCGCAATCTTGAGACGGCGACCTGGTCCGCCGTTCCTGGCTTGCCGAGTCTCCAATGGCCGACGCGTCGCCCGAGTCCCTGGTCCCGGACACACCGGACCCTGTCGCCCTGATCAACGCCTGGCTCGCGGTCGAGGCGTTGCAGCCCCAGACCTTCCCCAACCAGGACGCCCTGTTGAAGGAATCCCCTGCGGCGGCGGGCAGGCGCGGCGGCCCGCTGCCTCGGGCTCCATTCCCGTTCGATCCGGCCCGCGGTCCGATGCCCTGGGAAACGCCCGAAGGCGACCGGGCGCGGCTGCGGATCGCCGACGACGAGGCCCTGGTCTGGTATGTGCCGCTGGGCTTCGTGCGCATGGAACCGGCGGTCGAGCGGCTGATCACCGAGGTCGAGCCGGACGGTCCTGAGCGCGAGAAGGGTTCGGGCGTCTCGGTGCTGGCCTTGGCGGCCTTCGACGAGGCCGGGCGCGCCCTGCCGTCCCACCTGCTGCTGTCGAGCTTCGGCTGGGCCTGCGGCCAGGTCCTGGCCGGCCGGATCGACCAGCTCCACCGCTTCGTCGACATCGAAACCGACCTCCGCCACCAGTTGGGCCAGGCCCTGGTCGAGCTGGACCTGGACGGCCGAAAGGCGCCGACCTCGCGACAGCGCTTCCGCGACGGCATGGCCGCGATCATGACCGCCCTGGGCCTGCCCGCCGATCTCCTGGAACGACCGCGGGTGGCGATCCGGGTGATCGGCGACCCGGACGGCGACCCGGTCGAGATCATCAACAGCTTCTATCTGCGCGACCTGCACCGGGTCCGCACGGCGCTGGAGGCCGGTGCGGGCGGCGCGACCCTGGCGGCCTATCTGGGCCAGGCGCCGCCGACCGCGCCCCTCGACGTCCTGGGCGACAAGGCGGTGCTGGAAAGCCTTGTCGCGCCGGCCCTGACGCCGCCGGCCCGCTGGCCGGCCCCGCGTCCGGCCCAGCTGGTCACACTGCAGCAGGCGGCGGTGAACGGGGCCCTGCGCCACTTGGCCGAAGGCGGCCTGCTGTCGATCAACGGTCCGCCCGGCACCGGCAAGACCACCCTGCTGCGCGACGTGGTCGCCGCCGTGCTGGGCGCACGCGCCGACGCCCTCGCTGCGCTGGACGACCCGGCCGCGGCCTTTACCCCGGTCGACCTCGTCGCCGAGAGCGGCCATCGCCGCGTCCTGCACCGCCTGCCCGCCGCGCTGCGCGGCTACGGTCTGGTCGTCGCCTCGTCCAACAACGCCGCGGTCCGCAATGTCAGCGCCGAACTGCCCCTGGCCGGCGCGGTCGATGCTCCGGACGAGGTCCGCTACTTCGCCGAAACCGCCCGAGCGGCGCAGGGCGGGGAGGCGGAGTGCTGGGGCCTGATCGCCGCCGTGCTGGGAAATCGCAAGAACCGCGGCGAATTCGTCGAGAGCGCCTGGTGGCATCCCGACTGGGGCCTGGAGAAGTATCTCGGGGCCGCGGCCGGGCGCGTCGAGGCCGAACCGCCGCCGATCGTCGTCGCCGAAAAGCCGCCCCGCACCCGGGCCGAGGCCCTCGAACGCTGGCGGCGCGCCCGGCTGGACTATCGCGAACGCAAGGCGACCGTGGACCGGCTGCTGGCGACGCGCGACCAGATGCGCTGGGCCCTGCGGGGCGGCGCGGCGGCGCAACAGGCGGTCGAGGATGCGGTCTCGGCCCACGCCGCCGCCTGCGCCGACGCCGAGGCGGCCGACCAGACCCGACGCGACGCGGCCCAGGCCGCCGCCCGGGCCGAAGTCGCCCTGGGCGACGCCCGCCGCCTCTGCGACGGCGCGGCGGCATTGCGGCCGGGCCCGATCGCCCGGCTGCTGAACGGTGACGAGAGTTGGCGGGAAATCCAGGCCCGCGCCCTGGCCCGGCTGGACCAGGCGCTCGCCGACCAGGCCGCGGCGCGGGCCGAGGAGGACGCCGCCGCCCGGCGCAGCCGCGAGGCGACGGCGCGGGCGGCCGCCGCCGAAACCGCCGCCGCCGGGGCTCGCGACCAGCGCTCGACCCTGCGGGCGCTGGAGGCCGAATGCGCCGCCCTGTTCGCCGACGGCCATGCCGGCCCGTCATTCTGGGAGGGCGACCATGCGCGGATTCACACCGCCAGCCCGTGGGCCGACCCCGAACTGACCCAGGCCCGGGACCAGCTGTTCGCCGCGGTGATCGCCCTGCACCGGGCGTTCCTCGACGCGGCGGCGCGGCCGATGAAGTCCAATCTGGGCCTGATGATGGACCATCTGAAAGGCCGCCGCCCGCCGTCGGGCGCCGACGTCCATCTGGGCGACCTGTGGGACAGCTTCTTCCTGCTGACCCCGCTGGTGTCGACGACCTTCGCCTCGTTCGACCGGCTGATGGACGGCATGGGCGAGGGGTCGCTGGGCTGGCTGATCGTCGACGAGGCCGGCCAGGCCGCGCCCCAGGCCGCGACCGGGGCGCTGTGGCGAGCGCAGCGGGCCCTGGTCATCGGCGATCCGTTGCAGATCGCGCCGGTCTCGACCGTTCCCCAGGGCCTGGTCCGGGCGATCTTCGCCAGCCACGGCGCTCATCCGGACGTCTGGGCCGCGCCCCGCGCCTCGGCCCAGACCCTGGCCGACGCCGCCAGCCCGCTGACAGCCACCCTGGGGTCGGGCGCCGACCGGCGGCGGATCGGCATGCCGCTGCTGGTTCACCGGCGCTGCCAGGAGCCGATGTTCTCGATCTCCAACCAGATCGCCTATGACGGCCTGATGGTCCATGCGACCGGCGGGTCCGGCTCGGTCATCCGCGACGCCCTGGCCGACATCGCGCCCGGCAGCTGCTGGCTGGACGTCGTCTCCAGCGCGCCCAAATGGAGCCCGCAGGAAGGCGAAGCGGTGCTGGCCCTGCTGGATCGGCTGGCCGAGAAGGACGTGCGGGATCCCGACATCTACCTGATCGCGCCGTTCCGCGACGTCGCCGACAAGCTCCGGGCCGCCGTGCTGCGCAGCGGGGTCCTGGAGCGGCTGGGCGTGGAGTCCGGTCCCAAGCGGTGGAGCGAGACCCATATCGGCACCGTCCACACCTTCCAGGGCAAGGAGGCCGAAGCGGTGTTCCTGGTGCTGGGGGCCAGCGCCGAGGCCAGCCGCGGCTCGCGCGACTGGGCCGGCCAAACGCCCAACATCCTCAATGTGGCGGTGACCCGGGCTCGCAAGGCGCTCTATGTCGTCGGCCGGCGCGAGGCCTGGCGGACGGCCGGCGTGTTCGCGACGGCCGCCCAGGCCCTGCCGGTCGCGACCCTGCCGGTATCCGCCGTCGCCGAGGCGGCTACTCCACCGTGAACCTCAGCCCCGCCTCCCGTTCCAGCCGCTCGACCAGCTTGCCCTGCATCGCCGCGCCCGGGGTCCAGATGCCGCCGGCCAGCTCGGGCGACTCCTGGACCAGGCACAGGGCCGCCTGGGCGATCATCTTGCTGGTCGAGCCGTAGCCGGGATCCTTGTCGCCCTTGACGCCGGCTCGCACCTGGCGGCCGTCCGGCCCGAGGCCGACGAACAGCAGGTCGTAGAAGCCGGCCTCGCGTTCGGCCAGGCTGGGGCCCTCGCCGGGCTTGGGACCGTCCTCGGCGCCGAGGCTGGCGTTGCCGGCGGCGACCGCCTTGGCCGCCGCCTCGCCGGCCTCGCCCGGGCCGGTCAGCACCATCTCGTCATAGACGAAGCCCTCGCCATAGGCCTGGCCCATCAGCAGGTTGGAGCGGTGGACGTTGCGGGTGTTGATCGCCGCCATCACGAACGGCGCGGCCCAGGCGCCCAGGTCCTCGTCATAGGCCACGGCCGCGCCGGATGGCTGCCGGGGGCCGGCGAAGCCGGGGGTCAGGGAGAAGGGGTCCTTCAGCAGCTCGACCACCGACGGGTCGCGGGCGGCGGCGGCCAGGGTGGCCTTGAGGCTGGCGGCGGTGCCGCCCGAGAACTTGCCACGCATGGCCCGCACCCGGCCCTTGACCCGGGCGACTGGGGCGCCGAACTGCTTGATCGCCTCCTGCTGCAGGAACCAGACGCCCAGCTCGAAAGGGATGGAGTCGAAGCCGCAGGAGAAGACGATGCGCGCGCCGCTGGCCTTGGCCGCGGCCTCATGGGCCTCGATCATCCGGCGCATCCAGACCGTCTCGCCGCAGAGGTCCAGATAGTCGGTTCCCGCCTGCGCGCAGGCGGCGACCAGGCCCGAGCCGTAGAGCTGGTAGGGGCCGACGGTGGTCAGCACCGCCTTGGTCCGCGCCACCAGGGCCTGGAGCGAGGCCGGGTCGTCGGCGTCGGCGATCACCAGCGGGGTGTCGGCCATGGGGACGCCCGTTTGGGCGCCGATTTCGTCGCGCACCGCCGCCAGCTTGTCGGCGCTGCGGCCGGACATCGCCCACCGGACCTCGCCGCCGGTCCCGTAGCGCCGGGCCAGGTGCTCGGCCACCAGCCGGCCGGTGAAGCCGCTGGCGCCGTGGACGATGACGTCGAATTCCGCTGACCGCTTCATCAGGTCGCCTCCCGCGATTTGTCGTTGGCCGACAGAGTGGCGCGGATAGGCGGCGGAGGCAAACGGGTGTTTGATTTTTATGTCGCGGGCGGGGTCGACGGCTTCAGCGCTGCAAGCCCGCCGAAGCTCAGCGCCGCCGCCACGGCCAGATAGGCGCCCACCGGGACCAGCCCGCCGCGGTCGGCCAAGGCCTGGGCGATCATCGGCGCCAGGCCGCCGCCGAGGATGCCGCCGACATTGAAGGCGGTCGAGGCCCCGGTATAGCGCACCCGGGCCGGGAACAGGTCGGGCAGGAAGGCGCCCAGGGGTCCATAGACGAAGCCCATGACCAGCAGGCCCAGAGCCAGGAAGGCGAAGATCAGCGGCAGAGAGCCCGAGCCCAGCATCGCCGGCAGCAGGGCTCCGACAGCGACGGTCATGGCGCAGCCGGCCATCAGCACCCGGCGCGGATTGGCCGCGTCGGCCCAGTAGCCGGCGGCGACGATGCCGGCGGCCATGAACAGGATCGCCCCCAGCTGCACGCCCAGCATGGCCGAGCGGCTGTAGCCCAGGGTGGTCACGCCATAGCCGAGGGCGAAGGCGGTCATCAGATAGTAGACGGCGAAGCAGCAGATGGCCGCCAGCGTGCCGCACAGGGTGGCCCGCCAATGGCCGCGCAGCAGCTCGCCCAGCGGCACGGCCGGCGGCGGCGCGTGGGCCAGGGCCTCGGCGAAGGCTGGGGTCTCGGTCAGCTTCAGCCGCACCCACAGCCCCACCCCGACCAGGGCGGCGCTGCCCAGGAACGGCAGCCGCCAGCCCCAGGCCAGGAACTGTTCCGGCGTCAGCAGGACGCCCAGCAGCAGGAACAGCCCGTTGGCGGCGATGAAGCCGACCGGCGCCCCCAGCTGCGGGAACATGCCGAACCGCGCTCGCCAGCCCACAGGCGCGTTCTCGACCGCCAGCAGCGCCGCCCCGCCCCACTCGCCGCCCAGGCCGAAGCCCTGGCCGAACCGCAGCAGGCACAGCAGGGTCGGGGCCAGCCAGCCGGCCATGGCGTAGGTGGGCAGGAAGGCCACGGCCAGGGTCGAGCCGCCCATCAGCAGCAGCGAGGCCACCAGGGTCGACTTGCGGCCGATCCGGTCGCCGAAATGTCCGAAGGCCACAGCGCCAAGAGGCCGGGCGATGAAGGCCACGCCGAGGCTGGCATAGGCCGCCATCAGCTGGGCCGAGGCCGACTTAGCCGGAAAGAACAGCGGTCCGAACACCAGCGAGGCGGCGGTGGCGTAGATGTAGAAGTCGTAGAACTCGACCGCCGTGCCGACCAGGCTGGCGGTCAGGACGCGGCGGGTGGAATTGGTCGCGGTCGGTTCAGTGGTCTTAGCCATGACGCCCTTCGAAAAACTTCGCCATGGCTTGGCGTTCGGAAACCTCCGCGTCAACCGAGCCGACGCAAGAAACAACCCCTTCCAAGGCCTGGCCGCTTCCCTCGCGAACAAATCCGACCGCCGTTCAAGCTACATGCGGCATGCCCGTGCAAGAGCAACGGTCTCCAGGGAAGGGCGGCAGCACCTTCCTCAGGTTGCGCGGATCTGCTAGCGCTGCCTTGGGGGAATTGTCCAATGTTCGATCCGCGTCCTGTTCTCGTCGTTGTTCTGTGGTTGATCGTCGCCAATAGCGCGCAAGCACAAGAGGCCTCAGCCTTCGACACGCAGCTAGAGCCCCAGGCTCCGCTGGATTTGGCCATGTCTCCGAAGGATCCTGATCCGGCCCACTACTATCCCGACCGCGCTCAGCGCATGGAGAAGGGCGGCAGCGCCCTGCTCTCATGCACGGCCGACCCGCAAGGTGGGCTGAGCGACTGCGCGCTGCTCAGCGAGGCGCCCGAGGGCTGGGACTTCGGCGCCGCCGCGCTGAAGATGGCCAAGGCCGGCCTGATCCGGAAAGCGCCGGTCGGGGGTGCGGCCGGCAAGGTGATCGTTCCGGTCGTCTTTGAGCCGGAAGGGACCAGGACGCCCGGAGGCCTCAGGAAGCCGGCCCTACCGCGCCGCGTGGCAGGCGCCCTACCGAAACCTGTCTCAAGCGTCGCTCCGGGGGAGACCATCCTAGCCTTCCCGTTCGCCTTCAATCGGACTGCGGTGCTGAGCGCCGACCTCACCGGCTTCAGCATCTGGGTCAAAGGCGTAATGGCGCCGGCGGGCAGCCCGGGCTTCTATGCCGGAACCTTCTATTGGAGTTTGGCCAAGGCGAGCGGAGAGGTTTGGTGTTTCCTGCCGTCGCCGACCACCGCTCCGGCCAAGGCAGTCTGCGTGATGGTCTTCGCAAAGCTGGCGGTCATCTTGCCCAACATCAATCCCTACGTGATCACCAGCTTCGCGTCGTCATCTGGAACATTCAACTACGCCAACGCACCCCGCTTCGAAGAGAAATTCGTCGACATCCCCGGCGACCTGCACCTGGAATACCGCTTCCGGCGCTGGACGAAGACCGAGGTTCAGATTGAAGAACTGGCCGGTGGCCGGCGGGCGAGTATCCTGTCGCTGCCGCTGAATTCCGATGGCCGGGCGAAACTGGAGACCCTGGCCGGCGACTATTGGCTGACGCCGGCGGCCGGCGCGTCGAACCGCGTCGAGGTGAGCGCGGCGGCGCCATAGACCGAACATCCAGCTAGTTCGCGACACGATCCATGGGGAAAACTGAATGTCCAAGATGCTTCGCGGCATGACCGCGACCTTGGCCCTGGCGGCCGCCTTTTCGATCGACCTGTCGCCATCGGCCGCCCAGGTTCAATCCAACCCGCCCTCGGGGTTGGACGCGAGCATCACGCCTCAGCCGCCGGTGACCACTCCCTCATCTCCCCCCTCGACCTCGGCCTTTGTCGTCTACGGCGCCCCGTCGCGACCGCGGCCTGTGGCCCCCTATCGACTGGCGGGCGAAAAGCCGACACCCGCCGCTCGCGTCAAGCCGGGCGGGGTGATCGTCGCCTTCCCCTTCGCCTATAATCGAACCGCCGTGCTCACCGAGAACTCGGAGCCGGGCAAGTCCAAGCCCCTGCTTCGGACGGGAGCGCCGGGCTACTACGCCGGAACTTTCGGACTACCCGGCCAGGCCCAGGGCTTCGACATCTGGTGCTTCAAGTACGCGGAACCGCCGTTGGGCTATCTCTGCGCCCACCCCTATAGCCAGGGTCCTGGCGGTTCTGGCCCAGGCGCCGGAGTCGTCAACGTCAAGAACACCTACGTCTTCAGCGCCGTGACCTTCCTTTCAGGACGCGCCGTGAGCCGCATCGAAGCCTTCGTGTTCGAGGAAAAGCCCGTGGAGATCCCCGGCGATCTGCGCATGGAATATCGCTTCAAGCGCTGGACCAAGACCGAGGCGCGGATCGAGCAATGGGCGGGAGGGCGGCGGGCCGATGAATGGGTCTTCAAGCGTCGCCCCGATGGCAGTGTCCTGTTGCGCACGCTAGCCGGAGCCTATCGGCTGACACCGGCCGCCGACGCGCCGGACGAGGCCGACATTAGCGAGCGTTGAGCGCCGCCCCCATAGCCCTTCGCCGCGTTCATGCGTTAGAACCGGCGCCATGAAAGCCCTGCCCAACATCCTGACCTCCGCCCGGCTGGTCATCGCCCTGTTCATGTTCGTGGCCCTGGCTGCGGCGGCCGGCGGGGTGCCGGGGCTGAGCGACCAGCTGAGCGCCGAGCAGCAGTTTTCGCTGCAGCGCTGGGCGTTCTGGGCGTTCGTGGTGGCGGCGGTGACCGATTTCTTCGACGGCTGGCTGGCCCGCAAGCTGGACGCGGTCAGCGTCTGGGGCGCGATCCTCGATCCGATCGGCGACAAGATCCTGGTCTGCGGCGCCCTGCTGGGGCTGATGGCCCTGGGGCCCAACCCGCTGGTCATCCTGCCCGCCGGCCTGATCCTGTTCCGCGAATTCGCCGTCAGCGCCCTGCGCGAGGTCGGGGCCGGCAAGGGGATCAAGCTGCCCGTCACCCTGCTGGCCAAGTGGAAGACCACCCTGCAGCTGGTGGCGATCGGGGCCGAGCTGATCCTGGTCTCGTGGAGCGCCTTCGGCCTGCCCAACGAGCCGAGGGTGTTCGGCCCGGCCAGCCTGGCGACCCACGCCCTGCTGTGGGTCGCCGCGGTGGTGACCCTGGTCACCGGCGCGCAGTACTGGGAAGCCGCCCGCAAGGCGCTGGTCTAGAGGCTCGCCTCTCGCACCTCTTCCCGCCTTCCCTCCAAGGCGCCGTCCAACGAACAAGGCCTCCCAGGTCGCCCTGGGAGGCCTCGTCATCTCGACGAACGCTGCGGTTCTTAAGCCGCCGCCGCCTTGGTCTTGACCGTGCCGAACTTGGGGTTCAACTCGCCGGAGACATAGCGCTTGGCCATGGTCGCGGTCGGCAGGGCGCGGATCTTGCCGGCGTGGCCGGCCGAGCCGAACTCGACGAAGCGGGCCTGGCAGACCTTGCGCATGGCCTCCTTGGCCGGCTTCAGATAGGCGCGCGGATCGAACTCGCCGGGCTTTTCGACCAGGATCTTGCGGATCGCGCCGGTGATCGCCAGGCGGTTGTCGGTGTCGACATTGACCTTGCGCACGCCGTGCTTGATGCCGCGCTGGATCTCCTCGACCGGTACGCCCCAGGTCTGGGGGATCTCGCCGCCGTACTGGTTGATGATGTCCTGCAGGTCCTGCGGAACGCTGGACGAGCCGTGCATCACCAGGTGGGTGTTGGGCAGGCGGCGGTGGATCTCCTCGATCACATGCATGGCCAGGACGTCGCCGTCCGGCTTGCGGGTGAACTTGTAGGCCCCGTGGCTGGTGCCCATGGCGATGGCCAGGGCGTCGACGCCGGTGGCCTGGACGAAGTCGACCGCCTGGTCCGGGTTGGTCAGCAGCTCGTCATGGCTGAGCACGCCCTCGAAGCCGTGGCCGTCCTCGGCCTCGCCCATGCCGCTCTCAAGCGACCCGAGCACGCCCAGCTCGCCCTCGACGGATACGCCGCAGCTATGCGCCATCTCGACCACCTTGCGGGTGACCTCGACATTGTACTCGTAGGTGGCGGGGGTCTTGGCGTCCTCCATCAGCGAGCCGTCCATCATCACCGAGGTGAAGCCGTACTGGATCGCCGTGGCGCAGGTGGCCGGGCCGTTGCCGTGGTCCTGGTGCATGCACACCGGGATGTTGGGATAGATCTCGGCCAGGGCGTCGATCATCCGGGCCAGCATGATGTCGTTGGCGTAGTTCCGCGCTCCGCGCGACGCCTGGATGATGACCGGCGAGTCCACGGCTTCCGCCGCTTCCATGATCGCCAGGCCCTGCTCCATGTTGTTGATGTTGAAGGCGGGCAGGGCGTAGTCGTGCTCCGCCGCATGGTCCAGCAACTGTCTTAGCGTGATCCTCGCCACGTGGTGTTCTCCTGCAAGCGTGAAGTGTTTGGGTGATTTCTTGTTGTTGGGGCTCTGACGCTTTTGCGTTCTTTGCCCGGGTCGCCTGTTCCGCTCTCCCGGTGAAGGCCGGGACTTCCAACTGAGCGGGCCCGCATGGCCCCGGCTGGCGCCGAGGCGGGCGGAAGTTGGTGTTTCCTCCTAGACCTCCAGGGCGGCGACGCCCGGAAGCGTCTTGCCCTCCATCCATTCCAGGAACGCGCCGCCGGCGGTCGAGACGAAGGTGAAATCGCCGACGACGCCAGCGTGGTTCAGCGCCGACACGGTATCACCGCCGCCCGCCACCGCCACGATCTTACCCGACTTGGCGAGTTTGGCGGCGTGTTTTGCCGCCGAAACGGTCGCTTCGTCGAACGGCGGCACCTCGAAAACGCCCAAAGGGCCGTTCCAGATCAGGGTATTGCTCGAATTCATGGCGTCGATCAGGCGCTGGGCGCTTTTCGGGCCGGCGTCGAGGATCAGGTCGTCGGCCTCGACGGCGCCCAGGTCGCGGGTCTGGGCGTCGACGCCGGGGGCGACCTTCTTGGCCACCACCACGTCGATCGGCAGCAGCAGCTCGCAGCCGCTCTTTTCTGCGGTGGCGATGATCTGGCGGGCGGTGTCGGCCAGGTCCTTCTCGCAGAGGCTGCCGCCCACGTCATGGCCCTGGGCGAACAGGAAGGTGTTGGCCATGCCGCCGCCGATCGCCAGGCGGTCCAGCTTGGCGACCAGATTGTTGAGCAGGTCGAGCTTGGTCGAGACCTTGGAGCCGCCGACGATGCCCAGCACCGGCTTCTTGGGGTTGCCCAGGGCGGCGTCCAAGGCGTCGAGTTCGCGTTGCATGGCCAGGCCCGGATAGGCCGGCAGTAGGCGGGCCAGGGCTTCGGTCGAGGCGTGGGCGCGGTGGGCGGCGCTGAAGGCGTCGTTGACATAGAGATCGCCGTTCGCGGCCAGCTGGGCGGCGAAGGCGGCGTCGTTCTTCTCTTCGCCGGCGTGGAAGCGGACGTTCTCCAGCAGGGCCACGCCGCCGTTCTCCATCGCATTGACGATTTCGGCCGCGGCCGGGCCGACGCAGTCGCCCGCGAAGGCCACCGGCTGCTCCAGCAGCTTGCTCAGCGGCTCGGCGACGAAGGCCAGGCTCATTTCGGGGACCACCTTGCCCTTGGGCCGGTCGAAGTGGGCCAGCAGCACCACCTTGGCGCCCTTCAGTGACAGGTAGTGAATGGTCGGCAACGCCGCGCGCAGCCGGGTGTCGTCGGTGATCTTGCCGCCATCGACCGGCACGTTGAAGTCCACCCGGACCAGGGCGCGCTTGCCGGCGAGATCGGCGGTGTCGAGGGTGCGGAAGGGCATGGGTGTGTCTCTTACGGTTTGAGCTCGCGCCCAGGCTTTTGGGGCGCCTCTTGTAGGTGTCCGTCGACGATATCGAAGAAACGCCAGTCGGCTTTTCGTGCTCTTCGTACTTCGACTCGCGTGGGGTTGAAGCTTTCGATCGACGCGATATCGGCCAGATATTCGCGGTCGTCAGGATTTTCGAGGAACTTGGATCCGCACCACCCGTCGGTGGCGCTGAAGTAGACCGCAGTCGCGACCTTTCCTGCCAACCAGTCGCCAATCAGCTCTTTCGCCGCGTTTGCCGCTCTGAAAGAGTCTGTGTCATCGTAGACGCCGTCGTCTGGCAGGTGAGTGTGCCAATTGCCGAAGGCGACGGTCAATTCGTCGTCAGAGGTGCTGATGAACACCTCCTCAGTCGCCGCGCCGAGATGCGACCCGATCCGGAGAACTAGGTGGTCCGGATCCCACCACTCCCAGTCTCCCGACTTGGTGGTCGGCCAATCTTGGAATTCTTGATAGATCGCCGCGCTCCATTCCGTCACCGGCTGGGCCGGTGACGGAACATAGGGGACGCCGATGGTTGGAGGAGCGGCCGTCTCCGACATGACCAACTCCCCCAACGCGCCTTACAGGAACTTCGCCATCACCAGGGCCGTATCGGCCATCCGGGTCGCGAAGCCCCATTCGTTGTCGTACCAGCTGAGCACGCGGACCAGCTTGCCTTCGATGACCTGGGTCTGGGGCAGGGCGGCCGTCGAGCTGGCGGCGATGTGGTTCAGGTCCGACGACACCAGCGGGTCGGTGGTGGTGAACAGCACGCCGTTCATGTCGCCGTCGGCGGCGGCCTTCAGGGCGGCGTTGACTTCGTCGACCGTGGTGTCGCGCGACGGCACGACCTTCAGGTCGATGACCGAGACGTTGGGGGTCGGCACGCGGATCGAGCTGCCGTCCAGCTTGCCCTTCAGGGCCGGCAGCACCAGGCCCAGGGCCTTGGCGGCGCCGGTCGAGGTGGGGATCATCGACAGGGCCGCGGCGCGGGCGCGGTAGAGGTCCTTGTGCATGGTGTCCAGCGTCGGCTGGTCGCCGGTGTAGCTGTGGATCGTGGTCATGTAGCCGCGCTCGATGCCGACCAGGTCGTGCAGCACCTTGGCCACCGGGGCCAGGGCGTTGGTGGTGCACGAGCCGTTGGAGACGACGATGTCGTCGGCGGTCAGGACGTCGTGGTTGACCTTGTAGACGATGGTCTTGTCGGCCCCGTCGGCGGGGGCGGACACGAGAACGCGCTTGGCCCCGGCCTTCAGGTGCAGGGCGGCCTTGTCGCGGGCGGTGAAGATGCCGGTGCACTCGAAGGCGATGTCGACGTTGAGGTCCTTGTGCGGCAGCTCTTCCGGGTTGCGGATCGCCGTGACCTTGATCTTGCCCATCCCGACGTCGATCCAGTCCTCGCCGGACGTGACCGTGCCGGGGAAGCGGCCGTGGACGCTGTCGTAGCGCAGCAGGTGGGCGTTGGTTTCGACGGGGCCCAGGTCGTTGATGGCGACGACCTCGATGTCACGGCGGCCATGCTCGGCGATGGAGCGCAGGACGAGACGTCCGATCCGGCCGAAGCCGTTGATGGCGACGCGAAGAGCCATGAGGTCTTTCTCCTAACGATCGTTCGGCCGAGGCGACCGACGTTCCTTGATTTTGCAGGGGGTTTTGCGGTGCGGGGCGGGGAAGTCAACCCCTATGGACGCGGGGGACCGCTCACATCGCATGACCTATTGTTATCCGAAGCGTTTCATCGCCCAATTGTCGCCATGGCGGGTGGCGAAGCGGGCAGCAGTCTATATGTTGCGCCGCATGATGGGACGATGCCGATGACCCCGGGCGAAGGGAACGCCCTCGAGCTCGCCGCGCGCCGCCTGGAGCGCGCCGTGGCCCAGCTGGAGCAGAAGATCACCGCCGAGCGCGCCGCCCGGCCGACGCCGACGCCGACGTCCGACGCCGCGACGGGCGAGTCGGCCCAGCACGCGCCGGCCGGCCTGTTCGACGCCGACGCCGAGGCCAAGGCCCTGCAGCTGGCCGCCGAGCTGGAAACCGCCCGGGCCCGCGAGCGGGCGTTGGAGGAGGCCGGCGAGCAGGCCTCCGAGGCCTTGGGCCGGGCGATCGCCGAGATCCGCGCCGCCCTGGGCGACGAGACCCTGATCTCCGAGGGCGTGCACGACGACGAGGACGAGGCGCGCGACGACGAGGGCCAGGACCTGTTCGGCGCCCCTCTGGACCGTCCGGAAAGGGAGGCCTGAGCCATGGCCCAGCTGACCATCCAGGTGAACGGCCGCCCCTACACCGTCGGTTGCGAGGACGGGCAGGAAGCCCACCTGCTGGAGATCGCCCGTCTGTTCGACCGCCAGGTCCGCCAGGTCAGCGCCGACGTCGGCCAGCTGGGCGAGACCCGGCTGTTCCTGATGGGCGCCCTGCTGCTGGCCGACGAGCTGTCGGATCTCAAGCTGCGCCTGGCCCACGCTCAGTCGGAACTGGCGCGCCTGCAGACCGAGCAGACCCGCGTCGAGATCCGCGCCATCAAGGCCCTGGACGCGGCGTCGGAGAAGATCGAGGCGCTGGTCCAGGGCTAGCCCCCAACCTGGCGAATTCTCCGGGCGGAGCCGCGCCTTGACGAGGCCTGGCGCAAGGCCGATAGATGCGAACAATTCTTATTGTCGTTCGCAACGGATGTTCATGTCGATCTTTGACGCCTTCAAGGCCCGCAGTTTGGCCCTCGCCCTGGCCTGCGCGGCCGTCGCGGGCGTCGCCCACGCCGACGAGCCGCTGTTCGGCTACGTCTACACCACCGACGTCCTGCCCAAGGGCCAGAAGGAGATCGAGCAGTGGGCGACCCTGCGCGAAGGCCGCAGCAACGGCGACTTCCACGTCTTGCAGGCGCGCACCGAGTTCTCCTACGGCCTGACCGACCGGCTGCAGGCCTCGGCCTATCTGAACCTGGCCTATGCCGACGTCTATCATAACGACCCCGACGGCCTGACCGCCCCGCCCGAAATCTTCGCCGACTATTCGACGGATCCCGACAAGCGCATGAAGCGCGGCCGGTTCGAGGGGATCTCCGGCGAGCTGATCTATCGTCTGGCCAGCCCCTACACCGCCCCGGTCGGCTTTGCGGTCTATATCGAGCCGACCATCGGGCCACGCACCCGCGAACTGGAATCGCGCGCCATCCTGCAGAAAAACTTCCACGACGACCGGGTGGTGCTGGCCGCCAACCTGACCGTCGGCCAGGAGTGGCGCTATCTGCAGGGCGACCCCGGCGCGGATCCGGGCAGCGTGGAGCTGAACGACCACTGGGACAAGGAGACCGACGTCAATTTCGGCCTCGCCGGCTCCTACCGTTTCCGGGCCAACTGGTCGACCGGGCTGGAGCTGCTGAACGAGCGCGAGTGGGCCGGCCTCAACCCGTTCAAGTCGGAACACCGCAACAACGTCGCCTACTACTTCGGCCCCAACATCCACTATGGCGGCGAGCACTATTTCGTCACCGCCACCTTCCTCAAGCAGTTGCACGGGGCCAAGGACTACGCCAATCCGCCCCCTGGCTTCATCATCGGCGGCATCACCAACGCCGATGATTTCGAGAAATACCGCCTGCGCCTGAAGGCCGGCTTCTATTTCTGATCGCTGACGAGATCACCGCGCCATGAAATCCCGTTTCGTCCTCGTTCCCCTGGCCCTGCTCGCCCCGGCCGCCGCCCATGCGACGGTCTATCTGAGCGTCGAGCAGGCCCAGGCCCAGATGTTCCCCGGCGAGCCCCTGAAGCCGGAGTTCCGCACCCTGACCGACGCCCAGTTCGCCGCGATCCGCAAGGATTCCGGCGAGACGCCGCTCAGCCGCGAGGTGAAGGCGTGGCGGGCGCGGGACGGCGGCTGGTTCATCCTCGACGAGGTGGTGGGCAAGCACGAGTTCATCACCTTCGCCGTGGCGCTGGACGCCTCGGGCGCGGTCAAGGGCGTCGAGATCCTCGACTATCGCGAAAGCTACGGCGGCCAGGTGCGCGGCCAAGCCTGGCGGGCCCAGTTCACCGGCAAGCGCCATGGCGCGGCGCTGAAGCTGGGCCAGGACATCAAGAACATTTCCGGCGCCACCCTGTCGTCCAAGCACGTGGCCGACGGCGTGCGCCGCCTGCTGTCGACCCATGCCCTCGTCCTCGCGCCCGGCGCCCATTGAACGGGCCCGGCCGCTGCTGGGAACCCTGGTGGCGGTGCGGGCGGAGTTCGATGATGCGGCGATCGGCGCGGCGGCGGTCGCGCGGGCCTTCGACGAGATCGCGCGGATCCACCAGCTGATGAGCTTCCAGGCGCCCGACGGCGATTTGGCGCGGCTGCGGCGCGCCCGACTTGGCCAGGCCGTGGCGGTCGACGCCCGCACCCGCGCGGTGCTCGCCTTCGCTCTGGCTCTAGCGGACGAGACCGACGGACGCTTCGACCCCACGCTCGGCGCGGCGGCAGTCGCGGCCGGCGGCCTTTCGGGCGCCGTCCATGATGACGATCTCGCGCCGACCGGCGACTGGCGTGACGTGAGGCTGGACGGCGACGGCGTGACTTTGGGCCGACCGGTCTGGCTCGACCTTGGTGGCGTGGCCAAGGGCTACGCCGTCGACCGGGCGATCGCGATCCTGGTCGAGGCCGGCGTGCGCCAGGTCTGCGTCGACGCCGGCGGCGACCTGCGGATCAGCGGCCCCGACGCCGAGCCGGTGCGGTTGGCGGCCGGCGGCGACGAGGCGGCGGCGATCATCGAGCTGGCCGACGGGGCGGTGGCGTCCAGCGGCGGCGGCAGGCTCGGCATGGCGGTCCATTTCGACGGCCGCGACCGCCGGCGCGTCGACTCCGCCCATTTCGCCAGCGTCGTCGCCCCGACCTGCATGGTCGCCGACGCCCTGACCAAGGTGGTGCTGGCCGATCCGCAGGCCGCCATGCCGGTCCTGGCCCGCCACGCGGCCCGGGCCTATAGCCACGACGCCGCGCGAGGGTGGCGAATCTGGGAGCCCGCCTCATGAAGCGGACCATGTGCAAGCCTTTGCCGGCCCGCCTGACCCATCGTCGGCGGCTGGCGGTCAATCTGTCGGGGCTGGTGCTGTGGGGTTCGGGCGTGGTCTGGCTGGGCCTGCACTATTTCGCCGTCCGCCAGGGGGAGTTCGGGCCCGAGCAGAGCCCGGTCGAGCCCTGGGCGCTGAAGGTCCACGGCGCCGTGGCCTTCCTGGCGCTGTGGCTGGGCGGATTGCTGTGGGGCGTGCATGTCGTCAACGGCTGGGGCCAGAACCGCCGCCGCGTCTCCGGCGGCGTGCTGCTGGGCGGCTTCCTGTTGCTGATCGTCAGCGGCTATCTGCTCTATTACGGCGGCGAGGCCGGGCGGCCGGCGATCTCGCTGTTCCACTGGGTCCTGGGCCTGGGCCTGCCGGCGCTCTATGTCGCCCATCGGATCCTGGAGCGCCGCAAGGCCGCGGGGTGAACGCCGCGACAAACGCGCCGCCCCCTATCGCCGGCGCGCCGGACGCCCTATATTGACCGGCGGCGGGTCAGCTGTGGCCCTCGTCGAAGATTTCTATTCCCAGGGACCTTAATCTCTCTATCGGGATCTGTTCCCTCCCGTGGCCGTGGCTGCGGGAACACGGAGCCCACCTGTAACAAACAGGTTCGAGTGGATTGAAACGTCTTCACGGTTCTTCACGGCGCCGCCACCTTCCTCTCTCCGTCCGATCGGACCCGCGCTTCGCGACGGGCGCGATGACGGCTAGAACCTCCCCATGACGATCGCCGATCCCGCCGCCGCCAAGACCGCCCTGCGCCTGCTGGTCCGCAACCGCCGCAAGGAACTGGCCCGCCAGCAGCCGGAGGCCGGCAAGATGGCGGCCGAGCGGGCGGCCGGGCCGCTGAGCGCCCGCTTTCCCGAACCGGCTGGAAAGGCGGCTTCCCTCTATATCGGCCTGGGCTCAGAGATCGACGCGGCCCCCCTGGCCGACTGGCTGGCGGGGCAGGGCTGGACCCTCGCCGCCCCCAGCGTCGAGGGGGAGGTCGGCCAGATGGTGTTTCGCCGCTGGACGCCGGGCGCGCCGCCCGACGCCTCGCACCCCGTCGTCGAGCCCGACCTGGTCGTGGTGCCGCTGCTGGCCTTCGACCGCGACGGACGGCGCCTGGGCCAGGGCGGCGGCTATTACGACCGGGCGCTGGAGGCCCTGCGCGCTCGCCGCGAGGTCTTCGTCCTGGGCCTGGCCTACAGCGGCCAGGAGACCCACGGCCTGCCCCGCGAACCGCATGATCAAGGATTGGACGCCATTTTGACTGAAAGCGAGTATATCGCCGTCCGAAAGGACTAATCTCCCATGCACTTCGCCTTCTTCGGGGACGTCGTCGGCAAGTCGGGCCGCGACGGCCTGGCCGACCACCTGCCCGCCCTGCGTCGCCAGCTTTCGCTGGAGTTCGTGATCGTCAACGCCGAGAACGCCGCCGCCGGCTTCGGCATCACCGAGAACACCGCCCGCGAGCTGTTCGAGGCCGGGGCCGACTGCCTGACCCTGGGCAACCACAGCTGGGACCAGCGCGAGGCCCTGACCTACATCGTCCGCGAGCCGCGGCTGATCCGGCCGGCCAACTATCCGATCCTGTCCGACGCGCCGGGCAAGGGCAGCCACCTGTTCCAGACCGAGGGCGGCCGAACCATTATGGTCATCAACCTGCTGGGCCGGGTGCACATGGACGCCATGGACGACCCGTTCGCCGCCGCCGACCGCGAGCTGGACAAGGCCCCGTTGGGCCAGGTGGCCGACGCGGTGGTGGTCGACATGCACTGCGAGGCCACCTCCGAGAAGATGGCCATGGGCCACTATTGCGACGGCCGCGCCTCGCTGGTGGTGGGCACCCACACCCACGTGCCGACCGCCGACGCCCAGATCCTGCCCGGCGGCACCGCCTACCAGACCGACGCCGGGGCCTGCGCCGACTATGACAGCGTCATCGGCAACCAGAAGGAAGAGCCCCTGCGGCGCTTCACCACCAAAATCAGCGGCGGCCGCTACACCCCGGCCTCGGGCCCGGCCACGGTCTGCGGCGTGTTCGTCGAGACCGACGACCGCACCGGCCTGGCGATGCGGATCGAGCCGATCCGGGTGGGGGGACGGCTGAAGGAGACGGTGCCGGCGGTGTGAGCGGAACTAACGACGCGCGGGCTTGCCGGCGGCCTGAGGCGGAGGCGCGGGACGGGTGGGCGCGGTTCCCGACGGCATAGGAACATTGACCTTGAAGGTCGGGAAGATCGTGCCGCGCTCGACCGGATTTCCCGAACTGGGTGCTTTGCGTTCGCTCTGATTCACGGCGCCGCCTCGTCGTCGAAGATGATCCTAAGATAGCCTTCGGTTTCCCGTTCCGCCAGGGTCACAAGCTTGGGGTCGGGTTCGAAACCCTCAGGGAAATGTTTGCGTTCGGCGTCCAACTGAAGCCGACGCAGCTTCTGCAGCCTTTTGCTGATCTCCTGATCGGTCAGGCGGCCCGCATAGATGTCGGTCCATTCCGCGTCCGCGTCGATCCAGATGGTTTCCATCGCAATCGTCAGATCGCTGGCGGCCCGATGCAGCTTGGCGAACGGAAACACCCCCTTGAGCGCATCAAGGAGCTGCGCGGCGGCGATAATGCCCGCCCAGAGAAATGGAAGATCCTTCCACACGACCCAGCCCGCGATCGCGCCGCTTGAGCTGACGGCCTTGATCAGCTCGATCGCCCGCACGCGCCTGGCGAGGCGATTCCGATAGAGGCGCATGTAGATGCCGGCGGCTTTGACCTGTCTCAGTTGCGCCCAGTAGAGATTGGGGAGTTGTACCGCCATGGCGAGACTCGGTGTGAATGTCACCCATAGGTTGTTTCAAGCGTCACCGCAAGGCAAGCTCGCGGCGGTGTTGCGGTTGTCATGCATCGGGTGTCCATTTGGGGTTTTGCAGAAGGAGCTCCCCCATGACCGACGCCATCTACACCGCCCACGCCCATGCGATCGGCGGACGCCAGGGCACCGCGAAGACCGACGACGGCCACCTCGACGTCAAGCTGGGCTACCCCAAATCGATGGGCGGCAATGGCGAGGGCACCAATCCCGAGCAGCTGTTCGCGGCCGGCTACGGGGCCTGCTTCCTCGGCGCCCTGGGGCTGGTGGCCCGCAACCAGGGGATCAAGCTGGGCGAGCACAGCCTCGACAGCGAAGTCGACCTGATCAAGGACGAGACCAGCTTCCACATCGGCGTGCGCCTGACCCTCAACGCCCCTGAGCTCGACCGCGAGACGGCCGAGAAGGTGCTGCACGCCGCCCACGAGGTCTGCCCCTATTCCAAGGCCACCCGCGGCAATGTCGAGGTGGTGCTGAAGGTGGCGTGACCTGGCCGGGGACAGGCGCATGCGCCTGTCCCCGGTCTTGGTTGCTGACCCCCTACAGCCGGCAGCGACGCCAGGCGCCGGGCCGCAGTCGGTAGCTGTCGGTGCGCGGATTGTAGCTGCGATAGCGCATCTGGCAGGCGCGGACGTGCTGGTACCAGCTTCCGGGCCGGCCCCAGTGCGACGGCGGCGGCGGCGGACGATGGCCCCAACCGGGGTTCCAGTGGCCATAGCCCGGACGGGGCGGCGACGGCCGGGTCGGGTTGGGACGCGGCGGCGGCCGGTTGGGACCGGCTCCGGGACCGCCTGGGCCGCCGTAGCCGGGACCGGATCCGCCGGGCGGCCGGTTGCGGTCCGGCGCGTTGCTCTGGGCGGTGGCGGTCAGGGGCGCGATCGCCAGCAGGGTCGCGCCGATGGCGACGAGTATCGATCTCTTCATGAGCGTCTTCTCCCGGGATGGAGCCCGCGATGCGGTCTCCAGGCGCGCCTCGCCCGACAGCTTGGCTTCAACCCTAACCATCTGCGATGGCGGAGGTTCCCGCCGAACGTGCGTCGATCAATGCAAGCCGGGTGACAAAACCCCGCTCCAGACGCTAGAAGCGCCGCCAACCTTTCTTTCCATCTCCAGTCAGAGAAGAGCCTCCGAATGGCCGGCCACTCGAAATTCAAGAACATCATGCACCGCAAGGGCCGCGCCGACGCCGCGCGCTCCAAGCTGTTCTCCAAGCTGTCGCGGGAAATCACCGTCGCCGCCAAGGCCGGCCTGCCCGACCCCAACATGAACCCGCGCCTGCGCCTGGCGGTCAACAACGCCAAGGCCGAGAGCCTGCCCAAGGACGTCATCGACCGGGCGATCAAGAAGTCGCAGATGGGCGACGCGGCCGACTATACCGAGATCCGCTACGAAGGCGTCGCGGCCGGCGGCGTCGGCATCATCGTCGAGGTGCTGACCGACAACAAGAACCGCGCCGCCGCCAATGTCCGCTCCTATTTCACCAAGCTGGGCGGCAACATGGGAGCCACCAATTCGGTGGCGTTCAACTATGACCGGGTCGGCCAGATCAGCTATCCGGCCAAGGTCGCCAGCGAGGACGAGATGATGGAGGCGGCCATCGAGGCCGGCGCCGACGACGTCGTCTCCGACATGGACGAGGAAGGCGAGGGCCACACCGTCTACACCGCCTTCGAAGGCCTCAACGAGGTCGCCGCCGCCCTGGAGGCCCGCTTCGGCCCGGCCGCCAACACCAAGATCGCCTGGCGTCCGAAGATGCAGGTGCCGGTGACCGGCGAGGCCGTCGCCACCCTGATGAAGCTGCTGGACGCCCTCAACGACGACGACGACGTCCAGGCGGTCTATTCGAACGAAGAGATCAGCGACGAGGACGTGGCGAAGCTGGGCTAGCGTTTTCGCCGGAGGCGGAGCGAGAGGAGGCCCTCGCCCGTTCTGCTTCCATGGACACGCCCCTCCAGCTCGTTCCGCCCATCCTCGGCGCCCTGGCCGCCGGGGGCGCGATCGGGTTCGAGCGGGAGTATCGGGCCCGGCCCGCGGGCCTGCGCACCCACATGCTGGTGGCTCTGGCCTCGGCCCTGCTGATGCTGGGGGCCGTGCACCAGATCAGCTGGCTGCAGGGCGCGTCCGAGGCGGTGCTGCGCATCGATCCGGTCCGCATGGCCCACGGCATCCTGACCGGGGTCGGCTTCCTGTGCGGCGGGGTGATCTTCCAGCAGGGCGCCTCAGTGCATGGCCTGACCACGGCGGCCTCGCTGTGGATCACCTCTGCCCTGGGCACGCTGTTCGGGGTCGGCCTCTATGAGCTGGCGATCGGCGGTTCGATTCTGACCCTGGCCGTGCTCAGCGCCGCCCGCTGGCTGGACCGCCACATGCCGCAGAAGAACTACGCCGAGATCACGGTCCGCTCGCGTCGCGAGGCGGTGATCGACGCGCCCGAGCTGCGGCGGCTGATGGACGACTTTGGCCTGAAGGGCGCGCGGCTGAACCAGCGCCTGGTCCAGGACGGGGCGGCGTTCGAACTGGCCGGGCCGTTCTCGGGGCGGGGCGACCTGCCGCTCGAGACTCTGGCGGCGGCCCTGCGGGACGATCCGCGGGTGGTGGCCTTCGAGATCGCGCCACGGAAGGACTGAGCGCGCCGTCGCGCCATCTTCTCCCCGTCACGGCAAGGGCCTACACTACCGCTCATGCCGTTGCGCTTGCACATCGACACCGACTGCGGCGTGGACGACGCCCTGGCCCTGGCCATGCTGGCGCGTTCGCCCGACGCGGTGGAGATCGTCTCGGTCTCGGCGGTGTTCGGCAACACCTATGTCGACCAGGCCGCCGCCAACGCCCGCGGCGTGCTGCGGCTCGCCGGCTGCGGGGCCGAGGTCTATATCGGGGCCGGGGCGGGCCTCGCCCGGCGGCGGGTCGAGCGGATGCGGCCGGCCCATGGCGTCGACGGCCTGAACGGGGCCGGTTTCTCGCAGCGCTGGAAACTGCCGGAGATGGACCGCGGCCACGGGGTCAGCCTGCTGGCCTATTGCGCGCGGCGCAAGCTGGCGGGGTTGTTCCTGGGGCCGCTGACCAATCTGGCCCAGGGCCTGCTGGAGGATCCGGGGGCCTTTCGCGGCTGGCGGCCGACGGTGATGGCCGGGGCCTTCGCGGTGCGCGGCATGGCGGCCGGCGGGGCCGACTTCAACAGCTGGAGCGACGCCGAGGCCCTGGCCCGGGTGCTGGAGGCGGGGGTGCTGCCGCGGGTCGTGCCGCTGGACGTCACGTCGCGGGTCACCCTGACGGCCCAGGGCATGGCCGCGGGAGCCTCGGCCTGCGGCACGCCGCTGTCGGCCCGGCTGAACCGGGCGATGGGGCCCTACATGGCCTTCCACCAGAGGGCCTGGGGCCTGGAGAACGGCTGCCATCCGCACGACGCCGTCGTCGCCGTCAGCCTGATCGCGCCGGAGCTCTACAGCTTCGAGCCGGCCCGGCTGCGGGTGGCCACCGACGGCGAGCACCTGGGCCGCATCGAGCGGGTCGAGGGCGAGCCCAACGCCGAGGTCTGCGTGGCCGTCGACGCCGAGGCCGTCCAGGACCTGCTGCTGGAGCGGCTGTTCTGCGCGCCGCGCGCCGCCCTGCGCCAGGCCTGAGAGACGTCAGCGCGCCGCGGCGGCGGTCGGCGAGCGGACTTCGAACACCAGCCGGTAGGCGCAGGTCAGCCACAGCAGCACCGCCGCCGAGAGGCCGGTGAAGAGCGCCCGATGCGGCGCCTCGACCACCAGGCCCGCGATCCCCGCCAGGGTGATCAGGCCGCCGGCGACATAGTAGATCTTCACCGAAAGCAGCTTGGCCAGCGGCAGGAAGTGCAGGCCGACGATGATCGCGACCGCCGGGACGACGAAAGCGACCAGGCCGGCCTTGACCAGCAGGTGACTGGTCACGGCGATGGCCACGCCTTCGCCCGCCACGGCCCAGCCGATGATGCGGCCGCGGCGCTTGGCCGTATCACCGGAGACGGCCGGGGCGTTCTTCAACCGCTGGCGGGCGAACAGGATCATGGCCGCGGAGACCATCGGTCCGATCGCCAGCAGGCCGACCGGCGCCTGCAGCCCCACGCCCATCACCCACCATGCGGCCGCGAAGCCCGCCATGAACACGATCGCCGACATCTACGCGTCTCCTGAAAGCTTGACCGTGGCTCTGTGACGTCTGTCGGATGATTTGACAATCGCTCCGCGCCGGGCCGTCTCCCGTTCGCCGCCCGCTTAAGGTTTCGTTAGGCAAGTCGCGCCTTTTCCTGGGAGCCGAAACCGGCGATGGTGCGAGAACACATGATGAACGCGAATCGCATCCCGATCCGAATCCTGGGGCTCGATCCCGGTCTGCGCCGCACCGGCTGGGGCGTGCTCAGCGTCGAGGGCTCGCGGATGAGCCATGTCGCCCACGGGGTCATCGCGCCCGACGAGAAGGCCGACTTCGCCAGCCGGCTGCTGGCCCTGTTCGAAGGGATCTGCGCGGTGATCGAGGCGCACCGGCCCGACGAGGCGGCGGTCGAGGAGGTGTTCCTCAACACCAACGCCCAGTCGACCCTGAAACTGGGCCACGCCCGCGCCGCCGCCCTGATCGCCCCGGCCCGGGCCGGCCTGCTGGTCGCCGAATATTCCACCCGCCTGGTCAAGAAGGCGGTGGTCGGCACCGGAGCGGCCGACAAGGCCCAGATCGGCTTCATGATCGCCCGCCTGCTGCCGACCGCCGGCAAGACCACCGCCGACGCCGCCGACGCCCTGGCCGTGGCCATCACCCACGCCAACCTGCGGATCGCCAACCGGAGGGTCGCATGATCGGGCGGCTGAGGGGCGCCGTCGCCGAGATCGGCGAGGAGGAGGCGCTGATCGACGTGATGGGGGTTGGCTATGTCGTGCGCTGCGGTTCGCGCACCCTGCAGCGTCTGCCGGCGATCGGCGACGAGACCATGCTGCACATTGAAAGCCAGTGGAGCGAGAGCGCCGGCCTGCGGCTCTATGGCTTTGGCGCGCGCGAGGAGCGCCGGGCCTTCGTGCTGCTGCAGGCCATCCAGGGGGTCGGGCCCAAGGCGGCGATGGCGGTGCTCGACGTGCTGTCGCCGGCCGAGCTGGCGAGCGCCGTGGCCCGCGAGGACAAGGCCGCCGTCGGCCGCGCCTCGGGGGTCGGGCCCAAGCTGGCCCTGCGCATCGTCACCGAGCTGAAGGACAAGCCGATCAGCGACGGGCTGGTGATGACCGGTCCGCCGGCCGCGGCGTCCGCCGTCCCCACCAAGCCCGCCCCGACCGGCGACGCGGTGGCGGCGCTGATGGGCCTGGGCGTGGCCGAGGTCAACGCCCGCCGCGTGGTCGAGGCCGCCGCCGCCAAGCTGGGCGATGAGGCGACGGTCCAGGCGCTGATCAAGGCCGGCTTGCAGGAGCTGGGACGGTGACCCGCATCATCTCCGGCGAACCGCAACACGGCGAGCAGATCCCCGGCGCCAGCGATCGCGCCCTGCGGCCCCAGACCCTGGCCGAGTTCGTCGGCCAGGAGCAGGCCAAGGGCAATCTGCGGATCTTCATCGAGGCGGCCAAGGGCCGGGGCGAGGCCCTGGACCACGTGCTGCTGTTCGGCCCGCCGGGCCTGGGCAAGACCACCCTGGCCCAGATCGTCGCCCGCGAGCTCGGCGTCAATTTCCGCGCCACCTCCGGCCCGGTGCTGAACAAGGCCGGCGACCTGGCGGCGATCCTGACCAACCTGGAAGCCAACGACGTCCTGTTCATCGACGAGATCCACCGCCTGCCTTCGACCGTCGAGGAGATCCTCTATCCGGCCATGGAGGACCACGTGCTGGACCTGGTGATCGGCGAGGGCCCCTCGGCCCGCTCGATCCGCATCGATCTCGCGCCCTTCACCCTGGTGGCGGCGACCACCCGGGCTGGCATGCTGGCCACGCCGCTGCGCGACCGCTTCGGCATCCCGATCCGGCTGGAGTTCTATACCCCCAAGGAACTGCAGCACGTGCTGCTGGGCGCCGCCCGCAAGATGGGCGCGCCCCTGGCCGAGGACGGGGCGGCCGAGATCGCCGCCCGGGCCCGGGGCACGCCGCGGGTGGCCGGCCGGCTGCTGCGCCGGGTTCGCGACTTCGCCTCGGCCGACGGCGCGTCGGTGATCGACCGCAAGGCGGCGGGGATGGCCCTGGCCCGGCTGGAGGTCGACGAACTCGGCCTGGACTCCCTCGACCGCCGCTACCTGCGGGCGATGATCGAGAACTATGGCGGCGGCCCGGTCGGCGTCGAAACCATCGCCTACGCCATCGCCGAGGCTCGCGACGCCGTCGAGGACGTCATTGAGCCCTATCTGATGCAGCAGGGCTTCATCCAGCGCACCCCGCGCGGCCGCATGGCCTGTGGCAAGGCCTATCTGCACCTGGGCCTGGCGGAGCCGGTCTCGGCGCCGAAGATCGTGCAGGGCGGGTTGTTCGGGGATGAGTGAACCGCTGACAGTGCCTGTCAACCGGACTTGGCTCGGCAAAGTCGACGGGAACCTGAACGACGAAGCGATCTATCTGGGGATTCTCGTGCCACTGATGAACGCCATCGACGAGCACGAGGAGCGGTTGAGTGACACTCAGAGGCTATTGGCGTTGGTTGGCTTGGCCTATCTGGAAATTCTCAACGGCGGCGTCGAGCAACTAGTGTCCAACTGTCCGAATTGGGCTGAGGAAACGCCGGCCGCCATGAAGGCCATGGGTTGGGGCGCGGAAGCGGAATTGTTGGCCGAGGCTTTGGCGTTGATCCTGCCGTTGGCCTGCGAGCCGCCGACTTGGCTCGATCGCCTTGCAGGGCGGGAGGGACGTCGACGTGACTTTGTGCAGTTGGTGCGCGCCATGAGCCCCGAAGCGACGACTCGTGTGGAGGCGATCCAAAGGGTTCTGGGCGACTTCCTTGAAAGTCCGGGCTTCTTCATGACGGTCATCGATCGGGTTCGCGGCGACACCGTCGGGTTCGTACTCACCGACGGCCCTCCGTCGACCTCGTAAAGGCCGGGCAGGTGCTTCAATGACCCAACTAGAATCCGCCGCCCCCCAACCCACCGCCGGCGTCGTCGACGGCCGCGAGCACCAGTTGCCGGTGCGGATCTATTACGAGGACACCGACTTCACCGGCGTCGTCTACCACGCCAACTACCTGCGCTATCTGGAGCGGGGGCGCAGCGACTTCTTCCGGGTGATCGGGATCTCGCACACCGAGATGGCCAAGGTCGACACCGCCTTCGCCCTGACCCGGATGGAGATCGACTTCAAGCGCGCCGCGCGGGTCGACGACGCCCTGCTGGTGCGCACGACCTATGACCGGGTCAAGGGACCCCGTCTGTTCGTCAGCCAGAGAATCACCCGCGGCGACGAGCTGATCGCCCAGGCCGTGGTCGAGGCCGTCTGCATCACAATGGACGGCCGGCCGCGCAAGCCGACGGCGCAGATGGTGGCGATGCTGGCGCCATGGTTCGAGGCGGGCGCCTGACTTCACCACCCTCCGCCCGAGGATGACGGGGCAGGGATGAAGCTTAGCGCGTGATCAGCAAAAAACCCCATCGCCCGCCTATCGTCATAGTTTCACCATTGCCCCGCTTCATGCCAGTAAGGCGCAACGGAACGCGCCAAGGTGCGCTATCCACCTTTCACGACCCACTGACGCCCCAACGGAGCAGGACCCCCGCATGGACGCCGCAGGCCCCCAGAGCTTTTCCTTTCTTTCGCTGTTTCTCCAGGCCGACTGGGTGGTCAAGGCGGTGATGGTCGGGCTGATCCTCGCCTCGCTGGGCTCGTGGGCGGTGATCATCGACAAGCTGTTCCGCTTCGGCGCCGCCAACCGGGCCGCCGACCGATTCGAGGACCAGGTCGGGTCGGGCCAGGGGCTGGAGGAGGTCGCCGCCCAGGCCGGGCCCAACCCGCGCGAGGCGCTGCCGCGCATGCTGCAGGCGGCGCTGAAGGAATGGCGCGAGGCCAAGGCCAAGGGCGCGCTGGGCGAGGGCCAGGCGGCCTTCCTGATCCAGCGCATCGACCGGATGCTCGACACCCTGATCGCCCGCGAGAGCAGCAAGGCCGAGGACGGCCTGGGCAGCCTAGCCATCGTCGCCACCGCCTCGCCGTTCATCGGCCTGTTCGGCACGGTCTGGGGCATCATGCACGCCTTCCAGAACATCGCGATCTCGAAGAACACCTCGCTGGCGGTGGTCGCCCCGTCGATCGCCGAGGCCCTGTTCGCCACCGCCGTCGGCCTGATCGCCGCCATCCCGGCCTATATCGCCTACAACAAGTTCTCGACCGACGCGGGCAAGTACGCCGGCCGGCTGGAGAACTTCGCCGACGACCTGTCCACGGCCATTCAGCGCCGCCTGAGCGAGCGGGTCTGACCCGATGGCGATGTCCGCGAACGACGCCTTCGCCACCGGCGGCCGCCGCGGCCGCCGCCGGCGCGGCCGCAAGGGCAGGGGGGCCTTGTCGGAGATCAACGTCACCCCGCTGGTCGACGTGATGCTGGTGCTGCTGATCATCTTCATGATCAGCGCTCCGCTGCTGACCGCCGGCGTGCCGCTGGAGCTGCCCAAGACCGAGGCCGCGGCCCTGCAGAACCAGCAGGAGCCGATCACCGTGTCGATCAAGGCCGACGGGGCGGTGTTCGTCGGCGAGAACCCCGTGCCGTTCACCGAGCTGGCGCCGCGCATCGGGGCGATCGCCGGCGACGGCTACGACAAGCCGATCTTCGTGCGCGCCGACGGCAAGGCCAGCTATGCCACCGTGGCCCAGGTGATGGCGGCGCTGTCGAACGCCGGCTACGCCAAGATCAACCTGCTGACCGACACCGGCGGCCCGTCCTCGGGCGCGACGCCGAAGGCCGGCGCGGACGCCCTGCGTCCGGCGCAGTGACGGGTTGGCGCCCATGTGTTTTTCCACCGCTCATCCCGGCGAATGCCGGGACCCAGGTGAAACCCACAAGTTGCTCCGGATGAATCTGGGTCCCGGCATTCGCCGGGATGAGCGGATTGCGGGGGGGCGCCCGTGAGTCTGCGTCGCGAGGACCGTACCAACTTTTCTCCGGCCCTGGTCGGCTCGGTGGCGCTGCACGTGCTGGTGGCCGCCGCGATCCTGATCGGCCCGTGGAAGCCGTCCAAGCCGGTCGTCATCGGCGAAAGCGTGCCGGTGACCATCGTCACCGACGGGCCGACCAACGTTCGGCCGGCGACCGAGGCCCCGCAGGATCAGACGGCCCAGACCGAGGCGCCGGTCCCCGAGGCCACGCCCGAGCCGCCGGCCCCGGTTCCCGCCCCGACCCCGACGCCGTCGCCGACCCCGCCGAAGGCGGCGCCGTCGCCGAGCCCGACCCCCAAGCCGCCGGTTCCCAAGCCGCCGACGCCCAAGCCGGCCAAGCCCGAGCCCGACTTCTTCGCCTCGCTGGAAAAGACCCTGGCCAAGACGCCCAAGTCGACCGGCAAGCCGCAGGCCAACGCCGCCAAGGGCCCGACCCGTCCGGAGACCGCCACCGAGGCCCGGCCGGGCGCCGGGGCCATGACCGGCCTGCAGGCCGCCGCCATCGCCGGCATGAAGGACGAGATCCAGCGCCGCTGGAATCCCAACTGCGAGGTCGAGGGCGGGGCCGACGTCCAGGTGCGGGTGAACTTCAAGCTGGCGACCGGCGGCCGCCTGGTCGGCCAGGTGACGGCCGGCGGGGCCGAGAATTCGCCCAACGCCACGATCAAGGCCGCCGCCGATCGCGCCATCCGCGCGGTTTACCAGTCGGCGCCCTTCGAGGGCTTGCCGCCCGACTATTATGGGCCGCAACTCAATTTGAACTTCAAGGCGCGCGACGCTTGCGCAAACCGAGGGTAGCTTTGATGCGTGGAAGCTCTTCCATTCGGGGTGCCGCGCTTCTTTTGGCGGGGCTCTGCCTGTTCTCGACTACCGAGACGAGTGCTCGGCCCGCATCTTCCGCTTCGCAATCGCCCATCCCGATCGGCGAACACGAGATTGTGGCGATCAAACGAATGACGAGCACAATCCAGGGGAATTGGAATCCCGATTGTCGGAACGCGGCTCAAGCGCAAGTGCGTGTAAGCTTTACGCTCGATCCGACTGGATCGGTCGTCGGACAAGTTACTGTCGCCAAGCCCGATGGTGTGGACGATCCGGCGACGCGCGTGGCGGCCGATCGCGCCGTTAGAGCAGTTTACCAGTCGGCGCCGTTCCAAGGCCTACCGCCCACCTTCTACGGGCAGAAAATCACTTTGAACTTCAAGGCGCGCGACGCTTGCGCGGCGCGATAGGGAGGACACCGAGCATGAACCTGAAGTCCGTCTTCACCGGCCTGGCGACCGCGGCGGTCCTGGCCCTCTCCATGACCGCCCTCGCGCCCACCGTCGCCCGCGCCCAGATCGAGATCGACATCGACAAGGGCGCGGTCAAGCCGCTGCCGGTCGCCATCCCCGCCTTCTCGGGCGCCGGCGGACGCGGGGCCGACATCGCCCAGGTCATCAGCGGCAATCTCGAGCGCTCGGGCCTGTTCCAGCCGCTGGACGTGAGCGCCGTCGCCGACAAGCTGACCGACGTCAACGTCCAGCCGCGCTTTCCCGACTGGCAGGCGACCGGGGCCCAGGCCCTGATCAACGGCCAGGTGACGGTCGGCGCCGACGGCACGCTGCGCGTCGACTTCCGCCTGTGGGACACCTTCAGCCAGCAGCAGCTGCTGGGCCTGCAGTTCACCTCGACCGCCGAGAACTGGCGGCGGGTGGCCCACAAGATCAGCGACGCGGTCTATGAGCGGCTGACCGGCGAGAAGGGCTATTTCGACACCCGCGTGGTGTTCGTGGCCGAGAGCGGCTCGAAGATGGCCCGGATCAAGCGCCTGGCGGTGATGGACCAGGACGGCGCCAATCCCAGCTACATCACCGACGGCTCCTATATCGTCATGACGCCGCGGTTCTCCTCGACCAGCCAGGAGATCACCTACATGGCGCTGCGGCCCACGGGCTCCAGCATCTATCTGCTGAACCTGCAGACCGGCCGCACCGAGACCGTCGGCAAGTTCCCCGGCATGGTGTTCGCGCCGCGCTTCTCGCCGGACGGCACCAAGGTGGCCTTCTCGGTCGAGAAGGGCGGCAACAGCGACATCTATGTGCTCGACCTGCGCAGCCGGGCCTCGACGCGGATCACCACCGACCCGGCCATCGACACCTCGCCGTCGTTCTCGCCGGACGGCAGCAAGATCGTCTTCAATTCCGACCGCGGCGGCCAGGCCCAGATCTATGTGATGAACGTCGACGGCAGCGGCGTGCGCCGCATCTCCTACGGCGGCGGCCGCTACACCACGCCGGTGTGGAGCCCGCGCGGCGACTTCATCGCCTTCACCAAGCAGACCGGCGGCGAATTCCACATCGGGGTGATGCGCGCCGACGGCGGCGACGAGCGCCTGCTGACCACCAGCTACCTGGACGAGGGCCCCACCTGGGCCCCCAACGGCCGGGTGCTGATGTTCGCCCGCGAAAGCTCCAGCGGCAATTCGCGGCTGTGGACGGTGGACGTCACCGGCCGGATCCTTCGGCCGGCCGCCTACCAGGGCGCGGCCTCCGACCCGGCCTGGTCGCCGCTGCTGGATTAGATGCATTCGGGCATGGCAACCCGGAGCGTGACCGCGCGTTGCCGCTTAGTCGTTCATCCGGCGTTCAGGCCGCAGGTGAAACGAGGTGGCGGTGCGACAATCTGACGCCATTGTGAGGTGCAGGGTGAATTTTCGCACCGCGTCGCAAGTGCTTCGCGCGTAAGAAGTATGAACCTTGGCCGTGGACTTGAGGAGAAATTGGATGAGCTTCGACACCCACCGCGTCGCTAGACTGGCGCTGATCGGTCTGGCGGCCGCTTCGCTCGCCGCCTGCGCCTCGCGGCCGAAGCCCGCGGGCCCCGTCGCCCCGACCGCGCCTTCGCAGCCCATGGCCCAGCCGCCGGAGGCCTCGACCGCGCCGCCGACGTCGCCGGTCGACCAGGGTCCGCTGCCCGGCACCGTGCAGGACTTCGTCATCAACATCGGCGAGCGGGTCTATTTCGACACCGACCAGTACGAGATCCGCAGCGACGCCCAGCCGACCCTGACGGCCCAGGCCCAGTGGCTGAACCGCTATCCGGCCGTGCGCGTGCGCATCGAAGGCAACGCCGACGAACGCGGCACCCGCGAATACAACCTCGCCCTCGGCGCGCGCCGCGCCAACGCCGTCCGCGAATTCCTGGTCGGCCAGGGCATCTCGGGCTCGCGCATCGAGACCCTGTCCTACGGCAAGGAAAAGCCGATCGATCCGGGCACGGGCGAAGAGGCCTGGGCCAAGAACCGCAACGCCCGCACCGCCATCACCGACGGCGCGCGGTAATCCATGAGACTCCCTTCCCCCTCGATGGGGGAAGGGCCGGGGATGGGGGTGACGCGGCGGTTCCGCTGTCACCCCACCAACCCTCCTCCCATCCAGGGGGAGGGCTTTTGTTTAGCGCCGCACTTTTGTCCGCAACCGGGGCATAATCGCCGACATGAAGCTGAAAGCCGCCCTGCTCGCCGCCGTCCTGACCCTGGCTCCGGTCATGACGGCTCCTCCGGTCCTGGCCCAGACCGCCATGCCCGATCCCCTCGACGACCGCTCGGTCAAGCGCCTGGACAAGATGGAGAAGGTGGTCCGCGAGCTGCGGTCGATCGTCTTCCAGGGCCGCGACACCGGCAAGCCGGTGGTCGTGCAGGCCGCCGAGACCGACGCCCAGATCGCCGCCCTGTCCGAGCGGTTGAACGACCTGGAACAGACCCTGACCAAGCTGAACGGCCAGAACGAGGGCCTGACCCACGACCTGGACGAGGCCCGCCGGGCCGGTGATTCGCAGAAGGCCCGCGCCGACGCCCTCGACCAGCGCCTGGCCGCCCTGGAAAAGAAGATCGCCGACCAGGAGGCCGCGGCCCTGGCCGCCGTGCCGCCGCCGCCTCCGCCGCCGCCGCCCGCCGCCTCGACCGACCCGGCCCAGGCCTTCAAGTCGGCCCGCCAGCTGCTGCTGGACGGCGACTACGCCGCGGCCGAGAGCGCCTTCGCCGGCTATGTCGAGGCCTTTCCCGACAGCGCCAAGACCCCCGAGGCCCGCTATTGGCTGGGCGAGACCCAGTTCGTGCGCGAGGCCTATGGCGACGCGGCCGGCTCGTACCTGGCCGCCGTGCGCGGCTGGCCCCAGACCAGCTGGGCGCCGGACGCGGTGCTGAAGCTGTCGCGCTCGCTGGTCGCCCTGAAGAAGCCGGCCGACGCCTGCAAGACCCTGGACGAACTGGCCCGCCGCTATCCCAAGGCCCCATCGGCGATCACTTCCAAGGCGGCGACCACGCGGGTCCAGGCCAAGTGCGCGGCTTGATCTTTATCCGCTCATCCCGGCGAATGCCGGGACCCAGGTGAAACCCGCGAGCCGTTCCGGATGAATCTGGGTCCCGGCGTTCGCCGGGATGAGCGGATTTCTATTTGACCTTCCCCACCGTCACCGCCGCTCTGGACCGCCGCCTCGCCGTCAACGCCGAGGCCCCCCTGGCGGTCGGCTTCTCGGGCGGCGGCGACAGTCTGGCCCTGCTGATCCTGACGCTCGACTGGGCCCGCGTCCACGGCCGATCGGTGCTGGCCCTCACCGTCGACCACCGGCTCAACCCCGCCAGCGCCGCCTGGACCGCCGACGCCGTCGCCAAGGCTCAGGCGCTGGGCGCCGCCGCCCGGGCCCTGGCCTGGACCGGCGACAAGCCCGCCACCGGCCTGCCCGCCGCCGCCCGCGGCGCCCGTCACGCCCTGCTGGCCCAGGCCGCGCGCCAGGCGGGGGCTAAAGTCCTGCTGCTGGGCCACACCCGCGACGACCTGGCCGAGGCCGCCGCCATGCGGGCGCAGGGCTCGACCGTCTCCGATCCCCGCGACTGGGCCCCGTCGCCGGTCTGGCCGGAGGGGCGGAGCGTGTTCGTGCTGCGGCCGCTGCTGGCCGTGGGCCGCGACGAACTCCGAAGCTGGCTGCGGGCCCGCGGCGAGACCTGGCTCGACGACCCGGCCAATGAGGATCCGACCTACGCCCGGGCCCAGGCGCGGCGGTTGCTGGCGACGCGATTCCCCTCCCCCTGGAGGGGGGAGGGGCTAGGGGGGGGGGCGCCGCCGCCGGCGGAAGCTGCTGCGTTCGAGCTTCATCCGGACGCGCTTCCACCCCCATCCCCGACCCTTCCGCCATCCAGGGGGAAGGGAGACGCCGCCGCCGGCTACCTCACCCTCCTCCGCGACGCCCCCGCCGCCCACATCGCCGCCGCCTGCCTGTGCGCGGCCGGCACGGCCCAACCGCCGCGCGGCGAACGGCTGGCGCGGCTGGCGGCGCGGATCCGGGCCGGCGAGGCCTTCACCGCCACCCTGGCCGGCGCCCGGATCGAGGCGACGGGCCCAGTCGTGCGGTTGTACCGCGAGCCGGGCGAGGCCCGCCGCGGCGGCCTGTCTCCGGTCGACCTGCCCGTCGGCCAGCCCATGGTCTGGGACGGCCGCTACGAACTCGTCGCCGAAGATCCCGGCCTGACCGTGCGGCCGCTGCAGGGCCTGGCCGCCCGGCTGCCGCCGGCCCAGCGCCAGGCGCTGAAGGCCCTGCCGCCCGCCGCCCGCGCCCCCCTGCCGGCGGTGGTCGACGCCGCCGGGACCGTGACTTGCCCGATCCTTGCAGGGGCTTTTCCGGCGCGCGCGCGCTGTCTCGTCGGGGATCGTTTCGATGCGGCCATCGGCCTTGTCGATCAAGAACCCGCGACATGATATCCCCGCGCGTGGCGAAACCGGCTAGGCCGTCCTATCTTGGAAGGTCAGAGACTTTACGTTGGGAAGACAACGCGTATGAATTTCAAGACCCTGGGCATCTGGGCGGTGATCGTTCTGGTGCTGGTCATGGCTTATGGCGTCGTGAGCCAGGGCGGAAAAACCGGCGGCGGCGGCGAGGTGAGCTACTCGCAACTGCTGCGCAACATCGACGCCAGCCAGGTCCGGAAGGCCGACATCAACGGCGACGTGGTCAAGGTCGAGCCCAAGGCGGGCAAGCCCTACACCGTCAACGTGCCGCCCAATTCCGATGACCTGGTCAAGCGTCTTGAGGCCCGCGGGGCCGAGATCGTCTATCAGCGCGGCGGCTTCAGCCTGGTGGGCCTGCTGCTGCAGATGCTGCCGATCCTGCTGCTGATCGGGGTGTGGATCTTCTTCATGCGCCAGATGCAGGGCGGCACCAAGGGCGCCATGGGCTTTGGCAAGTCCAAGGCCCGACTGCTGACCGAGAACAAGAACCGCGTGCTGTTCGAGGACGTCGCCGGCGTCGACGAGGCCAAGGAAGAGCTGCAGGAAGTCGTCGAGTTCCTCAAGGACCCGGCCAAGTTCCAGCGCCTGGGCGGCAAGATCCCCAAGGGCGCCCTGCTGGTCGGCCCGCCCGGCACCGGCAAGACCCTGATCGCCCGCGCCGTGGCCGGTGAGGCCGGCGTGCCGTTCTTCACCATCTCCGGTTCGGACTTCGTCGAGATGTTCGTCGGCGTCGGCGCCAGCCGCGTGCGCGACATGTTCGAGCAGGCCAAGAAGAACGCGCCCTGCATCATCTTCATCGACGAGATCGACGCCGTCGGCCGCCACCGCGGCGCCGGCCTGGGCGGCGGCAACGACGAGCGCGAACAGACCCTCAACCAGCTGCTGGTCGAGATGGACGGCTTCGAGGCCAATGAAGGCATCATCCTGATCGCCGCCACCAACCGGCCCGACGTGCTGGACCCGGCCCTGCTGCGTCCGGGCCGTTTCGACCGCCAGGTGGTGGTGCCCAATCCCGACGTCACCGGCCGCGAGAAGATCATCCGCGTCCACATGAAGAACGTGCCCCTGGCCGCCGACGTCGACGTCAAGACCCTGGCCCGCGGCACCCCCGGCTTCTCGGGCGCGGACCTGGCCAACCTGGTCAACGAGGCGGCCCTGACCGCGGCGCGCAAGAACCGTCGCATGGTCACCATGCACGACTTCGAATACGCCAAGGACAAGGTGATGATGGGCGCCGAGCGCCGCTCGATGGCGATGAGCGAAGAGGAAAAGCGCAACACCGCCTATCACGAGGGCGGCCACGCCCTGGTGGCGCTGAGCGTGCCGGTCGCCGATCCGGTGCACAAGGCCACCATCGTGCCGCGCGGCCGCGCCCTGGGCATGGTCATGCAGTTGCCCGAGGGCGACCGCTATTCGATGAACTTCACCCAGATGACCTCGCGCCTAGCCATCATGATGGCCGGCCGGGTCGCCGAGGAGCTGATCTTCGGCAAGGAGAATGTCACCTCGGGCGCCTCCAGCGACATCAGCGCCGCCACCAGCCTGGCCCGCAACATGGTCACCCGCTGGGGCTTCTCCGACGAGCTGGGCACCGTGGCCTATGGCGACAACCAGGACGAGGTGTTCCTCGGCCACTCGGTGGCCCGCACCCAGAACGTCTCGCCTGAGACGATGATCAAGATCGACTCTGAGGTCCGCCGCCTGGTCAAGGGCGGCGAGGACGAGGCCCGCCGCATCCTGACCGAACGGCTGGAGGACCTGCACGCGGTCGCCAAGGCCCTGCTGGAGTTCGAGACCCTCAGCGGCGACGAGATCATCGGCGTGATGAAGGGCGTCCGGCCGGTCCGCGAGGAAGAGGTGGAAAAGAAGCCCACTGGTCCCGTAGCCTCGGTCCCCGTCTCGCCCGCCGGCGTGACGGCCTAGGCTCTTTCGAGCCGCGAAAGATTGAAGCCGGGTCGGTTCGCCGACCCGGCTTTTTTCTGGGCGCGCGGGCCGTGCTGTTCTGGCGAGGCCTCGACTTCACGGCGTTTATTGGCTGGTAGGGGAGGGTGGACGCCCCTGAATCCGGGTGATCCGCCTTGACCCACTTCCGCTCATCCCGGCGAATGCCGGGACCCAGATCCATCCTGGGCGATTTGCGGGCTTCACCTGGGTCCCGGCATTCGCCGGGATGAGCGGTGTTTTGGGTGCGCACCAATCTAACTGGCGAAGGTTCTAGAACAGCGTCATGTCCTTCCAGTCGTCCGCCATCCCCCGCGTCATGGGCGTCGTCAATGTCACGCCTGACAGCTTCTCGGACGGCGGCCGGTTCCTCAGGCCCGAGGCGGCCCTGGCCCAGGCCCTGCGGCTGGTCGCCGACGGGGCCGCGATCCTCGACATCGGCGGCGAGAGCACCCGGCCCGGCGCGACCCCGGTCGCGGCCGAGGAGGAGATCGCCCGCGTCGTGCCGCTGATCGCGGCGATCCGCGCCCACAGCGACGTGGCCATCTCGATCGACACCATGAAGCCGGCCGTGGCCCGGGCCGCCGTCGCCGCCGGGGCGACGCTGTGGAACGACGTCGCCGCCCTGCGCTTCGCGTCCGACGCCCCGGAGGTCGCCGCCGAGCTCGGCTGCCAGGTGGTGCTGATGCACATGCTCGGCGAGCCGGGAACCATGCAGACGGACCCGCGCTACGACGACGTGGTCGCCGAGGTCGAGGCCTTCCTGCTGGCCCGGGCCCTGACCGCGATGGCCGCGGGGGTGGCGCGCGAGAAGATCTGGCTGGACCCGGGCATCGGCTTCGGCAAGACCCCGGCCCACAACCTGGCCCTGCTGGCCGCCCTGCCACGCTTCGTGGCCCTCGGCTACCCGGTGCTGCTGGGGGCCAGCCGCAAGCGCTTCATCGCGGCGCTGGACCCGCTGGCGGCCGATCCCGCCGCCCGGCTGGGCGGCTCGCTGGCGGCCCACCTCTACGCCGCCGCCTGCGGCGTGGCGGCGGTGCGGGTGCATGACGTGCGTGAGACGGCGCAGGCCCTGGCGGTGTGGGGGGCGATCGGGGGTGCGGAATAGGGCTGGGGGGTCGGCTTTCGACCCTAGTCGGACGTTTAAATGGTCCGCTAACCGGCGAGCGTGACTACCTCGTACAGGGTGTCGACTGTAGCGCCAGGATTTCTGGGTAGATTATCTGGCCAGGCTTGGCCGCACCGGAACCAAGCTGTCTGCATGCCCACTGCCGCCGCTCCCAAGATATCTGCGCGGGGATTGTCGCCGACGAAAAGACACTGCTCCGGCGGGACGCCCAGCCTATTCGCTCCACGCAGAAATAGCTGCGGGTCAGGCTTGCGAAGGCCCTCTTCCTCGGAAACCAGCACCTCATCTACTAATCGCCATAGGTCCAGCGCCTCAAGGTGCCGCGACTGAAAGGCGCTCTCGCCGTTCGTCACGATCCCGAGCCGTTTGCCAGTGCCCCGGAGCTGCACCAGGACGCGAGTCATGCCCTCGAACGGTTGGGCATGTTTGCAGCAGTTCTCCGCGTAGTCGGCAACGAGCCGGTTCGCCTCTGCGATTTTCCCGCCAAACTCATCCAGTAGAACTGGGTAGACCTTGGATTTTGGCTGGGACCCGCGTGCGTCCAACTTGAGGAATCGCTCTTCCCAGATGGGATAGTCGGCTCTCCCCAGGTGTTCGTTGAAGCGGAAGAACTGGTCCCTCAGGAAGGACCGCAGCGAAGTCGTGCGGTCCAACAGCGTCTCATCAAGATCGAAAAGCACGGCTTCGGCCATACCTCGGTATGGGTGGAGCCTGACGTCCGCGCAAGGGCCCCTCTCCACCCTTCTGCGACACTCCGAACGCCCCCTCGGGGCAAACCGCCATCCGCCTCGGATGCGGCCACGCCTTACCCCCCTGTCGCCGCGGCGCTCGGGCGTCGGGCCCACCCACGCCCCGCCGGCGGCGGCCGCGTCGCGGCGACGCGGAGCGTCGTCCTTGACTCGGCCAGACGCCAGAGCAGGCTTGCCTACAAGGATTTAAGGCGCGGCCTCGCCGTGGCGGGCGGATTGGGGAGGGGCTGTGCCTTCCCCTTTTGGACTCGTCATCCTCGGACTTGTTCCGAGGACCCCTGTTTCAACCGCGAAGAAGGACGATCCCTGTGGCGGTGAGATCGCGGTCTTGCTTCAATGGGCAGCTCGGCCGGACGAGGGGTCCTCGGAACAAGTCCGAGGATGACGAGGATTGGGGCGAGCCGCGGCCGCAATGTTGAGGCGCCAGATCGAAGCCCCCTACACCCCCACCAACCCCGTCCGCTCCGGCAGGCTCTCCGGCGTCCGCACGTCCCACGCCAGCCCCAGCCGCTCCAGCAGCCGGATGAACCCAAAGCCCAGGTCCGCCTGGCCCGCATAGAGCCCCAGTCTGGCCGAGCCCGGCCAGGCGTGGTGATTGTTGTGCCAGGCCTCGCCCATGGTCGGGATCGCCGCCCAGGGCACGTCGTGGGCCTGGACGCCCGAGGTCTCGACGATCCAGCGCTGCGGCCCGGTGCGGTGGGCCAGGCGGCCGACATACCAGTGGCCGGTCACCGACACGCAGACCCGCGCGCAGACGCCCCACAGCAGCCACGACCAGCCGCCCAGGGCGAACGAGGCGACGGCGACCGGCAGCTGCTGCAGCATCCAGGTCCGCTCCAGGAAACGGTAGAACCGGTCGCCGGCGATCCGGGCCGGAATCTCGACCCGCGGCGGCGAGGCCAGCACCAGCCGGCCGTGCAGGTTCCAGGCGTAGTCGGTCCAGAAACCGGCTCGGTTGGACAGGTAGGGATGGCAGTCGGCCTGCCGCTGGCCCCAGTCGCGCAGGTCGTGGGCGGCGATCATCGCCAGCGGCCCGCTCATGCCCACCAGCGTGCCGGCGTACATCATCAGGTGGTCCAGCCACCGCGGGCTCTGGAAGCTGCCGTGGATCAGCCGTCGGTGGAAACCGACCGAGTGCCCGACCAGCAGGGTGGCGCCGGTCAGGGCAACGAAGACCAGCAGGCCGCTCCAACTGAAGACGAACGGCGCCGCCAGGGCTCCGGCCAACATCACGCCCTGCCAGATCGAGGTCGCCGGCGCCCAGACCACCCGGCCGGTGACGGCGTCGTCGGCGGGGGAGGGGATGATGGAATGCACGGCGTAGGGATCGTCGTGGTTCATCGCGCGGCTCCTTTTGCGTATGCGATCTTGACCAGCACGCGACCAGTGACCGCACCGATCGCCGTTAGGCCGGCGACGAACATCCAAGCTTCGATCGAGCTTCTTTCGGTGGGCGAGAGGGCGAGGTATCCGCCCGCGGTCAACAAGGTCAGCAACGCGCCGGCCAGAGGGGCCGTCCACGGTGATCGGGCGCCCAACCGGTGCAGCATCCACCAACAGGGTCCGCCGATGGCCATCAGGCCGGCTAGCCAGACCGGGCAAGCAGAGAAAAAGAATAACGGCAGATCCGGGATCGCCATGACGATCCTGTCGATAGAGGGAGGCAGGGCGGCGCCGCCGACGAACAGCAGGGCCGTCAGGCCTGACCCGGTCGCCGTAGCCAGGACCAGGGCGGCGAGCACGTTTCCCGCGCCAAGGCAGCGGGCGGTTTCGCGAGGATGAAACGGGACAGCCGGGGTCATGATTGCTCCCTATTGATAAGCTATTCCTTAAATACCTTCCTGCCTATTTGCAAGCGGTTAGCGAAGCGATTAAATACCCTCACATGCAACGTGTGTTCGAAGCCCTCTCCTCGACGGTCCGCCGGAAGATCCTGGCCTATCTGGCCCATGCCGAACTGACGGCGGGGGACATCGCCTCGCGGTTTTCGATCTCCAAGCCGGCGGTGTCGCAGCACCTGTCGATCCTGGAGGCCGCCGGCCTGGTCCGCAGCGAGAAACGCGGCCAGTTCGTCCATTACAGCCTGGTGCGCGACAGCCTGGTCAACACGCTGAACGACTTCGTCCAGGAGGTCTGCCCGGTGTCCAAGCCGCTGAAGGAAGAAAGCGCCGAGCTGAAGGTCAAGCAGGCGGGCGAGACCGCCCCTAGCGGTGATCGCTCATCCTGAACCGGTGGGCCAGGACGCAGCGGGTCTGGCCGTCGAGGATCGCCACTCGGGCGGCCTGGACCGAGGGCAGGGCGAAATAGGCCTCGGACTGGGCGGTCCTGACGCCGAGGAAGACCGGGCCGGTGAACTGGCACACCGGATAGTCGCCGCCGAGCAGGCCCTTGCGTGGGCGCAGCGTGCACATCATGTGGCCGACCCGGTATTCGTAGCTGGCGTCCTTGTAGACCGTGGTCTTGGCCTTGCCGGGGGCCTGTTCGTAGGCGGCCTTGTCGAGGGTCGGGCAGGGCGGTCCGTCCAGGCTCCAGAAGGCCGTCTCGGCGGCGTCGGCCTTGCGCTGCACGGCGTGGACATAGGCCAGGGTCGCCAGGCCCAGGGCGCCGACGGCGATCGCACCGAGGCGCAGGCCGGTGTTGAGGATCATGGTCGCCTTGGGCATCGCTTCCCCCGCACGTCGCAGCAGGGAGGGTTCGACTTGGGCGTGTGTCTGTCAATCCCCGCGATCTGCAGGGTGGAGAGCGGCCGGGCCTTGCCAAATCAAGGCCCTGCGGTTTTCTCGCCTTTTTCGATACCCGCCGGCTCCAAGCCGCCGGGATCGCGCAGCAAAAAGCCCGCCGGGATCGCTCCTGGCGGGCTTCTGCGTTCAGGCCTGGGCCCGAGCTAGCTCTTGGTCGCGTTGGTCGGCAGCTTGCAGCCGCCGCCGATGCCCTTGGCCTGCAGGCAGGACAGCAGTTCGGCGGGCTTGGGGGTGGTCTGGCCCAGCGGATAGGCCATCACCCAGCCTGGCAGGCCGTCCGAACAGGCGACTTCGACAAAGCCCTGGGTCGCGGTCTGGCCGATGATGCGCGAACCGGAGACGGTGCAGGTATTCTTGCCCAGGCCCTTCAGATCCGCCGTCAGGCGGGGATAGACGGCGTCGGGTTTGGTGAAGCTGCAACGGTAGCCGTTCATTTCCGAGGTCACGCAGTCGTAGACCGTGCTGCTGGTGCCGGTGAAGACGCCGATGCCGCCGTCCGGACGGTTGGAGCACTTCATCTCGACGATTTCCTTCTTGGGGTCGTCGCTGGGCAGCATGCCGTACTTCTCGACCTTGCAGTCGAAGCCGGCCTTGCTCGCCAGCTTGGTGTAGAGGCCGGCCTGCGCGGTTTCGGCCGCGCGGCTGTCGGTCAGGGTGCAGCCGCCGCCGACGAAGCTGGCCTGGGCGCAGTCGATGGCCTTGACCAGGGCGCCGGTGGTGGCGGCCTGTTGCAGCATGTAGCCCTTGCCGTCCTGGCAGGCGACTTCGAAATAGTTGTCGGTCTTGGTGCTGAGGACGTAGCGCTTGTCCTTGACCGCGCAGTTCTTGCCCGAGGCCGCGGCCAGGGGATCGACGATCGCCAGCTGGGTGGCCTTGTCGGTCAGCTTGCAGCTGACATTGCCGCCGTCGTCGTACAGCAGGCAGCTGTTGGCGACGACGTCCTGGTCGAGATTGATCGGGCTGGAGGTCTGCAGGATGTAGCCCGTGCCGCCCTTGCAGGCGATTTCGAAATAGGCGTTCTTGGCGCCGGCGCCGATGGCGCGGGCGTTCTCGATGTCGCAGGGGACGCCGGACTTCTTGACGTAGGGAGCCAGGCCCGACTTCGGATCGGCGTTGGCGGGCAGGATGCAGGCCAGGGCGCTGGGCTTGCCGTCGGCGCCGGGCTGGCCGGTCTCCAGGCAGCTGTAGCCTTGCGGCGGAGCGTCCTTCTTGGCGACCAGGGCGAAGCCCAGGCCCTGCTGGCAGGCGACTTCGTAATAGTCGGTGCCGCTCTTCTTGTCGTTGCCGATCAGGCGGGCGTCGGTGACGGTGCAGGCCAGGTTGGCGGCCTGGGCCACGGCGGGGGCCGCCTTCATGCCGGCCTCGCGGGCCTTGGCGTCGACGGCGGCGGGCTTGTCCTTCTCCTTCGGCGCCGAAATCACGGCGGCCGGAACGAGCACGGCGAGCGCGAGGGCGGCCGTCAGGCCGATCGCGAAGGGCCTCATGGGGGTACGTCTCCTGGGTAAATTCCTCGCGGCGGACTTAAGGCCCGCTTGCATCGAGGGTCAAGATGTCGTCCGACGAGGGCGTAAACATGACGATCGGCCGAGGACGGAGGACGCCAAATGCGCGACGGGATCGAGGAGGGGCCTGAAGAACAGGCGTCCGAGCCGCGGCGGCCGCGGCTGGTCTATCCGTTCGAGGCCGTCCCCGAGACGGGATCGGGCCAGGCCGTCGAGGTCGCGCCGGGGGTGCTGTGGCTGCGCCAGCCGCTGGGCGGGTCGCTGGGCTTCATCAATGTCTGGGCGATCGCCGACGGCGACGGCTGGGCGGTGGTCGACACCGGCTTCCATACGTCCGAGACTTCGCAGGCCTGGCGCGCGGCCTTCGCCCAGGCCCTGGGCGGGCGGCCGGTCACCCGGGTCATCGCCACCCACCTGCATCCCGACCATGTCGGCCTGGCCGGCTGGATCACCCGCCGCTTCGACGTCCGGCTGTGGATGACGCGGCTGGAATACTTCCAGTGCCGGATGCTGGCGGCCGACACCGGCCGCGAAGCGCCCGAGGACGGGGTGCGGTTCTTCCGCGCCGCCGGCTGGGACGAAGAGGAGATCGAGAACTACCGGACCCGGTTCGGCGGCTTCGGCAAGATGATCTACCCCCTGCCCGACAGCTACCGGCGGATGACCGACGGCGAGGTGTTCGCGATCGACGGCCACGACTGGCGGGTGGTGACCGGCCAGGGCCATTCGCCCGACCACGCCTGCCTGTGGTGCGAGGAACTGGGCGTGCTGATCTCGGGCGACCAGGTGCTGCCGCGCATCTCGTCCAACGTCTCGGTGTTCCCCACCGAGCCCGACGCCGACCCGCTGACCGACTGGCTGGCCTCGCTGGCCAGGATCAAGGCGACCGTGCCCGACACGGTGCTGGTGCTGCCGGCCCACAACGACCCGTTCCGGGGGCTGCACGCCCGCATCGACGGGCTGATCTCCGGCCACGAGCGGGCCCTGGCGCGGCTGGCGGGCAAGCTGGCCGAGCCTCGGCGCGCCATAGACACCTTCGGTTCGCTGTTCGCCCGGCCGATTGGCTCCGACCTGCTGAGCATGGCCACCGGCGAGGCCCTGGCCCATCTCAACTGCCTGATCGGCCGCGGGCTGGCGGTGCGGGAGACCGACGGCGAGGGGGTGAACTGGTACCGGGCTCTTCCCTGATAAAAACATTCGTTTGATATTTCGCGCGCGAACTATAACGTGGCGCCATGTCCACGCCGCCCGACCGTCGCCTGGTGTTCCTGCTCAATGTCGCGCACCGCCGCGTGCAGCGCCATGTCGAGGCCCGGATGGCCGCCCAGGACGGGCTGACCGCCGCCCAGGCCGGGGCGCTGTTCGTGCTAGGGGCCCGTGACGGAGCCTTGATCGGCGAGGTGGCCGAGGCCCTGGATCTGGCTCCCTCGGCCATGACCGGCCTGATCGACCGCATGGCCCGGGCCGAGCTGGTCGAGCGCCGGCCCGATCCCAAGGACGGCCGCGCCCTGCGCCTGCACCTGACCTCAAGGGGGCTGAAGGCCCGCGAGGCGGCCAAGGCCGGGGTCGCGGGCCTCAACGACCAGCTCACCGCCGGCTTTACCGAGGCCGAGATCGCCGTCGTCAGCCGCTGGCTGGCCAGCCTCCAAACCAAGTTCCCCAAAGGAGATCCCGCATGACCGAGTACGTGAAGGTCGAGGTCGAGGCCGGCGTGATGACCCTCACCCTGTCGCGCCCGGACAAGAAGAACGCCCTCAGCAACGCCATGTACGGCGTGCTGGCCGACAGCCTGGAGCGGGCCGAGACCGACCCGGCGGTGCGGGTGGTGGTGTTCCAGGGCGACGGCGACGCCTTCACCGCCGGCAACGACCTGCAGGACTTCGCCGCCCAGGCCACCGGCGCCTTCACCGGCGAGCGCCATGTGCTGCGGTTCATCCGGGCCCTGGCCTTGGCGACGCGGCCGCTGGTCGCCGCCGTCCACGGCCAGGCGGTCGGGGTCGGCACGACCATGCTGCTGCACTGCGACCTGGTGTTTGTCAGCCCCGACGCCCGCCTGACCGTACCTTTCGTCAACCTGGCCCTGGTGCCGGAGGCCGCGTCCAGCCTGCTGCTGCCGGCCCGCATCGGCCACGCCCGCGCCTATGCGATGTTCGCCCTGGGCGAGGCGGTCGACGGGACCACGGCCGCCGCATGGGGCCTAGCCAACGCCGTCGTTCCGCGCGACGAGCTGCGGGCTCGGGCCCGGGCCGCCGCCGACCAGGTGGCGACACGGCCGCTGGGGGCCCTGACCGTCACCAAGCGCCTGATGCGCGACGGCGAGGCGATCGCCGCCCTGATGGACAAGGAGGCGGCCCTGTTCGGCGAGCGGCTGCAGACCGCCGAGGCCCGCGAGGCCTTCATGGCCTTCGCCGAGCGCCGGCCGCCGGACTTCAGCAAGGTCGGCTGAGATGGCGCTGGCGATCGTCCTGGCGGCGGTGCTGTTCGCCCTGGCGGGGATCCACCTCTATTGGGGACTGGGCGGCCGCTGGCCTGGTCATGACGAGGCCTCGCTGGTCGAGCGCGTGGTGGGACGCACCCGCGGCATGCGCGCGCCGGGCCTCCCGGCCTCGGCCGCGGTCGGCCTGGCCCTGGCGACCGGCGCCGCCCTGGTCGCCGCGACGCTGATCTCGACCGCCTGGGATCCGCTGCTGCGGTTCGCGCGCTGGGTCCTGTTCGCCGTCTTCGCTGCCCGGGGGTTGGCGGCCTATGTCCCATCCATCTTCCGCTATGCCGAGGGCACGCCGTTCGCGACGCTGAACCGCCGCGCCTATGGACCGCTGTGCTTGGCGATCGCCGTGGGGCTTCTGGTCCTGCAACTCTGGATGATTGAAGGCTGAATCACATTTCACCCCGTCTCCCCGGCGAAGGCCGGGGCCCAGGTTCAGCCGTCGTGCTGGCCGCTTGTCCGAAATACACAGCCCTATGATCTGGGCCCCGGCCTTCGCCGGGGAGACGGGATAAGGTGGGCGTTTCTATCTGGTCCTGCAGCTCTAGCCGCGGCATCCACCTTGCCGGGCGGACCCCGGAGGATCAGGGTCTGCAATCCAGGCCGCAACCGTCGAGAAAGCCTCCATGAGCCCGTCCAAGTCCCTAGCCGGCAAGACCCTGTTCATCACCGGCGCCTCGCGCGGCATCGGCCTGGCCATCGCCCTGCGGGCGGCGCGCGACGGGGCCAATATCGTCGTCGCCGCCAAGACCGCCGACCCCCATCCCAAGCTGCCGGGCACCATCTACACGGCCGCCGCCGAGATCGAGGCGGCCGGCGGCAAGGCCCTGCCGCTGGTGGTCGACGTGCGCGAGGAGGCCAGCGTCCAGGCCGCCGTCGACCAGGCGGTGGCGACGTTCGGCGGCGTCGACATCTGCGTCAACAACGCCTCGGCCATCTCGCTGACCGGCACCCTGGCGACCGACATGAAGCGCTACGACCTGATGCACCAGATCAACGGGCGCGGCACGTTCCTGACGACCAGAATCTGCCTGCCGCACCTGAAGAAGGCGGCCAATCCGCACGTCCTGGCCCTGTCGCCGCCGCTGGACCTCAAGCCGCGCTGGTTCGCGCCGCACGTGGCCTATTCGATGGCCAAGTACAATATGAGCCTGTGCATGCTGGGCATGGCCGAGGAGTTCCGGGCCGACGGCGTGGCCTGCAACGCCCTGTGGCCGCGCACCGCCATCGCCACCGCCGCCGTCCAGTTCGCCCTGGCCGGGGAGGCGGGCCTCAAGCACTGCCGCACGGTCGAGATCATGGCCGACGCCGCCCACGCGATCTTTGAAAAGCCGTCGCGCGACTTCACCGGCCAGTTCGTGATCGACGACAGCTTCCTCTACGCCGAGGGCGTGCGCGACTTCGACCGCTACCGCGTCGACCCGACCGCGTCCCTGATGCCCGACTTCTTCGTGCCGGAGGACAGCGAGCCGCCGCCGGGGGTGGTGATCGGATGATTCCTAAATCCGCTCATCCCGGCGAACGCCGGGACCCAGATCCACCCGCTGAATCCAGGATCTATCGTGAACACCTGCCCTATGACCTGGGTCCCGGCATTCGCCGGGATGAGCGGATAAAAGGGGGCTAGGGTTTGCGCTTCCTCCGCGCCGCCGCCACCGCCATCGCGCGTCGGGCCCAGGCGACCATCAGCTCGCCGTCGTCCAGCGCTTCGGCCGGGGCGCTCCAATAGGCCATCGGTCGGGCCTCGGGGAACGGACAGAACGGCTGGCTGCCCGCGGCCTCGAAATCGGGCCGCATCGCCTCGTCGCCCTTGAGGTACAGCACGTCGTCGTCGATCAGGGCGAAGAACAGCCCTTGGGCGTAGAGGCCGACTCCGCCGAACATCCGCCGCGAGGTCAGGGGCCCAACCGGGGCCAGCTGTTCGAGCACGAAATCCAGATAGTCCGAAGAGACCGCCATATGTCCGCCGCCGCCAAAGTCGCCCAAGTCGTCGTTCGTCCCGCCGTCGCCGCCGACGCCGCCCTGATCTATCAGTTCATTCGCGACCTGGCGGAATATGAAAAGCTGCTCGACGCGGTCGAGGCCACCCAGGGCGACGTCGCCGAGGCGCTGTTTGGCGAAAATCCGCGCGCCTTCTGCGACATCGCCCAGATCGATGGCGCCCCCGTCGGCTTCGCCCTGTGGTTCTACAACTACTCGACCTTCGTCGGCCGGCACGGAATCTATCTGGAGGATCTGTTCGTGCGGCCGCAGGCGCGGGGAAGCGGCGCGGGCAAGGCCCTGCTGGCCAACCTGGCCCGGCGCTGCGTCGACGAGAACCTGGGCCGGCTGGAATGGGCGGTGCTCGACTGGAACGCCCCGTCGATCGCCTTCTATGACAGCCTTGGCGCGGCGGCGCTGGACGAGTGGATCGTGCGGCGGATGACGGGCGAGGCGTTGCGGAAGTTGGCCAGTCAATAACCCCGTCATCCTGTCCGTCTCCCCGGCGAAGGCCGGGGTCCAGATCGTAGGGCTGTGTGTTTCGGATAAGCGTCCAATGCGACGGCTGAACCTGGGCCCCGGCCTTCGCCGGGGAGACGGGGGAAAGGTGATTCAGCCTTCAACCATCGCGCTCTGGAATTACTCCAACCGATCCGCCTTGCGCAGGTCCGGGAACATCCGCGCCCAGGCCCCGGTCACCACCAGCGCCCCGACGCCGCCGAACACCGCTGCGCCGACCGGGCCCAGGAAGCGGGCGGCGACGCCGCTCTCGAACTCGCCCAGCTCGTTGGAGGCGCTGATGAACAGGCCCGAGACCGCGGCGACCCGGCCGCGCATCGGGTCGGGGGTGACCAGCTGCACCAGCGTCTGGCGGATATAGACCGAGACCATGTCGGCCCCGCCCAGCACCGTCAGGGCCGCCACCGACAGCCAGATCCACTGCGACAGGCCGAACACCACGGTGGCGGCGCCGAAGACCGCCACGGCCAGGAACATGGTCAGGCCGGCCCGGCGGCGGATCTGGTGGCTGGCGAGATAGAAGGCCACCACGGTCGCCCCGATCGCCGGGGCGGCGCGCAGGATCCCGAAGCCCTCGGCCCCGACATGCAGCACGTCGCGGGCGAACACCGGCAGCAGGGCCGTGGCCCCGCCCAGCAGCACGGCGAACAGGTCCAGCGAGATCGAGCCGAAGACGATCTTGTTGCGCCAGGTATAGACCAGGCCCTCCTTGATCAGGGTCCAACGCGAGCCGGGCTGCACCACCGGCTTGGTCGAGGCCTTGATGCCCAGAAGCAGCAGGCCGGCGACCAGGAACAGCCCCACCGAGGTCCCGAACGCCGTGGCCGGCGAGATCGCGCACAGCAGGCCGCCCAGGGCCGGGCCGACGATCGAGCCCGTCTGCCAGGACAGCGAGTTCCAGGCGATGGCCCGCGGCAGCAGCGGTCGCGGCACCAGCATCGGCCCCATGGCGCTGGAGGCCGGCGACAGGAAGGCGCGGCCGGCCCCGAACAGCATGGCCAGGGCGAAGATCGGCCACAGGGCCTTGTGGCCCGACCAGGCCAGCAGGCCCAGGCCGCCGGCGCAGAGGATGTCGACGCCGATGGCCGCGGTGACGATGGTTTTGCGGTCGTGGCGGTCGGCGGTCTCGCCGGCGGTCAGGGCCAGGAAGAACAGCGGCACGAACTGGGCCAGGCCGACCATGCCGAGCAGGAAGGCGCCCTGGCCCTCGTTGTGGCCGGTTTCGCGGGCCAGGGTGTAGACCTGCCAGCCGATCGTCACCCCCTGGATCTGCACCGCCAAAGTGGAGACGAAACGCGCCACCCAGAAGAACAGAAAGTCGCTCTGCCGCAGCAGGGCGCGCATCGAGGTGTCGGCCGCCTCCAGGGCGGAGGGGACGGAATCGGGGTCGGGGGGGAGGTCGGTCATCGGAGCCGGACCATGTCCCTGACGCCGCGTCGCCGCAATCGCGTTTCTCTGATGCGACAGTTGATTTCATTGACGCCGGGGGCGTTGGGCCCTATGTCGCGCCCCTCTGGAAACGAGGAACGCGCCGCCGATGCGACGCCTGCGACGAACCTGCGCCGAGCGGACCGGAGTCCGCGCCTAGAACCGCCCCGGCGGCGACCGTCTCGGTCGCGTCACGATCCGGGGCTATGTCCCCTTTCGTGCCTGGATCCCGCGCGTTGATGTCCTCCTCTCCCGCCATCGCCCCCCTTGTCGCCCCGCCGCCGTCGATCCAGGTCGAACGGCCCGAACACGCCCGCGCCGTCGAGACCCTGGTCGACCGCGCCTTCGGCCCTGGCCGGTTCGCCAAGTCGTCCGAGCGCCTGCGCGAGGGCAACCATAAGCTCGACGACTGCTCGTTCGTGGCGCTGGACGCCGGCCGGGTGGTCGGCAGCGTGCGGCTGTGGCCGGTGACGGTCGGCGGCCAGCCCGCGGCCTTCCTCGGCCCGCTGGCCGTCGACGCCGAGCAGCGCAGCCATGGCCTGGGCCAGGCCCTGGTCGAGGCGGCCTGCGAGGCGGCGGCCCAGGCCGGCTGGCGCGCCGTGCTGCTGGTCGGCGACGCGCCCTATTTCGGCCGGCTTGGCTTCTCGGTCGCTCCGGCGACCCTGCCCGGTCCAGCCGACCCGCGTCGGGTGCTGGCCAAGGCCCTGGTCGCGGGCGGCGACGCCGGCCTGGCCGGACCCATCCGCATCGCCTGACCGCGCTTGAGCCGGCCGCCGGCTTGGCCTACCTGAAGGCCATGACCGCCGATCCCGTCCCTTCCGGCCTCGCCGGCCTCACCGCCACGGCCAAGGCCGCCGGCGAGCGCGGACTGCCGCCGGTGCATCTGTGGCATCCGGAGCATTGCGGCGAGATCGACATCCGCATCCGCAAGGACGGGGTCTGGTTCCACGAGGGCTCGCCGATCGGCCGCGAGGCGCTGGTGCGGCTGTTCTCGACCGTGCTGCGGCTCGACCCGGACGGCTATCACCTGGTCACCCCGGTCGAGAAGCTGAAGATCCAGGTCGAGGACGCGCCGTTCATCGCCACCCGGGTCGACCTCCTTTCAAGCCAGGATGGGGTTGGCAATATCCTGCGCTTCCAGACCAATGTCGGCGACGTGGTCGAGGCGGGACCGGACAACGCCATCCGCGTCGAGACCGACGCCGCCAGCGGCGAGCCGCGGCCCTATCTGCATGTCCGGCGGGGACTGGAGGCGCTGATCGCCCGGCCGGTATTCTATGAGCTGGTCGGCCTGGCGCAGGAGCGTGAGACGCCGGAGGGCCCGCGCCTGGGCGTGGCCAGCCACGGCGTCTGGTTCCCGCTCGCCCCGGCCGGGGCCCACCGGGCATGACCCGCCCGGCCCTGACGAGGGACGAGCGCCGGGCCTGGATCGCCAGCCGGCTGGACCCGATCAGCGCCTACGATCCCAGCCTCGACGCCGCCCGCTCGGACTTCGATCTCAACCCGCACGTCCTGCCCGACAATCCCCACGCCCTGCGCCCGGCCGCGGTGCTGGTCGGCCTGGTCGAGCACGACGACGGCATGACCGTGCTGCTGACCCGCCGGGCCGACACCCTGCGCAGCCACACCGGCCAGATCGCCTTTCCCGGCGGCCGCTGCGATCCCGGCGAGACCCCGTGGGAGACCGCCCTGCGCGAGGCGCAGGAGGAGGTCAATCTCGACCCGAAGTTCGTGACCCTGGCCGGCCTGCTGCACGGCTACCGCACGGTGACCGGCTTCCATGTCACCCCGGTGGTCGGCTTCATCGACCCGGCCGCGACCTTCCAGGCCAGTCCCGACGAGGTGGCCGACGTGTTCGAGACGCCGTTCGCCTTCCTGATGGATCCGGGCAACCACCAGCGCCAGCACCGCGACCAGCCCGACGGCGAGCGGCGGTTCTTCTACGCCATGCCGTGGAACGAACGGTTCATCTGGGGGGCGACGGCGGGCATGCTGCGGGCGCTCTATGAGCGGCTGCACCCCGACGGGGCGCAGGACGGCGGGGACGGGGGCCGAGCATGAGGATCGAGACCATAGGCGCGCCGCCGTGGATGGCGCTGCCGCAGACCCAGGCGGTGATCGCCGCGCTTGAGGCCCATGGCTTTCCCGGCTGCGCGCGCTTCGTCGGCGGCTGCGTGCGCAACACCCTGATGGGCAAGCCGGTCGAGGACATCGACATCGCCACCGTCCTGACCCCCGACCAGGTGACCGAGGCGCTGCGCGCGGCCAGGCTGCGGGCCGTGCCCACCGGTGTCGAGCACGGCACGGTGACGGCCATTTCCGGGGGCGCGCCCTACGAGATCACCACCCTGCGCCGCGACGTCGCCACCGACGGCCGGCGGGCGGTGGTGGCGTTCACCCACGACTGGAGCGAGGACGCCGAGCGTCGCGACTTCCGCTTCAACGCCCTCTACGCCGACCTCGCCGGCCAGGTCTATGACCCCACGGGCGCGGGCCTTGACGACGCCCGCGCGGGCCGGGTGGTGTTCGTCGGCGATCCCGCGGCCCGCCTGCGCGAGGACTATCTGCGCATCCTGCGGTTCTTCCGCTTCCACGCCTGGTATGGCCGCGGCGAGGCCGATTCCGCAGCCCTGGCCGCCTGCGCGGCGCTGAAGGACGGGCTGGAGAGCCTGGCCGCCGAGCGCGTGCAAAAGGAGCTGCTGAAGCTGCTGGCCGCCGACGATCCGCGCCCGTCCCTGCGGCTGATGGCGGCGACCGGCGTGCTGGCCGCGATCCTGCCCTGCGCCGCCTCGCTGGCCCGGCTGGAGGCGCTGGTCGCCATCGAGACCGAGCAGCTCTTTGAAAACGACCCCGAGCTGCGCCTGGCCGCCCTGATCCCCGACGATCCGCAGATCGCCGGCCAGGCCGCCGAGCGGCTGCGGCTGTCCAACGCCCTGCGGGACCGGCTGGTCGCCGCGGCCGGCCGGGAGCCGCCCATCGTCAGCTGGATGAGCCCGCGCGAGACCCGCCGGGCGGTCTACGCCCTGGGGCTGCGCGCGTTCAGCGACCGGGTCAAGCTGGCCTGGGCCGCGGCCCCGCGCACCGCCGCCACCCCGCAATGGCGCGGCCTGCTGGCCCTGGGCGAAAGCTGGACCCCGCCGCCCTTTCCCCTGACCGGCGACGATGTCCTCAAGGCCGGGGCCCCCAAGGGTCCGCTGGTCGGCGCGGTGATGCGCGAGGTCGAGGCCTGGTGGATCGACCAGGACTTCATCGACGACCGCTTCTCGGCCATCGAGCGGCTGAAGGCGGTGGTGCAGGGGATGGCGTTCTGAGGGCCTCGAAGGACGCAAAGCCCGCGCCTATATCGCAGACGGACGCCAGGAGACCCGCGCATGAAGATCGGCCTGCTCGAGACCGGCGAACCGCCGCGGGCCCTGCAGCCGGCCTTCGGGCGCTACGGCGGCATGTTCCAGGCCCTGCTGGGGCCGGGGCACGACTATGTGACCTATGACGTCCAGGCCGGGGCGCTGCCCGCCGATCCGGCCGCCTGCGAGGCCTATCTGGTCACCGGCTCGTCGGCCGGGGTCTATGACGACCTGCCGTGGATCGCGCCGCTGAAGGGCTTCCTGCGCGCCGCCCGCGGCCGGCCGCTGGTCGGGGTCTGTTTCGGCCACCAGGTGATGGCCGAGGCGTTCGGCGGCCAGGTGGTCAAGTCCGACAAGGGCTGGGGCGTTGGCCTGCAGGCCTATGACATCGCCGAGCCGCAGCCGTGGATGGACCCGTCGACCACCACCGACCGGGTGGTGACGGCGCCGGGCTCGCACCAGGACCAGATCGTGGCCCTGCCGCCGACGGCCCGGGCCGTGGCCGGCAGCGCCTTCAACCCGGCCGGAATCCTGGTCTATGCCGACCAGCCGGCGATCTCGATGCAGTTCCATCCCGAGTTCGAGCCGGCCTACGCCGTCGCCCTGATCGAGGCCCGGCGCGGAACCCGCTACACAGACGCCCAGGCCGACGCGGCCATCGCCAGCCTGGCCGGACCCAATGACCGGGCCCGGGTGGCCGGTTGGATCGACGCCTTCCTGGCCCAGGCCGGCTGAGCGACGGCAACCCAAGCGCTAGCTCGACCGTTCCTTGCCCGAACGGCGGGAGATCAGCCCATGCGCGCCACCACCCTCGTGCTTGTCGTCGGCGTGCTGCTGGCCGGCGGGGCGCTGACCGCCGGGGTCCGCGCCGCCGACCCCGCGCCGGCCGCCCCGCAGGTCGAGACCCTGAAAAGCGCCGCCAGCTTCGCGGCGATCGGCGACCCGGCCGCCCGCTCGGTCGCTCTGTTCACCGAGGCCGGCAAGGTGATCGCCAGCCCGCGCTGCCTGAACTGCCACCCGGTCCAGCGGGCCCCGACCCAGGGCGACGACCGCCATCCGCACAATCCGCCGATGGTCGCCGGCCAGAGCGGCCACGGTCCCGCCGGCCTGCCCTGCGGGTCGTGCCACGGCCCGGCCAATGTCCCGACCTGGGGGCAGGCGGTCCGCTCGATCCCCGGCGATCCGAAATGGGCCCTGGCCCCGGCCGAGATGGCCTGGCAGGGCCGGTCGCTCGGCGCGATCTGCGCCCAGCTCAAGGATCCGGCCCGCAACGGCGGCCGCGGCCTGGCCCAGCTGCACGACCACATGGCCAACGACCACCTGGTCGGCTGGGCCTGGAGCCCGGGCGAGGGCCGCCGCCCCGCGCCTGGAACCCAGGCGGCGTTCGGCCAACTGATCCAGGCCTGGATCGACACCGGGGCCAAGTGCCCGAAGGCTTAGCGAAGAGGCCCCCTTACGGCCACTTCACCACGGGCGGCATCGAGCTGAGGATCGACTCGACATTGCCGCCGGTCTTGAGGCCGAACATCGTGCCGCGGTCATAGAGCAGGTTGAACTCCACATAGCGGCCGCGTTGGACCAGCTGCTCCTCGCGCTCCTGCGCCGTCCAGGCCTCGCCCATCCGGCGGCGGACCAGCTGCGGATAGATCTCCAGGAACGCCTTGCCGACATCCTGGGTGAAGGCGAAGTCGCGGTCCCAGTCGCCGCTGTCGTGGTGGTCGTAGAAGATGCCGCCGATTCCGCGCGGCTCGTTGCGGTGCGGCAGGAAAAAGTACTCGTCGCACCAGGCCTTGTACTTGGCGTGCCAGTCGGGGTGGTGGGCGTCGCAGGCGCGCTGGTAGGCGGCGTGGAAGTCGATCGCGTCGGGAAAGTCCTGCCGGCGCTGATAGCCGAGCAGCGGCGTCAGGTCGCCGCCGCCGCCGAACCAGCTCTGGGTGGTGGCGATGAAGCGGGTGTTCATGTGCACCGCCGGCACCCGCGGATTGGTCATGTGGGCGATCAGGCTGATCCCGGTGGCGAAGAACCGCGGATCCTGGTCGGCCCCGGGCATGGCCTTGGCCATCTCCTGCGTGAAGGTCCCGAACACCGTCGAGACATGCACCCCGACCTTCTCGAACAGCCGGCCGTGCATCATCGCCATCACCCCGCCGCCGCCGGCCTCGCGGTCCCACGGCTTGCGCTCGAAGCGGCCGGCGGGGCCGGGATAGAGGTCGGCGGGAGCCTCGTCCTCCAGGCGCTCGAACGCGGCGCAGATCTGGTCGCGCAGGCTTTCGAACCAGGCGCGGGCGGCGGCTTTCTTGCGGTCGAGATCGAGGGCGGTGCTCATGGCCCAGCCGATTAGGCGTTCACGGCGCGGGGCGCAAATCCGCAGAAGTCCTTAGGGGGTGAAGTCGACCTGGGCTGGTGGTTGCGGTTTGAAGGCTGGGTTGCCGGCGTGGGCGTCAATGGTGAGTTTCGACCCAAGTCGGACGTTGGCTCTACCGTCGGATAGCTAGCGGTTGAGCTTTCTTGCAGTCGCACAGCAAAGCTGGCGACAGAATGCTTGGCGGCAGGCTAGGGAGGGTTTGCTTATAGTGGGGAGGGCACCATGCGGCGGCTGAAGATGATCGGGATCGTACTGGCGGCCTTCGCCCTGGTTTCATCAGGGCCAATGCCGACTCCGCTGCCCTACCAATTCATCGATCGGCCTGACGACGGTAGTCTTTCGCTCAAATATACAAACACCTCAAATGGAGCCGTATGCATCCGAGAGGATTGGCCTTTTAACAGCGGCCCCGGCGGCGGCCCGGTTGTACTGGAGGTTGCCGGACGGCGGTTCCCGTTGCGACCAGAAGCGTGGGCAGTCTGCAAAAAGAATTGCACCGAACGCATGTGGACGGGGACTAGCCGGGGTTGGAATCTGCCCTACACGGCTTTCGGCCTGCCCGAAGAGTTGGCCGCCGCCCCCAAAACTATCGACGCCTCTTTGGTCGCCGCCTCCTGCAAGGGCACCAAACCCTTGCCTGAGCAGCTGTTTAAGACTTCGGAATGGATCCCGGTCGGCGCGACGGAAAAGCAAATCTGCGCGGCTTTTCGCCAGGTGACCCAATGGGACAACCGCGACCGCGTCAGCTACGCCCGCAAAGGAGGCGACCCCATCGGCGGCATTGAAGACTACGATCGCGAACAGTTTCCCGGCGGGTCGATCTACAACTACTTCCTGTCAATGTCCGACAGTCAGCTCGCCGAGCCGGCAGAAGACGGCGGCCGCCGCTTCCGATTCTATATCCTCGCCGAACGCCAAAGGCTGAAGGGAGCCTCGGCTTTCGAGCGCATGCGCCACCTGTTGATCAGCGCCCTGCCGCCGGCATCGGAGATCAGGGATTTTGCTGGTCCGAACGCGAGCATCCAGCTCAAGCAGAGCAGAGCGATCGGCACGTACATACCCGCGATGTGCCGTCTCCAGACCCTGTGCCGCCCGCATGGCGTCGTCCGAACCGCCAACAAGCTGCCGTGCGGCGACCTGGAGACCAGCACCAACGCCAGGGCGCCGACCCCGCCGTCTCCCGCCTTGAACATGGTTCCGGAAACGACCCAGGGCACAGCCGTAGTGACCAAGACGACGGACGGTCAAACGTCACCCGAGGTCGGGCTCCCCCTCGGCTACTCCGCTGCGATCGAGATCAGGCTTCCGTCTGGCTCCGACGGATTTCCATGTTCGTTGGGCGGAGGGGTCTGCACGGCACGCTTCGCCAGATGGACGTCTTTGCCAGACCATGCCCAGGCAACGAAGATCATGTCTCAAGTGGGCCGCGTCGAGGGCGTGACCGAGACCACCTGCCGGGTTGGACCCAATGGCGATCTCGTGCGGTGCCGCTCGAAAGGAGTGATGGACAAGCATGTCAGTGCAGCCATCGACAGCTCCATCGCGCTAATGCGCGTTCCAGAAATGATGCTTGGTTTGCCCACTAAGGGGGGCGTCGTTTCGATCTCATGGAACTGGCGTGAATTGCGTCAAGGCCTTTGGCAAAACCCCGGACCGAAAGATGCCGGCCACTAAGCATCGTCACACTTCGGCCCGGCGCAGCTAGAGGCATGCGTCCGCTTCCCACCCCGTTGCCGCCTCTAAAAGGTCCGGTTTGCGTAAGCCCGCAGCCTCGCCGGCGGGCGGGCGAGGCCAGCTCCCTTCCCCCTTGATGGGGGAAGGGCCGGGGATGGGGGTGACTGCTGAGCTGGCGGCGAGAAGAACGCTGCGCGTTCACCCCCATCCGACCCCTTCGGGGCCACCTTCCCCCATCCGCCGACGGGAAGGAAAAGATAGAGGGGGTCCCGCAAGGGCGTTTGCGGGGATCGACGCCGCTCCATCCCCGGCGCTGACGCCAAAAACCCCAGCCCTTTCAACGCCCTGAAAAATAACCAGCGTCACCCACGCGCCAGGGCTCGAACCTCCCGCACAATCAAACCTGTCTCCGTCGCGGAGGAGGGCGCTTGGTACCGACCCGAAGCGGCGATGGAGATGGAACCGAGCGGGGCCGCCTGGGCCTGGCGATCGCATCGCGGCGGGTTGCGGGGCTCAGAAGGCTCCAAGGTCTGCCGGGGACGGTCGCGGGACAGGCGGGTCGACGGGGCCGGGAGGTTCAAACCGGCCTGTTCCAGGATCTGTCGGAGTCGCTGACGGCCCCTTCCGGGCGACTTTGATCCTGCCCGTCCGAGGGGGAACGTCGATCGGGATGAAACAGGCCCTCAGTCGCCGTCCCTTGAGAAAAACGGTTCCGCGGAGCGGTCTGTCCACGCCGAAACGCAAACACTAACCCCACGGTCCCCGGGCCTGGCCCGGCCGCTCCGCACCTCCTCATCCCACTCGTCGCGAAAGCCCGAGGTCGAGAAGCCGTGTCTTGCAAAGATCGCCTCCGCCGCCCCCTAGGCCGGAAACCCGTCGGTCTGCCGCAGGGCCTCGCCCAGGGCCATGGCGGCGGTAGTCGCCAGGTTCATCGACCGGGCCTCCGGCCGCAGCGGGATTCTCAGCCGCGCGAAGGCGGCGGCGTGGACTTCCGGCGGGGCGCCGCGGCTCTCGTTGCCGAACAACAAAGTATCGCGTGCTCGAAAGGTGAACTTGTGGAAGGGCGCCGTCGCCTGCGTCGTGAACAGCAGCAAACGCCCCTCGTCGCGCTCCGGTGCGGCCAGGAAGGCCTCCCAGGACGAGTGGCGGACCATGTGGGCCAGGGGGCCATAGTCGAGGGCCGCGCGCTTCAAGCTCTTGTCGTCCAAGGGAAAACTGCACGGCTCGATGACGTCCAGGCCCGCCCCCAGGCAGGCCGACAATCGAATCGCCGCCCCCAGGTTCTGAGGAATGCCGGGTTGAAAAAGCGCGAGACGCATTCTAAGCGAACCACCACAGGGCCGACAGGGGCATGGCTGCGAATCGAAAGGGCTTGCGGACTCGGTCCGCGCGTCCGATAGGACGATCCGCTTGAAGCCCCTTGTGACCAAGACCCGCTCGCGGGTCCAGGCCTTGTGGCGACGACCCGCTCGCGGGTCCAGACGAGATACGGCGCCTTTGGCGCTTTTCCTGGTCGAACCGATCGTGCGGTTCGACGGTTTCGAAGGGTGACTTAGGTGGCCGACACCGCCGTGGGCGCAACGACTGAACCGGCGCAGGGGTCAGACCCCAGCCGCCGGGATTTCATCTACATCGCGACGATCGCGGCCGCCGCCGGCGGCGCGGTCTCGATCGCCTGGCCGTTCATCGACCAGATGAACCCGTCGGCCGATACGCTGGCCCTGGCCTCGATCGAGTTCGACCTCAGCAAGGTGGCGTCCGGCCAGCAGGTGACGGTCAAATGGCGGGGCAAGCCGCTGTTCGTCCGCAACCGCACGGCGGCCGAGATCGCCGCGGCGGTCAAGGACGACCATGCGGCCCTGAAGGATCCCCAGACCGACGCCGAGCGGGTCAAGCCGGGCAAGGCCCAATGGCTGGTCCTGGTCGGCAGCTGCACCCACCTGGGCTGCGTGCCGACCTTCGGCGGCGGCGCCTATGGCGGCTGGTTCTGCCCGTGCCACGGCTCGGTCTATGACACCTCGGGTCGCATTCGCCAGGGTCCGGCTCCGAAGAACCTCGCGGTTCCGGACTACACCTTCCTATCCGACACCAAGGTCAAGATCGGCTAAGAGAGATGAGCGGACATTCGACCTACGAACCCAAGACCGGTTTCGAGCGCTGGCTCGACGCCCGTCTGCCGATCGTGCGCCTGGGCTATGACAGCTTCGTCGACTACCCCACGCCGCGGAACCTGAACTACTGGTGGACCTTCGGCGGCATCCTGTCGCTGTGCCTGGCCGCCCAGCTGATCACCGGCATCATTCTGGTGATGCACTATACGCCCAGCGCCGACCACGCCTTCGCCTCGGTCGAGCACATCATGCGCGACGTCAACTACGGCTGGCTGATCCGCTACATGCACGCCAACGGGGCGTCGATGTTCTTCATCGCCGTCTATGTCCACATGCTGCGCGGCCTCTATTACGGCTCGTACAAGGCCCCGCGCGAAGTGCTGTGGATCCTGGGCTGCGTGATCTACCTCTTGATGATGGCCACGGCCTTCATGGGCTACGTCCTGCCCTGGGGCCAGATGAGCTTCCACGGCGCGGTGGTGATCACCAACCTGTTCGGGGCCCTGCCGGTGGTCGGCCCGGCCATCACCACCTGGCTGTGGGGCGGCTTCGCCGTCGACAACCCGACCCTGAACCGCTTCTTCTCGCTGCACTACCTGCTGCCCTTCATGATCGCCGGCGTGGTGATCCTGCACATCTGGGCCCTGCATGTGGTCGGCCAGAACAACCCGACCGGCGTCGAGCCCAAGTCGAAGGCCGACGTCCTGCCCTTCACGCCGTACGCGACGGTGAAGGACGGCTTCGCCATGGGCGTGTTCCTGATCCTGTTCGCGGTGTTCGTCTTCTACCTGCCCAACGCCCTGGGCCACGCCGACAACTACATCCCGGCCAACCCGCTGGTGACCCCGTCGCACATCGTGCCGGAATGGTACTTCCTGCCGTTCTACGCGATCCTGCGGGCCGTGCCGGACAAGCTGATGGGCGTGCTGGCCATGTTCGGCGCCATCGCCTGCCTGTTCGCCCTGCCGTGGCTGGACACCTCCAAGGTGCGCTCGATGCGCTATCGCCCGACCGCCAAGGTCTATTTCGTGATCTTCGTGGTGGCCTGCTGCATCCTGGGCCTCTGCGGCGCCAAGCTGCCGAGCGATCCGGTCATCCCGGGCGTGACGACGTTCACGCTGATCGACGCCGACCTCAACAGCTTCGTGTGGCTGTCGCGGGTCGCGGCGCTGTTCTACTTCGCTTTCTTCCTGGTGATCCTGCCGGTGCTGGGCCTGGTCGAAAAGACCCTGCCGGTGCCGGACTCCATCGCCTCCCCCGCCCTGTCGCACCCGGCCACCGTGCCGGCCGAAGCGGCCGCCGCGCCTGAAATGAAGGGCTGATCTCGATGCTGCGCAAACTCTCCGTCATCGCAGCGGTCGCGGGTCTCCTGACGGCCGGCGCCGCCGGCCCGGCCCTGGCCGCCCACGGCGCCCTGGAAGCCAAGGACGTCCACTGGTCGTTCGAAGGTCCGTTCGGCAAGTTCGACCAGGCCCAGCTGCAGCGCGGCTACAAGGTCTATCGCGAGGTCTGCTCGGCCTGCCACTCGATGAACCTGGTCAGCTTCCGCAACCTTGGCGACAAGGGCGGTCCGTTCTACGACGAGAAGTACTCGGCCAAGTTCGGCAAGACTTCGAACGACAACCCGTACGTCAAGGCGATCGCCAAGGACTACGAGGTGGCCGACATCGACTCCGAGACCGGCGACCCGATCAAGCGTCCGGCCACCCCGGCCGACCGCTTCGTCTCGCCGTTCCCGAACGAGGCCGCGGCCCGCGCCAGCAACGGCGGCGCCCTGCCGCCGGACATGTCGCTGCTGGCCAAGGCCCGCGAGGAAGGTCCGGCCCACATCTATTCGATCGTCACCGGCTACAAGGATCCGCCCGCCGGCCTGAAGATCGGCCCGAACCAGCACTACAACCCCTACATGGCCGGCGACCTGACCTCCTACTGGTCGGGCCCGCACGAGCACACGCCGCCGGGCGGCTTCATCGCCATGGCCCCGCCGCTGAAGGCCAACCAGGTGACCTTCGACGACGGCACGCCGGCGACGCTGGACCAGGAAGCCAAGGACGTCTCGGCCTTCCTGATGTGGGCCGCCGAGCCGAAGCTGGACGAGCGCAAGCAGACCGGCTTCGCGGTACTCCTTTACCTTCTGCTGTTCACCGGCCTGCTCTATGCCAGCTACCGCAAGGTCTGGAAGAACGAGTCGCACTGAGCGGTCCAGCGCCTGCGAAATGATCAGGGCCCGGCGGAAACGTCGGGCCCTTTTTCGTGGCCGGCGACCGGGGTCAGCCACAGCCGCCCGGCCGCCGGATCCAGCCGCAGGCGATAGCCGGCCAGGACCTGGACGCCCAGAGCGCCGACCACCCCGTCCGGCAACTCGCCGGCCACGACGGCGGGCAGGTCCCGCCGCAGGACGCCGTCCAGCGACAGGGCCGGCAGCGTCCCGGCCGGCTTCTGCCGCGGCGCGTCGGCCGGCCCCCGGGCCCGCACTCCGCCGTTCGAGGCCGTATCCAGCGCGAACGCCCCCGCCACGCCGCCGACGCCATCGGAAGCCGCCGCCTGCACCGTCGCCACGCCGCCGACCACCGTCACGCCCAGACCCCGTCCGCGCGGCCTCCCGGCGCTTCCCAGGAGTTCCAAGTCCAGGCGGCAGGGCGCGAAGTCGAGCGTGACGACATAGCGGCCAAGAATGTCGGCCCCGATCACCCCGAGGATCGGCGTGAAAAAGCCGACATTGCGATAGTCGAGGTCCTGCACGGTCACCGGTCCGGGGGCCGTCCGCTGGCCGGCTAGCAGCACCGGCAGCGTCAGGGCGGTCTCGGCATAGCCCGCCCGCTGGGCCGCGGTCTCGTGCAGCAGGGTCCGGGGCGCCGAAAGGTCGAGCACGTAGTCGCCGGCCATGCCGCCGATCGCAGCGGGCACGACCACCGCGCCGTTCTCGAACCAGCAGGCGGTCTCGCCGGCCAGGGCCGGACCGCCGCTCGCCGCCAGCAGGCACAGGATCAGCAGGGAGGCGGCGGGGCGCATGGGCCGATCCTAGACAAGGTTTCGCCAGCGGGCGACCGGCGGCCGGCCTGAGCTTCAGCTCAACCGCTTCGTGCTGAGGATCTGCACCGGCGGATTGAGCATCTGGCCCTTCATCGACGGGACCAGCGGCGTCCCCGTGGTCGGCAGGGCGAGGATCTTGCGGACGATCGCCAGGCCCTCGACCACGGTTCCGAACGCCGCGAAGCCCTGGTTGTCGCCGGGCGCGCCGGGATGGGCGTCGAGATAGGGGGCCGGGCTGGCGCAGATGAAGAAATCCGCCGTCGCGGTGCCCGGGGCGTTGCGGGCCAGCGAGATCGTGCCGGCCCTGTGCCGCAGCCCGGTCGTCCGGGTGCTCTCTTGGGCGATGGGGGCGAAGCGCCGGACCCGGGCGGCGGGCCCGCCCTGGATCGAGCCGGCGCCCTTGACGCCCTTGGTCCGCGACGCCCGGTAGATCGTCCCGCCGTCATATTTGCGGGCGTCGACATAGCGCAGGAAATTGGCCGAGGTGATCGGCGCCTTTCCGGCCTCCAGCTCGACCACGATCACGCCCTGGTCGGTCTGGATCGCCACCCGCGGCTTGCCGACCGCCGCCTGGGCGTGGAACGGGCCCGCCATCGCCAACGCGACAGCCCCCAGCAAGCTTCGACGTCCGATCCTGGCGCTGGTCATCTTGGTCCTTCTTCGATGCGTGGCCGGCGGAATATCGAGCCAGCCGCGGCGGCGGGCAAGGGTGGGCTGGCGACAAACGAATTAGCATTGACTAATGCATTAGTGTTCACTAACGTATCTCCAATGACCGAAGCCGCCCCCATCAACGCCGTGATGCGCACCCTCGCCGATCCCACCCGGCGCGCCGTGTTCGAGCGCATCGTGATGTCCGACGAGATCACCGTCGTCGAACTGACGCGGGGCAGCGGGGTGACCCAGGGCGCCATCTCCCAGCACCTGAAGGCCCTGAAGCTGGCCGGCCTGGTCGCCGAGCGGCCGGAGGGCCGCAATGTCTATTACCGCGCCCAGCCCGAGGGCCTGGCGCCGCTGGTCGACTGGATGAGCCATTACGGCGTCTTCTGGCGCGATCGCTTCGCCAACCTCAGAACCCTCCTCAAGGAGATCGATCCATGAACGACGCCGCCCTGAAACCCGCCACCCAGGAGATCGTCGTCGACGAAATCCTCCCGCACGCGCCGGACGTGATCTGGAAGACCCTGGTCACCCCCGAGCTGATGGGCCGCTGGCTGATGGTCCCGACCGGCTTCGAACCGGTCGAGGGCTGTCGCTTCACCTACCAGACGACGCCGGCCGGGCCGTGGGATGGCGTCATCCACTGCCAGGTGCTGGAGGTCTGGCCGAACGAGCGCCTGGTCTACAGCTGGCGGGGCGGCGACGACGCCAACGCCGGCTACGGCTCGCGCCTCGACACCGTCGTCACCTGGACCCTGGCCAGGGTCGAGGGCGGCGTCCGGGTCCGGCTGGTTCATGCCGGCTTCAAGCCGAGCAACGAGACCGCCTTCAAGCGCATGAGCGACGGCTGGCCCAAGGTCGTCCAGAAGGTCGGCGCCCTGGCTGGCGGACAGGACTGACGCCACCCGACAATAATCGACGAGAGGAGCGATGAAATGAGCGAGGCCTTCACCGGCGGCTGCGCCTGCGGCGCGATCCGCTATGAAATCGCCGGCGAACCGCTGGCGATGAACCACTGCCAGTGCCGCGACTGCCAGCGCAAGAGCGGCACGGGGCACGGGTCCTACCTGACCTTCGGCGACCGCCGGCGCGTGACCCTGGAGGGCGCGGCGAGCCATTGGGACATGGTCGCCGACAGCGGGGCGGTGAAGACGCGCGGCTTTTGCCCGACCTGCGGGTCGCCGGTCTATCTGACCTTCTCGGCCATGCCGGACCTGTTCACCGTCCACGCCGCCAGTCTCGACGATCCGGCCCGCTACACGCCCCAGATGGTCACCTACGCCGTGCGCGGCCACGCCTGGGACGCCCTCGATCCGGCCCTGCCGAAGTTCGACAAGATGCCGCCGATGTGACATCGCCCCGCCTAGCGCGCGGTGATTGAAGGCTGAATCACCTTTCATCCCGTCTCCCCGGCGAAGGCCGGGGCCCAGGTTCAGCCGTCGTACTGGCCGCCTATCCGAAATACACAGCCCTATGATCTGGGCCCCGGCCTTCGCCGGGGAGACGGATAAGGTGGGCGTTCCATCTGTCCTCATCATGCCCTAGGCCTCGCCCTTGGCGCCGCCCGACCGCTGGAACAGCTGCAGGGTCCGCAGCATGGCCAGGCGGGCGCTGTCGGGATGGTGGCCGCTCGGGGCGACGAAGGCGTGGCCGGCGTCGTAGCGCCAGATCGGCAGGTCGGGATGGGCCGCCTCGATCGCCGCCACGTCGGTCAAGGGGATCAGCGGATCGGTCTTGCCGAAGTGCAGGATGGTCGGGACCTTCGGCGTCTCGGCCACATGGCGGATGATGTCGCCGCCATAGAAGCACGACACCGCCGTCAGGCCGGCGCAGCGGGCGGCCGCCAGCCAGGCGACCGTGCCGCCGAAGCAGAAGCCCATGGCGAACACCGGGCCCGCGCTGGCCAGGGCGTCGATCGCCGCCTGCACCCGGGGCAGGGCCGCCACGCCCCAGCCGCTGGCCTCGCCCAGGGCCATGCGGGCCTCCAGCCGGGGCGGGTCGAGGTCGAGGGCGGGGAAGGGCGCGTCGGCCGGATCGAGCAGGCTGGGGGCGATGACCTCGTAGCCCTCGGCGGCCAACTCGTCCGACAGGGCGCGGATATGGGGCGTCACGCCCCAGATGGCGTGCAGGATCACCAGCCCGCCGCGCCGCGCCTCGCCCGGCGGCGCGTGATAGGCGGCGAGGCGCTCGCCGTTCGCCGCGGTCAGGATGATGGGTTCGCCGGTCATGCCCGAGCCGCCCCATGAGCCTCGAACAGCGCCAGGGTCCGCTCGCGGGCCAGCCGGGCGTCGGCGGGGTCGGCGTCCACCCGGCCGTCGTTGTTGAAGCCGTGGCCGCTGTGGTCATAAATGTAGACCGGAACCTCCGGGTGGGCCGCGGCGATGGCGGCCTTGACCGCGTCGGCCGGGATGTGGGCGTCGGTCCGGCCCAGATGGACGATCAGCGGCGTGGTCACCGGCCGCTCGACATGGGCGGCGAACAGGCCGCCATAATAGGCCGAGCCGGCCGCCAGCCCCTTGACCGCCCCGGCCGCCAGCCAGACCAGCGAACCGCCCAGGCAGTAGCCGACCGCGAACACCGGTCCGCGCGGGGCCAGGTCGTCGACGCAGGCCTGGATGTCCGACAGCATCGCCTCCAGCCCCACGGTCTTGACGTGGGCCGAGCCGGTGGCGAAGTCCTGCGGCTCCCGGCCGCCGACATAGCCGGGCGCGACCCGGTCGAACAGCGACGGGGCCAGCACCTCGAAGCCGAGCGCCGCCCAGCGGGCCACGTCGGCCTGCACGAATTGGTCGAGGCCGAAGATCTCCTGCACCACGATCACGCCGCCCCGGCGCGGGCCCTGGGCCGGCGCATGGGCGGCGGTGAAGGCGAAGCCGTCGAGGGCGGAGGTGAGGGTGACAGTGTTGGTCATGAAGGCCTCCTCGTGCGTCGGGGATTGGTAGGTTTGGCGCTAGGGGGCCGCACTTGGCGCTGGTGCCGTCAGGATCGAGAGTTCGGCCGTCTCCGGCGCTTCGGCGACCGGCGTTAGCAGCAGTCTTCCGCCCTGAATGCGAAGAATGACCGAACCATCAGCCTCCCGCGGTACGGAGCGGCGCAGCACGATCGGTGTCGGGCCGGCGCCGTCGATCGTGGTGTCGATCAGCAGGCCATCCGCCGTCCAGCCCCCGAAACCGACGGCGCGACGCATGGTAGGCAACCGCTCGACCGGCGCCGGGGCGACAAGGACTCCGCTCACCATTGGCGACTTGCTGGTCGCTGTGATCTCGGAGGGATAGAGGGCGGGACCCGCCTCAACCCAGCGATAAATGCCGCCCATCATCGGCAGACAGATCGTCTTCCCATCGGCGCCGCGTGGCGCCTGGGCTAGGCACCAGATGGTCTGGTCGTTCAGGGGAAGCACCGTACCAGGTGCGCCGTGTCGGCGGGCCCAGTCCGTCGTCGGCTGACGCACGGCCATCGAGGTGCGCATACCGAAGACTTCGGTCCCCGCCGGGACCGCCATGCGCCTGCCGCTAAGCCCATCCACGCGCAGCACGTCCCATTGCAGGATCCCCGTCAGGGCGTGCCGGACGGGGGCGGAGACGAGGACGTCGCCGACGGCGATCCGCCCCGGGGGATGGGTCTGGGGCGGTCCATCACTCTTCAGCGTGTGGACGGCTTCGCCGCCGGGCGGGCGAGGCAGGGCCTCCAGCGGGGCTTCCTGAGCCTCGGCCGTCGCGGCCCAGGCCACGATGGCGGCGCAGGCGAGGGCAAAGCCACCCAAAAGTCGGCCGTTCGCTCGTGCCTTGAACCGCTGAAACCCCAGCATGGACAGGTTCGCCGTCACCACTGTCCTAGACGTTGAACCGGAAGTGCATCACATCGCCGTCCTTGACGATGTAGTCCTTGCCCTCGGCCCGCATCTTGCCGGCCTCCTTGGCGCCGTTCTCGCCGCCCAGCTTGACGAAGTCGTCGAAGGCGATGGTCTCGGCGCGGATGTAGCCCTTCTCGAAGTCGGTGTGGATGACGCCGGCCGCCTGCGGGCCGGTGTCGCCGACATGGATGGTCCAGGCCCGGGCCTCCTTGGGACCGACCGTGAAATAGGTCTGCAGGCCCAGCAGGTTGTAGGCCTCGCGGATCAGGCGGTTGAGGCCCGGCTCCTCCAGGCCCAGGGTCTCGAGGAACTCGGCCCGCTCGCCGGCCTCGAGCAGGGCGATCTCGCTCTCGATCTGGGCCGAGATCACCACGGCCTTGGCGTTGTCCTGGGCGGCGCGGGCGGCGACCAGGTCGCTGTACTTGTTGCCCTTGTCGGCGCTGCCTTCGTCGACATTGCAGACATAGAGGGCCGGCAGCGCCGTCAGCAGCTGCAGCATATGCCAGGCCTTCTCGTCGTCGGCGTCGATCTTGGCGGCGCGGGCCGGGCGGCCTTCGCGCAGCAGGGCCAGGGCGATATTGGCCAGGCGCAGGGTGTTGGCGCTCTCCTTGTCGGCGCCGACCTTGGCCCGCTTCTCCAGGGCCGGGACGCGCTTTTCCAGGCTCTCCAGGTCGGCCAGCATCAGCTCGGTCTCGATGATGTCCAGATCGCTGATCGGGTCGATGCGGCCCTCGACGTGGACGATGTCGCCGTCCTCGAAGCAGCGGGCCACGAAGGCCACGGCGTCGCAGTCGCGGATATTGGCCAGGAACTGGTTGCCCAGGCCCTCGCCCTTGCTCGCGCCGCGCACCAGGCCGGCGATGTCGACGAAGGTGATGCGGGCCGGGATGATCTCCTTGGAGCCGGCGATCTTGGCCAGGGCGTCCAGGCGCGGCTCGGGCACGGCCACCTCGCCGGTGTTGGGCTCGATCGTGCAGAACGGATAATTGGCCGCCTGGGCCGCCGCCGTCTGGGTCAGGGCGTTGAACAGGGTGGACTTGCCGACATTGGGCAGGCCGACGATGGCGACTTTAAGGGCCATGGATCTCTCGTGATTTTCGCTGGCGGGCGCTTAGCACGGATCGGCGGGGAAGTCCCCACTTCCGCCTCGGCGGGTCGGTAGGAAGGCGCGCGCTCGCCGCCTCACGCGGATGACCGCTGAGGTGATGGAAAGGGACGCGGAGCGCCGGACGACGTCCGGAGTTCTTTGATAAATACCGTTTCGACGAAGCCACCGCTCCGCGCGCTCGTTTTCCGTCCGCGTCCGGTAGGCGGCCCTGTTAAGGCCTAGCCGGACTCCGGAACCCCGCCGTTTCCGACGGGCCCCGGCGACGAGGGCGCG
>NZ_JBIXJO010000012.1:0-132868 GCF_052871235.1 Caulobacter sp. LARHSG274 | reverse complement strand
GTGGTCTGCGTGCTGGAGGCCATGAAGATGCAGAACATCATCCGCGCCGAGCGCGACGGCACCGTCAAGGCCGTCAACGCCAAGGCCGGAGACCCCGTCGCCGCCGACGAGGTCCTGGTGGAGTTCGGATGATGGACAGCAGCCTGATCATTCCCGGCCCCCGGACCAAGGCCGCCCTCGCCCTGCTCGAACGCCACCGCCGCCGCGGCCTCCAGCAGTCCCGTCACAGCCCAGCCGGATCCCAGCCCTTGACCCCCACACCGACGACGCCCTCGCCCGCCCGGCCGCTGCGCCAGATCGCGCCGACCGCCTCGACCATCCGCGAGGTCAGCCTGCAGCTGGGCCTGACCATGCGCGCCATCCGCCTCTATGAGGAGATGGGCCTGATCGCCTGCGGGCGCGGGGCCAAGAACATGCGCACGCTGGACGAGACCGCCAGGGCCACCCTGCGCGCCATCGTCGAGCTCAAGAGCCTGGGCCTGGCGATCTCCGAGATCGCCGAGCTGGCCTCGGAGATCTCGCCGCCGTCCTCGGCCCTGCGCACGCGCCTGGCCGACCACCTGGCCGCCCTCGACGACCAGCGGGAAGCCACGCTCGCCTATCTGGCGCGCCTCCCCGCCGGCTGAGGCGCGATGATCGAAGGCTGAATTAATTTTGCCCCGTCTCCCCGGCGAAGGCCGGGGCCCAGGTTCAGCCGTCGTACTGGCCGCTTATCCGAAACACACAGCCCTACGATCTGGGCCCCGGCCTTCGCCGGGGAGACGGAAGTAAGATGAGCGCCCTCATCTTGCTTTCCCGCGTCAGGCCAGCTTGATCGAAGCGTGGCCTTCGGGCGCGACGAACAGCGGCGCGCGGTCGCCATAGATCGGCGGCAGGCCCTTGGTGCTGATCCGCAGCAGGCGGCGGCGCTTGCCTTCCTCAGCGGAATATTCGATCGGCGTGGCCCGGTGCAGGGTCGCCAGGTTGTCCCAGATCAGCACGTCGCCAACCTCGGCCTTGAAGGCGATGTTGAAGCGCCGCGACACCGCGTGGGTCTTCAGCATCTCCAGCAGGGCCTCGCCCTCCTCCGGGTCCAGGCCCTCGACGCCGTAGGGCGTGCCGGCGACGGCGTAGAGATTGCGCCGGCCGCTGATCGGGTGGGTGATGACCAGCGGGTGGCGGGGCCGCTCGGCGGCCCGCTTCCTGGCCCGCACGCCGCCGTCGCGGTCGGCCGCGTCGGGGTCGAGCTTGATTGGAGTCTCGTCGGGCCCGCGCTTGCCGCCGACCAGCATGTGCTGGGCGTCGAGCGTGTCGATCCGGTCCCGGATCGCCGCCGGCAGCGCCTCATAGGCGGCGGTCAGGTCGGTGAAGCGGGTCTCGCCGCCCTCGACCGGCGCCTCGATCGCATAGAGCATGGTCGTGAAGGCCGGCACATATTCGTAAGAGCCGTCCGTATGCCAGAACGAGGCGCCGTCGCGGCGGCCCATGTCGTGGTCCGGCGAGTTGGAGATCGTGATCAGGGCTGGATAGTCCGGATCCAGGTCCTTGGTGAAGAAGAAGTCGATCGGCGCCCCGAACAGCCGGCCGAACCGGTCGTATTCGCCCTTGGTCAGGTCCTGGCCGCGGACGCGCAGGACGTGGTGCTCGGCCAGGGCGTCGACGAGGGCCTTGCCGTCCTCGGCGGAGAGGTCGCGCAGGTCGATGTCGGTGACGTCGGCGCCGAACGGCAGGTGGGGATAGAGTTTCATGGTCGTGTCCTCCGATTGGGGGTGATCGCGTCCAGGGCCGCGTCAGCCCTCGTCATTGACCCACCGGACGAAGCGGTGGAGCGGATAGAAGCCGTCGTGCGGCAGGCCGATCTCGGGGGTCGCCGCGCCGAGCGAGACGATGCGCTGGGCGCCGGCCGCAGCCAGCAGGTCGCGCAGGGCGCCCTTGCGCTGCGGCGGATAGACCCCGACGGTCTGGGTGGCGACATTGACATGGCGGAGGGCGTCCTCCAGCCGCTCGACGGCCACGACGTTGACGACCTTGCCTTCGGGATAGAAGTCGACCGCCTCGTCCGAGCGGATCACCAGGCCGCGCCCCTCATAGCCGCCCCAGACCCGGTAGTAGTCCTCCAGGTCGCGCAGGCCGTCGATCTCGTCGCGCAGGCCGCGGGCGAGCGGGCGCGGCTCGGCCGAGGCCGACCGACGGCCCTCGCCCAGCCTGGCCTGCAGCCGTTCGCAATAGCGGTCGACCTGGTCGAGCGAGCCCTCGATGAACTGGAAGCGGCTGGCGGTGCAGGCCTCCTGGTTCATGATCGTGGCGTCGTGGGCCCCGGCCTCGGCCGCCGCCTCCAGCGCCGCCTCGGAGGCGAAGGCCTCGCGGCCGATCAGCGAGATCGAGGTCTTGGGGTCGAAGGCCACCAGTTCCAGGCCGGGCCCGACATGTTTCAGCGCGCCCTTGATGGTGCTTTCGCCGCCCCAGGCGACGATCTTGTCGAAATATTGCGGCCGGAACAGCAGGCCCTCGACCGCCTCGTCGCCGCCGCGCCAATAGGCGGCCGAGAACGACCGGGCCACCGGGTGGCCGGGCGCGGCCTCGGACAGGGCGGCCAGGATGGCCGGGGCGCTGAACAGCTCGTTCGACGGCAGCTTCAGCAGGTGCGCGCCCTTGGTCAGGGCCCCGCGGATTACGGTGTTGGCGGCCACGCCGGGCGAATTGCCGGCGATCACGTGCAGCAGCCGGCAGGGGAAGGCCCGCACCCGGGCCGGCCGCCCCGACGGCGTCGCCACCTCGCGCCAGCCGTCCAGCAGGTCCTTGCCGCCGATCTCCTGGGCGATCATGAACTCCATCGAGGCGCGGCTGAACATGTGGCCCAGGTGGGCGAAGGAGGTCTCGACCAGGTCGCGGGGGTAGAAGCCGGCGGCGACGCTGTGCTCCATCGCCTGGGCCAGGGCGCCGGAGGCGTCGCGCCTGAGGACCTCGCCGGTGGCGACCAGCACGTCGATGATCTCATCCACCGGCACGTCGGCGGCGGGGGTCGGAGTCGGGCGCGGCCAGACCAGGGCGCCGACGTCCAGCGGCGGGGTGGTGAAGCGATGCGGCGCGCGGCCGTATTCGGGACCGTCGCCCTCGACGGCCTGGCCCTTGACGACATGGCGGACGCGGGCGGGCGCCGCGGCGGGGGGAAGGATCGCGTTCATCAGGCCACGGCTCCGCGGATATAGGCGTCGATGGTGCCGGCGCAGCCGATGTGGTCGCTCTCGCCGGCCTGGGCGTAGCGGCTTATGGTGTCCAGGATGGTCGGGCCGGGCCGGCCGCAGGGGCAGTCCTTGAAGTCGATCGTCACCTTGTCGCCGCTGATCAGCCCGCCCCAGCGCCCCTCGTAGAGCAGGTCCAGAAAGGCGAACCGGCCCTCGACCACGCCGTCCTCGCCATCCTCGCCATCCTCTGCGGTCAGCAGGCGCTCGCCGTCGCGGTCCAGCAGCAGCCAGATCAGACCCGGCGGCCGGTGATAGCGGCCGCACTGGCACTTGGGACAGGTCTGGGCCATCTCGGTCATGCCATAGGCGTTGTTGCGGATGACCTTGCCGTAGAAGCGGTCGACCCGTTCCTTGTAGTCGTCGGGCAGGGTCACCCCCTTCAGCCCGCCGCCGGCGCTGACCAGGCTGTCGGGGTGGAAGCCGCCGTCCTCGACCCCCAGGGCCTTGGCGCGGTCGATGATCGCCATGTGCTGGGCCCACAGGGCCGAGACCACGATCGGCTCGTGGCGGTGGGCCAGCAGCTTGTCGACGAAGACGTCGAGGGCCGCGCCCATCCGCTCGCCCCGGGCCCGGGCCCGTTCCTGGGCGGCGGCGATCTCGCCCGGCGTCGCCAGACCCTCGGCCATGCGCTTGTTGAGGGCGGCCGAGGCGCTGATCTCGGCCAGGCGCAGCGGCTCGTCGGTCAGGAAGTGGGCCTCGCCGGGGCGGGCCCAGACGGCGGCCGAATTGACGGCGGCCTCGATGGCGCTGTTGGGCCCCTTCGACGGGCTGGTCAGGAACACCACCCGGCTGTTGTCGGCCTTGACGTAGGGCCAGCCGCTCATGCGGCGATAGTGGCGCTGCTTCTTCTCGGAGTCGCCGCGGGTGTGGTTCAGGAACGAGACCTTGCCGCTGGAGCCGCTGGTGGCCAGCACCATGTGGCCGGCGGCGCGCAGGCGGTCCATCCAGTCGTCGACGTCCGTGACGCCCTCGACGTCGACATCGGTCACCGTCTGGGTCGACAGGGTCTGCAGCCACTGCAGCAGCCGGTCCCACCGCCCCTGCTCGACGAAGCTGGCGGGATAGGACTTGTAGGAGGTGTGGGCGAACAGCAGCGGCACTAGGTCGTCGAGGCTGCGGATCTCGTCGACCCCGCTCTCGGCGGCGCGGCGGCGCAGGACCGGGATCTGCTGGCGGCGCTCGGCGAACAGTTCGCGGGCGGCCTCCAGCTGGCGGGCTTCGAGGTCGGGATACGACCGGTCGAAGACATCCTCGTGGACGGCCGCGTCCACCAATTCCGATCGAACCGACATGTCCTGGCGCTCCCAATTTTTCTTTGACGATGATCCTCCAAGGGCCGACGGTGCAGTGGCGATCTGGACAATCAGGTCGCTGAAACGGACACGACGGGAGAAAGCCGATGCCGCGCGTCGCCATCGTCGTCGCCGACGGAGTCCTGACCAATGCGGTGTTCGAGCTGGCCGACGGCCTGAGCCTGGCCAATCGCTACACCGAGCAGCAGTACGGCGAGCGCGAGGCGCTGCCGCCGACCCTCGACGTGCGGCTGGTCTCGGCCTCCGGCGAGGCGGTGCGGGCCGAGAACGGGCGACTGCTGGCGGTCGACGAGGGACTGCACTCGGGGCCCTATGACCTGATCTATGTCGCCCCGTTCGCGATCGGCAAGCCCGAGGCCCTGGCCGCCCGGCTGGAACCGCTGCACGCCGTCAGCGACTGGGCCGCCGCGGCGCACCGCCAGGGCGTCCGGCTGGCGGCGAGCGGCAGCGGCATTGCGGTCCTGGCCCGGGCCGGCGTGCTCGCCGACGTCGTGGTTCCCCTGCCCTGGTGGCTCGAACGGGCGATGGCGCGGCTCCACCCGCACCTGACCTTCGACGTCGCGCGCCAGGTGCAGGTGCATGACGACCTGTTCCTGGCCGGGCCCCACGCCGCCGAGCCGGCCCTGGCGGTGCGGATCATCGAGGCGATCATGTCGCCGGACGTGGCGACCTGGATCGAGCGGATCACCGGCATCGACCGCTATCCCGACGGGCCCGACCCGGCCCTGGCCTTCTCGCCCACGGTGCTGCGCGAGGACGAACTGGTGAAGCGGGCCGCCCACTGGCTGCAGCTGCGCTTCGCCCAGAAGCCGCAGATGGCCGACCTGTCGGCGGCGATGGCGGTCCATCCCCGCACCCTGTCGCGGCGGTTCACGGCCAGCCTGGGCATGACGCCGGTCGACTATCTGCAGCGGCTGCGCGTCGAGGCGGCCAAGCGGATGCTGGCCCGTTCGAACCGCAAGGTGGACCGGGTCGGCTACCTGGTCGGCTATGCCGATCCGCGGTTCTTCAAGAGCCTGTTTCGCAAGCACACCGGCCTGACCCCGGGCGAGTACCGCCGCCGGGCCCGGAGCGGCGCGTCGACCTAAAGCGGCCTGCGCGCCCTCACCCCCGGCTCGGCCGGATAGCGGCCGAGCAGCAGATAGGCGCCGGCGGCCACGGCGAACAAGACGGCGGCGCCGACCAGGGCCTGGTTGTAGGACTTGAAGTGGTCGAAGGCGAAGCCGAAGGCGATGCCGCCCAGGGCGGCGAAGGCGGCGATGAACAGGGTGCTGAGGCCGTAGATGGCGGCGAACGACTTCATGCCGAAATAGCGGGCGATGATGAAGGCGATCACGTCGATCTCCGCCCCCTGGGCCAGGCCGATCAGCACCAGGCCCAGGCCCGCCATCACTGGGGTCGGCGTGCCGGGCAGCAGCAGGGCGATGCCGACCACCGGCAGCAGGGTGAAGGCGCAGCCGACCGCCGGGGCCCAGATCCGGTCGACCAGCAGTCCGGTCGTCAGGGTGCCGACCACCACGGAGATGGCCAGCAACGCGCTGTACTGGGCGGCGACGCCGGCCGGCAGGCCCTTGTCGGTCAGCATCGGCTGCAGCTGGCTGAGGATGCCCACGCAAGGTCCGTAGGTCAGGGCCGCCGCGGCGCAGACCAGCAGGACGCGGTAGTCCGAAACCAGGGCCAGCCACAGGGCCGGATTAAGGATCGAGATCGGCTTGCCCTGGCTGTTCAGCTCCACCGCCTCGCGCCGGTCGCGGACCAGGAACCAGCTGATCGGCAGGGCCACCAGCAGGGCGACGGCGGCCAGCAGGTAGTAGCCGGCCTGCCAGCCATGGGTCTTGATGACATGATAGGCGGCGATCGGCATGAAGGCCCCGGCCAGGGAATAGCCGATCCGCGACACCGCCAGCGCCGTGCCCCGCGAAGTGGTGAACCAGCCGGCCACGGCGCGGGTGAAGGCCACGCCCGTCGTGCCCATGCCGGCGAAGACCAACAGGCCGTAGGCAGCGACGAACAGGGCGTAGTTGCCGCCGCTGTGGGCGATCAGCAGGTAGCTGGCCCCGACCAGGGCCAGGCAGGTGCACAGCACCGGCCGCACCCCGACCCGGTCGATCAGCCGGCCGAACAGCGGCGCGGCCAGGCCGGCGAACAGGGCCACCTGGAAGGCCAGGGCGATCTGGCCCCGGCTCCAGCCGAACGCCGCCTGCAGCGGCTGGACGAACTGGCTGGAGGTGAACGACCAGCCGCCATAGCCCAGGCCCATGGCGATGAAGGTGCCCAGCACCACTTTCCAATGGGCGCGCCATTCGGCCTTGGCGGTCTGGTCGAACATCGGCGCCTCGTCAAAAGTTACCATCGGTGTCGCCTTTCGACGCGCTCAGGCGGCGCGTTCGAGCCGGACATTGAAATCGCGGATGTAGCCGCCCATGACCTGGTCGATGCTGGCGTAGTCGAGATCGAACGCCTCCATCGAATAGGCATGGCGCGGTCCCCGGGCGTGAGCCTCGCGGTCGGCGGCCATCCAGGCCTCGACCGCCGCGGCGCGCTCGGGCGTGAAGCTCACGCCGAACTGGGCGTAGCAGCGGGCCAGCTCCCTCAGCGGATCGGCCTGGACCTCCAGGTAGTGGGCGTCGAAGAACTGGTCCGGACGCTCGTTGCGCACCTGGGCGGCGCGGCGCATCGACTGCGACTGGCGTTCGAGCATGCCGAACGAGCCGGCCGGCGTGACGTTCGAGAACAGGCCGTAATTGACCGCCAGGTTGTTGGACAGCGAGGCCAGCACTTTGGCCGGATCGCGATGGCACAGCACCACCCCGGCGTCGGGGAACACCTCGACCAAGTCGCGCATCCACCAGTCATGGGCCGGGGTCTTGAGCACCCATCGGTCGCGCTTGAAGCGGTGCTGCAGGTGCTGGAGGGCGCGTTTCTGCTCCTCGTAGACCGGCTTCATGTCGATGGAATAGAGCAGCTTGGCGTAGTTGGGGACGTTCCACCAGGCCGGGTAGTTGACCGTCAGCAGCGACATCTCCCACAGGAAGTTGCACTCCTCCGGGCGCTCCGGGCCGTAGGGGTGGATGCCCTGCATGGCCGGCGACAGGAAGCCCTCGAAGTCGAGGGCGTCGCGACAGGCCTCGATGCGGGGATCGCTCGTGTAGGTCTCTTCCAGCGGCGGCGGCGACGGGAACATGATCTCCCACATCCGCGGCGAGCGGTTGGCGGGATCGGCGGCCAGCAGGTTGTGGAAGAAGGTCGATCCGGCCCGCGGCAGGCCAGCCACGAAGATCGGCTTGACGATCGCCTCGTCGGCGATGGCGGGGAACCGCTTGCGGTCCTCGGCCAGCAGCAGCCGGCCCTTGAGGTTGTCGACCAGCCGCCGCCGGGCCCGCTCGACGCCGAGGGCGTTGAGATTGGCGTGGGCGATCAGGTCCAGCGACAAGACGTCGAGCGGCTCGCGGAAAACGTCGCCGCCCCAGTCGATCAGGCCGGTCGAGTCCTGGGCGGCGCTCATCAGGCTGTCGGCGTCCAGCGGGTGCGACATGAGCATTCCTCCACGCGCCGCCTGTTCCGCGGCTTGTGACGAAGCCTAGGGCCGGCGGGTCGGCGGCGTCACCGCCCCGGCCCAAGGCATCGCGTTCGTGATAACCGCGCCAATGGGTTTCCATGACCGGGAAATGACGAGTCATGGTGGCGCATGGACGCTCCAACGCCCTTCGAGATCGCCGTGCCGGAGGCGCGCCTGCAGCACATCCGCGCGGGCCTGCGGGCGGCGGACATCACCTATGCGCCGCCCGGGTCGGGCTGGGCCTATGGCGTCGACGCCGCCTATCTGCGCGAACTGATCGACTACTGGCTGGAGACCTATGACTGGCGGCGCTGGGAGGCGCATCTCAACCGCTTCGCCCAGTTCAGCGTCCGCATCGACGACGTCGACGTGCGCTTCCAGCACATCCGCGGATCGGGCGGCCGCGGCCCGATCCTGATGACCCACGGCTGGCCAGGCTCGATCCTGGAGTTCGACCAGGCCGCCGAGCGGCTGGCCTTTCCCGAGCGCTTCGGCGGCCGGGCCGAGGACGGCTTCGACCTGGTGATCCCGTCCCTGCCCGGCTTCGGCTTCTCCACCCGACCGACGGCCCCGATCGGTCCGCGCCGGGTGGCGCAGATGTGGCGCGTGCTGATGGTCGAGCGCCTGGGCTACGAGCGGTTCTTCGTGCAAGGCGGCGACTTCGGCAGCCCGGTGTCCAGCTGGCTGGCCCATGACGCGCCCGAGCACGTCGCCGGCCTGCACCTGAACCTGTGCATCCCGCTGCCCGTCCCCGCCGACCAGGCCGTCGAGGGCGAGGTCGCCTGGCGCGCCGCCTACGAGGCGGTCCAGCGGCGCGAGTCCGCCTACATGTTCGAGCACATGACCAAGCCGCAGACGATCGGCGCGGCCCTGACCGCCAGCCCGGTCGCCTTCGCCGCCTGGGTGATCGAGAAGTTCCACGGCTGGGCCGACACCGGCGGCGACATCGAGAGCCGGTTCAGCAAGGACCAGCTGATCACCAACCTGATGCTCTATCTGGTCAATGACGCGGTCTCGTCGTCGATCTGGATGTACGCCGGGACCGCGGCCGAGGCGGCCGCCGGCCAGCTGTCGGGCCTGAAGGTCACCGCGCCGACCGCCGTCGGCCTCTATCCGGCCGAGTTCCTGCCGGCCGCGCCGCGCGCCGCCATGGCCCGCAACTGGAACCTGGTCCGCCTGGCTTACATGCCGGCCGGCGGCCATTTCGCAGCCTTCGAAGAGCCCGAGGCCTTCGCCGACGACGTCCGTCAGTTCTTTCTCAGCCTATGACCGCAGGAGCCGCGCCATGAAGGTCCGCTATCCCAAGTGGGGCTATGCCGACACCCCGCCGCATTGGTCGCCCCATATCGAATATGTCCAGGCGCGCAACGCCGCCTCGACCATCCCGTCCTATGTCGAGCCGTTCCTGGTCAAGATCATGATCCAGGCCCGGCAGGTGCTCGACCAGAAGGACAGCCCGCTGGACCGCGACCTGGTGATCTTCATCAAGCAGGAGGCCCAGCACTGCAAGCAGCACGACCTCTTCAACAAGCAGCTGCACGCCGCCGGCTATGACGGCATCAAGACGTTCGAGGCCGAGCTGGAGACCACCTACGAGGACTTCCTGGCCAACAAGTCCTTGAAGTTCAACTGCGCCTATGCCGAGGGCTTCGAGGCCCTGGGCTCGGGCATGGCCCAGGTGGTGTTCGACGGCAAGCTGGCGGAATTCGAGGCCAGCGAGCCCAATCCCGGCTCGGAACTGTGGCGCTGGCACCTGGCCGAGGAGTTCGAGCACCGCAGCGTCGCCTTCGACATCTACCAGACCCTGTTCGCCCGCAAGAACCCGGTGGCCGGCTATTTCTATCGGCTCTACGGCTTCTTCTTCGCCCTCAAGCACCTGGGCGGCTATTCGCGGCGGGCCGCCGACTATCTGCTGTCGGTCGACCGGTCTCGCATGACTCCGGAAGAGGTCAAGCAGTCCCTGGCGCGCGAGGCCCATTTCAAGAAGACCTACGCCCGGCTGATGGTCCCCAAGCTGCTGATGGTGCTGTCGCCCTTCTACAATCCCGGCAAGAAGAAGGTCCCGCCGGCCCTGGCCCGTTACCTGGAAGGCTTCGAGGCGCGGACGGTCTGACAATAGAAAAGCCGCCAGGACCGGATCCTGGCGGCTTTTGTCTGTGTCCTGACGAAGATCAGGCGGCCAGCGCCACCGGCATGCCGATGCCGAACAGCTCCTCGAAGGCGCCCAGGGTCACGCGGCGACGGACCGCCGGCGGGACGTGGTCGAACAGCTGGTGCAGCACTTCCTGGGTATGCGGATAGGTGCCCTCCAGGTGCGGATAGTCCGAGCCCCACAGCGCGTTCTGATAGTCGTGGGCGATCACCGCCGGCAGGGCCGTGACGTCGTGCTGGAACGACGAATAGACCTGCTGCTTGATGATCTCGCTGGGCAGGCGCGACAGCTTGGGATGGGCGTACTTGTTGTGCTGGCGATAGGCCTCGTCGAGGCGGTCGCCCGTGGCCGGCACCCAGGCGACGCCGGCCTCGGCGGTCATGATCTTCAGCTTCTGGAACCGGTCCAGGGCGCCGCCCGAGATCATGTGCACGACGCTGCGCTGCACCGGCACGGTGGTTTCCCAGTAGTTGATCAGGGCCCCGCCGGCCCCGCGGGTGACGATCAGGTTCGAGGTGCCGGTGCCGACGTGGAAGCACACCACCATCCCGGCCTCCTCGCAGACCTGCCAGATTCGGTCGAATTCGGGCATGTTGTATTCGAGATGGCTGGGCAGGGTGGCCGGCAGGCAGATCGACTTGAAGCCCAGGGCCGCCACGCGCTTGGTCTCCTCGACGGCGTCGTCGAAGTCGAGCACCGAGATCAGCGCCGTGGCCAGCAGGCGGTCGGAGCGCTTGAGCATGTCGCTGTGGGCCCAGTCGTTATAGACCTTCACCGACTCGTGCATCAGCTGGCGGTCTTTCATCACCGACAGCCAGATGCCCACCGACGGGAAGACGACCTCGGCCCAGATGCCCTGCTCGTCCAGGTCGGCCAGCCGCAGATCGAGGTTCTCCGAGCCGGGCGGGGTGATGGCGTCGATCATCGAGGCGGCGGCGAAGAACACCTTCTCGTCGTCGACCACATAGATGTCGTGCTTGCCGTCGCGGACCATGTGCGGGCCGCGCGTCCTCAGCGACGGCGGCAGATTGTCGGTCCAGAGCGTCTTGGGCTCCCAGACGTGGCTGTCGCCTGAGTTCACCCAGATCTTGTCGCCGGTGGTCATGATGATGGTCTCCTACCTGGGCCCCATCATCCCTCCGACTCCGCCATTGGTCAATAATATATATAATTGACGCGGACACCGACACAGGCCAGGCTGCCAGGGTCTCGAGGATGAACGATTGAGCCGGCACGATCCCAAAACCCCCAGCCGCTGGTCGCCCGACGCCCGGGTCGAGGGCAGCGCCCTGCACGTGCCCAAGACCTCGGAGGTCATCGCCCGCTGGCTGCGGCGCGAGCTGCTGCGCTCGCGCCCGCAGCCCGGCGACGCCCTGCCCTCCGAGACCGAGCTGCGCGAGCGGTTCGGCGTCTCGCGCCCGACCATCCGCGAGGCGGTGCGGATCCTGGAGACCCAGCACCTGGTCAAGGTGGCGCGCGGCGCGTTCGGCGGGGCGCGGTTCTCGCTGCCCGAGGCGCGCATGGTCTCGGAATCGACCGGCATCTACCTGCAGGCCCACGGCACCACCCACGCCGAGCTGAACGAGGCCCGCATCGCCTTGGAGCCTCGGCTGATCGGCTTCATGGCCGGCAAGCTGTCGCCCGAGGCGATCGCTCGCCTGCAGGCCGAGGTCCAGTTGCAGGGCGAGGCGGTCGACGACGTCCGCGCCTTCAGCCGGGCGCACGAGGATTTCTACGCCGTCCTGGCCGAGGTCTGCCCCAACCGGCTGATCGCCCTGGAGCTCCTGACCCTGCGCGACCTGATCCAGGCCCAGACCGAGCTGGTCGGCGACACCTGGGTCCAGCACGCGCCCCGCTCGCGGGCCGGCATGGTCCGCCATGTCGAGGTCAAGCGCGAGGTCGTCGACCACCTCGAGGCCGGCCGCGCCGCCGAGGCCGAGGCCCTGTGGACGCGGATGCTGGAGGCCCAGCAGCGCCTGACCGCCGAGATCGGCGTCGGCGACGAACCGATCGAGGCCCTGTGACCGCCGCCAAGGACCATATCGAGCTGACCCCGCTGGGCGACGGCGTGCGCCTGTGCGCCAGCTGCATCCCGCGCGGCCGCTGCCGCCTGGGCCTGCGCGGCCAGGGGCTGGACGCCGAGGGCGTCGCCCACTTCCACCTGGAATGCGACTCCGGCCACGAGGGCGGCCCGGGCGTGGCCCATGGCGGCTGGACCGCCTCGGTGCTGGACGAGATGCTGGGCAGCGTCGCCCTGCTGCACAAGCGCCTGACGGTGACCAAGAGCCTGACGGTCGAGTTCCTGCGGCCCGTGCCGATCAACCAGCCGCTGCTCGGCCGGTCGTGGAACGAGCGTATCGACGGCCATCGCTGGCACAACGCCGGCGAGATCACCCTGGCCGCCACCGGCGCCCTGCTCGGCCGCGCCGTCGGCGTGTTCTCCGAGCGCGACCCCAGCCATTTCCAGCGCCACCAGGAATGGCTGGCGACCCAGATCGGCGAGGCGCCTTAGGCGCCTACTGGATCGTCACCGCCTGCAGCACGCCGTCCATCTCGCGGGCCGTGGCCGGCGTGATGTCCATGGCGTTGTTCCAGCCATAGGCGTTGTCGCGCTCGATCACCACGCCGCAGGCGTTGCGGGTGATGATCCGGCTGAGCGCGTCGTTGAGCGTGCGGTCGACCTGCTGCTGGCCGCGGGTCTGGGCGGCGATGAAGCGAGCGTTCTGCTGCTGGTCCAGGGTCTGGGCCTGCTGGTTGAGGCCGGCCAGCTGGCGCTGGAACTCGATCGGCGCGATCACCCCCTGCTGGGCCTCCAGCAGCCGCCGCTGCTGGTCGATCGAGGCGCGCCGCTGCGCCAGGTCGGCGTTCAGCGACGCCTGCATCTGGCGCAGCTGGGCCTGCAGCGACTGGCCGGCGCGCGAGGCGCTGATGGCCCCGGCCCGCGACAACAGGCACAGGCCCGCGACGGGCGGCCCGAAGGTCTGGGCCGAGGCCGGCGCGGCGGCCAGCATCGCCAGGCCGATGAGCAGAACCCCGATCGATCTCATCTCGCCCCCTCGCCCGGTCAGCTCGCCGCCGCCACCCGGTCGGCGCAGGACTTCTCCTGCCAGACCACTTCCGACACGGTGACATTGTAATGCCCGCGCGGCCGTATGAAACGGATTTCCATCCGGCAGCGCACCCGGTCGACGCTGCCCGGGGCCACCGGGAAGAACAGCACATAGTTCCACCGCCGCCGGACGCTCTCGGCGAAATGCGGCGGGCCGAGCAGCGGATAGATGCTGAACTTGTCGACCCCGGGCGTGATCAGCCGCACGGACGCGGGACTGACCGTCACGCCCAACTTGTCGCGCTCCCCCGGGACTTCGTGGAACGCGTTGGGATCGACGGTCGCCACATAGGTGGCGACAGAGGGGGTCGCGGCGTCTCCCGCAAGGGCCGCGGCCGGGCTCGCGAGGCTGAGCCCCGAAAGGATCGTGAGGATGAGGCGCTGGGCTTTCATCGTGTCCTCCTTGGAAGGATCAAATGAGCGATGGGGGATCAGAACTGGAAGCCGACGCCGAGATTGGCCCCGGCCCGGTCCTGGGTGTCGTAGGTCGCGCCGGCCTTGAAGATCGTGCGGCCGTCGTCCATCACCCGCGACAGGCCCAGGGCGAAGGCCGATTGCCCGCCATAGGTGCCCGCGCCCAGGGCCAGCATGCCGCGGCCCGGCTCGAAGGCCTGGGGCAGGCCCGCCGCCGCCAGCGCGCCGGCGGTGCCGGCGAAGGATTCGCGCCGCGCCTTGGACACGTCGACCACGAAGCCCTGCAGCCGCGAGTCGGTATAGGCGTTGGCGGTGGCGACGGCGTTCGACAGCCCGTCATTGAGCTGCTGGACATTGACCGCGTCGGTCGGCGCCACCCCGGCGGCGACATTGTGCAGCGTCGTGGCCTGGCCGCCCGGATTGAAGGTCACCGCATTGTGGCCGGCGTCGTACTGCACCGAATTGCTGGCCAACTGCTGGGTCGGATAGAGCTGCGAGCCGTTGACCGCGTCGGTCGAGGTGGCGGTCACCGCCCCCGCCACGACGTTGCGGACCACATTGCCGCCCATGTCGACGCTGGTGTTCTGGCCGACGGCGAGGCCGCCATTGGCGTTGACCACGCCGTTGAAGGTCGGGTTGTCGGCCATGGCGATCTGCAGCTGGTTGCCGCTGAGGGTCACCACGGTGTTCGTGCCGCCCGTGACGTTGAGGGTGCCGTTCGACGGCACATTGGTGGCCGGGCCGCCATTGGCCTGGATGTTCCACCCCGCCCCCGCCGTCTGGTTCAGGGCCTGCAGCGCGTCGTTGACGTTGCTGTAGTTGTTGCCGCCGACGTTGAGGCTGGTCGTCACCGTTCCCGTGGTGTTGTCGTAGGTGGAATTGCCGCCCAGGCCGGCCGCCACGCTGCCGCCGAGGTTGGTGACATTGCCCTCGACCGTGGTCACCCGGTTGTCGAGGTTGGTCACCGCCGTCGTCTGGGCGCCCAAGGCGTCGCCGACATTGTTGTAGGTCGCGCCCCCGACCGTATAGGTCGGCGCGGTATAGGTCCCGGTGGTCGGATTGTAGGACGCGCCGCCGCCCAGGGCGGTGGCGGTGTTCTGGGCCACTTGGTTGAGCTGGCTGACATTGACCGCGTCGGTCGGCGCCGAACCGGCCGCGACATGGGTGATCTGCCGCTCGGCGCCGGCGCCGCCCACCGACACCTCGCCGACCGAGGTCTGCGGCGCGGCCAGGCCGTAGCCGGCATAGCCGGTCTGCGCGCCGACCGTGGTGGTCGAGCCCGCGCCCAAGGCCACGCTGCCCGCGAAGCTGGCGTTGGCGCCGGCCCCCAGGGCCAGGGCCTGGATGCCGTTGGCGACCGAATTGGTCCCCAGCGCCACGCCGTCGGCCAGGTTGACCGTGGCGTTCTGGCCGAGGGCGACGCCGCCCGGGGCCGTGATCTGGACGACCGCCCCGTTGCCAAGGCCGACGCCGTTGTCGCCGTTGACCGTGGTCCGCGGGCCGATCGCCACCGAGTCGGCGCCGACCGCCAGCGAGTCCGACGCCGTCGAATTGGCGTGGAAGTACTGGATCGGCGTCACCGAGAACGAGCTCATCGCTCCCTTCAGCTGGCGCAAGGTCACCGCATCCTGGTCCAGGGTGCCGTCGGCGACATTGGTGATCTGGCGATAGCTGGTGGCGTTGCCGACCGACAGCGAACCCAACAGCGTCAGGTCGCTGGTGTTGTAGGGCACCAAGTTGGTGCCGACGACGATGCTGCCCGAGGTCGGGGCGATGGCGCGGTCTGAGACCGAACCGGACCCCAGCGCGATCCCGCCGAGGATGCTGGACTGGGCCCCGCGGCCCAGCGCCACGGCGTCGCCCGCCGTCGTGCGCGCTTCGTAGCCGAGCGCGGTGGAGCCCACCGCCTGGGCGAAGGCGTCGCTTTGGGTCAGCCCGACTTCGTTGGTGCGGGCGTAGCGGATGCCCACGCCGTTGGCGTCGGTATAGGTGGTGGAGGTGTCGCCGGCGATGTTGGTCAGCGCGCCGCCCATGTTGGCGATGTCGGTGGTGTTCTGGGTGACCTGAGTTCCCAGATTGGTGATGTCGCTGGTGTTGTTGTTGATCGCCGTAGTGTTGTTGGCGATGTCGGTGGTGTTCTGGGTGACCTGATTGCCCAGGTTGGTGATGTCGCTGGTGTTCTGAGTGACCTGATTGCCCAGATTGGTGATGTCGCTGGTGTTCTGGGTGACCTGATTGCCCAGGTTGGTGATGGCGGTCGTGTTGTTGCCGATGGCCGTGGTGTTGGCGGTCACCTGGCTGTTGGTGGCGAACAGCTGCGAGCCGTTGATCGCGTCGGTCGAACCGCCGTTGATCCGGCCTGCCGCCAGGTTGGTCAGGGTGCGCTCGGCGCCCACCGCGCCGATGCTGATCGTCGAGCCCGGGGTCGTGCCGGCGAAGGCGTAGGTCGTTCCGCCGATCACCGTGCTCGTGGTGCCCACCGCGGCGTCGGTGGCCGAGCCGGCGCCCAGGGCCACGCTGCCCGCGAAGCCGGCGTTGGCGCCGGCCCCGAGCGCCAGGGCCTGGATGCCGTTGGAGACCGAATTGGTCCCCAGCGCCACGCCGTCGGCCAGGTTCACCGTCGCGTTCTGGCCGACCGCGACGCCGCCGGGCGCCGTGATCTGGACGACCGCGCCGTTGCCGAGACCGACGCCGTTGTCGCCGTTGACCGTGGTCTGCGGACCGATCGCCACCGAGTCGGCGCCGACCGCGAGCGAGTCCGACGCCGTCGAGTTGGCGTGGAAATACTGGATCGGCGTCACCGAGAACGAGCTCATCGCCCCCTTCAGCTGGCGCAGGGTCACCGCGTCCTGGTCCAGCGTGCCGTCGGCGACATTGGTGATCTGGCGATAGCTGGTGGCGTTGCCGACCGACAGGGCGCCCAGCAGCGTCAGGTCGCTGGTGTTATAGGGCACCAGGTTGGTGCCGACGATGATGCTGCCCGAGGTCGGGGCGATGGCGCGGTCTGAGACCGATCCCGAGCCCAGGGCGATCCCGCCCAGGATGCTGGACTGGGCCCCGCGGCCCAGCGCCACCGCATCCCCCGCCGTCGTGCGCGCTTCGTAGCCCAGCGCCGTCGAGCCCACGGCTTGCGCGAAGGCGTCGCTTTGGGTCAGGCCGACTTCGTTGGTGCGGGCGTAGCGGATACCCTCGCCATTGGCGTCGGTATAGGTGCTCGAAGTATCGCCGGCGATGTTGGTGATCGCGCCGCCGAAGTTGGCGATGTCGGTGGTGTTCTGGGTGACTTGGTTGCCCAGGTTGGTGATGTCGCTCGTGTTCTGCGTGACCTGGGTTCCCAGGTTGGTGATGGCCGTCGTATTGCTGGTCACCTGCTGGTTGGTGGCGAACAACTGCGAGCCGTTGACCGCATCGGTCGAGCCGCCCGTGATCCGGCCGGCCGCGACGTTCTGGATCTGGCGTTCGGCCCCTGACGAGCCGATCGAGAAGGCGCCGCTCGGCGTGCCCCCGGCGAACGCATAGTTGACGCCGCCGATGGTCGCGCCGGAGACGACGGTGGTGGCGCCGGAGGCCGAATTCAGGCCGATCGCCACGTCCCCGGCGTTGTTGGCCACCGCGTTCGGACCGATGGCCACCGAGTTCGTCCCCAGCGGCTGGGAGTCGGCCAGGGTCGAATTGGCGTGGAAGTACTTGATGCCGACGCCGGTGTTGATGTTGGTGACGGTGTTGTTGAGATTGGCGATATCGGCTGTGTTGTTGGCGATCGCCGTGGTGTTGCTCGTCACCTGCTGATTGGTGGCGAACAGCTGCGAGCCGTTGACCGCGTCGGTGGAGCCGCCGTTGATCCGCCCCGCCGCCAGGTTGGTCAGCGTGCGCTCGGCCCCTGCCGCGCCGATGCTCACCGTGGAGCTCGGCGTCGCCGTGCCGGCGAAATTGTAGGTCACGCCGCCGATCACCGTGCTTGTCGTGCCGACCGCCGTCGCGGTGACCGAGCCCGAGCCCAGGGCCACATCGCCGGCGTTATTGGCGGTCGCCGTGTCGCCGAAGGCCAGCGCGCCAGCGGCGCCCGCGCGGCTGAAGTTGCCCAGCGCCACCGAGCCCTGGCCGACCGCGACGTTGTTGTTGCCGATGGCGACCGCGCCGTTGGCCGCATTGGCCGCCGTCGCGCTGGCCGTGCCGTCGGCGTTGGCGATGTTGTTGGCGCCGCCGGTGAAGGCCCCCGTGCCGCTGGCGTAGCTCGGATCGCCGATGGCCACCGCGCCGTCGCCATAGGCGACATTGCCGGCCCCAATGGCGACCGCCTTGCCGCCCGTGGCGTTCGCGCCGGTGCCGATGGCCACGGCGTCGGCGGTGTCGGCCACCGCGGTGGTGCCCATGGCGATGGCGTTGGACCCGCCCGCGAAGGAACTGTCCCCGATCGCGACCGCGCTGCCCGTCCCGCCGTTCAGCGTACCGTCCGTTATGGCGTTGAAGCCCAGGGCGACATCGTTGGTGGCGCTGGCCAAGGCATCCGCGCCGACGGCGGTGGCTCTCGCGCCCGAAGCGATCGCGACGCGGCCGATCGCCGTGGCGTCGGCTCCCGTCGCTCTCACCTCCGTACCGATGCCGATGGCGTTCGCGGCCAAGGCGCCCGTGCCCGCGCCCGTGCGCGTGCCGAGATAGATGGAGTTCGCGCCGGTGGCCAGCGCCCCTTGGCCCATCGCCGCGGCGCCGACGGCGGTCGCCTGACTGGCGCGTCCCATCGCGATGGCGTCGGCCTGCGACGCCGTCACGTCCGTGCCGATGGCGATAGCGCTCTGCCCGCTGGAGCCGGTTCCAACGGTGCGCGCCCCGAAATAGACGGAGTTCAAGCCGGAGGCGGAGGCCGAGGTGCCGATGGCGACGGCGTTCGTGGCGCTGGTCGTGGCGCCGATGCCCAGCGCGGTGCTGCCGATTCCGCTGGCGTTGGCGCTGACGCCGGCCGCGAGGGTGTTATTTCCCGTCGCCTGCGCCCCGGATCCGAACGAGGAGGCGTTCAAACCGCTGGCGACAGCCGTGTTGCCGACGGCGGTGCCCGCGGCGGCGGTCGCCTTCGCGGCCGTGCCGATCGCGACGCCGAACCCGCCGGAAGCGAGCGCATTGGCGCCGATCGAGGTCGTCGAATTGGTGGTGACGCCGATACCGGCGTTGGTGCCGATCGCGACGTTGTCATTGCCGGTGACGAGGCTGCCCGCGGCTGCCTGCAGGGTGCCGTCGTAGGTGACCGTGCCGTCGCCGGTGCCCAGGGCGAGGTTGCGGGTTCCCGTGACGCCCGAGCCGGCCCCCCTCATGACGCTGGGGATGCCGCCGCCGATGGCGGTGTTCTGCGCGCCGCTCACCAGCGCGCCGGCCGCGACGCCCATGGCGACCGAACTGGAGTTGCCGACGGTGGAACCGGCGCCGGCGCCTTGTCCGACCGCGACCGTGCTGCTGCCGATAGCAGCGGCTTGGGCGCCCAGCGCGAGCGAACTGTTTCCCGCTGCCCGTGCGCCGTTGCCGACAGCGGTGGCGGCGCTATCCGTCGCTTGGCTGAGGCTGCCGATAGCGACGGCATTGGTGGCGGTCGCCTGGCTCGATACGCCAACGGCTGTGGCGGCGCCGGCAGCCGTGGCGGTAGAGCCGATGGCGGTCGCGTTCGCTCCGTTTGCAGTGGAGTTGACACCAAAGGCTGATGCGCCGGCCACGAGGGCGCGGGCGTTTCCGCCCACGGCGAGGGCATTGGTGCCGGTCGCGTTCGCGAAGACGCCGATGCCTATGGCGTTGAGGCCATTGACCCCCATCGCATAGCCGATGGCGATCGAACCGTCGCCCGTTGCGCTGTTGGAGCTGCCCAACGCCACGCTGTTATTGCCGTTCGTGGCGGCGCCGTTGCCGATGGCGACGGCGTTGCCGCCGGTCGCCGAACCGCCGCCGGCCGCATATTGCGCCTGGGCCGGGGCGGAGAGGCCGAGCGCCAGGATCGCAGCCAGGCCGCCGATCGCGCTGGCCGGACGCAGCCCGCCGCCGACGCCCAGGGTTCCGAGCCCCAGACCCTTGCGGCGGACGCCGAGCACCTGGTGGGCCCGGCGCAGGATCGCCATCAGCCGGCGAAGCTGCGACCAGCCCCGGCCGCCCCCGCCCATCCAGTTGCGCACGAAGCCGGCGCCGCGGCGGCCCTCTTTCGACACGTACCCGAGTTTCTTCATGGTGACGCAACCCCTCAATTTTGGCCCGCCAGCCCCTTCGGGTCGCCGGCGAGAACCACGCTTTGGGCCCACTTCAGTCGTCCTGTGCGGATGGGCCGCCGATCCGCACGGCTGATCTCGTCAGCCGGCCTGGTTCACGGCCGTTGGGTCATTCCGGACAGGGTCACCACCACGCAGCTGGCGCCGCTGGGGATCATCAGCGCCTGCCCCTGGGCGCCGCCGAGCTGGTACCGCCAGACCCCCGACAGGCTCTGGCCCGCCGTGCTCCCGGCCGGCAGCAGGCTGACGACCTCGGCGCACGGCTTCTGGAAGGGCGCCACGCGCACCAGATAGCCTTCGCAGCCGCCTCCGCCCGGCGCGGCGAGGACAACCCCGCCCGCGGCGCCCTTGAGGTCGGGCAGGTCGTAGGTCATGCCCAGCACGCCCTGCACGAGGTGGGCGTCCGGGGCGGCCTTGTCCGCCTCGGTCTTGACCGAATAGGCCGCGCCCCGGGTCACCGCCAGGCCGAGCGCCTCGTAGAGGCCGGCGCAGCTGCGCGCCCCGACCTTGTTGGCCTGGTCGCGGAAGACTTCGACATTGGCCGGGGCATTGGCCGGGGCGTTGGCCGCCGCGGCCGCCGCGGCGATGGGGGCCAGGACACCGAGGTTGCCGATCAGCGCCAACCCGACAACGGCCGCAAAGCCGCGTGAGCGCCCGTTGTGCGGCGTCATGCCGCGTTGCTGGACGGGACTATCCGCCAATACTTTGGTCGTCGTCACTCTAAACTCCCGACTGCCGGCGGGGGCCACGGCGTCGGCGGCTTTTTGCCCCGGAAACGCCATCAACTTCCCGCCTAGGTGGCATATGGAAGCGAGCGAACGGCCGAATATCTTAACAACCGGTTAAGATTGAAGCCAAGTAAGGGCTAATGATAGCGATATCATCAGCTATAATCTTCGAAAATAAAGTACACCTATGCTTCGCACACAGCAACTCTCGAACCTATAGGTCAATACCTCTTTTATGACACAATAACATGGCCACGCCCTCAGCAGAAGCTGGAGGATAAAAACGCCCCCGACGCCCAAAGGTGAAGTCTAAGAGAGACAAACCGCCCGAAACTGAAACCAACGTTTCTGGAAAACTGCATAGCTTGGATGGTTCGGCGAGCTCGGCCATTTTTACGGCAACGGTAGCCCGATTTATAATATGATAGCCAAAGATCCCCCACGCGCAATATATACAGATCAATGAGACTGCGCGCCCTCAAGCGTTGCGCGACCCACGGCTTTCGAGATGCTTATCTGAGCGACCATCATTCAGATCAAATTTATAGCAACCCGTCCACTTAACTCATACGGAATATATTCTTCGTTGTTATACATCCACAATACCGGACCGATTGCACACCTATGGTTAATTTACCCACCTCCAGCAATGTAAATGTCTCATTTTTGGACGAATTGTAAATCTTTGTATATATTCGAACTGACAGAATGGCGTTATCCCAGCCTTCTACAGCCAATTCGGCTATATAGACTGTAGTCTACAAGGCACATTAGGTCTAATCGGCCAAATATCGACGCCGAAAGGTCGACATTTACATTGAAACTGACAAATCAGCGCCGAGCCGCCTAAATCAATCGGCGATAAAACGCGGTCGTGGAAAATTCTCGATCGCGGCCATTTTTGGATACGAAATCCGATCCCGTCCGTTCGCCGTCGCCGCCAAGCCGGAGAATCGCGGCCAGCGCCCTCCCCGTCCCGCCCAGCAAAAAGCCCCCGGCCTTGCGACCGGGGGCTCTGCCTTGAGCGACAGGACCGAGGCTAGCGGATGACCCGCGCGCCCTTGCCCTTCATCACCGCCTCGACCTCGGCGGCGCGGACCATCGAGGTGTCGCCGGGGGTGGTCATGGCCAGGGCGCCGTGGGCCGCGCCGTACTCGACGGCGGCCTGGGGCCCCTTGCCCTCCATGAAGCCGTAGGCCAGGCCGGAGGCGAAGCCGTCGCCGCCGCCGACCCGGTCGTAGATCTCCAGGTTCTCGCGCATCATCGACTGGTAGAACTCGCCCCCGGCATAGAGGATCGCCGACCAGTCGTTGATCGAGGCGGTCTTGGCGTTGCGCAGGGTGGTCGCCGCGACCTTGAAGTTCGGGAACTGGCTGACCGCGGTCTGGATCATCTTCTTGAAGTTGGCCGGGTCGATCGAACTGATGTGCTCGTCCAGGCCCTCGACCTCGAAGCCCAGGCAGGCGGTGAAGTCCTCCTCGTTGCCGATCATCACGTCGACATACTGGGCGATGTGGCGGTTGACCTTCTGGGCTCCCGCCTTGCCGCCCTGCGACTTCCACAGGGAGGCGCGGTAGTTGAGGTCGTAGGACACCACCGTGCCGTACTTGCGGGCGACCTCGACCGCCTCGATCACGGCCTCGGCGGTGTTGCTGGCCAGGGCCGCGAAGATGCCGCCGGTGTGGAACCAGCGCACGCCTTCCTCGCCGAACAGCTTTTCCCAGTTCACCTCGCCGGGGCGGATCTGCGAGGCGGCCGAATGGCCGCGGTCGCTGCAGCCCAAAGCGGGGCGAACGCCGAAGCCCTTTTCGGTGAAGTTCAGCCCGACCCGAGTGTTGCGGCCCAAGCCGTCGAAGTCGCGCCAGATCAGGTGGCTGGTGTCGACCCCGCCCTGCATGATCAGGTCCTCGACCAGCCAGCCCAGGTCGTTCTCCGGCAGGGCCGTGACCACGGTCGAGCGCTTGCCCCAGCACTTGCGGAAGGCGCGGGCGACATTGTACTCGCCGCCGCCTTCCCAGACGTTGAACTGCCGGGCGTTGCGCACCCGGCCGAAGCCGGGGTCGAAGCGCAGCATCACCTCGCCGAAGCTGGCGCAGTCCCACTTCGTCTCCGAAGCCGGGCGGATATCGAGAACCGAGTCAGTCATAGGGAGTTAGGCCTTTCCTCGAACTTTCTTGATCAGGTCCACCGTCTCGCGGACCTTCTTGCTGATGCCGTCGTAGTCCTGGGCGTCGAGCATTTCCTGGGTGATCAGCTTGGAGCCCATGCCGGCGGCGACGATGCCCGCGCCGAACCACTTCTTGACCGAGGCCTCGTCGGGATCGACCCCGCCGGTCGGCATGATCCGGGTCCAGGGCATCGGGCCCAGCACCGCCTTGACGAAGTCCGGGCCGCCGACCGACGAGCCGGGGAACACCTTGACGATCTCGCAGCCCAGCTCCTCGGCGTAGGAGATTTCCGAGGCCGAGCCGCAGCCGGGCGAATAAGGGATCTTGCGGCGGTTGCAGACCTTGGCGACGTCGGCGTTGAGGATCGGGCCGACCACGAACTTGGCGCCGTTGGCGATGTAGATGCCGGCGGTGGGCGCGTCGACGATCGAGCCGACGCCCATGATCACCCGCGGGTCGGCCGAGGCGAAATGCTTGGTGACCTCGTAGAACACGTGGCTGGCGAAGTCGCCGCGGTTGGTGAACTCGATGCAAGGCGCGCCGCCGTCGGCGCAGGCCTGGATCACCTTCTTACAGACCTCGACGTCGGGGTGATAAAAGACCGGGATGACGCCCTGGTCCATCAGCGCCGTCAGCACGGCCATGCGGTCTTTCACCATCGGTACTGCTCCTCAAAGGATCGATCTTGCGTCGGGCGCCGCCTGGACCCCCGCGCGGGGAAGATTTCGCCGCGATCGGCGCTGGGCGATCGTTTAGACCGCGTCGCGGGCGGACGCCACACCCGAGGCTCCCCCAACGTCAATTCCGTGGCTGTCTTCCCTGTCGTTCCTGGTTTCCATCCCGCCCGCGCGCGTTGTTGCGGCGAAGTCGCTTCAAATAAAGGGCGCCGGGCCAAGGCCCGACGCCCAAGTTTGCGCAGGGGCGAACTCAAAGAGAGCCGCAAGACGCTTGGGACCGGTAGGCGGTCCGAAACGTCATGAGACCGGCGGCAGAATGGCCTGGCCACTTTGTCACCGGTGTCATCAGGAATTTACTCCGGAGCGACGCCTTGTGCAAGGGCGCTGAAAACAGCGGCGGCCCCCCGCCGGCGCGCAGGTGACCGGCTGACGTTCACGCTGCGGTCGATGCGGAGACTCAATACTGGATCCACGATCTGACGATCTCTTCCTGCGCCGCGGCAAGGTCGCGCCGCCGGTGGAGCACCGCGTGTGCTCGACAAGGCCGATGATACTTGGGATCATTGGCCCAATTCCTGTCGTCCGGGCGCTGTCTTCACGGCGAAGCGTCGCCGGAGGGCTTGAATTCACGTCGGTTTCAGAACATGGTTCCTGAGCGCATGGGTTGCGCCCAGCCAGGACACAACGCTCGTTCGATCGCAGGGCGAGTTCGGAGCAGAGGGATGGCGGAAGAGCAGACCAGGACGGGATCGACGGCGCATTGTGCGGCCGCCCCGCAGTCTCCGTGGCGTCCTGAAGCGTGACCGACGAGCAGGTCATCCTGGTGGATGAAGCCGATCGCGCACTTGGATCGGAAGAGAAGCTGCTCGCCCACCGTCTCGGCAGCCTGCATCGGGCCGTATCGGTGCTGGTCGTGGACCGTGAAGGAAGATGGCTCCTTCAGCAACGCGCCGCCGACAAGTATCACTCGGGCGCGCTCTGGAGCAACGCCTGCTGCGGCCACCCCAGGCCGGGCGAGACGACGATCGCCGCCGCGGATCGTCGCTTGTGGGAGGAGATGGGCATTCGGTGCCCTCTCCGCCTGCTCTCACAGGTGCGATACACGGCGGATGTCTGCGCCGGCCTGACTGAGAACGAGATCGCTCACGTCTTCCTGGGCCGCCATGAGGCCGATCCCGTCGCGGATCCCTGCGAGGCCATGAACTGGGCTTGGCGCGATCCGGCCTGGATCGCGCAGGACATGGGCCTGCGCCCGTCGAACTATACCCCCTGGTTCAGGATCTACTTCGATCGCCTGCGGGACGCGGCCCACCCCTCCAGCGGGCCGCTCGCCGATCCGACCCCGCCCAAGGTGACGGCTTAACAGCAGCTCCCCACGCCGGGGTGGCAGCTCTCGCAGCCACAGCAGTCCGGCTCGCAGCACGACGGCTCGCAGCAGCTCCCGCAGGCATATCCGGACCCGCAGCCACAGTCCTCATGGCGGCCGTGGTCGTAGGCGCCCGTGAAGCCTCCCAGGATCTTCACGCCGCTGAACAGCGCCGCGTTCAGGAGGTCGACGCCGAGCCGGGCCGTGGTTCCAATGCCGGCGATCAGGCCGCCGCCGCCGGGATCCTGACCGCCCGGCCCCATGCCCGGCCCGCCGGGGTAGGCCGGCGCCATGCCCACGCCGAGCGGCACGGCCCAGCTGAGGGTCCCGCCCGAAAAGGAGCCCGAGGCGGCGACCTTTGGACCGCCGGTCGCCGCCGACCCGGGCGCCGACACGCCGGACTCCGCCTGCGCCTTCCGGCGCCGGGCGTATTTGTCGAACTCCGCCTGCGCCTTGTTCGGGCCGGCGGCCGGCGTGGATGGAGTATCGCTCGCCATGGTGATTTCTCCCTGATCCTAGCAGCTGAACACTTCGCACCAGCGCGCCCTGACGGTCGCGTTGACGGCGAACAGCAGGATGGTGGCGCCGGGCTTGGTGGTGACCACGTTCTCCTTGACCTGGTAATGGGTCCCCGGAGGGTCGATCTTCTCCCAGAGCATCACCGTCCCCTCCGTGTCGCGAACCATGATGGCCACGATCGACTGGACCGTGGCGGTGATCGGGGCGTACTCCAGCGAAATATGCACGCAGCAACCGCCGCCGACGAAGGCAGTGGCGGGCTTGACCGTGGAAGGATTCGCCGCCGCGTTCGCACCGGCCGGCTGGGCCAGGTGGGCGGCGGCGAGGCTTCCTGCGACATTGTCGCCGGAGGCCTTGGCGTCGGCCGTGTAGGTGATTTCCTTGGCCTCCTTGCGGCACTGCCGGCAACCGCAGCGGCACTCTGCGGACTCGCAGCCGCAGGACTTGCAGACCCCTGGACCGTGCCCGTGGGCGGGGGACGCGAACGGCAGCATCCGAGGCCCGGCTGACCTGGCGTACTGGGCTGTACTCATGACGTGTCTCCATTCGCGCCCGCGTGCGGGCCCATCGGGGGGAAATCTCAGCAGCAGACGAGTTCGCACCATCTCAGGCGAGCGATCGCATTGTTCACCGCCACGGTGACCTTGGTCCCCGGCGCAGCGCTCAGGACCGCCTGGCGTACGGTGTAGCCTTCGGCCGGCGCATCGTCGCTCCAGGTGGCGCTGGAGCCGCCCGCGGCCGTGGTCACTTTCACGGTGGGCGAAGCCGCCCCGGCGTCCACCAGATACTCAAGAGACAGGAAGACCGGCCGCGCGCCGCCGACCAGGCCGTCCTTGGAGGGGGTGGCGGTGTCGACGTCGATCTCGCGGGCGAGCAACATGGCAGGGTCGGTGTAATGGTGACTGGGCGGCTGATGACCGCCGCAATGACTCCAGTGTCCCGTGTACATGACGATCTCCTTGGGCCGACGGGGATGTGGCGTTCAGGGTCCCGGCGGGGCGGGCGGCGGCGGGGCGGTGATGTCGCGCACGACCTTCAGGGTGTCGTTGGCCACCCCCAGGCCGGCGCTGAGGAAACCCGCGTACATGTCCGACACCTTGGTCGTGACGTCGGCGTCGATCAGACCCTGGGCGGTGTCATGGACGAGGTTTCGGACGGAATCGAAGAGTGACGACATGGTGCGGACCTTTCCTGCGGTTTCACGTGCCCAGCGACGACGCCGACGCGTGGGGCGTCGAGAAGCGCCGGTCGGCCAGGGTGATGGTTTTGGTGAGGACTTCGAGCGCCCAGTCGAGCGAGGCGGCAGGCTTGCGCGCCAACCCGGCGCCGCTGCGAGCCGCGCTGGCGACGGCCGCGCTCAGGAGCCGCACGGCTCCGGCCGTGGCGCTGGACCTGGTGCTGCTGTTCTCGCGGAGCAGGGTCGCCCAGGTCCCAAGGTCCTTGGGCGCCGCCTGGTAGAGGGCGCGCGCGCTCAGCCAACTGGACTGCGAGACCACGCCGCTGAAGACGCCGCTGGCGAAGCCGGCGAACCGCGGATCGGCCTCGCCCAGGGTCCCGACCTGTTGCAGCAGGAACAGCGCCAAGTCTTTGAGGCCCGGGTTCTTGGCCAGCGACATGAAGATCTCGGAAGTGCGCCAGTCAGACTCGCTGTGCGTGCTCCACAGCGCCTGATAGCGGGCCAGCCCGGCGCGGGAGAAGTCGCCGGCCTCCAGCGCCAGGCGACAGGCGTCGGCCGCGTAGAAGGCGCTCTCGATCGCCGTGTGGATGCCGCCGCGATTGAGCGGGTCGGCCTGGCCGGCCGCGTCGCCGATCAGGAGCACGCCGTCGGCGACCATGGCCTTGGGCCTGAAATGCGGGGCGATGCCGCCGGAGAACGGCCCGATCCGCCGAGCGCCGTCCAGCGCCGCCTTCAGATCCGTGTCGATGAACTGCCGGAGCGCCGGGCCCAGATTGTCGGCCGGCGGGAACTTGGGATCGACCGCGCAGCCTACGCCGACGCAGGCGCTCTGATGCTCGTCGATGAACATCCAGCCATAGCTTGGGAAGAGATCGCGATTGAAATAGACCCGAATGCCGGCGTCGCACTTCACCCCGGCATAGGTCGTGCGCACCGACAATCCCAGCACCCCGTCCTTCAGGCTGTTGCCGATCGACCGCGACACGGCGGAGCTCGGCCCGTCGGCGCCGATGACAATGCGCGCGCGGTGCTCGACGGCCTTGCCGTCGGCGTCGGCGAAGACACGGACCCCGTCCCCTTCCCACGCCACGCCGCGGACCAACGTCCCGCCCTCGAAGCGGGCGCCCGAGCTCACCGCATGAGCCTGCAGGATCTCGTTGAACCGGCAACGCAACACCAGGAGGGCGAAATCCGGATAGGCGGTGTCGTCGGGAAAGCGGCCGGTCAACAGATGATCGCCCTCGAGGTAGAGATCGCAGCTCTTGATGCAGCCTCGGGCCTCGGCCACCACCTCGGGCGCGCAGCCCAGCCGATCGAGCCAGTAGACCCCCTGGGGCATCAGCCCGTCGCAGCGGACGGTGTCCCGCGGCGGGGCGGACTTGTCGAGCAGCAGGACGTCGGCGCCCTGACGCGCCAATAGGCTGGCGGCGGCCGATCCCCCGGCGCCGGCCCCCACCACGATGACGTCATAGAGCGTGCTCATGCGCGGCTCACCTCAAGGCGGGGTCACCACCAGGACGACGGGGATGAAGAGGTCCTTGTCCGAGCGAACCACCACGACGCCGCGATAGACGTCAGGGGGAATGGTCTCGGGCACGACGCCCTTCAGGACGAATTTTTCGAAATCGACCGGTGCGATGGTCTTTTGCGCGGGCTTGACGGCGAAGACGGCGGCGTCGATCGCCGCCCGGCGGGTTTCACCGGCGAAGCCCTGCACCTTGAACTCCACCTTCCGGACTTCGGTCATCGAGTCGTTGTTGACCGAGAACGAGATGCTCACCTCCCCGCCCGGCGTCAGCGGCAAGCGGTTGGACAGCCCATAGGCGGCTTCGGCTTCGTCCGGCTCGACCGGTTCCTCCGGCGCGGCGCCGGGCGGCGCCGGTGGCGGCTGGCCGGCGGCGTCGAGGCCCTCGCGGATCTTCTGCTGCGCCGCCAGGCTCACGCGGTTGAGGATGGTCGCCCCCAGGCTGACGCCGGCCTCGGCGAGATCGAGTCCCTTGGCCAGAATGGTCCCCATCTGGTCCAGCCGCTCGCGCAGCTCCACGCCCGCGACAGGCCCGGGCGGCTTGTCCACGGCATCGGCGCCAACTTTCCCGGAAGAGGTCTCGACCGGCATCTCAACAGCCCCCGCAACGGTGGATCGGCGGCTCGTAGCAGCAGCGATCGCGCCGCTGGACCGGCCCGCAGCCGCAGCCGCCATGCGACTCCCGGAAGGGCGCGCCGATCACCGCGCGGGCCAGCGAGCCCAGCATGATGGCGGCGAGGCCGCCCGTCTCCGCCAGGGCGGCGAGGTTCTCGCCCAGCGTGACCAGGCGTGAGCTGTGATGGCCCATCCTCAACCTCCGTTCACGGCGCCGCCGGCCGCCGGGGCGCGCGCCTCGGCCTGCTGCAGCGAGAAGCCGACGCGGGGCGCGCCGGGGCTGACGCTGTGACGGCGCTGCGGCGTCGGCGCCCGACAGTTCACCGTCTGGACACAGGTCTCGACCGCGCGGCTCGGGATGCCGGGACTGCCGATGGCCGCCACGTCCGGGAAGCTGCGCTCGTGACTCTTGGACCGTTCGCGGCGGGCGCAGTCCTTCGGCGTGATGGTGGTCCGGCCGGAGAGCGCCAGGCGCATCAGCGGCAGGCCGAAGACCCGGGCGACCATGGCGTAGTCCGACGTCATCTCGAACTGCTGCTGGATGGAAATCGGCACCGGCGGCACGCGCCGAACATTGATGTCCAGCGCCGGCAGCTGGCTCATCGTCAGGTTTACGGTCGGCAGGCTGGAGATGTTCAGTTGCTCGATCCGCAGCGGATCGACGTGGCGCACATGGTCGACCCTGAGCGACTCCACCGACAGCGGCGCGACCTGGTTGAGCTCCTTGAGGTGCACGGCGATCGGCGTGACGGTCAGCGGCGTGATCGTCAGAGGGGCGACCGGGAGCGCCTCGGTGAAGTGGGTAGACTTAAGGTCTATGTCCATGCCGGCCCTCCAAGGCGCGACGGGGCGTCAGACGCCCGGCCAATCGTAGTTGAGTTGTGAAACCTTGGCGTCGGCGAACACGCCCGGATCGCCCAGAAGCCGCGCCCGCACCGTGACCACCGCCGCCCCGCCGCTCGCCGGAGCCTGATAGAGGAACCACGGCCCGACCACGCCCTGCAGGACGCCGTTCACCAGCCATTCCACCTGAACGCCGGTATTGAAGACCGTCGCCTCGAACTGGCGCTGCTTGTTGCAGTCGTCAATCAGGTTGTTGTTGGCGCCGTTGCGGTAATAGAGGTTCACCCGTCGCGGGAACACGGCCACCTCCGCCGCCTGGACCGGTCGCGGGCCGAGCCCGACCAGGGTCACCCAGGCGAAGGCTTTGCGCAGCGGATGCTCGCGGGAGGTCGCCACCACCAGTTCGGTCGCCCCGCTGGCGAGCACGCCCTTGGGCGGCGCGCGGTACAGACCCGAGGCGTCGATGGTCCCCTGCCCCGGCCCGCCGTCGATATCGCGCACCTCCCAGGTGTGCCCCTGGGCCGAGTTGTAGACCTGGGCCTCGAAGCGGACCTGGGCCGTGGCGGGATTGGCGGTCCAGTCGTCGCGGAAATGGACCTCGGCGCGGGGCGGCCACACCTCGATCTCCACCTGATGACGGCAGACGATCTGGCGGCGGACGTCGGTGACTACCTCGTGACGCCGCCCTGGATGGTGATGGTGGCGGCGCGTCATTCGGCCGACTCATCGCTGGTGTCGTCGCAGATCTCGACGGACGCTCGGAAGGCGCCGTCGAGATCAAGATCCAGCCCGGACTCCTCGCCGCCCAGAACGCCGCGGGTGGCGACCTCCACGGCCCGGACGCGCGCCTCCACCGGCTTCATCCGCACCCCGAACGGGCCGATCGAGCCGGCCAGCACCCGTCGGCTCAGGAACGGGATCCGCAGATGGACGGGGATCTCGTCGAAATGCAGGTGGACGTCGCCCAGGGACACCTCGAACGCGCCGCGGCCGTCGACCTCAAACTGGAAGGGCTTCATCCGCACCCGGGCCGCGAGCTCGGGATGGGCCGCCAGTTCGATCCGCCTGCGGGTCATGACGCTTCCCCCTCGCCGGTCGGCACGCCATCCGGGAAGACGCGGCGGGCGAGGTCCGAAAACATGCTGTCGACCGTTTCGTTGAGGCGTTCGAAGCCGGCCAGCGCCTCGGCGATCTCGGGACAGCTGGAGCCTTCGATGTCGATCTTCACCATCGGTCCCAGGTGCAGCGTGATCACGATCCTCGGCATGTCCGTCCTTCCCCTACGACGCTTCGTGCGACCGCTCGCTGTTGAGACCGCCCTCGATCTCGCGGAGCGCGACGGCGAGGGTGTCGAGGGAGGAGGTCAGCACGTCCAGAACGCGCCGCTCGCCCTCGTTGACCTCGGCGTAGATCTTCTCGAAGCGCGCGCCCGCCGCCGCCCCGGCGCGGCTTCTGCGATATTCCTGGCCACGCTCGCGCAATACGCCGCCAAACTGAGTGACGATCGACAAAAAGCCGTAGAGCAGGTCCACCGTGTGGTCATCCTGCGGCCGGCCTCCGGCGTTTTTCGCCTCGGCCTGCGCGCCGGCCTGGGGTTTCGCGTCGACCTGGGGCCCGGCCTCGACCTGCGGGCCGGCTTCGGGCTCCGCGGCGGGCGATGGGTCGATCGGATTGCAGCGCGAGCATCCCAGGGCCGGATCCTCGGCCTTGACCTCCCACACGGCGTAGAGCGCCGAGTCCGAGCCGGGCGGAATGGCCCGGCAGCCGGTGCGATGCAGATGCCCCCGGGCGGCGTCGAACTGGAATGGCGCTTCCCGCGCCCGCTCGCGATTGTCGATCCGCAGCAGCGGCTGGTCGCCAGGCAGCTGACCCGAAGCGTGCAGCTCCTGGATCCCGAGACCCAGCGTGTCGACCAAGGCCGCACGGGAGAAGGACATGCGCTCACTCATAGATCGCCCAGGCGGAAGCCCCCTTCACGCGCTGCTGCCGGTGCTTCTCCATCCGCGTGAGGTAATAGCGGGTGAGAAAGGCGATCAGCAGGTCGCGCCCGTCCCCGTCCGGCAGACCGGACCCCAGCTGGCGGATATGGGTGTGGAACAGGCGCTTCAGGGTGCGTTCGGGACGACTCACCTGGTTCATGAAGGTGAGCCGGTTGTCCTTGAGATCGGACCAGCAGTCCCCGTGGTCGTCGATGTACATGATCAGGGCGCCGGCCGAGAACAGGCGGGCCAGATAACTCAGCGGCAGCTCCGGCAGCAGGAAGGCCGAGAGCACGAGAATGGCGTGGCCGCTGCGGTTGCGGGCGCAGCGTTTCAGGGTGCCGAGCTGGCCGCGGGTGAGCCGGCCGCCGACGGTCTTGCGGGTGGCCCGGAGGTCCACGTCCTCCTTCTGGGCCATGTAGAGCTGCAGCACCGACTGGCGGACGATGGGGTGGAGGACGTCGCGCTGGGCGAACAGCCGCGCGGCGATCACGAAGAACAGCCGTTCGCGGTCGGTCCTCGGGTCGAACCAGCCGTCGGTGAGCAGCGCGCCGAGCCGTTTGACGTAGTCGCGGGTGGCCTCCTCGCCGAAGTCGTCGATGAAGCTGTCGGCCAGGAAGCAACAGGCGCCGAACAGGCTGCCGATCATGTGCCGGCGCTCGTCGTAGTCGAAGCCGCCGATTTCAGTGCAGGCGTGGCCGACTACGTTCATCTTGGCGCTGAGTTCGAGCATCTTGCGATACTCGCCCTGCCCAGCCTCAAGCATGACCGGGTTATATTCGCGGACGATCGGCTCAAGGCAATCGCCGACACCCGAGCGGTAGCGCTTGAACAGTTCGTTCAATCGCGATTGGGCCCGCGAACCGGGATCCCACTCTGCTGTCGAGGACTGACCTCCAGGAGGTCCCATGGCGCTCGCATCCCTGACGGCGGCGACCATTCGGACCTCCCGTCACGATGACGGGAGCGTCGGGCGACCCGCGCGAAAGTGTCTGACAACGACAAACCGTCGTTACGCAAAGCCTGACTGTACGGGCGATAGGTAGTGCCGGCACTTCGCCGCTACCCTCGCGTGCAACATACCTGTTGGGACAGGATGATCAACCCGCAATCAGAGGAAAGGCGCATCGCGCGTCGACCGCCTGAAGACCGAACAACCCCGCGCGCAGCGGCCGTTGCACGAGCGGCCAGGCGGCGCGATCACGCCGTCCATCCGCCCTCAATCCGGACTCCGCGACCTCTCCGGGATCGCTTCCATCTCAGCCCCTTCCCTCAGGAGAAAGGGAAGGCCCGTGGATGCTTTGGCGTGACGCTCAGCCCGTGTTGCGCAGGCCCGCGGCGATGCCGGCCACGGTCAGCTGAATGGCGAGCCGCAGGTTCTCGTCCTGGTCGCCGGCCCGGCGGCGGGCCAGCAGCTCCAGCTGCAGGTGATTGAGCGGATCGACCGACAGCCCGGCCAGGGCCACCGACTCGGCCAGCTCCGGCTGGTTGTCGAGCAAGGCTCCGCCGTCGCGGATAGCCAGGGCGATCCGGCTGGCGGCGTCATGCTCGCGCTGGATGGTGTCGAAGATCCGCTGGGCGTCGGCCTTGTCGGGCGACAGGGCCACGTAGCGGGCGGCGATGCCCATGTGGCTCTGGGCCAGGGCCAGCTCCATGTTCGACAGCAGCGAGGCGAAGAAGTCGAAGCCGCCGGCCAGATCCTGCAACTGCTGGGTGGAGAGCCCTGCCCGCTCGACGCCCGCCGCGAAGCCGTACCAGCCCGGCAGCATGAACCGGGCCTGCGACCAGCTGAACACCCAGGGGATGGCCCGCAGGTCCTCGATCTTGCGGCTGGCGGTGCGGCTGGCCGGACGGCTGCCGATGTTGAGCCCGACGATCTCGCCGATCGGGGTGGCCGACCAGAAGAAGTCCTCGAAGGCCGGGTCGTCATAGACCAGGGCCCGGAAGCCGTGGAACGAGGCCTCAGCCAGGGCGGTCATGGCCGCCTCGATCTTGGGATCGGGACGATGGACCGGCCGCTCGCTGGCCATCAGCACCGCGGCGGCCAGGCCGTCGAGGTTGCGGCGGGCGGTGGGCTGGTCGCCGAACCGGCGGGCGATCATCTCGCCCTGCTCGGTCATGCGGATGCGGCCCTGGACGGTGCCGGCCGGCTGGGCCAGCACGGCCTCGGCGGCCGGCCCCCCGCCCCGCCCGACGCTGCCGCCGCGGCCGTGGAACAGTTGAAGCCCCACGCCCATTCGCTCGGCCTCGAAGGCCAGGGCCGAGGCGCCGCGCGCCACGCCCCGACGGCTGGCCACGTAGCCGCCGTCCTTGTTGCTGTCGGAATAGCCGAGCATGATCTCCTGCACCGGCCGGTCGCCGAGAATGGTGCGGCTCAGCGGCAGCTCCAGCCATTGGCGCAGCACCCGCGGGCCGTTCTCCAGGTCGCCGATGGTCTCGAACAGCGGGCTGATCTTGACCGACGCCCGCGGCGCCGCCCCGCCCCAGACCAGGCCGACCTGCTTGAGCAGCACCAGCGGCTCGAGGATGTCCGACAGGGTCGCGGACTTGGAGATCACATAGGCGCCGATGCAGCCGTGGCCGTAGTCGCGCACCGCCTGGGCGGCGGCCTCCATGGTCGCCAACTCGCGCGTCGTCTCCTCGCCATAGGCGGTGAACGGCGAGACCAGCGGCCGCTGGTGCGACAGCTCGCCGATCAGCAGCTTGGACCGGGCCTCCTCGTCGAGGTCCAGGTACTTCACGCCGGTGCCGGCCCGCTGGAACAGCTCGTGCAGAGTGCGCTCGTGGACGTCGGCGTTCTGGCGCAGGTCCAGGCTCATCAGGTGGAAGCCGCAGGCCTGGGCCACCTCGACCAAGGTGCGCAGGGCCGAGCCCACCAGCCGCTCGCCGCCGTTGCGCTCCAGGCTGTCGATGACGATCTTCAGGTCGGCGACGAAGGCGTCCGGATGGCCGTAGGGCTCGACGTCGGTGCGGGCGGTGGCGAAGGCCACCCACTGGTTGGTCAGCTTCTGCGACACCGCCGAGAGACGGTCGAAGATCAGCTCCAGCGCCAGGCGATAGGGCTCGTCCAGGCGGTGAACGGACGGATCCTTGGTCTGGGCGGCCAGGGCCAGCAGCTCTTCGGACACCGGCACATAGGCCGTGGACACCGCCAGGTTCGACCACAGCTTGCGCACCTCGCCGGCGTACCAGTCGAGGATCACCCGCGATTGCGAGGCCAGGGCCAGCTTCAGGGTGTCGCCATTGACGCCGGGGTGGCCGTCGCGGTCGCCGCCCAGCCACGAGCCCATCTTCAACAGCGGGGCCATCTGGCCATGGGCGCCGACCTGCCGCGACCAGTCGCCATAGAGGTCGATGATCGCCGGCAGGATCGAGGTGCGGACGATCGACAGGGCGTTGCGGATCTCGTCCTTCACGGTGATCCGCTCGGGGCGATAGAGCCGGGTGCGCCACATCAGGGCGATCTCGCGGAACAGGTTCTCGCGGATCTCGGCGTCGAGGTCCGGCGGCAGGTGGTGGCGGCGCAGGGCCATCAGCCGCGAGATCTCGGTCTCGCGGTCGACCATGCTGCGGCGGCGAACCTCGGTCGGGTGGGCGGTCAGCACCGGCACCACGTTCATGGCCGCCAGGACCTTGGTCAGGTCCTCCGGCGACTTGCCCTGGGCGACCAGCGCCTTTACGGCGTCGACCAGGGTGCGCGGGCGCGCGTCGCCGGGCTGGGCGTCGCCCTCGGCGTGGCGGCGGCGGCCGGCGACGTCCTCGCCGATATTGGCCAGCATCGAATGGCTGGCCAGGGCCCGGGCCAGGAAGATCGCCTGCTCGCTCGACAGGTCGGCGAACAAGTGGTCCAGCCGCGCGGCCTCGCCGTCCGGAGTCTCCTGCGAGGCGGCCTTGCGGGCGGTGGCGACCAGCCGGGCGGCGTCCTCGCCGTCGAGATAGGCGATCGCCTCGTTCAGCAGGTCGCTGAGTAGACTGGCGTTCTGGCGCACGTGGCGGCTGGTGGGGCGGTCGCCCCCGGGCGACAGGGCGGCGAGCGACAGGGGGTTGCGCATGCGCGAAGCTCCGCGGCCGCCGCGACCTCGCGCCGGCCGATCAGGAAGGAAACGTCCGAAACGCCAGGCGGGCCCGGGACCCTTGCTGACGCAGCGGCGCCCTTAGCGCGCTTTGATCGGCGCGACCAGACGGCCTACGCAATGGTTCCGGTACCAAAAAGGCTTTTGCGCGGATTTTTGCCTTAGCGGGCCAGCCAGCCGCCATCGACGGGCAAGGTGATGCCCTGGACGTAGTCGGCGGCCGCCGAGGCCAGGAACACCGCCGCCCCGCCCAGGTCGCCCGGCTGGCCCCAGCGTCCGGCCGGAATCCGGGCCAGGATCGAGGCGTTACGGTCGGCGTCGTTGCGCAGGGCCTCGGTGTTGTTGGTGTCGAAATAGCCGGGGGCGATGGCGTTGACATTGATGCCCTTGGACGCCCACTCGTTGGCCAGGATCTTGGTCAGGCCGGCCAGGCCGCTCTTGCTGGCCGTGTAGCTGGGCACGCGGATGCCGCCCTGGAACGACAGCAGCGAGGCGATGTTGATCACCTTGCCGATCGAACCGCCCGCCCCGCCCTGCTTGAGCAGCTGCCGGGCGAAGGCCTGGGTTAGGAAGAACACGACCTTCAGGTTGGTGTCCATCACCGCGTCCCAGTCGGCCTCGCTGAACTCGATGCTGTCGGCGCGGCGGATGATGCCGGCGTTGTTGACCAGGATGTCGACCTTGCCGAAGGCGGCGAGGGTCTCGTCGATCACCCGCTGGACGGGTTCGATCGAGCCGAAATCGGCCTGGATCGACAGGAACCGGCGGCCCGCGGCCTCGACCAGGGCTTGGGTTTCGGTCGGGGCGCTGCGGCCGGCGGCGGCGACGTCCGCACCGGCTTCGGCCAGGGCCACGGCGACCGCCTGGCCCAGACCGGTGTTGGCGCCGGTGACGAGGGCGACCTTGCCTTCGAGGCTGAACGAGTTGGCCATGGTGCGAAGCTTTCTGCAAAAGTTGTCATCCCGGACGGCCTGAAAGGCCGATCCGGGACCCAGGGGCGGTGCGCACGGCCCCTGGGTCCCGGCTCTTCGCTTCGCTACGGTCGGGATGACAACCGAAGAAAAGTCGAGCGGCCCCCGCCCCTATTTCAGCTGGCAGATGTCCAGCACGTTCATGTCGGTATAGTCGAGGTTCTCGCCGCCCATCGCCCAGATGAAGGTGTAGTTCGAGGTGCCCGAACCCATGTGGATCGACCACGGCGGGCTCATCACGGCTTCCTCGTTGGCGATCACGATGTGACGCATCTCGTCGGGCTCGCCCATGTAGTGGAACACCCGGTCGTTCTCGCCGAGGCCGAAGTAGAAATAGGCCTCCGAGCGGCGATCGTGCAGGTGGGGCGGCATGGTGTTCCAGACGCTGCCCGGCTTGAGCACCGTCATGCCCAGCAGCAGCTGGGCCGACTTGCAGGTGGTCGGCACGATGTACTGGTAGATGGTGCGCTCGTTGGAGGTCTCCAGCGCGCCGCGCTCCATCGGGATGGCGTTGGCGAACACCAGCTTCTTGGTCTCGAAGGCGGCGTGGGCCGGCAGGCTGGTCAGGTAGAAGCGGGCCGGGTTGGCGGCGTCGAGGCTCTCGAACACCACGTCCTTGGCGCCCATGGTCACATAGATGCCGTCGCGCGGCTCGATGTCGTAGACGACGCCGTCGACCGTGACCCGGCCCTGGCCGCCGCCGACATTGATCGCGCCCAGCTCGCGCCGCTCCAGAAACGGATGGCCGGCGGCCGAGGCCGGCTCGGTCTGGTCGGGCAGCCTGACGCCCTTGCCGACCGGGGCCGCGCCGCCGATCACGAAGCGTTCGGCGTGGTTGTACTGCAGCACGATCTCGTCGGCCGCGAACAGGCCCTGCATCAGGTAGCGGTCGCGCAGGTCGTCGTTGCTGACCGCGTACATCATGTCCGGGTGGGTGGCGTGGTAGGTCTTGGCGAACATCGGGGGACTCCGGAAAATCTATTCGGCGGCGTGTTTGATCGGCTGGACGGGTCGCGCCCAGCCGGGCCGTTGGTCGAGCTTGTAGGCCTTCTTGGGCAGGGTGTAGGTCAGGTCGACGATCAGCTCGGCGGCCTCGACCTCGTCCATGCGGTGCTCGGCGACCATGCGGGCGAGGAAGGCGCTGTCGACCCGGCGGGCCACGTCGTGGCGGGCCGGAATCGACAGGAAGGCGCGGGTGTCGTCGTTGAAGCCGACGGTGTTGTAGAAGCCGGCGGTCTCGGTGACCTGCTCGCGGAACCGCATCATGCCCTCCGGGCTGTCGTGGAACCACCAGGACGGACCCAGCTTCAGCACCGGATAGTGGCCGGCCAGCGGGGCCAGTTCGCGGCTGTAGGTGGTCTCGTCCAGGGTGAACAGGATGATCGACAGGCGCGGATCGTTGCCGAACCGGCTCAGCAGCGGCTTCAGCGCCTCGACATATTCGGTGCGCATCGGGATGTCGGCGCCCTTGTCGCGGCCATGGCTGGCCAGCAGGGCGGCGTTGTGGTTGCGGTGCGAGCCGGGGTGGATCTGCATGACCAGGCCGTCGTCCAGGCTCATGCGGGCCATCTCGGTCAGCATCTGGGCGCGGAACAGCTCGGCCTTGGCCGGGGTGACCTCGCCCTTCAGCAGGCTCTGGAACAGGGCCTCGGCCTCGGTCTCGCTGAGGTCGGCGGTGGCGGCGGTCGGATGGCCGTGGTCGCTGGAGGTGGCGCCGGCCTCGATGAAGGCCGCGCGGCGAATCCGGTGGCCCTCCAGATAGCCGCGCCAGCTGGTGACGTCCTGGCCCGAGACCTCGGCGAAGCGCTCGAAGGCCCGGCCGAACCGCTCGTCCTCGAAGTCGATGACCGCGTCGGGGCGATAGGCGGTGATCACATGGCCGCCCCAGCCGCTGTCGCGGATGGCGTGGTGATGCTTGAGGCTGTCCTGCGGACCCTCGGTGGTGGCCAGGGTCTCGATGTTGAAGCGGTCGAACAGGGCCCGCGGCCGGAAGGCGTCGGTGGCCAGCGCCTCGTTGATGCGGTCGAAATAGAGGTCGGCGGTGTCGGCGCCGAGGAACACCTCGAAGCCGAACACCTTGCTGAACACGTGGTTCAGCCAGATCCAGGACGGCGTGCCGCGGAACAGGTGGAAGTTCTCCGCCAGCAGCCGCCAGGCCGCGCGCGGATCGGTAGCCGGAACGCCGGCCTTGGACCGCACCTTCAGACTCTCCAGCGAGATCCCCTGGCTATAGAGCATGCGGAACAGGTAATGGTCGGGCGCCAACAGCAGGTCGGTGGCGTCCTCGAACGGCGCATTGGTCGCGAACCAGGCCGGGTCGGTGTGGCCGTGCGGGCTGATGATCGGCAGGTCCTTGACCTGGCCGTACAGGGTCCGGGCGATCCCGCGCGTACGTTCGTCGGCGGGGAAAAGGCGGTCTTCGTGAAATACCAGAGGCCGAGCCATGGCGTCGCTGTACTCCCTTATCCGCCGACGACCTTCCGGGCCGTTTCGACGCTTGGTAACCGGTGTCAGAGTGCGGTGCAAGCCACTCCGGCCCGTCTCACCCTAAACCGAGGGCGGGGGGCCGGACGACTCGCGGACGACAAGATAGGGGATGGTGGCGCCGGGGTCTCGCGTTTCGCGCGCCTCGACGCCGATCAGCTTCTCGGCGGCGATGCGGCCGACCTCGCGGGTCGGGATGTGGATCGTGGTCAGGGGCGGCCAGACGGCCTGGGCGATCTGGAAGTCGTCGAAGCCCACCACCGTCAGGTCGGCGGGCACCTGCAGCCCCGCCCGGCGCGCCGCCTGCAGGACGCCGGCGGCCATTTCGTCGTTGCCGGCGAAGATGGCGGTCGGCCGCGGGTCCATGGCCAGCAAGGTCTCGCCACAGGCCAGGCCGGATTCGAAGGTGTAGGCTCCCTGGACCACATAGGCCGGGTCCAGCCGCACGCCGCTCTTGGCCAGGCCGCTCTCGAAGCCCTCGCGCCGCTCGTGCGAGGAGCGGAAGCTGGGCAGGCCGCTGATGAAGCCGATCCGGGCGTGGCCCAGCGCGGCCAAGTGCTCGCCCATCGCCGCGCTGCCCAGCCGGTCGTGGCCGACGATCATGTGCTCGGGCTTGTCCAGCTCGACCGAGGCGATGCGGATATATTCGCAGCCGATCTCGCGCAGCAGCTTGGCCACCCGCTCGTCTTCGGACACCGACGGCGGCAGGACGACGCCGAACAGCTTCTGGCGCTCGACGAAGGTGCGCACGTCCTGCAGGAAGGTCGGGCTGGAACGGTCGCAGGGATGGACCACCAGCTCGAACCCGGAGCCGCGGATGCCGTCCAGCAGGCCCAGCTGCATGTTGACGACATATTGCGGGTTGGGGTTGTCGTAGATCATGCCGATCAGGAACGAGCGCCGGAACGCCAGGCCCCGCGCCTGCGGATCGGGGGCGTAGCCCCATTCGGCGATCACCGCCTCGATGCGCTCGCGCGTCTCGACGCGGACGAACGGCGACTGGTTGATGACCCGCGAGACGGTCTTTTTCGACACCCCGGCCAGGCGGGCGATGTCGTTGATGGTGGCGCGCTTGCGACCGCCTTCCAGGCCCGTCTCCGGGTTCGCGGCGTCAGGGTCCGTCAGGGGGGTCGTGGGCGAGGTCAATGGGTGTCCATGCGGCGATCGTTGCTGGGTTTCGTCATACTCTACCGAGGCAGGCCCCGCTACCGATGCACGAACAGGCACGATGCGCCCATGGGTGACACCGGTTTCCAGCCTTCCCGGCGGGATGGCAGCACGAAATATTCCAATGGCCAAGGCTTTGCTGATCGCGTTGGCGGCGCCGCCTTACGAATCGGCGGCCCGTTGGTCCCGAGGTTCGCCGTTTGGAAGCCGGACGCGGAACCTCGGTCTCAGCCCGGGCCCCGTTTCAGATAGGCGCGGACCGTTTGGGCCAGCCACGGGCTCAGCGGGCCCAGCACGCCCTTGCGATCGGTCAGGATATGGGCCGCCGGGTCGCCGTTGGCCTCGAACAGGTAGTGGTCGAAGATCGCTTCGGTTCCCAGATGGCTCTGCACGCCCAAGGCGTCGACCGGTGTCCTGCACTTGCGGAAGCCTTCCAGCAGCCGCAGCACCTCGGCGCGATGCGCCTCGTTGCCGGCTTCCCAGCCCATGCAGTCGTTATAGACCAGCCGGGCCTAGGCGCGGCGGCGCGGGCGGCGTGGAAGGCCGCGTCCAGGGTCTGCTCCCGGCCCAGGATGTCGGAAAAGACCGTACGGCGAAGACGGCGATGCGGTCGGCGCGTGAACGCGAAGGTCTTGGCGTCAGGCCGCAGTACGTACCATTTGAGCTCGTTCTCGGGGACCGCACCCCGCACTCGTCGGCCAGCAGCTGGTGATAGCGGGAATCCTCGAACGAGCCGGTGAACGCCAATCGGACCGGCCCCGACCGCGCTGCCGAACCTCAGGCCCTCAGGCCCTCAGGCCCTTGACCCTGGCTAGGGTCGCCAGCGACGGCGACGCCGCCCAGGCCGGCGCGATAGCTCCTAGCTGGAGCCGGTCAATCGGTCGAGCGCGGCCTGGTAGTTGGCGATCTGGTTGGTCAGATAGGAGGGCACAGTGCCGCCGGTCTTGCCGGAGGTGGTCGTCGTGTCGGCGACGACGCCGTTGGCGGTGTCGGCCATCTCGCGATAGGCGGTGCGCACGGCCGACAGGGCCTTGGTCATCGCCGCCACGGCGACCTTGCGGCCGGCCTCGTCGGTCAGGTCCAGGCCGGTGTTCAGCGACAGGCCGTAGATCGGCCCCTTGCCGTCGGCCGAGATGGTCTTGCCGTGGTCGGTCTTGGTGTTGCGCACCACGCCGGGGGCCAGGCCAAGGGCCTTGAGCACGTCGGTCCCGCCCTTGCCGGCCAGGATCTCGACCGTCGAGGTGGTCTGGGACGGGCTGATCCGCAGGCTGCGGGAATTGCCGGAACTGGCCAGCTCGACCTTGGCGGCGTAGCCCGAGGCCTTGCGAACCTTGTCGGCCAGGGTGTCGAGCGTGTCGTTGGCGTCGATCTTGATCGTGGTCAGGGTTCCGCGGGCGCGGGTGCGGATCTGGAAGGTGTCGCCGGCCCGGGCCGAGGTGGCCGAGACGATCTTGTCGGACTGGACGAACTCCATCTTGCCGCGCGGCAGGCCGAAAAGGTCCAGGGCGCTGGAGCCCGAGGCGTCGACCGCGATCGAGGTCGGGGTGGCGTAGCCGTCCTTGCCGGTCAGGCGCTGCTGCCAGGACACCGTGCCGGCGGCGACGTCGAGCTGGGCGACATAGCCGTCCTTGTCGCCGACCGTGGCCTGGCCCGCCAGGTCCTTGCCGGCCGCGCCGACCAGCCAAACCTGGCCGTTCGACACGGCCATGCCGGTGACGGTGTCGTCGCCCGCCCCGCCGTAATAGGCCAGGGCGTCCTGGGCGGTGCTGGTGAGGTCGAGCGAAAGACGGGCGGCGAAACCGTCCGAGCCGCCGGAAGCCGCCGCGGTCTTGTTGCCGATCGCCAGGGCGGGGTTGGTGGTGGAGCCGCCGATGTAGAGCTGGCCGTTGTCGATCGCCAGGCCGGCGATATTGCCGCCCTTCAGCGAGCCGAGGTCGCGGGTGGCGCCGGCCGTGAAGGTCGCGGACTTGGTGTAGGTCACCGGGGCGGTGACCCAGACTTCCTTGTCGTTCAGGGCGGTGCGGTCCTCGGTCACGACGCTGGTGGCGACATCGAAGCTGCGCAGCATCGCCTCGCTGCCTTCATTGCTGGCCACCACCACCTGCGAGCCGTTGACGACGATGCCCGAGACGGTGTCGTTCTCGGCGCCGCCGAAATGGGTGGTGAACAGGGCCTTGGGCGTGCCGGTGATGTCGGTGGCGAAGCCGGTCAGGTAGGCGTCATAGCCGCCCTGGGTGGCGCCGGTGGCCGAGCCCGGCAGGTCGGACTGGGTGCGGCCGCCGACATAGACCACCCCGTCGGCGCCGAACGCCACGGCGGTGGCCTGGTCCTCCAGCATGCCGCCGCGGCGCACCGTCCAGGCCTCGTCGCCCTGGGCGTTATAGAGCGTGACGAAGCTGTCGGTGACCGCGCCGGCGCTGTCGGAATTGATCGGCCCGTTGGTCGCCCCCGACATCAGGCCCGAGACCGAGCCGGCGATCGCCACCTGGCCGTCGGCCGAAATGGCCATGTTGTAGCCGGTGGCGGTGTCGGCCGCGCCCAGGGTGCGGGCGTAGAGCAGCTTGCCGGCCGAGTCGTATTTCAGCAGGGCGACGTCCTGGTCGCCCTTGATCGTCTGGCTGCTCGTCGTGCCGTCGACATCGGCCAGCACATAGAGCGAGCCGTCGGGGCCGGTCATGGTCTTGTGGACGGCCGAGACCGTCCCTTCCAGCGTGTCGGAGAAGACCTTGGTCCCCACCGTGCCCGCCGTGCCCGGGCCGTACTTGGTCAGGGTATTCTCGATGACCGCGTCGTCGGTGGCGGTGTTCTTGTCGGGATCGGGGTTGCCGGCCGCGGTGGTGATGTAGACGGCGGGCTTGGGCGTCGGGGCCGAGAACGTCAGGGCCTCGGTGGAGTCGCCGCGGATGCGCAGGGCGAAATCGTCGCCGGTGGCCGGCAGCTTGACGGTCTGGCCGTTGACCGTGGTGGTGCGCTCCTGGCCGACGGTGCGCTCGACCGCAAATTCGGTGTCGAACCCCGCCGCGGCCAGCTGGTCGTTGAAGAAGCTGACCACATTGGACATGGTCCGGGGCGTGGTCCCCATCTGCGACAGGTCCATGGTCACGTCGGTCGAGACTCCGAACTTCTTCACCGACATGGTGAAGCTGACCGCGCCCTTGAAGGCGGGGACCTCGTCGTCGACCTGGCCGCTATAGATCGTGTTGGTGACGTAACCGTAATTGCTCTTGGGCACGCCGACGCTGGACTTGTCGCTGTTCATCACCGCGCCGGTGGTGACCCGCATGGCGTCGGTGCTGAGGTTCTGGATGTAGCTGTTGACGTCGTTCAGCCCCTTGCTGAACACGGCCTGCAGCCGCTTGATCTCGCTGTCGGTGACGTTCTTCTCGCTGGAGCGGTTGGCGATCGCCGACAGGGTGTTGAGCGCCTGGTAGGTGGCGAACAGCTTCTTGTAGTCGCCGCTGATCGTCGGGGCGGCGTTCTGGGCCGCGCCTTCGTCGACGAACTTGCGGCCATTGAGCGCGGCCTTGACCAGGTCGCTCGGCTCGGTGGTCACCGCGGTCCAGGGCGCGCTGGGCACAGCCTTGCTGGTGGAGGACGGCAGCGATGAAGACGAGCCGGTCGTCGACCCAGCCGTCCCCGCCGCCAGGCCTGCCGACTTGGCCTGGTAATAACCGAGCAGAAGACTGGAATCGAAAGTGATCACAGCAGGTCCCGACAAGGCGCAATACGCCCCTTGGTTGGAGTGTCGGCGATGAACGCTGACGTTTCGTTAAGAGGTGTGAATCAGGCGGCGATCAGGTGGGCGTCGGTCAGCGAGCGCCGGACGGCGCCGCCCAGTTCGCGCCACTCCTCGGCCAGCATGCCCAGCAGCACCACGTCGCGCGGTTCGCCGTTCTTGAGCACGTGGCCGCGCAGATAGCCCTCGCGACGGAAACCCGAGGCGGCCTGCGCCTTCAGGGCGGCGTCGTTGTCGGCCATCACCTCGGCGAACACCTTGTGCAGGCCCAGCTCGCCGAACGCCCGGTCCAGGCCCAGCACCTGGGCCGCCCGGCCCACGCCCCTGCCCCGCGCCTCGGCCGAGCCGAGGAACCAGTTCCAGCCGGCGCGGCGGTGGTGGCTGAGCAGGCCGGTCAGGGTCAGCAGGCCGGACGGCTCGCCCGAACGGACGATCATCCAGCCGCGCATGTCGGGATCGGTGCGCAGCGCCTGGAACCAGGCCGCGTGCGCCTCGTGGCTGGGAAAGGCCGCGTCGGACATCCAGCGGTCGACCTCGGGCTCGCCCCGCCACTTGAACAGGATCGCCTCGTCCTCGTCGGTAAGATCACGAAGGTCGATCATGCCGAGTCGTTTCCCCCAAGCCGCGTTTCGGGAAGTCTACTATCCCGCGGACGCCAGGCCTAGCTGCCGCTACCGAACAGCGAAAGGATGATCTGCGGCGCCTGGTTGGCGATCGACAAGGCCTGGGCGCCGAGCTGCTGCTTGACCTGCAGGGCCTGCAGCCGCGCGCTTTCCTTGGCCATGTCGGCATCGACCAGATTGCCCACGCCGGTCTCCAGCACGTCGCTGAGCTTGGAGACGAAGGTGTTGTGGGCCTCGATCTGCTTGGCCTGGGAGCCGATCGAGCCGACGGCCTGGTTGACCGCGCTGAGCGTCGCGTCCAGGCGGGTCAGCACGCCGGCCGCCAGGGTCTGGGTGCTGATGCTGTCGGTCGCCGTCAGGGTGTTGATCGTGCCGCCCAGCGACAGGTTCTGCAGGTTCAGGGTGATCGAGGTCACCGCGTCGGCGTCGGCCAGGAAGGTGATGTTGAAGGTTTCGGTGCCGTTCAGGATGTTGGCGCCGTCGAAGGTGGCGCTGTTGATCACCTGGGTCAGGTTCTTCAGCAGGCCCTGGAAGTCGGCGTTCAAGGCCGTCCGCGACGAGGTCGACAGCGAGGTGTCCTTGGCCGCGACCACCTTCTCGCGCATCTGGGTCAGCAGGTCGGAGACCGATTCGCCGGCCGCCAGGGCGACGTCGGCGATCGACGTGGCCCGGTCCAGGCTCATCTTCACCGCCGACAGCGCCGAGCGGTCGGACCGCTGCTCCTGGGCGATCGACCAGACGGCCGCATTGTCCTTGGCGCCGGAGATCGCCAGGCCGGTGTTGATGCGGGTCTGGACGCCCGACATCTCGTCGTTGGTCTTGTTCAGATTCTGAAGGGCGATCAGCGCGGGCTGATTGGTGTTCACGCTCAGCGTCATCACGGTCTCCGAACGGCGTTTCTTGCCAATGAGGCTCGGAACGCGATTCGGCGGCCGAGCAGGTCGACCGCGACGCTAGGGCTCGGGGAGTAAGAATATGGTTAACGCGCGTAAACCATGTTTCGCCTGCGACGTCGCGCCGCGGCGGGCTTGGCCGGAGGGCCGCCTTCAGGTCAGGCCGTCGAAGACCTCGCCGGGGTCGTAGTGCTCCGCCTGCCTGAACCGCAGCACTTCCTCGCGCGGCAATTGCTGCAGGGTCTCGCCGGTGCGCCGATCGACCGTCTTGTAGACATAGGCGCCCGTCACCTCGTCCTGCTCGATCACCAGACGCAGGTCCCAGGGCTGGGGCCCGTCCGCCTGGGCCGGCTTGGCCTTGTCCGCAGAAATGGCGGCGCCGCCCGCGGGCGAGCCCGGGACGGTCATGGAAGGCGGCGTAGGTGGCGTGGACGGCTCCGGAATCGGCGGCGTCAACGCGGCTTTTGTTTCCATCACTCCTATCGCGGCCGGTTCCCGGCGGCGCCTCTACTGGTTCCTCCCCTCGGGCGGAGGCCCGCGGAAAAGGCGGGGCGGGCCCGAAGGACCCGCCCCTTCTTCGTTCCTATCGGAACAGGCTGAGGATCGACGAGGAGGCCTGGTTGGCGATGGACAGCGCCTGGATGCCCAGTTGCTGCTTGGTTTGCAGCGACTGAAGCTTGGCGCTTTCCTTGGCCAGGTCGGCGTCGACCAGGTTGCCCACGCCGGCGTCGAGGCTGTCCTGCAGCTTGCCGACGAAGGTCAGGTGGGTGTCCAGGCCGGTCGAGCTGGTGCCCAGCGAGGCCAGCTTGTTGGTGGCCGTGCCCAGGGCGTTGCTGATCGTGGTGATCATGGTCTTGGCGGCCGCAGCGGTCGTGAACGACGACGCGGCGGTCAGGCCCAGGCCGACCAGCGACAGGGTCTTGGAACTAACGGTGAACTGGGTGCCGTCCGAGTTGGCCAGGAAGGCCAGCTTGGTGGTGCTGCCGTCGGCGATCGAAACGCCGTTGAACTTGGCGTTGCCCACGGCCTTGGTGATCTGGTCGCGCAGCGAGTTGAAGTCCGAGACCAGGGCGTTGAACGAAGCGGTGTTCAGCGAGGTGTCGGAAGCGGCCAGAGCCTTTTCCTTCATCTTGCCCAGCAGGTCGGTGACGGTGTCGCCGGCCGCCAGGGCCACGTCGATGGTCGACTGGCCGCGTTGCAGCGAGTCTTTCACGGCGTTCAGCGAGTTGGCGGTGGTCGACTGGACCTTGCCCATCGCCCAGATCGCGCCGTTGTCCTTGGCGTTGCCGACCTTCTTGCCGGTGTTGATGCGTTGTTGCGTGACCTGCAGCTCGGCGTTGGTCGAGTTCAGGTTTTGCAGGGCGATCATCGCGCCCGAGTTCGTGTTGATGCTATTCAGAGCCATTTCGGCGGGTTCCTGTTTTCAAGGGATCCGACGTCATTTTGACAGCCGGGAGCATTTTGCTCGAAGAACCAGGAAGCAATGACCGGGCCAAAGCTGCCCAGTCGGCAGATTTTAGCAAGTTACTGAAATCGCGGCGTTATAGGTCCGTTTACCAAGCTCCGCCCCGGCAGATTATGCCGAGCTTCGCAACCGGTAGGCAGATCTTGCCGGGCAAATTTGGGGGAGCCGGACATTTTCGGGGCGCCTCGACCCCAAAAAAAGAAATGCCGGACGGCCCTTGGACCGTCCGGCTTTGATCGCTTCCTTGAGCCTAGTCGCCGATCACTTGAACAGCGAAAGGATCGACTGAGGCGTCTGGTTGGCGATCGATAGCGCCTGAACGCCCAGCTGCTGCTTGGTTTGCAGCGATTGCAGCTTGGCGCTTTCCTTGGCCAGGTCCGCATCGACCAGGTTGCCGACACCCGAGTCCAGGCTGTCCTGCAGCTTACCCGTGAAGGTCAGATGCATGTCCAGGCCGGTCGAGCTGGTGCCCAGGTTCGCCAGCTTGTTCGTCGCCGTGGTCAGGGCCGTGGTGATCGTGGCGATCATCGTCTTGGCCGCGGCCGCGGTGGCGAAGGTCGAAGTGGCGGTCAGGCCCAGGCCGACGAGCGACAGGGTCTTGGCGTTCACCGTGTAGGCGACGCCGTCCGAGTTGCTGAGGAACTGCAACTTGGTGGTGGTGCCGTCCACGAGGCTGACGCCGTTGAACTTGGCGTTGGTGACAGCCTTGGTGATCTGGTCGCGCAGCGAGGTGAAATCGGAAACCAGGGCGTTGAACGAGGCGGTGTTCAGCGAGGTGTCGGAAGCGGCCAGGGCCTTTTCCTTCATCTTGCCGAGCAGGTCGGTGATGGTGTCGCCAGCGGCAAGGCCCACGTCGATCGTCGATTGTCCGCGCTGGAGCGAGTCCTTCACGGCGTTCAACGAGCTCGACGTCGTGCTTTGCATCTTGGCCATCGACCAGATCGCGCCGTTATCCTTGGCACTCGAGATCTTCTTGCCGGTGTTGATGCGTTGCTGAGTGGTTTGGAGCTCCGAGTTGGTGGCGTTCAGGTTCTGCAGCGCGATCATGGCGCCGGCATTGGTGTTGATCGAGTTCATCATGGTGGTTGCTCGCCATTTTGGGAGGATTGCCCCGGCGTTTTGCCGGTCGGGCGTTTTGCCCACCAAACCCATCGCAAGCGCCGGGCCAGGCAGCGCCAGCTTGAGCACAAAATTAGAAGACTGATTTCACTCGATATTTCGCGCCGGCGCCCCGGACGCGAAACCGCCCGGCGAATGCAGAATTCGCCGGGCGGCAGGTTTTACCGGAAAGGTTTTGAAAGGCGGGCGTCGGGCCTCGCCCGGAGTCTCAGGCCGCGTCGGCGCGGCCGGCCAGGCCCTGCATGATCATGCGGTTGATCTCGATCAGCGGCTCGAAATCCTCCTCCTTGCGCATGATCGCGCTGGAGTGGCGGCCGACCCACAGGCTGAGCGAGATGATGCTGGCCCGCAGCTGCACCGGCAGGGTGTTTTCCGGCAGCGAGCAGTCGGTCGCCAGCGCCGACCAGACCCGGCGGTTCCAGTCGAGCGCGTCGATGCGCGTAGCGATGTCGTCCGCCGGCGCCTGCGACGCCGCCATCAGAGCGCGCGTCACCTGACCGAACAGACGGTATTCCATCTCACGCGGGTTTTCAGCCCGCGTCGCCGCCTGTTGATACGCCCGAAGAGACATGCCCCAACCTCTGATCTTCGTATTCGATTAGCTTACGGCTCAACATGAGCGCCTTGTAGTATTCCCGCGCCATCACGTGCTTGGAGATGGCGATGCAGTCGCTCAGCACGGTCGGATTGCGCACGACCCCCATGAACTCGGTCAGGCGCGTTGCGAACTCTTCGTACTGACGCTCGGCCCCCGCTTCGTCCAGGTACATCATCATCACGGGAAAATAGATGTGACGGGCTGGCGAGGTGACCTCGTCGAGCTGCATGATGTCCTTCTCACGCAGCACCGAGGCCTTGTTCTGCAACACCAGAACGCCGCGACGGTCGCCGTTCTGGACCACCGCGCCGTTCAGCACGAACTTCTCGCCGGGCTTCAGCGACAGCTTCAATGGCACAAGGCCGCTCCCTCTTGCATTGCTGCGTCGCCCACCCCGTCGAAATGACGGTTTCAGTCACAAGCTAGGCGGAGGCGGTTAACGTCCCCTTGCCAAGCCTGCGACCGTGGGACGCAGCTTAGGACTCAATTAAGCATACTGACCCAGAGGATGACTCTCTCCAACCGCCAAGGCCTTATGATGTCCCGCAGTCGCGCCTCGCAGATCTCGGCCAGCGCCTTGGCCATGGCCCAGGAGTCGGTGGCCCAGGCGGTGCAGATGGGCTTCAAGGCCGCGACGGTCGGCGACGCGGCCTCGGCTGAGGCCTTGGCCCGCCTGGACCGCGAAACGGGTGAAGTCGGCAACCACGACGCCGCCAGGCTGCTGGCCCGCGCGATCCACGCCATGCAGAACCGGGACTTCGCCAAGGGCGAGAAACTGGCCCTCAAGGTTCTGGAGCGCGACGACAGGCTGGGCGTGGCTTGGCACGTGCTGGGCATCGCCCGCGAGAAGACCGGGGACTTCGCCGGTTCGATGCGTTGTTATGAAGCGGCCCTGCAGTTGCTGCCCCGGCACGGCGCGGTCGCCGGCGACCTGGGCCGGCTGGCCTTCCGCATGGACATGCCGGAGATCGCCGCCAAGTTCTTCATGCACTATCTGAACGAGCGCCCCGGCGACCTGGAGGGGATCAACAACCTGGCCTGCGCCCTGCGCGACCTCAATCGCTGCGAGGAGGCCGTCGAGGTGCTGCGCCCAGCCATCCAGCAGAACCCTGAGCAGGCGCTGCTGTGGAACACCCTGGGCACGGTGATGTGCAGCCAGGGCGACGGCCAGACCGCCGTGACCTTCTTCGACGAGACCCTGCGGCTGGCCCCCGGCTTCGGCAAGGCCTACCACAACCGCGCCTACGCCAAGCTCGACCTCGGCGACGTCGAAGGCGCCCTCGCCGACTGCGAGCAGGCGATCGCCAGGGCCGAGTCGGCCGAGGATCTGGCCACCATGCAGTTCGGCCGGGCCACCATCCTGCTGGCCCTGGGCCGGATCGAGGAAGGTTGGAAAACCTACGAGGCCCGGTTCTCGAAGGACCTGATCGAGGCCCCGCGCTTCACCATCGAGGGCGCCCGCTGGACGCCGGGCATGGACCTGGCCGGCAAGCACCTGATGATCTGCGCCGAACAGGGCCTGGGCGACGAGGTGATGTTCGCCAACCTGCTGCCCGACGTGATCGAGGCGCTCGGTCCCGACGGCCGTCTGTCGATCGCCGTCGAGCGCCGGCTGATCCCGCTGTTCCAGCGCTCGTTTCCGCAGGCCAGCGTCACCGCCCACCGCACCGTCTCCTACGAGGGCCGGGTCTATCGCGGCGCGCCGGAGATCGAGGACTGGAGCGGGATCGACCTCTGGGCCCCAATGGGCGCGCTGCTGGAAACCTTCCGTCCCAGCGTCGCCTCGTTCCCCAAGCGCCCAAGCTTCCTGACCGCCGATCCCGAGCGGGTCGAGCACTGGCGGCGCCAACTGCAGGCCGCGCCCGGTGGTCCCAAGGTCGGCGTGCTGTGGAAGAGCCTGAAGCTGAACGGCGAACGCGCCCGGCAGTTCTCGCCCTTCCTGCTGTGGCGGCCAGTGTTCGAGACGCCAGGCGTGACCTTCGTCAACATCCAGTACGGCGACTGCGCCGAGGAGATCGCCCTGGCCCGCGAGGAGTTCGGCGTCGAGATCTGGCAGCCGCCGGGCATCGACCTGAAGCAGGACCTCGACGACGTCGCCGCCCTGTGCTGCGCCATGGACCTGATCGTCGGCTTCTCCAACGCCACCACCAATCTGGGCGGCGCCTGCGGCGCGCCGATCTGGCTGCTGGGCGGCGCGGCTTCCTGGCCTCGCCTGGGCCAGACCGACTTCTATCCCTGGTACCCGCAGACCCGCTGCTTCATCACCCCCGACTACAAGGACTGGACCCCGACGATGCAACAGATCGGCGAGGCCCTGAAGGCGCAGTTCCCGGCCTGATCGGAGCAGGAGGAAACGGCCGTGCCGCTCACCATCCTTCAAGCGCGCATGTCGTCCAGCCGCCTGCCGGGCAAGGTGCTGGCCGACCTGGCCGGCGCGCCGATGATCCTGCGCCAGATCGAGCGGCTGAGCCGCGCCCGCCGCCTGGGCCGGATCGTGGTCGCCACCTCCGACCAGGCCAGCGACGACGTCCTGGCGGCCCGCCTCGATAAGGCTGGGGTCCCCGTGTTCCGGGGTTCGCTCGATGACGTCCTGGCTCGGTTCATCGGCGCGATGGACGCTTTCGGCGCGACCGGGACCGTGGTCCGCCTGACCGCCGACTGCCCGCTGGCCGACCCGGTGGTGATCGACGAGACCGTGGCCCTGCATCTCGCTTCGGACGCGGACTACACCTCCAACACCCCGGCCCGGCGCAGCTATCCCAAGGGCCTGGACGTCGAGGTGTTCAGGGCCGAGGCCCTGAGGGCCGCCGCCCGCGAGACCGCCGATCCCTATGACCGTGAGCATGTGACGCCGTTCCTCTATCGCCGCCCCGAGCGGTTCAAGGTCGCCGGACTGGAGCAGGCCGCCGACGAGGGCGAGGTGCGGTGGACGGTCGACCGTCCCGACGACCTGGACTTCGTTCGCGCGGTCTATGCCGGCCTGTACGGCGCCGATCCCGCCTTCACCTCCGACGACGTCCGCGCCTTCGTTCGCGGACGGCCGGACCTGGTCGACATGGGCGGAGACCGCCGAGTCTGATCCGGCCGCGCCGGGTCATGGCGCGACTGTTCCCGCCCTCGCGGGTCGACCTTTGGGGAACAGGCGCTGCGCCGTCGGGGTTTATCAGGGCGGCGGCGGTGGCCAAACGCATCGCCGCCAGGAACCCGCCCAAGGAGTCGCCCATGGCCCCCGAAACCGAATTTGACGACCAGGATGGCGCCGAGGTCTTGGACGAGACCAACCTGACCGACGACGGCCAGGACATCGCCAATTTCGACGAGATCGACGACGTCTATGACGCGACGCGGGCCAACGGCGACGACGAGGAGGACGAGGACGCGGAATATGACGACGACCTCGACGATCAGGACCTCGACGACATCAGCGAAGATCTTCAGGGCGAACGCGACGACGAGGGCCTGGACATCGAGCGCGAACCGCTGAGCCCCGTCACCGGCGACGAGGAGGATATCGAGGCTGCGATTTCCGACGACGACGCCGACACGGCCGATTTCGAATCCACCCAGCTGGCCGACGACGACATCGAGGTCCTGGGCTACGCCAAGGACCGCTGAGCGCCATTGAACGGGAGTCCCTCGGGGCTTAGATTCACCCCGACAGGAGACGCCCCATGCCCGACGAGAAAAGGCCCGACGCCGAGGAGTCCCTGGAGGAACAGCTGGAGGAAGGGCTGGAAGACACCTTCCCCGCCAGCGACCCGCCGTCGGTCGTACGCCGCCATCGGCAGCCGCCGACGCCCGACCAGGACGGCTCGGATGATAGCGCTTCTGACGAGGCTCCCGATAAGCCGGCTTGATCGCCGACGGAGGGTCTGTAGGTTAGCCCGCATTTGAACATCTGTTCGAGGCGCGCTCCCCCGCGACGCCGTCAGGAAACCGCATGAGCTCGCGCTTCGAAGGCACCGCCGACTATGTCGCAACCGAAGACCTGAAGGTCGCCGTTAACGCCGCCGTGGCGCTGGAGCGGCCGCTGCTGATCAAGGGCGAGCCCGGCACCGGCAAGACCGTGCTGGCCTACGAGGTGGCCAAGGCGATGAACGCCCCGCTGCTGACCTGGCACATCAAGTCGACGACCAAGGCCCAGCAGGGTCTCTACGAATACGACGCTGTCACCCGCCTGCGCGACAGCCAGCTGGGCGACGAGCGGGTCAAGGAGGTCCGCAACTACATCAAAAAGGGCAAGCTGTGGGAGGCGTTCGAGGCCCCCGCCCGCCCGGTCCTGCTGATCGACGAGATCGACAAGGCCGACATCGAGTTCCCCAACGACCTGCTGCAGGAACTCGATCGCAACGAGTTCTACGTCTATGAGACCGGCGAGACGATCGCCGCCAAGGTCCGGCCGATCATCATCATCACCTCCAACAACGAGAAGGAGCTGCCCGACGCCTTCCTGCGCCGCTGCTTCTTCCACTACATCCGCTTCCCCGACGAGCCGACCATGCAGGCCATCGTCGATGTCCATTTCCCGGGCATCAAGCAGAAGCTGGTCGCCGAGGCCCTGCGGATCTTCTACGACATGCGCAAGGTGCCGGGCCTGAAGAAGAAGCCGTCGACCTCCGAGCTGCTTGACTGGCTGAAGCTGCTGCTGGTCGAGGACATCGACGAGACGACCCTGCGCGAGAAGGATCCGACCAAGCTGATCCCGCCGCTGCACGGGGCCCTGCTGAAGAACGAGCAGGACGTCCACCTGTTCGAGCGCCTGGCCTTCCTGGCCCGCCGCGAGGGTTCGGGCGCCCGGCCCGGACAGTAGAGCCTTACCGCGATTTCATTGGACCTTCCGCCGCCGCCGGACCACGTTCCCGCCGAACGGGAGGACCCCCCATGCGAAACCTGACGCTGCTCGCGGCGGCCGCGAGCCTGACGGCGCTGTGCGCCTGCTCGCCCAAGGTCGAGATCCGCCAGCACGACCACCCGATGAAGATGGGCCGGCACGAGCCGCTGCGGGCGATCAGCCGGCTCGACTGCCCCGACCGGCAGGGCGAGCTCAAGCGCCTCAGCGCCGCCGCCGACGGCCAGGCTTGCGTCTATGGCGGCCAGAACGCCGAGGTGACCCTGAGGCTGGTGGCCCTGAACGGCGGCGACGCTGAGGCCGCCCTGGCCCCGATCGAGGCCGAGCTGAAGACCCTGATGCCGGCCATGTCCTCGGCCCCGCCGCCCCCGCCCTCCCCCGGCCAGAAGCCGCGCCGCGACGGGGCGGAGATCAGCCTGCCGGGCGTCAAGATCGACGCCCACGACAAGGGCGCCGACATCCGCATCGGCGGGCTGACGATCAACGCCAACGACGGCTCGGCCGAGGTCAAGGTCGCCAAGAACATCACCATCCGCGAGGGCGACACCGAACGGCGGGTCAGCGAGCGCACCAGCGGCGGCCGCTCGACCGTCAGCGTCAAGTCGTCGAACGACGACGAGGGCGAGATCGACGTCCACGCCAATGACGACGGGGCCCAGATCCGCCAGCGCCGGCGCGGCGACGGCGTGCGCGCCACCCTGATCCTGGCCAGCGACAAGGCGACCAGCGGCTATCGCGTCGTCGGCTACGAGGCCCGCGGCCCCAAGGGCGGCCCGCTGGCCGTGGCGGTGGTCAAGGCCAAGGGCCGCGACGGCAGCGACCACGACGTCTTCGAGGACATGAAGACCCTGGTTCGGCGCAACGTCGGGGGCTGAGCGGGTCAGACGCCCTGCGTCCTTCGAGGCTCGCCTTCGGCTCGCACCTCAGGATGAGGAGCATTTTGCACTGAATTCCTCATCCTGAGGCGCCCTCCGCAGGAGGGCCTCGAAGGACGCAAGGGGCTACGGAAGCCCTTCCTAGACCGGAGTCACCTCCATGACCTTGTAGGTCAGCGGACGGCCGTCGTCGTCGGTGACGGTGACATATTCGCCGAGCGCGAAGCGGTGCTGGCCCAGGCGATGGACCGGCTCGTCGTCGAGGGCGTCGTCGGCGTCATAGTCGAAATACCAGCGCTCGCCCTTGCGGGCCAAGCGGCCGTCGGCGGCGTCCTCGTCGGGGGCGAAGCGGCGCACGACGCAGTCGTTCTTGGCCTTGGCGTAGGCGGCGGCGTCCAGGTGGCCGTCTTCGGTCAGCGGCGCGGTCAGGGCGTAGCCGCGGTGGTCGTCGCCGCCCGCGAACTCGGTGCCGGGATTGCGCGCCAGGCGCATGACGATGCGGGACAGGGACATTGAACGTCCTCCTTCTTCTTGCGTCAAAACAGGGGTCTAGTGGGACAGGAACAGCGACGGGCCCTCGCCGTTCAGCAGGCTGCGGGTGGTGCCGCCGAAGATGAACTCCTGCAGCCGCGGATGGCCGAAGGCCCCAGCCACCAGGATGTCGGCGCCGACCTCGCGGGCCGCGCCCAGGAGCTGGCCGGCCGCGTCGCCGGTTCCGGTCAGCACCCTGGCCTCGGCGGCGACGCCGCGGGCCGCCAGGAAATCGACCAGACGATCCAGGTCGAAGCTGCGCGACGAGGCGGCCGGGGCGCCGGTCACCACTACCCGTCCGGCCTTCTCCAGCAGCGGGAGGGCCGTGCGCATGGCCCGGCTGGCCTCCTTGCCGCCGTCCCAGGCCACCAGGACGGTCCCGCCGACCTTCAGGCCGGGGCGGGCCACCACCACCGGCCGCTGCTCGTCGGCGACGATCTGCTGGAAGGCCTCGGCCAGCGGACCCTTGCCGCGGGCGGCGGCGTTGTCGAACACCACGACGTCCGACAGCCGTCCCTCCATGGCCAGGCCCGCCCAGACCGGCGAGTCGAGGCCGATCGTGCGGCTGCGCGGATAGCCGAACTCGCCCACCAGCCGGTCGATGGCGTCGCGGCCCTCGACGGCGGCCTCCTTGAGGCTTTCCAGGGCGGTGACCTGCACCCCGCCCATGAAGCCCTCGCCCATCCAGGGCATCAGGTCGGCCATGTCGGCGGGCGTATGGACGCAGGCCAGCTCGGCCCCGAAGCCCTCGGCCAGAACCGCGGCCGAGGCCAGCAGGCCCCGGTCGCCAGGAGCGCCAGCCAACGGCGCCATGATTCTCGCCCAGCTCATGATCGATCTCCCGTTCCAGGCATTTCAACGCCAAGGTATTTCCTCAGGTCGTATTTCCACAGGTCCGGGCCGGCGCCTCATTGATCTTTGTCAACCGATGGGCCAGTCAAAACCTCAGGCGGCCAACCACCTTCACTGTAGGAAACGATCTCGTGGCCAAAGGGCTGCATAAGGGCCCGCCGAGGGCGTGGCAGCGGATGCTGTCGGGACGCAGGCTGGACCTGCTGGATCCCTCGCCCATGGACATCGAGATCGAGGACATCGCCCACGGCCTGGCCCGGGTGGCGCGCTGGAACGGCCAGACCGTCGGCGAGCACGGCTTCTCGGTCGCCCAGCACAGCGTGGTGGTCGAGGAGATCGCCGCCCACATCAAGCCCGATCTGGAGCCCCGCTGGCGGCTGGCCGCCCTGCTGCACGACGCCAGCGAATATGTGATCGGCGACATGATCAGCCCGTTCAAGGCGGCCCTGGGCGTCAGCTACAAGGACTTCGAGGCCCGGCTGGAGGACGCCATCCACATCCGCTTCGGCCTGCCGGTAAAGGTTCCCGCCCCGATCAAGACCCTGATCAAGGCCGCCGACCGGGCCTGCGCCTTCTTCGAGGCCACCCAGCTGGCCGGCTTCGCCCATGCCGAATCCCTGGCGATCTTCGGCGCCCCGCCGACCGGCTACGACCTGAAGATCACGCCCCTGCCGCCGTTCGAGGCCCAGGCCCGCTACGTCCAGCGCTTTCATGTGCTGTCCCGCGCCGCCGGCTTCGAGTCCGCGCCGGGCGAAGCGTTCGAGACCGAATGACCGTCCCGGTCGTCATCGGGCTGTCGGCCGTGGTCGTGGCCATCCGCGACGGCGAGGCCGTGGTCCTGACCGTCCGGCCGCATGACGCGGTCACCGATGTCGCCAGCCCCCTGCCCGGCCTGCCGTTCGGCCCGTTCGACCCGGCCGGCCACCGCACCTTCGAACTGGGCCTGCGGGCCTTCGTCACCGACCAGACCCGCTTCCAGCTGGGCTATGTCGAGCAGCTCTACACCTTCGGCGACGAGGGCCGTGACGCGCCGCGGGCCGAGATGGGGGCCGGGGCGGCCCGCGTGGTCTCGGTCGGCTATCTGGGCCTGACCCCCAAGGCGGTCGAGACCCAGGCCCCCGACACCGCCTGGGCCCCGTGGTCGCGGTTCTTTCCGTGGGAGGACTGGCGCCACGGCCGGCCGGCCCTGCTCGACCAGGCCATCGCCCCGGCCCTGCGCCGCTGGGCCGACGACGACGCGGCCAAGTGGTCCCGCGCCCGCCTGGCCTTCGCCCTGGACGGCGCGCCCTGGAACGAGGAGCGGGTGCTGGAGCGCTACGAGCTGCTCTACGAGGCCGGCCTGGCCCCCGAGGCCGCCCGCGACCAGGCCCGGGCCGAGGGTCATGACCCGGCCGAGCCGGCCGCCCTGTCGGCGGCCCTGGGCGAGCCGATGATCTCCGACCACCGCCGCATCCTGGCCACCGGCCTGTCGCGGCTGCGCGGCAAGATCAAGTACCGGCCGGTGGTGTTCGAGCTGATGCCGGCCGAGTTCACCCTTTCGGCCCTGCAGCGCACGGTCGAGGCCATCGCCGGGGTGCCGCTGCACAAGCAGAACTTCCGCCGGGTGGTCGAGCGCGAGGACCTTGTCGAGGGCCTGGGCCGCCAGGACGCCGACACCGGCGGCCGCCCCGCCGAGCTGTTCCGCTTCCGCCGCGAGATCCTGGCCGCCCGGCCGGCCATGGGGCTGAGTTTGCCGCTGCTGCGGGAGTGAGCGGATCGGGGCATGACGGGTCTCCCGTGAGGACGCGACTTGGCCGCCTCACGCGGCGGGCCGCTGAAGGTGTGGGAGGGCTGCGGAGCGCCGGGGCCAGGCCCGGAAGAAGTGTAGAATTACCGTTTCGACCAGGACCGACGCTCCGCGCGATCGTTCTCTCAGGAGCGTCCGGCGGTCGGCGCTGTTGACGCCTCGCCGATTGAAGCCCCCGACGGGCGGGCCGGGCCTACGAAGCCCGGTCCCGGAACGCACGGGTCTCCCCGTGCCTGTCGCTCTCATCGGCCCTTCGTCAACGCCGTATCCGTAAACGGGCCCGGCCGGCACCAGATGACGAGGTCGCGGCTCCTCGCGGAACCGCCGCCGACGAGCGCGTCCCGCTCGACCGCCCCCAAGGCCGCGAAGGTCGCAGGCCTCACGCCCTCCCCATCGCCTTGAAGTGGGTCGATTATGCCGGCGGCGGGAAAGGGGGAGGATAAGTGATTTTGAGACGTTGAATTTATTCAGGAAACATGCTGGGAGCGGGGAGGATAAGGATCGACGCCGCTCATTTCGCCATTGTCATAGGCTTTGCCCATCCGCGACACGATCATCGGGGGCGAAAGGAATCCTCCTCCTTCGGGCGCGAGTTCGACATTCCGCCGGAGAGCAGTGCGGAGGACTTGTAGCTCTGCCGCTAGCTCAATAGGATGGCATAACGTCGGTCTGCGATTGCCCTCTATCTGCGCGGGAAAAAGCTGATGCTGGAAAACTATCTGCGTCGTGGCGTTCGGCTGAAATGGATGCCGCCGCGCTCACAAACCAGCGTCAATGACGGCGCGGTGATACCGACCCCGCCCGGGCCTGTGAATCCGATAAATTATGACGGCATGGACGACCAGATCATGGCGAACTTCCATGCTGGCGCGCTGGGCCTGAGAATGGGTCAGGCCATCCCCTATCGCTGGCTTTCGTACATCGCGGGCCGCACCACGACCATACCCCTGGCCGGGGGCGACGTCCTCACCGGGCCGATGAGCGGCTGCATGATCGCAACCTGGACCGATGGCGGCGCGAAGATCGCGCATGTCGGCACGATCGACAACAATCCCTCGGCCAGCAGCAAGGTGAAGCGCACCTTCGCGGCGGAAGCGGGCGCGGCCGGGGACCTGACCGCGTTCAACCCCGCCGCGGCCTGGACCCCAGGCGAGATCGCCGGCGCCATGGGCGGGCGCGCCATGAACTTCCAGATCTACGCGCTCGTGACCGGGGTCGGCGGCTATTTCTCCGTGCTGATCTTCGAGCTGCCGATCGGCCAGGGCAATAATCTCGCCGGACGCGGTTTCCAGCGCGTCGTCGGCGGGATCAAGGCGGCGCCGACAATAGCGGGCGTGCGATTGCGCGCCTTCCTGATGTCCTGAGCCACGACGCTTCTCGCCGCGCGCGGGCTTTCCGGGCGACGGGTCGATGCGACCGGGGCATAACGGTGGCGTTACGGTGACACATTGCGGTGACACATTCACATTGCGGTGACAGTGCACTAATAAAGATCGCGCCGATCGATCAGCCACGCCCTCTGTGGGCGCAAGTCGAAGTGAAAGTTAACTGCACGATTCACTGTATATGAATTTCATATCCTGAGCGCGTCGGTCCCGCTTCTCAGTTCAGGATAAAAGCAGCCACAGTCTGGAGACGATCCCATGCTCAAGCTGATTTTTATGTCGTCGGCGCTGTACCTGGCCGCGGTCGGCCTGGGACTGATGCTGTTTCCCCTCCAGTTCGGCGTCGGGGCGGTCCCGGCCCAGGCCTCGCCGGAGCTGATCGCCCTGCTGCGGCTGCTGGGCGGGCCGTTCCTGGGGATCGCGGTGCTGAACTGGCTGTCGCGCGACGCCGCCCCCTCCCCGCAGCTTCGAGCCATCCTGCTGGCCAACATCGTCGGCTTCGGCGCCGTGGCGGCCAATGACGTCTGGGGCGTGGTCAGCGGCGAGGCGCGCGACATCGCCAAGGCCTTCCTGGTCGTCCACCTGCTGTTCACGCTCGCCTTCGTGACGGCGACCCGCGGCCGCTGGCGGACGACGGCTTGAGACTTCGCAAAGGGGAAGAGGTTTTCGTCAGGATCGACTGATCAGCTAAAGCCCCTGCGTTCCCTTCTCCCCTTGCGGGAGAAGGTGGCGCGAAGCGCCGGATGAGGGGTCCCTCAAACTTTAACCGCCGCACCCGGCCGTTCCGCTGTACGCAGCGGCGCCGGTTATCGACCCCTCATCCGACCTCGCTCCGCGAGGCCACCTTCTCCCGCAAGGGGAGAAGGAAGAATCTCGCTGGGTGAGCAGACTTCGCCCGCCGCCTCGCGCTCCATCCGCGCCCGCCACTTCGCCTTCAGCGTCCGCGAGGTCTCGCGCGATCCGTCCGGGCTCCAGCCGGGCGGGCCGAACAGATAGCCCAGAACCTCGCGCGGCGAGCGCGAGCTCAGCAGGTCGCGGCCGATGCCGATCCATTCGTGGAAGACGTTGGTCAGCAGGTTGAAGCTGGTCAGGTTTTTCACCGTCCCGTAGCGGCAGGGCTCGTCCTGCGTCTCGGGGATGAAGGTGCGAAACATCCGGTCCCAGACGATCAGGATGCCGGCGTAGTTGGCGTCCAGGTAGCGGGGGTTGCGGGCGTGGTGCACGCGGTGGTGCGAGGGGGTGTTGAACACCGCCTCGAACCAGGCCGGCAGGCGCCCGATCGCCTCGGTGTGGATCCAGAACTGGTAGACCAGGCTGATCCCCTTCTGGATCGCCACCATGGCCGGCGGGAAGCCCAGCAGCGACAGCGGCAGCCACAGCAGCCAGGTCCCGGCGACGCCGCCGGTCCAGGTCTGCCGCAGGGCGGTCGACAGGTTGTAGTGGGTGGAGGTGTGGTGGTTGACGTGGCTGGCCCACCAGACCCGGCGCTCGTGGCTGAGGCGGTGGAAGGCGTAGTAGGTCAGGTCCTCGGCCAGGAACAGCAGGACCCAGGCCCAGATCGCCGTCATCGGGATCGTGAACAGGCGGTGCTGGTAGACCCACAGGGCGGCGGCGAAGGTCAGGCCGGCGGTCAGCAGCCCGGCGATCGTGCTGCCCAGGCCCATCAGCAGCGAGGTGGCGGTGTCGCGGACCTCGTAATGGGCCCGCACCTTGCCCAGCCGGGCCAGGGCCAGCTCCAGGACGATGGCCAGGACGAAGAACGGGATCGCCGCCTGGACGGGGTCGAAGCCCTTCATGCGGCCAGCTCCTGCGGCGGCCAGGCTCCGTCGCCGAGGGCCAGGCGGGGCCTCCCCTCGACCCGCCGCAGCCGGACGCGGCCGCGGGCGACGGCAGCGTCCAGCGCCGCGGCCCAGGGCGCGGCGCGGGCCACATAGCCGTCGCCCTTGCGCCACAGCACCAGGGCGACGTCGTCCGCCCGCGCCACCGCCCCGGCCCGGTCGGCGGCGATCCACAAGGCGTCGAGGGGGTGGTCGGGAAATTCCTGGGCCAGCAGGGCGCGCGCGGCCGCGGGGTCGAGCGGCGGCGCCGGGCGCGGCACGCCGGCCCCGGCCGCCAGGCCCACGAGCAGGGCCACGGCCGCGGCCGAGCCCAGCAGCTGAATGAGCAGCGCCTTGTCCAAGCCGACGCCTTCCTCCCCGATGGGCGACGAGCGTCGGACCGCCGGGGTCGGGCGTCAAGGGCGCCGCTTGGGAAGCCAGACCCGGCCCTTCCGCACCTTGGGTGTTTACGGACAGCGATTTCGTGCCCAAGGTTGAGCCCCGCTCAACGCGGAGAGGCTTTAGGGAGGCTGAAGATGTCGCTGATGTTCCAACCGCTGAAGAAATACGCCGACTTCGCCGGCCGGGCGCGCCGCTCGGAATACTGGCTGTTCACCCTGTTCATCGTCCTGGTCGAGATCGTCTATTTCATCCTGCTCGGCGCCCTCGGCGGCGGGATGGGCACGGGCCAGATGAACGGCCTGGGCATGGGGCTGACCGGGCTCTACCTGTTGTTCGTCCTGGGGATCCTCATTCCCAGCATCGCCGTCAGCTTCCGCCGCCTGCATGACACCGACCGCTCGGCCTGGTGGCTGCTGATCGCCTTCCTGCCGTTTATCGGCGGCCTGGTGCTGCTGGTCTTCACCCTGCTGCCCGGCACCAACGGCCCCAACAAGTTCGGTCCCGACCCCAAGGGCGTGGCCACCGGCGACGCCGCGGCGGTGTTCAGCTAGGCTTTCGTCGCCAAGCCGGAATCAGGAAGCGCGCCCCCGACCGGAGGCGCGCTTCCTTCGTTTCGCAGGTCAGATCCTAGAACTTCCGCGCATAGCCCACCGACACCACATTGGCGTCGGCCGCGTCGTTGTCGCGGAACTGCTGGCGGGTGTAGTCGACGCGGACGCCGTTCTTGTCGTCGAGCTTGTACTGGGCGCCGACCCCGTAGTTGGCGCTGTCGGCGTCGAACTTGCCCTCGACCCCGGCCAGGGTCTGCTTGAACTGGGTGTTGCCGTAGCCGACCCGGCCGATCAGGTCGATATTGGGCGTGACCGGCAGGAAGCCGACGCCGTAGACGGCAGCCGAATGGGTCTGCTCGATGGTGGAGCGGACGCCGTTCGTGTCGATGTCGTCGTCCTTGACGCCGCCCGACAGCTCGCCCTCGACGCCGAAGTGCGGGGTGAGCCTGGCGCCCAGGCGGCCCTGCACCGCGCCGGTGTCGGCGCCGTCGGCGCGGGAACCGGCATAGCCGAGGGTCCCATAGACCCCCGTATCGGCGGACTGGGCGTGGGACAGGGCGGGAACGGCGGCGACCGACAGGGCGGCCAGGGCCGCCGACATGAGAGTTTTCTTCATTGTTGAACTCCTTGGTACTCGTGCTCCCTCAGCCTGCTCTAGCTAGACCGCCCATGGGGCCGGGGTTGGACCCTGCGACGACCCGTTTGGGGCCATTGCGTGTCGCCGCCGACACGTCCAAGGCGAATGTGGCGGGCCGGTATCGTTCCAACCTCCGCGACGGAAAAGCCACGGGCGTGACCTACGCGCCTCACCCCGCTTGACCCGGCGTCACAGGTGACGGCGCCGTCAGGCGTGCTATGGATCGGCCGGAACAAGATCCAAGACGCGCCCCGTGCAGGCGCGCCCAGCGTCATCGGGACCGCCGCCTTGCAGAAAGCCGTCATCGCCGCCACGGGGCTCTTCACCCCGCCGTTCAGCGTCTCCAACGCCGAACTGGTCGAAGCCTTCAACACCTATGTCGCGCGCTTCAACGCCGCCAACGCCGAGGCGATCGCCGCCGGCGAAGTCACGGCCCTGGCCCCCTCCTCGCCCGAGTTCATCGAGAAGGCCTCAGGCATCAAGGCCCGCTATGTGATGAACAAGAGCGGCATCATTGACCCCGAAGTCATGCGGCCGATCCTGCCCGAGCGGCCCAACGACCAGATCTCGATCCTGGCCGAGATGGCCGTCGCCGCCGCCCGGCAGGCGATCGAGCGCTGGGGCAAGCCCGCCGCCGAGATCGGGGCGGTGATCTGCGCGGCCTCGAACATGCAGCGGGCCTATCCGGCCATGGCCATCGAGGTGCAGCAGGCCCTGGGGATCGGCGGCTTCGCCTTCGACATGAACGTCGCCTGCTCCTCGGCCACCTTCGGCATCAAGACCGCCGCCGACTTCATCGCCACCGGCAGCGCCAGGGCGGTGCTGATGGTCAATCCCGAGGTCTGCTCGGGCCACCTGAACTTCACCGACCGCGACAGCCACTTCATCTTCGGCGACGTCGCCACCGCGGTGATCCTGGAGGCCGAAGACCAGGCCCAGGGCGGCTGGGAGATCCTGGGCACGCGGCTGAAGACCGAGTTCTCCAACAATATCCGCAACAATTTCGGCTTCCTGAACCGCGCCGCCCCGGAGGGGGTCGGGGCCAAGGACAAGCTGTTCGTCCAGGAAGGCCGCAAGGTGTTCCGCGAGGTGGTGCCGATGGTCAGCCAGATGATCCTCGAGCACGCCGCCGACCTGGGGGTCGAGCCGACAGGGCTAAAGCGCCTATGGCTGCATCAGGCCAATATCAACATGAACGACATGATCGCCCGCAAGGTGCTGGGCCGCGACCCTGCCCCCGGCGAGAACGTCATCATCCTCGACGACTACGCCAACACCAGCTCGGCCGGCTCGATCATCGCCTTCCACAGCGCCAATGACGACTTCGCGCCCGGCGAGACGGGGCTGATCTGCAGCTTCGGGGCGGGCTATTCGGCGGGGACGGTGTTTGTGCGGAGGCGGTAGGCGCTCCTACAGCATCCGGATGTGCGGTGCGTAGGCCGCCATGGCCGACGCGGCGCGGAAGAACGCGGCGTCGGCCGTGACCATGACCGCATGTTCCTTGAGCGCCAACGCGAGATACAGGCTGTCATAGGCGCTTGCCTTCAGCTCGAGCGCGATGGCGTGAGCCGCTGCGACATGGCCGCGCGTGGGCATGATGCGAACCGATACGGTTTCGATGACGGCCAGAGCCTTGATGGCTTGCTGGTCTGTCAGAAACCCGCGCCTGGCCTTCATGGCCAACACGTTGGCGCATTCGATCAGCCACAGATCCGGTGCGATCAAGAGTTCCGTTTCGACCAGCGCGACGGCCCGATCCGAGCCTTCCTCGTCCAGCACCCATTTCAGCGCCGCCGACGCGTCTATGACGATCGTCATGCGTTGTCGTCGCGCGCCCGGTCTTCACGCAGCAATTCGAGACTGGTCGGACCGCGAGAAGGTCCGAGCTCCGCTCGCACGGCGTTGAGCCGGCGAACCGCGTCCTCCCGTCCCAGACCGACGCTGAACGTCAACACCCGCCGCGCCTCTTCTTCAGCCGAGATGGCGTGATCGGCCGCGCGGCGCTTGAGGGCGTCGATCACGCTGTCGTCGAGATTGCGGATGAGGATCTGGCCCATGGGTCCAAGAATGCCTCAAACATGATATCAATGCAATCACACCCCTAATCCGTCACCGGCACGACATGGGCCGAGACCGCCCGCCATGCGCCGGCTCGCCGGACATAGACGTCGGCATAGTCGTTGCGACCGGAGAAGTCGCCTTCGGCGGTCTTGCCGACGATCCGGCTGCGGGCGCGAACGACGGCGACGTCGCCGAACACCAGGATCTTCAGGTCGTCCCAGCCGATGTCGGAGATCGTGCGGGCCGGATTGGTCGCCGTCTTGATCAGGTCGGCCTTCCTGAGAATACGCCCGCCCGGATAGATCGCCGCGAAATCGTCGGCGAGGATGCGATCGAGCGCCGCGCCGTCGCGGGTCTTGTAGGCCGTCAGCCATTCGCTGTTGAGCTTCTCCAGCGCGGCGACGGTTTCAGGGGACGCGGTCGACGCCACGGCGGCAGGGGGAGAAGCCGTCTGGGCCGAGGCGGCCAGGGGCGTCAGGGCGGCGGACGCCAGCAGGGTGAGCAGGGCCAAGGTCTTCACGGTCGGATCTCCATCGGCGCGCCCGGAACGCCTCAGGCTCCGGGCTGGGAACGGGTTCATTTCGAGGCTGGTCAGCTTCCCGGCCTGGCGGCGGAAAGATGCCCCGCCTTCCAGTCCATGGCCCGGCGGATCCGCCGCCCCACCGCCGGGTGGTCGTAGAACAGCACCTCCTCGACCACGCCCGGCGTCGCGGCGCGGTATTCGATGGTCTTGACCAGGGCCTTGGCCAGGCCGTCGGGCTCGCCGACATGTTCGAGGCTGTAGCGGTCGGCGTCGCTCTCGGCGATGCGGATCAGGCTGTTGGTCAGGGGCGTGCCCAGCAGCGACAGCACCGCCAGGATCACGCTCAGCACCGGCAGGCCGGCCGGATTGGCCAGGCCGCGGACCGACTCCGCCCCCAGCAGGGCGGCGACGGGGACGAACAATCGGTCGACCAGGAAGAAGGCGACGACGGCCAGCAGGCTCATCACCCCGGCGATCCACAGGGCGTGGTGGTGGGCGTAGTGGCCCATCTCGTGGCCGACCACGCCGCGTACCTCGGCCAGGTCCGCCCCCTGCTTGAACATGGTGTCGCTCATCGCCACCCGGGCCGAGCCGAACAGGCCCGAGACGTTGGCGGTATAGGCGTTGGACTGCTTGGAGCCGTTATAGACGAAGATCTTGTCGGCCGGCACGCCGTTGGCCCGGGCCATGGCGGCCACCGTGTCGCGCACCGGGCCCGGCGGGGCCGGCGTGTAGTGGTTGAAGATCGGCTCGATATAGATCGGCGCCAGCACCATCATCACGGTGATGAACACCGCCGTCAGCCCGCCGCTCCACAGCCACCAGGTCCGCGGCGCCTTGCGGATCAGGGCGTAGAGGGCGACGAAGAACAGGCCCATCACCACCGCCGAAATGGCCAGGCTGATGGCGGCCTCGCCCAGCCAGCCGGTGAAGGCCTGGCTGGTCAGGCCGTACTGCTTCTGCCGCCACCAGCCGCTGTAGGCCGACCAGGGCAGGCTGAGCACGCCGTCGACCAGCAGATAGACGATCCCGACCACCAGGCTGGTCAGCAGCGGCCGGGCGCGTCGACGCTCCAGCCGCCGGCGCAGCCCCGGCAGCACGCCGCTGCGCACGATCAGCCACGACACCAGCACCGCGACCAGGAACCCCCACAGCAGCAGCCAATGGCCGCCGTGGGTGTAGGCGGCCGCCTTGGCGTGGGCCGCCGGCGGCAGGGTCGCCAGATAGGCCGCCGTGGCGGCGGCGGGATCGAACGCTTGGGCCATGTCGCTCCCCGAACACGCAGGTGGCCGCCAGAAGGCCAGAACCGGCCCGCCGCGTCAGGTTAATTCTCGGTCAGGTCGATCAACGCGGGCGAGCGCCGAGCCTTGCCTCTGGCGGCGGCGCGCGGGCGGTATAGAAATAGGTCATGATCCGCGCTTTCGAGGCCCGCATGCGATTCCCCGTCCGTCGTGATTTCCTGCTGGGCCTTGGCCTGGGCGTCGCCGGCCTCGGCCTGGCCGGCTGCGGCGGCAAGCCGAAGGCCGACGCCGAGTCGGGCCTCAAGCGCATCGAGGCGACCAAGACCCTGCGCATCGGCCTGGAAGGCACCTATCCGCCGTTCAACTTCCAGGACAAGGACGGCCAGCTGGCCGGCTTCGAGGTCGACTTCGCCAAGGCCCTGGCCGCGCAGATGAAGGTCAAGCCGGACTTCCGGCCCTCGCCCTTCGCCGGCCTGCTCGGCGCCCTGGAATCCAAGCGCATCGACGTGGTCATCAACCAGATCACCATCACCCCCGAGCGCGCGGCCAAGTACGACTTCTCGCGGCCCTACACGGTGTCGGGCATCCAGATCATCGTCCGCAAGGGCCGGACGGGGATCGCCGCCCCGGCCGACCTGGCCGGCAAGAAGGTCGGGGTGGGGCTGGGCACCAACTATGAGACCTGGCTGCGGGCCAATGTGCCGACCGCCATCGTCCGCACCTATGACGACGACCCCACCAAGTACCAGGACCTCAAGGCCGGCCGCATCGACGCAGTGCTCAACGACCGGCTGGTGGCCGCCGACTTCGTCAAGACCTCGCCCGACTTCGTCGCCTCGGGCCCGCCGTTCGCCAACCAGGGCATGGGCGTGGCCATGCTGCGCGATCCCGCCCTCAAGGTGGCGATCGACCAGGCCATCGACGCTCTGCGGGCCGACGGCCGGCTGGCGGCGATCTCGGTGAAGTGGTTCGGCGTGGACGTGACGAAGTGACGGTCCGTTCCAGGATTGGGGACAGGCGCATGCGCCTGTCCCCAGCCGCGCCCTCGGCCCGTTCGCGATGACCCCCGCCCTCGACCTCGTCGCGCAGTCGGCTCCGCTGCTGCTGAAGGGCGCGGGCTACACCGTGCTGCTCAGCCTGATCGGCATGGGCGTGGGGCTGGTGATCGGCTTCGGCCTGGCCCTGATGCGGCTGTCGCGGACGCGGCTGCTGCGCTGGCCGGCCGCCGTCTATGTGTCGGCCATCCGCGGCACGCCGCTGCTGGTGCAGCTGTTCCTGATCTATTACGGCCTGCCGCAGCTGGGGATCGAGCTGCCGCCGCTGCTGGCGGCCGGGATCGGGTTTTCGATCAATATCGGGGCCTATGCCGGCGAGATCCTGCGCAGCGCCATCGCCGCCGTCGACAAGGGCCAGTGGGAGGCCGCCAGCGTGCTGGGCATGAGCCGCGGCCAGGCCCTGCGCCGGGTGATCCTGCCCCAGGCCGCCCGCACCGCCGTCGCGCCGCTGGCCAACAGCTTCATCAGCCTGGTCAAGGACACCTCCCTGGCCGCCACCATCCAGGTGCCCGAGCTGTTCCGCCAGGCCCAGCTGATCACCGCCCGCACCTACGAGATCTTCGCCATGTACCTGGCGGCCGCCGCCCTCTACTGGATCCTGTCCAGCCTGCTGGCCCTGGGCCAGACCCGGCTGGAACGCCAGGCGGAGCAGGGCCGATGAGCGCAATTTCGGCCCAGGGCCTGGTCAAGCGGTTCGGCGACGCGACGGTGTTGAACGGCGTCGACCTGACCCTCAACCCGGGCGAGGTGGTGGCGGTCATCGGGCCCAGCGGCTCGGGCAAGAGCACCCTGCTGCGCTGCCTGGCCGGGCTGGAGGCTGTCGACGGCGGGACCCTGACCGTTGCTGGGGTTACGGCCGGGGACAAGCCGCCCCTGGCCCGCGCCCTGCAGGGCCGGGTCGGCTTCGTGTTCCAGAGCTTCAATCTGTTTCCGCACATGACCGCCCTGCGCAACGTCGCCGAGGGGCCGATCGTCGTGCGCGGCGAGAAGCCGGCCGCCGCCCTGGCCAAGGCCCGGGCCCTGCTGACCAAGGTCGGCCTGGCCCACCGCGTCGACGCCTATCCCCGCGAGCTGTCCGGCGGCCAGCAGCAGCGCTGCGCCATCGCCCGGGCCCTGGCCATGGATCCCGAAGTCATTCTGTTCGACGAACCGACCTCGGCGCTGGATCCGGAACTGGTCGGCGAGGTGCTGACGGTGATCCGCGACCTGGCCGTCGAGAAGCGGACCATGGTCATCGTCACCCACCAAATGGACTTTGCACGCGACGTCGCCGACCGTACGATCTTCATGGATGACGGCGTTATTATTGAGGAAGGCCCTTCCGGAGACGTGCTTGGTTCGCCTAAGGAAGAACGCACGCGGCGATTCCTCAGCAAGGTGAGCGGCCTAAGGTCATAATTTGGCCCTCGGCGGCCTTCACCACCTCGCCGCCGACGCCGTGTGCATTGAGGCGAGGTCTCGTGAAACCCTATATCGATCTGCAAGGCGCCTCGGGCGCCATCTACCGTTACAAGCTCGCCGAGGATCGTGATCCGCGGACGACGATCGCCGGCAATTTCGTCTTCATCGACGCGACCGGCGCCGTGGTCTACGCCGGCGAGGCCAACAACCTGCACGGGGCCGCCAACCGCTTCCCCGAGGCCGCGCAGAAGCACGGGGCCGAATACCTCTATACGCGCCTGAACGTCTCGGGCGCCTCGCGTTCGGAGGAGCTGCAGGACATCCTGACGGCCTTGAAGCCGGCGATGAACCGGGGCGAATAGCGCGCCGCCAAAACGGCCGCCCCCACGTCCACAACCGGCGTGGGCTTCGCTATGGTGAAGTCCGATGCGCCCCGAGATTCTCTTTCCGCTGTTCACGCCGGTCTCCACGCTCAAGGGCGTGGGGCCGCGCGTCGCGCCGCTGGTCGAGCGCCTGGCCGGGCCCCTGGTCCGCGATGTGCTGCTGACGCCGCCGACCGGCCTGATCCGCCGCACCGCCACCACCTCCGACCGCGCCGTCGACGGCCAGGTCCAGACCTTCATCGTCACCATCGACGCCCACCTACCGCCGCAGCGCTCGGGCCAGCCCTGGCGGGTGCGCGGCTGGGACGAGCACGGCTTCATCACCCTGACCTGGTTCAAGGGCCACGGACCGCACCTGGAGCGCCAGCATCCGGTCGGGGCCCGGCGGGCGGTCAGCGGCAAGGTCGAGCGGTTCGGCAGCGAGATCCAGGTCGCCCATCCCGACTACCTGCTCGAGGCCGAGCGGGCCAGCGACATCCCGCCGATCGAGCCGGTCTATCCGGCCACCGCCGGCCTGCCCTCGCGCACCTTCCGCAAGTTCGCCCTGGAGGCGCTGGAGCGGGCCGCCGCCCTGCCCGAATGGCAGGATCCGGCCTGGATGAGCCGCCAGGGCTTCCCGGCCTGGCGCGAGGCCCTGGCGGTCCTGCACGGGCCCCAGGCCGAGGTCGACCTGTCGCCGCTGTCGGCCGCCCGCCGCCGCCTGGCCTATGACGAGCTGCTGGCCCACCAGCTGGCCCTGGCCCAGCGCAAGGCGGCCAAGCGCGCCCACCCCGCCCCGCGCGTCCAGGCCGGCCCGCTGTCGGACGCGGCCGAGAAGGCCCTGCCCTTCCGCCTGACCGGGGCCCAGATCCGCGCCCTGTCGGAGGTGCGCGGCGACATGGCCAGCGGCGAGCGCATGGGCCGGCTGCTGCAGGGCGACGTCGGCTCGGGCAAGACCGTGGTGGCCATGCTGGCTATGGCCGACGCGGCCTCCAGCGGCCTGCAGTCGGCCCTGATGGCCCCGACCGAGATCCTGGCCCGCCAGCACTACGAGACCCTGGCCCCGCCGCTGGAGGCCCAGGGCCTGGCGGTGGTGCTGCTGACCGGCCGCGACAAGGGGGCGGGCCGCGCCGCCAAGCTGGCCGCCCTGGCCGACGGCTCGGCCGCCGTGGCGGTGGGCACCCACGCCCTGTTCCAGGACGACGTCGCCTTCCAGGCCCTGGGCCTGACGATCATCGACGAGCAGCACCGCTTCGGCGTCAACGAGCGCAAGCGGTTGCAGGAAAAAGGAGAAGGGGCCCACCTGCTGGCGATGTCGGCGACGCCGATCCCGCGCACTCTGGAGCTGACGGTGTTCGGCGACCTGGACGTCTCGCGCATCGACGAGAAGCCGCCGGGCCGCACGCCGGTCGCCACCCGCGCCGCGCCGACCCCGCGCATCCCCGAGATCATCGCCCGGCTGAAGGCCGCCGCCCAGGCCGGGGCCCAGGCCTTCTGGATCTGCCCGCTGGTGGCGGAGTCCGACAAGATCGACCTGCGCGACGCCGAGCGCCGCGCCGCCTCGCTGCGCGAAGCGATCGGCCCGGGCGTCGGCCTGGTCCACGGCCAGATGCCTGTCGCCGAAAAGGACGCGGTGATGCAGGCCTTCGTCGACGGCGAGGTCAGCGTGCTGGTCGCCACCACCGTGGTCGAGGTCGGGGTCAATGTGCCCAACGCCAGCATCATGGTCATCGAGCACGCCGACCGCTTCGGCCTGGCGCAACTTCACCAGCTTCGCGGTCGCGTGGGCCGCGGGGCGCGCGAAAGCTCGTGCGTGCTGCTCTACGACCCGCCGCTGTCGGAGACCGCCCAGCAGCGGCTGGACATCCTGCGCCGCAGCGACGACGGCTTCGAGATCGCCGAAAAGGACCTGGAGCTGCGCGGCGGCGGCGATCCTCTGGGCCTCAAGCAGAGCGGCTTCCCGGCCTACCGGCTGGCCGACCCGGTCGCCCATCGCGACCTGATCGCCGTGGCCGCCGACGACGCCCGGCTGGTCCTGGCCCGCGACCCGGACCTGACCTCGCCGCGCGGCCAGGCGGTGCGGGTCCTGCAGGAACTGTTCGACTGGAAGGCCGCCTCGCCGCTGAACGACGCGGGGTAGGGCCAGATAGAACGCCCCCTCCTTCCGTCTCCCCGGCGAAGGCCGGGGTCCAGGTCGTAAGGCTGTGTGTTTCGGATAAGCGTCCAACACGACGGCTGAATCTGGGCCCCGGCCTTCGGGGAGACGGGATGAAAGGTGATTCAGCCTTCAGTCATCACGTTCTACGGCCTCGGCCGCCTCTTCAACGCCGCGATCCGGACCTGGACGTCGGCTTCGATGTCGGCCCAGAACAGGTTGAAGCCGTCGACCTTGCGCCGGTCGGTCCAGGACCCGGACTCGCGCAGCGACGTCGCCTTCGGACGACCGGTGTGCAGCAGGCCGTTCTCGCATTGGGCCCAGACCTGGCGCTTGAGCAGCGCCGGCCGCGAGCCCCATTCCAGGCCGGTGGCGTTGGCGGCGCCGAGGTTCAGGCGGGCCGGGGCGCGGATCTCGGTCTGGGCGCCCAGCAGCGGGTTGACGCACAGCGGCGCGCGGCCTTCGAGCGTGACCAGTTCGTCGCTGTCGCTCCACACCAGCGAACGGGTGGCCAGTTCCTGGGCCTGCTGGAAGTCGCCGTCCAGCAGCGAGGCCCAGGCGACCACGCAGCCGGCCTGGTCGCGGGCCGCGCAGGCGGGGACCGGCGCGCCGGGACCGTAGGGGTCGGCCGGGACCACCGTCTCGATCAGATAGACCCCGACTAGGCGGTCGCGCAGGGCCGGCTCGGCGGCGATCTCCTCGTTCAGCAGCCGCGCCGCCAGCACGCCCCCCTGCTCGACCCCGACCAGCACGATCGGCCGGCCGTTGTTGTAGTGGCCCAGGAAATAGCGGAAGGCCCGCTGCACGTCGTCATAGGCGAAGCGGCGGGCGTCGCGGGCGTCGTCGCGCAGGGTCAGCAGGGTGTAGAGGCTGGCCTGGCGATAGTGGGGCGCAAAGACCCGCCCGCTGCGCGCGAACGGCTCGGCGTAGTTGGGCAGCATCACCCGGGCCAGGTCGCGCGCCGCCTTGGGCTGGTCGTAGGGCGCGTTCCAGTCGCGGCCGCCGTCATAGCTGGTGGGATGCACGAAGAACACGTCGGCCGGCCCCTTGGTCCCGGTCCCGGGCAGCAGCGCCCAGGCCGCCGGCTTGGCGTAGTCGGGGGCCGGCGGCGGCTCATAGGTCTGGAACGGCACCTTGGGATCGAGCGTCGTGCGCAGGATGTCGTAGCGCCAGTAGAACGCCGCCGCCAGGACCACGGCCAGGACCAGCACGGCCCCTGCGAAGATCCAGCGTCCGAAACCCTTGAAGCGCTCGCCCATGGACCTTGGGTTAGCACGAACCGCGGCGGTCGCGCGAGACGGCCTGGAGGCCTTGGCGCGAGACAGTCGGAACTGGCGCGTTCAGCCGCGCCGGCGCCTTGTTTTGGCTCGGCTTGGAGCCGATATTGATCGAGTGTATCTTCACGGCCATGACGCTTTATATTCGCAGCGACGAAGCTGAACGCCTCGCCCGCCAAGTGGCGGAGCGGACGGGTGACAGCCTGACCGAAGTGGTCACCCGCGCCCTTCGCGCCGAGGCCGAGCGCACGCCGCCAAATCCGCGGATGAAACCGCGTACGCGCGAAGAAAAGCTGGCCTTCATCGCCGAGCTGCAACGCCGTTCGGCGGCCCTTCCCGTGCTTGATCCAAGTACGCCTGAGGAGATGCTGTACGACGAGGATGGCCTTCCCAGGTGATCGTCCTGGACACGTCCGCCGTGTTGGCGATGCTGTGGGAGGAGCCGGAGGCTGGAGCCTTCATGGACGCTGTCGTCGGCGCTGATCGCTTGCTGATGTCCGCGCCGACTCGTCTGGAGCTTCAGATTGTCTGCCTGAGACGCAAGGGGCCAGACGAAGCGGAGAACGTCGAGCGTTTCATCGGCAATCTCAATGTCCTGATCGAGCCTTTCGACAGCCTCCAACTGGGTCTCGCCATGCGGGCGCACGAAGTCTACGGCAAGGGCCGTCACGCCCTGAACTACGGCGACTGCTTCAGCTACGCCCTGACCAAGTCGCGCGGCCTGCCGCTGCTGTTCAAGGGCGACGACTTCGCCGCCACGGACGTGAAGCGGGCGATCTGACGCCGGCGCATTAGCGGTAAGGATCGTCGGTGTTCAGGAACCCGGCCACATAGTCCTCGACGCCGTCCTCCAGCGCCGTCATCGGGGCGTTGTAGCCGGCGGCCCGCAGGCGGCTCATGTCGGCCTCCGTGAAGTACTGGTACTTGCCGCGCAGCACCTCGGGCATGTCGATATAGTCGATCTGCGGCTCGCGGCCGACGGCCCGGAAGGTGGCCTCGGCCAGGTCCTTGAACGAGCGGGCCTGGCCCGAGCCGAGGTTGTAGACGCCGTTGACCTGCGGGCTCTTGGCCAGCCAGGCGACCACGTCGGCGACGTCGCGCACATAGACGAAATCGCGCAGCTGGCCGCCGTCGGCATAGTCGGGGTGGTGCGACTTGAAGAGCTTGACCCCCTCCCCGGCCGCGACCTTGGGCCAGATCTGGCAGACCACCGACTTCATGCCGCCCTTGTGGTCCTCGTTGGGCCCGTAGACGTTGAAGAACTTCAGGCCCGCCCACTGGGCCGGGGCGTGGCCGCGGGCGGCTTCGCGGACCGCATAGAGGTCGAACAGCGCCTTGGACCAGCCATAGGCGTTCAGCGGCCGCAGGGCCTTGAGGCTGTCGAGGTCGTCCTTGCCGTCGAATCCGCCCTGGCCGTCGCCATAGGTCGCCGCCGAGGAGGCGTAGATCAGCCGCCGCCGGCGGGCCGCGCACCAGCGCCACAGGTCGCGCGACAGGGTGAAGTTGGCGTGGACGATCTTGTCGGCGTCGGGCTCGGTGGTCGACGACACCGCGCCCATGTGGATGACCAGCTCGACGTCCTCGCCGCGCGTCGCCAGCCAATCGAACAGCGCCTCGGGGGCCACGAAGTCGGCGATCGGCGACTTGGCGAGGTTGCGCCACTTGTTCTCGGCCGCCGCGCCCAGCCAGTCGCAGACCACCACGTCGAGGCCGTCGTCCTCGCACAGCCGAGCGGCGATGTTCGAGCCGATGAACCCGGCGCCGCCGGTGACGAGGATGACGCGTCTGGACATGGGGGCGTTATGGCACAGGCGATGGGAGGGACAAGAGCGCGAGCTTTGAGCTCGAAAGTAAGAAGGATCCGTCCCTCGGACTGATTCTGTGGAAAATTACTCGTGATATGCGACCTAGTACCGCAGCGGCTTCCACATACCGACGGTAAAGTCTTGTTAAGGCCAAGTTTTTTCATGGGGCCCGCGCAGGTTAACGACCTGTTAAGAAAAAACTTGCACGCGACTCGGTTCTAGCGGTTGACGAACCATTAGCCACTGTGGCCCCATATGTGGGCTGAGCGACGTGCTGCAACACCAGATGTAGCGGAGCGATCAGTCGCAAAGGGTGCGGGGCGCGGTCCGCAACTCAAGGATCTAAATCGATGACGAAGCCGTCTTCGACCGGTGGGAACAACCGTTCCGCCGTGACTGGGCAATACGTTACGCCGCAATACGCTGCGCGACACCCCAGCACGACGGTTCGCGAGTCCCCTCCGAAGCCGAAGAAATAGGCCTCGCGCCTATGTAGCTGATGTGTTTGAGAGATCCGACATGTCGGCCCTCGTACCTCAGTGAGGTAGCAGGGACGAACGACCACACCCGGAAAAGTGAAAAGGTCGCCCGCCCCCTTCAACGCAGCCCCGGTAACGACGTTGCCGGGGCTGTTCCATTTCAGTCGAGCTCGATTAAAGAACCGTGACTCATCTGGAATGAATCAAGGATAGTCTGCCTAGATTGGTTTTGCCTAGCCTTGTTCTGGCTTATCGTTGCCAGGCGTGGCCAATTTTAGGCCGCCCGCTTGCGCTTGGCCAAGGCGTCGAACTCCAACAGGTCGGCCACCAGGGCCTCGAACTGGCTCATCGGCACCATGTTGGGACCGTCGGAGGGGGCGTGGTCGGGGTCGGGGTGGGTCTCGATGAACACCGTGGCCACGCCGACCGCCACCGCCGCCCGGGCCAGGACCGGCACGAACTCGCGCTGGCCGCCCGAGGACGTCCCCTGGCCGCCCGGCTGCTGGACGCTGTGGGTGGCGTCGAACACCACCGGGCAGCCGATCTCCTTCATCACCGGCAGCGAGCGCATATCGCTGACCAGGGTGTTGTAGCCGAACGAGGCCCCGCGCTCGCAGGCCATGACGTTGGGGTTGCCGGCGCCGGTGATCTTGGCCACGACGTTCTTCATGTCCCAGGGGGCCAGGAACTGGCCCTTCTTGATGTTGATCGCCCGGCCGGTGGCGGCGGCGGCCAGCAGCAGGTCGGTCTGGCGACACAGGAAGGCCGGGATCTGCAGCACGTCGACGGCCTCGGCGACGATGGCGCAGTGGCTGATCTCGTGGACGTCGGTCAGGGTCGGCAGGCCGGTGACCGCGCGAATCTCCTGGAAGATCGGCAGGCTGTCATGCAGGCCGATGCCCCGGGCGGCGGTCGCCGAGGTGCGGTTGGCCTTGTCGTAGCTGGTCTTGTAGATCAGGCCGATCCCCAGGCGGTCGGCGATCTCCTTCAGCGCATGGGCCGTCTCCAGCGCATGCTGGCGGCTCTCCATCTGGCACGGGCCGGCGATGATCGACAGCCGCTCGGCGTTGCCGATCCTGACTGGTCCGCCCCGGCTGGTCTTGATCTCGATCACGGCGTTGGGGGCGACGGCTTGGGGCTGGCTCAAGACAGGAGTTCCGGACTAGGGGCGTTTCTGGAGGCGTTTCGAGCGCCACAGGTGGCCTTTTGGACGGGGCGGTGCAAGGGGCCATCGACCGCGGCGACGGCGCCGGCGGGTGCGGCCCTTGCGCCCGATCGGCCGCTCTCCCCATTTACACTTTGGTTTGGAGAGTTCTTACTTTCGTCAAAACTAGGGATGGGACCGTCGATGAGCGATATCCTGCCTACGACCTGGCGCGATCCTGAGCTGCGCCGCGCCCCCGCCGCCTTCCGCACCGCCCTGCGCGTCGCGATCGAGAACTGGGCGGTCGGGACCCTGACCTTCGTCCTGCCGTCGGGCAAGCCGGTGCGCATCGACGGCAAGACGCCGGGACCGGACGCGGTCATCCACATCCACGACTACCGGTTCATCCGCCGGGCCCTGGCCTCGGGCGACATCGGCTTCGCCGAGGGCTACATGGCCGGCGAGTGGGACACCCCCGACCTGTCGGCGGTGCTGGAGGCCTTCTCGCTGAACTTCGACCGGCTGACCGCCCTGGTCAGCGGCAATCCGCTGATGCGGGCCGTCAACGGGCTGTACCACCTGTTCCACCGCAACGACCGGCGCGGCTCGAAGAAGAACATCCACGCCCATTACGACCTTGGCAACGCCTTCTATTCGCGCTGGCTGGACCCCAGCATGACCTATTCCTCGGCCCTCTACGAAGCCCCCGGCCAGCCGCTGAGCGAGGCCCAGCGGGCCAAGTACGCGGCCCTTGCCCGCTCGATCGACCTGCGGCCCGGTCAGCACGTGCTGGAGATCGGCTGCGGCTGGGGCGGCTTCGCCGAGTTCGCCGCCAAGGAGGTGGGGGCCAAGGTGACCGGCGTCACCATCTCCCAGGCTCAGCACGATTTCGCCCGGCAGCGGCTGTTCGACCAGGGACTGGCCGAGAAGGCCGACATCCGGCTGGTCGACTATCGCGACGTCCGCGGCCAGTTCGACAGCGTCGCCTCGATCGAGATGTTCGAGGCGGTCGGCGAGGAATACTGGCCGGCCTATTTCGACAAGATCCGCCAGGTGCTGTCGCCCGGCGGCCGGGCCGGCCTGCAGATCATCACCATCCGCGACGAGCTGTTCGCCGCCTATCGCAGCCACACCGACTTCATCCAGCGCTATGTGTTCCCCGGCGGCATGCTGCCCAGCGAGGCGCGGCTGCGGCAGGAGACCGCCGCCGCCGGCCTGACCTGGACCGGCGTCAGCCGCTTCGGCCAGAACTACGCCGACACCCTGGCTGAGTGGGCCCGGCGGTTCGAAGGGGCCTGGGACGAGATCAAGGGCCAGGGCTTCGACGAGCGGTTCCGCCGCCTGTGGCGGTTCTATCTCAGCTATTGCGAGGCCGGGTTCCGCACCGAGCGCACCAATGTGATCCAGCTGGGCCTGGCCCGGACCTGATCATGAACCTCTACACGATGGTTCTCGATTTCCACGGCGGCACCTATATCAGCCAGTTCGACGCCGACACGGCGGCCGATGCGGTCGCCGCCTGGTGCCGCGAGCTGCAGGACGAACAGCTGCTGGGCGAGGTGTCGTCCGACGTCGCCGAGGGGATCATGATCGACGCCATCGAGAACCGCCTGGTCGAGGTCGACGGCCTGCACGGCGCCTGGTGCGCGGCGGCCACGGTCGAGGGCAATCTGGCGCTGCTGAACGTGATCATCACCCAGCGGGTGGATTGACGTCGCGCCTTCGAAATCCCTGAAACCAGGCTGTTCGCCTTCAGGAAAACTGGCCTTGCTTGCCCGGGCCGCATCACGATCTACCATGCCGACCTCCCGTACGGCCGGAATGAGCAGATGACCGTCAAGACCAGCGTCCTGGATGCGATCGGCGACACCCCCCTGATCCGCCTGAACCGCGCCAGCGCGGCGACCGGCTGCGAGATTCTCGGCAAGGCCGAGTTCATGAACCCCGGCCAGTCGGTCAAGGACCGCGCCGCCCTGGGCATCATCCGCGACGCCGAGGCCCGCGGCCTGCTGCGGCCCGGCGGCCGCATCGTCGAGGGCACCGCCGGCAACACCGGCATCGGCCTGGCCATGGTCGCCTCGGCCCTGGGCTACAAGACCACCATCGTCATCCCGCGCACCCAGAGCCAGGAGAAGAAGGACGCCATCCGCCTGCTCGGGGCCGAGCTGGTCGAGGTCGACGCCGTCCCCTATTCCAACCCCGACAACTATGTCCGCTATTCCGGCCGCCTGGCCGAGGAACTGGCCAGGACCGAGCCGAACGGGGCGATCTGGGCCAACCAGTTCGACAATGTCGCCAATCGTCAGGCCCATCTGGAGACCACCGGTCCGGAGATCTTCGAGCAGACCGACGGCGCGGTCGACGGCTTCATCTGCGCCATCGGCTCGGGCGGCACCCTGGCCGGCGTCGCCGCCGCCCTGCGGGCCCGCAAGCCGTCGGTGAAGATCGGCCTGGCCGATCCGCACGGCGCCTCGCTCTACAGCTGGTACGCCGACGGCGAGCTGAAGGCGGAGGGAACCTCGATCAGCGAGGGCATCGGCCAGGGCCGCGTCACCGCCAATCTCGAAGGCCTGGCCGTCGACTATCCATTCCGGATCAGCGACGCGGAAATGCTCGAGCAGGTGTTCGACCTGGTCGAGCACGAGGGCCTGTGCCTGGGCGGCTCGTCGGGGATCAATGTCGCCGGCGCCATCCGCATGGCCCAGGCCATGGGCCCGGGCCACACCATCGTCACCGTCCTCTGCGACCACGGCTCGCGCTACCAGAGCAAGCTGTTCAATCCGGCCTTCCTGGCCGAGAAGGGCCTGCCGACGCCGCCGTGGATGTGAAGGTTCGTCTGTTCTGTAAGAAATCCCCCACCCGCTCGACTACCTCTAGGTGAGCGAACAGGGGCGGGCGAAGATGGACTCCGGCGGTGAGACCCAGGACGAGCGTTATAGGCTCGCGGCCGTCAATTTCGGTTCGGCGCTTGAACGGCTGGCCCGAGGCTATGAGGCCAGCCCGGACGAACGCCGGGATCTCCTTCAGGACATTCACACCGCACTCTGGCGCAGCTTCGCCGGATATGACGCCCGTTGCTCGCTCCGCACCTGGGTCTATAGAATCGCGCACAATGTCGGGGCGTCGCACATCCTGCGCCGGCGGGCGAAGAGCGCGCCATGGGCCAGCCTCGACGCGATCGCCGACGCGCCAGCGCCCGACAACCCTGAGCGAGAGGCCGGCGAGCGCCAGGTCCTGACCCGCCTGCTCGCCATGATCGACGGCCTTAAACCGCCTGATCGCCAGGTGATGCTGCTCTATCTGGAAGACCTGGACGCCGCCGCGATCGGCGAGATCACCGGGCTCTCGGCCGGCGCCGTCGCCACCAAGATCCACCGCATCAAGGCCATACTGGCCCGACGCTTCGAGCATGGAGAAGCGCCATGACCATCGATCCGCGAACTGAAAGCCTCGCGACCGCCTGGCGCGGTCAGCCGATGGAGCACACGCCGATGTCTCTCGAGGAAATCCAAGCCAACGTGCGAAAGGCTCAAGACAGGTCAAAGCGTAACCTGGCTCTAGCGGCGATTGTCGTCGCGCTTGGACTGTTCGTCGCCGGAACCGAATGGCGCGCCGTTCCGACGCCGCTGATGCGGATCGGCGTCGCCCTGATGGCGATCGGCTGGGTGGCGGTTCTCGCCGGCGCCTATCGGAGCGTTTCAAGCGCTCCGGCGAACGATTCAGCCCAGGCCTGCGCGAACTTTCTGCGCGAACGGCTCCGGCGCGCGCTGCGGACGGCGCAAGGGGGCTGGCTTGTCCTCGCCTTGCCGCTCCTGCCCGGCGTCGCGGTCCTCCTGCTCGCCCTGTCAAGAAATCCGGCCGCCGATGCGGCTCACTTTGCGCCGATTGGCCTGTTGGGCGCGACGTGGCTGATCGCCATGCTCGTTATCCAGCGGCGCGCGGCGGGCAGGCTGCGGCGGGAGATTGCCGAGCTCGACGCCCAGATGACCGAGTGAACGAACTGGGCCGCGCCCGCTTGCCCTCGCCCGCCGATCGCGTGATCTTGCCGGCCGTTCCACAGGGGCGAGTCAGACCCCGAAAGGCTTCGTGATGCCCATCCCCGCCGACCCGCTCGTCTCCACCGCCTGGCTGGCCGAGCACCTCGACGCGCCGGACGTGCGGATCGTCGACGGGTCCTGGCACATGCCGGCCGCCCAGCGCGACCCGAAGGCCGAATACGACCGGGTCCACATCCCCGGGGCGGTGTTCTTCGACATCGACGAGATCGCCGACGAGACCTCCGACCTGCCGCACATGCTGCCGTCGCCGATCAAGTTCGCGGCGCGGGTCAAGAAGCTGGGCCTGGGCGACGGGTCGCGGATCGTCGTCTACGACACCAGCGGCATCCTGCCGGCCGCCCGCGTCTGGTGGGAATTCCGGGCCATGGGCCACGAGGACGTGGTGGTGCTGGACGGCGGCCTGCCCAAGTGGATCGCCGAGGGCCGCCCGGTCGACGACCTGGTCGTCGCGCCGCAGGAGCGCCACTTCACTCCGCGCTTCCAGGCCGACATCGTCCGCTCGCTGGACCAGATGAAGCGCAACCTGGAGACCGGCCGCGAACAGGTGGTCGACGCCCGCGCCGCCGGCCGCTTCACCGGCCGCGACCCCGAGCCTCGGGCCGGCCTGCGCGGCGGCCACATTCCCGGCTCGCGCAACATCCCGCTGTCGGCCCTGCTGGCCCCCGACGGCACGATGCTGCCGGCCGAGAAACTGGCGGAGGTGTTCGAGGCCGCCGGGGTCGACGTCGCCAGGCCGGTGGCGGCGACCTGCGGCTCGGGCATCACCGCCTCGGTCGTCGCCCTGGCCCTGGCGCGCCTGGGCCGGCCGCGGGCGGCGGTCTATGACGGCTCGTGGACCGAATGGGGCGGCCGCGGCGACGCGCCGGTGGCGACCGGCGAGGCCTGAGGATTTCTCGCCTTGAACCGCCGCGCTCCCGTGCCGTAAACGACGGGGGTGTCGTTGTCGTCGCCCGAGTCCGCCATGCCCCTGGATGAAGAAACCCGCCTGATCCGCAAGGGCGCCCCGGCCAAGGGCGGAACCTCCCTGGCCCGCACGGTCAATCCGCCGGTCCAGCGCGGCTCGACCGTGCTGCTGCCCAACGCCGCCTCGCTGTACGACGACGGCCAGCTGACCTACGGCATCACCGGCCTGTCCTCGCCCGCCGCCCTGCAGGCCGCCCTGGCCGAGCTGGAGGGCTCGCCCGACGTCACCCTCTATCCCTCGGGCCTGGCGGCGATCACCGGCGTGATGCTGGCCCTGCTGAAGGCCGGCGACGAGATCCTGGTGGTCGACAGCGCCTACCGGCCCACCCGGCGGTTCTGCGACCGGGTGCTGACGCGGTTCGGCGTCGCCACCACCTATTACGACCCGGCCCTGTCGCCCGAGGCGGTGATGGCCCTGTGCACGCCGCGCACCCGGCTGATCCTGCTGGAGGCCCCCGGCTCCCTGACCTTCGAGATGCAGGACATTCCCGCCCTGGCCGCCGCCGCCAACCAGCGCGGCGTCCTGACCCTGATCGACAACACCTGGGCGGCCGGCTTCTATTTCAAGCCCCTGGCCCACGGGGTGACCATCAGCGTCCAGGCCCTGACCAAATATGTCGGCGGCCATTCGGACGTCTTCATGGGCAGCGCCGCCACCGCCGACAACGTCATCGGCAACCAGCTTGGCGACGCCATGTGGGACATCGGCTGGTCGGTGTCGCCCGACGACGCCTACACCGTGCTGCGCGGCCTGCGCACCCTGGCCGTCCGCCTGCCGCGCCACCAGGAGAACGGCCTGGCCGTCGCCCGCTGGCTACAGGGCCGGCCCGAGGTGGCCCGCGTCCTGCACCCGGCCCTGGAGGGCGATCCGGGCCACGCCCTGTGGAAGCGCGACTTCACCGGCGCCTGCGGCCTGTTCGGCCTGGTGCTGAAGCCGGCGCCGGAAAAGGCCGTCCATGCCTTCCTGGACGCGCTGGAGCTGTTCGGCCTGGGCTTCTCGTGGGGCGGCTATGAGAGCCTGGCCATCCACTGCGACCCGCAGCTGAAGAACCGCAACGTCCCGGTGAGGCTGGAAGGCCCCCTGCTCCGCCTGCACGTCGGGCTGGAGAACCCCGCCGACCTGATCGCCGACCTGGAGCGGGGGTTTGTGGCGCTGAAGGGATGATCTGAAGGTCCGCTTGCCGACCGCAAGCCCATGGCGAATTTCGACCCAAGGCGGACCTTAGGTCTAAGCGCCCGTCCAAAAAATACACCCGTCATTCCGGGCCTTGTGCCCGGAACCCCTGGTTCGGCCCGCACGTGAAGTGCAAGCGGTTCGCTAGCGAACCGCCCCGCCTGCACTTGCGGCGGAGAGAGGGGTTCCGGGCACAAGGCCCGGAATGACGGCTGAGAAGGGAGTGGCGAAGGGGCTGCTTCCCACCCCGAACAGACAGTCATCACGTCCGCTTCGGGCGCGGTAACGACAGTATCGGTAACGGTGTGTCCGTCACTTGGGAATGGGAATGGCTGTTGGGCGGTGTGTGCGAAACGCGACCGCCCCAAATCCCTCCGCGACGGCGCGGCCTCGAGGGTCTAGACAACCGCCTCGTTCGAAAGGCCCGCCCCATGACCGTCCACATCGCCCTGCTGCGCGGCGTCAACGCCGCCGGGAACCGCCAGGTCACGGCCGACGAGCTGAACGCCCTGCTGGCCGAGCTGGGCTGCGCCGAGGTCCGGACCGGGCCCAAGGTCGGCGACCTGGTGTTCGCCAGCGGCGAGCAGACCGGAGCCGAGCTGCAGGCCCAGATCGAAACCGCCCTGATGGACCGCCTGGCGCTGCGCACCGACGTCTATGTGCGCACCGCCGAGGCTTGGCGCGCGATGGTCGCCGCCAACCCGTTCCCCGAATTCGCGGCCCAGGACCCCGGCTGGCTGATGACCCTGTTCCTGAAGGACGCCCCCGACAAGAAGGCGGTCGGCGCCCTGCGCGCGGCGATCCGCGGCCGCGAGCAGGTGCGGGCCGAAAGCCGCCAGCTCTACGCCGCCTATCCCGACGGCGTCGGCGGCTCGAAGCTGACCAACGGCCTGATCGAAAAGACCCTGGGCGCCCGGATCACCGGCCGCAACTGGACCACGGTGCTGGCCCTGGCCGAGATGCTGGGCTGATCTAGGCAGGCACGGTCATCGGCGTTTCGTGGACCAGGATCGGGATCAGGTCGCTGCCGGCCGGCACGTTCTGAGCCCAGGCGGCGCCGTCGGCGCTCCAGCCCTGGTTGATGTCGAAGACGACCGTGCGCTGGTCGCCCCCGGTCAAGTCGACCAGGAAACTTTGCGACATGGCATGACGCACCAGCGTGCCGACCTGGATTCCGGCGGTGGAAAAGGTCAGCAGGACCTGGTCGAGGGGCGCGACGATGTCCTCGGCCAGGCCGTAGAGCGGCTCGGCGAAGATCGCCGCCGCCGAACCGCCGTCGGCGCCCGCGGCCAGACCCGTGGTGAACGGGTTGCTGCTGCTGTTGACCAGGGTGACGGCGTTCGGGCGTCCGCCCTGGGTGACGGTGATCATGCCGTTGGCGTCGACGGTCGCCGTCTGGCCCAGATCCACCGGAACGGTCGACATCATCGTCACCACCCCGTTGGGGATCAGCTGCGAGGTGGAGACATAGGCCTGGTACTGCGCCTGAAAAGCCAGCGTGGTCATCTGCATGTACTGGGTCGTGGCGACCCAGACCAGCGGCTGGCCCGCGGCGTTGGTCGTGTCGAACGCTCGCATGGCGTAGAGCGCGTAGCCCATGTCCTTGAGCGCCGCGAGGGTGGCGGACGAGAGCGTGATGGTGATCTGCTGGGCGCTGGCCATGGGCGTTTCCCCCTGTGGATTCAGGCTCTTTCGCCGACACGCCGCGCGCGCCGCCGGAGCCAACCTTAGCAAGAAAGAGCATGAGCGCTTTCCGCCGGGGTTGCAACTGATAGGGGAATTATCTCGGAACTATCGCATAAGATCAGCCGCTTTGGGCATTACGGCCGTTTCGCCTCCGCCACCGCTTCGACGAGGTCGAGCCGCGCCTTCAGCGGATCGGGCTTGGCGACCGGTCCGGCGAAGCTGAAGTCGAGAATTTGGTCGCTGGCGGTCGTGTATTTCGGCCAGGCCGGCAGGCCGGGAGCGGCCGGGGCGCCGGTCTTGGCGAAGGCGATCCAGTAGGCGTGGGCGGCCTTGGCCGCGGCCGCGTCGGCCGGCGTCAGGGCCGCGCCGTAGCGGGCGTCGACGGTGTCGAACACGAACGGGATCTCGGTGGCGTGCGGCGCCGCCCACCAGCTGGGCCGCTGGCTCTCGGCGACATAGGTGAAGCGGTACTGGTAGACCGGACCGCCCTGGGCCGACAGGGTCCGGGCGATCTCGCGCGACGGCTCGATGAACATCCGGTCGCCGGCGACCTGCCAGCCATAGAGCCTGATGTCGCCCTGGCCGGTCGGATCGTAGAGGGTCTCGGCCTCGGCCCTGCGCGGCCCGAACGGCGCGAAGATGTCGTCGCGGCGGCCGCCGAAGAAGAAGCCGTCCGCCCCGGTCGCCCCGACCATCACCGGCATCCGGCTCCACTGGCCGGCGGCGTAGGCGGTCAGCGGCTCGCGCGGCAGGATGGCGCCGTCGAGGATCGGCCCGCCGACCCAGGTCGGGGTGCGCGAGGTGGCCATGTTGAGGCCGTCGACCAGGGCCTGCGCCGGCAGGGCGCGCAGGGCGGCCAGCGCCTCGGGGCCCTCGCCGCTGACCCCGGCCTTGGCGGCGAAGGCCACGCCCACGGCCTCGGCCGAGCGCTCTCCGGCCGCCGCATGCAGCGGCAGGGTCGGCAGCAGGCCGGCGCGGCCGCCGCCCGACTGGATGATCGCCTTGTGGAACAGGCCCTTGGCCAGGGGCGAGGTCAGCAGGTCGTGGACCGAGACCCCGCCGGCCGACTCCCCGAACAGGGTGACATTGCCCGGATCGCCGCCGAACGCGGCGATGTTGTCGCGCACCCACTTCAGCACGGCGATCTGGTCGAGCAGGGCGTAGTTGCCCAGCAGGCCATGGTCGGCGTCGGCGGCGCTGAGGGCCGGATGGGCGAAGAAGCCGAAGCGCCCGACCCGGTAGTTGAAGCTGACCAGCACCACCCCGTCTCGGGCGAAGCGGTCCCCGGCATAGACCGCTGGCGAAGAGCCGCCGTTGACGAAGCCGCCGCCATAGATCCAGACCATCACCGGCCGCTTGGCCTTGGCGGTCTCGGCCCCGGCCGGCGTCCAGACATTGGCGTAGAGGCAGTCCTCGGCCGGGGTCACGCCGAGGGGCGCGGCGTCGCCCGGGAACGGGTTCTGCATGCAGTCGGGGCCGTAGGCCTTGGCCGGGCGCACCGCGGTCCAGGCGGCCGGCGGCTGCGGGGCCCGCCAGCGCAGGTCGCCGACCGGCGGGGCGGCGAACGGCACGCCCTTGAAGGCGTCGACGCCGCCGACCCGCTCGCCGGCCACCGGGCCGAAGCGGGTCCTGACCACCGGATCGGCCGCCTGGGCCGAGGCCGCGGTCAGGCCGAGCGCCGCGGCGATGGCGAGGGCGAAAAAGCGATGGGTCATGCGGGTCCTCCTTTTTACGCGTTCGTCAGGGCTTGATCGACCGGGCCTTCAGGCGGGCCGAACCCTTCAGCGACAGGTCGGCGGACGAGGCGCCCACCGCCACCTGGTAGTCGCCGCCCGCCACGCTCCAGCGACGGCCGGCGGCGTCGAAGGCGGCCAGCAGCCGCGGATCGGCGGTCACGGTGACGTGGCGGGTCTCGCCCGGCTTCAGCGCGACCTTCTCGAAGCCGATCAGCCGCTGCGACGGCTTGCCGGCGACGCTGGTCAGATAGACCTGCGGCGCGTCCTTGCCCGGCCGGGTCCCGGTGTTGGTGACGTCGAAACCGACGCTCAGCGTCTGGCCGCCGGTGACCTTCAGATTGGCGTAGGCGAAGCGCGTGTAGGACAGGCCGTAGCCGAACGGGAACAGCGGCTTTTCGCCGGTGGCGGCGAACCGGCGGTAGCCGACGTCCGCGCCTTCCGTATAGGGCACGTCGAACGGGGTCTTTTCCGGCAGGCCGAGCCCGGGCTGGACCGCGCGCGGGTACTGGGTGATCGCGGTCGGGAAGGTCACCGGCAGGCGGCCTGAGGCGTCGACTTCGCCGAACAGCACGTCGGCGATCGCCTCGCCGCCCTTGGCGCCCGAATACCAGGCCGCCAGCACCGCTCCAGCCTGGTCCAGCCACGGCATCGCCACCGGCCCGCCGGTCTGCAGCACCACGATGCTGTTGGGGTTGGCGGCGGTCACCGCGGCGATCAGGGCGTCCTGGCCGTCGGGCAGCGACAGGTCCGGCGCGTCCTCCCCCTCGCCCATCCACTGGTTGCCGAACACGATGACCAGGTCGGCGGCCTTGGCGGCGGCCACGGCCGAGGCCAGGTAGCGGCCGTCATTGAACGTCACCTGGGCGTCCGGGGCCTCGGCGCGGATGGCGGCCAGCGGCGCGGAAGGATGGAAGACCTGGTTGCGGAAGGCGGCCATCATGCCCTCCCCGCCCAGGGGGATGGAGACCTTGGCGCCACCGGGCGCGACCACCTGGGACGAGCCGCCGCCCGATAGCACCCCGGCGTCGGCATGGCCGCCGATCACGGCGATGGTCCTGGCGGTCTTGGCCAGCGGCAGCAGGCCGCTTCGGTTCTTCAGCAGCACGATCCCTTCCTGGGCGACGCTGCGGGCGACCTCGGCGTGGGCCGGGTAGTCGATCTCGCCCTTGGCGGCCGGAACGTCGAACAGGCCGGCGGCGAACATCGAGCGCAGGATGCGGCGGGTCATGTCCGACAGCCGCTCGGCCGGAATCTGGCCGTTCTCGACGGCGGCCTTCAGCGGCGCGCCGAACCAGACCTGGTCGTCGAGCTGCTCGCCCGATTGCTGGTCGAGGCCCTTGGCGGCGTAGTCCGTGGCGTGAACCGCGCCCCAGTCGGACATCACCCAGCCCTTGTAGGCCCAGTCGCCCTTCAGCACGCCGTTGAGCAGGTGGTCGTTGCCGCAGCTGTAGTCGCCGTTGACCAGGTTGTAGGCGCACATCACCGCGCCGGGCTGGCCCTTCTCGATGGCGATCTGGAAGGCCAGCAGGTCGGACTCGCGGTGGGCGGCCTCGTCGATCACCGAATTGGCCCAGTGGCGGTTGGTCTCCTGGCCGTTCAGGGCGAAGTGCTTGACCGTCGAGATCACGTGCTGGGACTGGATGCCGCGGATCGACTCCCCGGCCAGGGTCCCGGCCAGCAGCGGATCCTCGCCGAGATACTCGAAATTTCGGCCGTTGCGCGGGTCGCGGGCTAGGTTGACGCCGCCCGCCAGCTGGACGTTGAAGCCCTTGGCCCGCGCCTCGCCGCCGACCAGCACGCCGCCCTCATAGGCGAGTTTTGGATTGAAGGTGGCGGCCAGGGCCAGGCCCGACGGCAGGGCCGTGGCGCCGTCGCCGGGCCGCAGGCCGAGCGGGTTGGTCACCCCCAGGCTGGCGTCGCTTTCCTGCAGGGCGGGTATGCCCAGCCGCTCGACCCCGGCGATGTAGCCGGCCGAGCCGATCGCCCCCTTGGGGATCTCCTTGATCTTGAAGGGCATGGCCATCGGACCGTGGACCAGGCCGATGCGCTCGTCGAGGGTCAGCTGCTGGTCCAGCAGGCGGGCGCGCTCGTCGGGCGACAGCTTGGGGTCCATCCAGGGCCTGCCGGCGGGCGCCTGGGCGAGTGCGCCGGTGGCGAGGGCCCCGATGGCGACGGAGATCACGGCCAGGCTGGCGGCGGCGGCGGACGTGCGGGGCATGGCGGTCATCCTCAATAGGTCAGGCCGTAATGGATCGGATAGAGCGGTTGGGCGGAGTCGTGGGGCGCGTCTTCGGCCTGGGCCTCGACGGCGGCCATCGACGACGGCAGCTCGAACGGCAGCCGTCCCTGGGGCGCGACCACCCCGGTCAGGGCGTCGAGCAGCGCGTCGTCGCTGGCCCCGAAGTCGCCGACCAGGGCCGCGGCCTTGTCCCTGACCTTGGTCAGGATGGCCGGGCGGTCGAGATAGACGCTGACGATGGTCGGGACCCTGGCGCTGGCGGCCTTGATCGCCGCGTAGTCGGCCGCCCCGTCCTGGAACGACAGGTCGCCCTCGTGCTGGCGGCTGCCGAAGGTGTAGGTCGGGTGCAGGGTCTGGAACGGCGCGGCGGTGCGGATGATCGCCAGCTCGGCCTGGGCCAGGTCGGTCACCGGCGTCAGGCCGTGGGCCTGGGCGACCGCCGGCGAGACGCCCAGCAGCCAGACCTTGCGGCCGGCGCCCTTCAGCGGCAGCAGGCCGTTCCTGTTCTCCAGCAGGGTCAGGGCCCGGCTCTGGGCGGCGCGCCCCTCGGCGACGAAGGCCGGGGCGCCGACGATGGCCTCGGCGGCCTTGGGATCGACATAGGGGTTCTCGAACAGGCCCTGCTCGAACTTGACCGCCAGGATGCGGCGCACCGACTGGTCGATCCGGGCCGGGGCGATCTTGCCGGCCTGGACGGCGGCGACCAGTTCGGCGGTGTCCTCGACCCCGCCGAACTGGTCGAGCCCGGCGTTGACGCCCTTGGCGTAGCGGTCGACCTTGCTCAGGTCCTCGACGCCCCAGGCGGTGGAGAAGCCTTGAAAGGTCGGCGGCTGGCCCGCCGGAAAGCCGCTCCTGCAGGTGTCGCCGCAGTCGTTGGTGATCGCCCAGTCCGACAGGATCACGCCCTTGAAGCCGTGCTTGCCGCGCAGCAGGTCAGTCAGCAGCTGTTTGCTGAAGCCCGCCCCCACCGGTTCGAGCGGCTTGCCGTCCAGGGTGACGCCCTGGAGGATGGCGTAGGTCGGCATCACGCCGACGACGCCGGCTGCGAAGGCCTCGTCAAAGGGCCGGACATGCTGGTCGAACTGGCCGGCCGGGAAGACGGCGAAACGGCCGTAGCGGTTGTGGCCGTCGAAGCCCTTGGCCGAGGCCCCGTAGCCGACCCAGTGCTTGACCACCGCCGAGACGCCGTTGGCCGCCAAGCCGATCTCGCCGCCCTGGAAGCCCTGGACATAGGCCTTGACCATCGCCCCGACCAGCTCAGGGTCCTCGCCGAAGGTCCCGTTGATCCGCGACCAGCGCGGCTCGGTGGCCAGGTCGGCCATCGGCGACAGCGCCTGGTGGATGCCGACGGCGCGGTACTCCTGGCGGGCGACCTCGCCGAAGCGACGGGTCAGGGCCGGATCGCCGATCGCCGCCAGGCCGGTCGCCTCGGGCCATTGGGAGAAGCCGCCGGCCGTCACGCTGGCGCCGGCGGTGAACTGGAAGTGGTTGCGGGGATCGGTGCTGATCGTCACCGGTATGCCCAGGCGCGTGTCCTCGGCGAGGGCCTGGAGGGCGTTGTTCTGCTCGGCCAGCATCGCCGGCGCGCCCGACAAGCGGGTGATGAAGGTCTCGACGTGGCGCGACCGGATCAGCGGCGCGGCCTTGTCGAGATCGTAGCCGGCACCGATCCCGGCGACGCCCAGCGGCCCCTTGGCCGGTACCGTGCCGTGCATCATCGCCCCGGCCTTCTCGTCCAGGGTCATGCGGGCGGTCAGGTCGGCGGCGCGGCGCTCGGCGTCCAGCCGCCAGTCCTCGTAGGGCGACAGCTTTCCGTCGCGGTCGAGGTCGCGGAACTTCAGCCCGTCGACGGCGACGATCGCGCCGCCGCGCGAGCCCAGCACCGGCTGGACGGGGGCGGCCGCGGCGACGGGCGCCAGGGCGACCGCGGCGGCGGTCAGGAGCAGGCGGCGAAACAGGGGCATACGAGAACTCGGGAACAAGGAACGGCTCCCGGCGGGCAGGTCCGCCGGGAGCCAGGCAGGTCTAGAAGGTCACGCCCAGTCGCACGCCGTAGGTGCGCGGCGGGGCGTAGAAGTCGGCGTTGCCGTTTGTGGCCAGGCCGGTGGTGGCGTTCGGCGACGAGGCGGTGCGGACGTCCTCGTTCTCGATGTTGCGGACATAGCCCTGCAGGGTCCAACGGTCGTCGGCGCTGGCGTAGGTCAGGCTGACGTCGGACTTGGTGAAGCCGTCCTGCTTGTTCTGGGCGAAGCCGTGATATTCGAGGTTCTTGCCGCTTTCGTAGTGGGTCTGGACCCGCCCGGTCAGCGTACCGCCGAACGACATCTCCCAGGCGTGCTGGTAGCCGAGATTGACCGTCCAGGCCGGGGTCCGCGCCATGCGGCAGCCCGAGAAGTCGGTCGATCGCGGGGCGGCGGCGGCGAAGTTTGCCGTGTAGCAGCCGGCCACCGTCGCATTGGCGTTGTTGTTGGCGAAGGCGTCGCCCAGCGGCAGCACGAAGTCGGTGTATTCGGCGTGGATCCAGCCGAGCGTGGCGTCGATCCGGTCGTGCTCGGTCAGCACGAAGTTGCTTTCCAGCTCCAGGCCATAGACCCGGGCCTTGTCGGCGTTCAGCGTCACCGTGGCGTTCTGGCCGGCGATCACCCCGACCGCCGAGACCTGGAAGTCCTTGTAGTCGTAGAGGAAGGCCGAGGCGTTGAGCTGCAGGCGGTTGTCGAGGAAGCGGTTCTTCACCCCGGCCTCGTAGGAGGTGATCTTCTCGGGCTCGTAGGTGTTCTGGCCGACCCCGTCGAAATAGCCGCCGGCCTTGTAGCCCGTGGCGACGTTGGCATAGAGCATCGAGGCGCTGGTCAGGTCGAAGTCGGCCCCCAGCTTCCAGTTCAGGGCGTCCCACTTGGCGTCGGCGACGTTGAGCACCACCGTCGAGGTGATCGCCCCGGCGCCGTTGGTCAGGTAGGTGCCGCCGTTGCGGGCCTTGCGGTCCTCGGTGTAGCGCAGGCCGGCGGTGACCCGCAGGCGGTCGGACAATGCATAGGTCCCCTGCCCGAACGCCGCCCACGACTCCGCCGTCACCTCCGGCTGGATGAACGACAGGAACGAGTTGGTCGCCAGCTGCACCCGGAAGTCGACATTGTTGTCCTCGGTGAAGCGGTAGAGGCCGACCACCCATTTCAGGTCGCCGGTGTCGCCGCCCAGCCGCAGCTCGTGCGACCAGGTGTGGTCCTTGCCCTTGAAATAGTTGGGCGCGCCGGTGCTGGCGTTCTCGCCGTTGCGGTCCAGGCGCGAGAAGTTGTAGCCGACCAGATAGGTCAGGGTCGCGAAACCCAGGTCCCAGTTGGCCTCGCCGCCGGTGCTGAAGAAGCGGTTGTTGCGATAGAGGTTGACCGAGCAGTTGCAGGTCCATGGATCGCCGGTTACCCGCGCCGTGCCGTAGGTCTGGTCGCCGCCGCCGGCCCCGCCCTGGTGCAGGTAGTCGGCGGTCAGCCGCACCGAGAACACATCGCTGGGCTTCCACAGCGCCTGCAGGCGGGCCGACTTGTCGTCCTGGTCGTAGCGGTCGTTGCCCCCGGTGCCCGGGCCCTTGTTGAGGGCGGTGACATAGCCGTCGTGGCGGCTCTGCTGGAAGGCTGCGCGCACCGCCAGGGTGTCGCCGACCGGGATATTGACCGCGCCGCTGGTGGTCAGGGCCCCGTAGTTGCCGACGTCGACCGAGCCGTAGCCTTCGTAGTCGCCCAGCTTGGGCTTCTTGGTGATGACATTGATCGCGCCGGCCGTGGCGTTGCGGCCATACAGCGTGCCCTGCGGGCCGCGCAGCACTTCCACCCGGTCGATGTCGTAGAACAGGGAGCCCACCGAGGTGGAGCGGGCGATGTAGATGCCGTCGATATGGTAGGCCACCGCCGGGTCGCCGACCTCGGTGGTGTTGGTGCTGCCGATGCCGCGCAGGAAGATCTGGGCCGCGCCGCCGCCGCTGGAGGTGATCTGCAGGGCCGGCACCTGGTTGCCCAGGTCGACCACCGACTTGATGCCCTGGGATTCCAGCTTGTCGCCGGTCACCGCCGATACGGTCAGCGGCGTCTTCTGGAGATTTTCGCTACGACGCTGGGCGGTGACCACCACCTCGTCGAGCTGGGCCGTTTGGGCCGCCTCCTGGGCGTACGCCGTCGGCGCGTGAAGGCCGACAACCGCCAGGGCGGTCGAGACCAAGAACATGGTGCGCATCTGTGTTCCCCTTCCTGCGCGAAGCCGGGATCGGGCGCGCCGACGCCTCCGCGTCGGCCGGCGAGCCGGCTTCCATTTCGGCGCCGCAAGCGACGACCGATCGTTTCCTCCGCCCCTGTCCCGGGGCTTGGCGACGGTGTCGATCTTCGGATCTGGTCCGCACGACAACGTTGTCGTCATTAGACATCACGCTACGACAACGTTGTCTATGAGATTTTCAAAGACACCGCTGTCTGGAATTTTGATCTCTAAAACGCTTGGGTTCGGGCCAAGAAATTTCGGATATCGGAGCTGGCCCGCAGGTAAATACTCTAGACGGGGCCCGCCCCTGGCGGCGGCGCCATCGAGTCCCGCTCGACAAAATCGTAGTCAAGCTGGCGAACGACGGTGCGACCGCGGAATCGCTTGTCGCCGAAACCCTCGATCAGCATCTCGGTGGCGGCCTCGGCCATCTCGGCGACCGGCTGGTGGATCGTGCTCAGCCGCGGCCAGGCCGAGGCGGCGGCGGGCGTGTCGTCGAAACCGACCACCGACAGCTCGTCGGGCACCGAGACCTTGCGCTTGGCGGCGGCGGCGAGCACCCCGACGGCCATGCCGTCGTTGGCGGCGAAGATCGCCGTCGGCGGCTCGGCCAGGTCCAGCAGGTGCTCGGCGGCCTCGAAGCCCGACAGGCTGTCAAAATTGCCCGGCATGATCCAGTCCGGCCGCGCGGCCACGCCGCGCGCCGCCAGGGCGGCCAGATAGCCTTCGCGGCGACGGCGGGCGGCGGTGTGGTCCGGCGGGGCGTCGATGAAGGCGATGCGACGGTGGCCCAGGTCCAGCAGCCGTTCGGTCACCGCCTGGGCCGCGCCGGCGTCGTCCATGAACACATAGGGCGAGCGGCCGAAATCGCGGTCCGGCGCCACCCGCACATAGGCCAGGCCCAGCGCTTCCAAGGCATCGAGGAACTTGGGGTCGTCGCACAGGGGCGGCGTCAGGATCAGGCCGTCGAAGCGGCTGTCCCGCAAGGCCTGGACCAGGCCCTCGCGGCTGTCGGACTCGGCTTCGTCGGCCTGCTCGACGACCAGGCGGTAGCCGGCCCGGCGGCAGGCCCGCAGCGCGCCGAGCTGGACCTCGCTGATATAGTGATAGGCGCCCATGCGGACGAAGATCACGCCGATCAGATAGCTGCGGCGGCTGGACAGCGACCGGGCCGAGACGTTGGGTCGATAGCCCAGCTGGGTGATCAGGTCCTCAACCCGGGCCCGCGCCTCGGCCCCGACCCCGTCCTCGCGATTGATCACTCGGGATACGGTCTTGATCGAGACGCCGGCCTGCCGGGCGATGTCGACGATAGTGATCCCCGCCCCCTCCGCCTTCGATCGTCGTCTTTCCATGGCGTGAACCTAGCGGAGTCGGGCGCGGGAAGCGAGGCGGCGTCAGAGCTTGATGATGACGCCGCGGCGCTTCATCGCGTAGCCCAGCAGCCAGCACGCCAGCATGTAGGCGATCGCGAACAGCAGCGAACCGAACGGCCCCGGCGCGATCGCCTGGAACACCGCCTCGCCCATCCAGCTGAAGAGGTCGACGCCGGGCCGGACCTCGATCCGCTGCAGGGTGACCACGAACAGCTCGGAGAACAGGTAGAGGGCCAGCGGATTGAGGCCGAAGACCTGGAAGAAGGCCACCGCGGCGTTGGACTTGCGCCCCTCCAGCAGGGCGATCAGGGCCGCCAGGATCATCAGGTCCAGGCCGACGGTCAGCAGCACGAAGCTGCTGGTCCACAGCTTCTTGCCGATCGGGAAGACCGGGCTCCAGGCCAGGGCGGCGATGACCAGCACGCCCCCCGCCAGGACCAGGCGGAAGAGGCTGGCGCGGGGATCGCTCTGCTGGCGCAGGAAGCGCGCGGCCATGTAGCCGGCCAGGACGTTGACCACCGCCGGCAGCGTGCCCAGCAGGCCCTCGGGGTCGAAGCCGCCGTCCCAGCGGTAGAGGTGGGCCTGGCCGATCACCAGCAGGTCGAGCCGGCCGCCGACATTGCCCAGCTTCGACAGCGGCGCGGCCGGGTCGCCGAAGGCCAGCAGCACGGCCCAGTAGCCCAGCAGCAGCACCGCGCTCAGCACCAGCAGGCCGCGCGGCGGCAGATAGCGCACCGCCAGGGACGCCAGGGCGTAGCACAGGGCGATGCGCTGCAACACGCCCATGATCCGCAACCCGCCGACCGGGATCAGCGACCAGGCCCCGCCGACCTTCTGCACGAAGGGATACCAGTACAGCAGCACCCCGAGCAGGAAGATCAGGGCCGTGCGCTTGGCGACCTTCAGCAGGAAGGTCCGGTTGTCGATCGGCCGCGAGAAGGCGAAGGCCATCGCCGCCCCGACCGCGAACAGGAACGACGGGAACACCAGGTCGGTGACGGTGAAGCCGAACCAGGCGGCGTGCTCCAGCCACGGATAGGGATCGCTCCCCGCCCCTGGCGTGTTGACGATGATCATCAGGCAGACGGTCAGGCCGCGAAAGACGTCGAGCGACAGGAAGCGGGGCTGGGGCATGGCCATCCTGAAAGTCCGGGGCGGGTGATCCTTCGTCGAGCGATTCGGCCCGCGATGCGCCCCAGGCGTCGTGAAACGGCATAGCCGATCGCAGCCCGCCGCCGCCTTGGGCGCCGCCCTTGATATTGATAACGATATCAGGATACATCCGTCGACGTCGACGACGGGCCTAACGACCTAGTCCTCGCGACGCAACGACGGACGGAAGGCGGCTTCAACGCTTTCCCAGGGCAGGACACGACGGATCCCCATGGAACAGGTCCATTGGCCGGGGCATGATCGCCTGATACGGGAATCGCGCGCGCCTCGAAGGCCCGCCGTTTCCCCGCGCCCGCCGGTCGCCCGGCCGCCTGAACAGCCTGATCCCCGGAGGTCCTCGATGAAGTCGCTTTCCGCACGCCTGATGCTGACGGCCGGCCTGGTGCTGGGCCTGGGCGGGGTCGCCGCCGCCGAGGTCGCCACGCCGATCCAGCCGCAGGTGTCGGCCGACCGGCCCGACTGGGAGAATCCCGCCGTGTTCGCCCGCGGCAAGGAGCCGGCCCGCGCCACGGGCTTTCCGTTCGAGGACCGCGCCCTGGCCCTGGGCGGCGACATGGCCGCCTCCAAGCGCTACCAGTCGTTGGACGGCGACTGGAAGTTCGCCTTCTCGCCGGGCGTCGACCAGCGCCCGAAGGACTTCTGGCGCGACGGCTTCGACGTCTCCGGCTGGAAGAGCATCAAGGTCCCGTCCGACTGGCAGGCGGAGGGCTATGACCAGCCGCGCTACAACAACATCACCTATCCGTTCCCGGCCAACCGACCGCTGATCCCGCACGCGACCAATCCGGTCGGCTCCTATCGCCGCGACTTCACCGTGCCGGCCGACTGGGACGGCAGCGACGTCATCCTGCACATCGGCGCCGCCGGCTCGGCCTACTATGTCTGGGTCAACGGCAAGGCGGTCGGCTACAGCCAGGACTCCAAGCTGCCGTCGGAGTTCAACGTCTCGCCCTATCTGCGGCCGGGGGCCAACAACGTCTCGATCGAGGTCTATCGCTGGTCGGACGGCAGCTATCTGGAGGACCAGGACTTCTGGCGGGTCAGCGGCATCGAGCGCAGCGTCTGGCTGATGGCCGCGCCCAAGGTGCGGGCCCGCGACGTCTTCGCCCACGCCACGCTCGACCAGGCCTATCGTGACGGCAAGCTGGCCGTCGACGTCGAGGTGACCCCGTCCAAGACCCCGGTCCAGGTCCGCGCCACCCTGCTGGACGGCGGGCGCACGGTGCTGACCCGCCAGGCGCAGGTGGCCCCCGCCGCCGGCCGCACGGTCACCCTCAGCGCCGTCGTGCCGCAGGTGCGGGCCTGGACGGCCGAGACCCCCAATCTCTACGACCTGCTGGTCGAGGTGCTGGACGCCAAGGGCCAGGTGGTCCAGGCCACCGCCAGCCGCATCGGCTTCCGCACCGTCGAGATCAAGGACGGCCAGGTGATGGTCAACGGCCGGCCGATCGTCATCCGCGGCGTCAATCGCCACGAGCACGATCCGGAGACCTTCCACGTCATCTCCGAAGCCTCGATGCGCCGCGACATCGAGTTGATGAAGCGCAACAACGTCAACGCCGTGCGCACCTCGCACTATCCCAACGACGAGCGCTGGTACGCCCTGGCCGACGAGTACGGCCTCTATGTGATGGACGAGGCCAACGTCGAATCCCACGCCTATATGGAGAAGGGCAACCGCGAGCCGGCCGAGCGCGCCAAGTACCAGATCGGCTTCGACCCGGCCTGGGAAGCCGCCCATGTCAGCCGCGTGGCCAACATGGTCGAACGCGACAAGAACCACCCGTCGATCATCTTCTGGTCGCTGGGCAACGAGGCCGGCATCGGCCCGAACTTCGCCAAGGGCGCGGCCTGGATCCGCCAGCGCGATCCTAGCCGGCTGATCAGCTATCTGGGCTGGGGCACGACCGACTTCCACGCCCCCAACCCTTACGTCGACATCTATGCGCCGATGTATGACGAGGTCGAGAAGATGGTCGACTACGCCACCGACCCGCGCTTCACCCAGCCCATGATCCAGTGCGAATACGCCCACATGCAGGGCAACAGCGGCGGCACGCTGAAGGCCTATTGGGACGTCATCTACGCCTATCCCAAGAAACTGCAGGGCGGCTTCGTCTGGGACTGGGTCGACCAGGGCATGAACGGCAGGACCGCCGACGGCAAGCCCTACTGGAAGATGGGCGGCGACTATGGTCCCAACCCCGGCGGCGACATCGAATTCGGCGACGGCCTGCTGCAGCCCGACCGCACGCCCAATCCGCAGCTGCACGAGCTGAAGAAGATCTATGCGCCGGTCAGCTTCGAGGCGGTCGACGCCGGGCGCGGACAGTTCAGGGTCGTCAACCGCCACGACTTCCGCGACCTGTCGGGCTTTTCCTTCGAATGGGAGTTGCTCGAGGACGGCCAGCCGACCGCCCATGGCGACCTGGGCGTCCTGACCACCGCCGCCCGCCAGAGCCAGGCCCTGACCTTGGCCCTGGCGGCGCCCAGCAAGCCGGGCGCGGAGCGCGTGCTGACCCTGCGGGCCCGGGCCCGCGACGGCGCCGTGCCGCTGGTGGCCGGCGGCGAGGTGATCGGCTGGGACCAGTTCATCCTGCCCGGACCGGTCGCGACCCCGCCCGCTCCGCCCGCCGGTCCGGTCAAGGTCGCCGACGACGCCAAGGCCGTGAAACTGGCCGCCAAGGACGCCGAGCTGGTGATCGACCGGCAGACCGGCCTGGTGGCAAGCTACGCGGTCGGGGGCAAGACCCTGCTGGCCGGCGGCGCGCCGAACTTCTACCGCCCGCTGACCGACAACGACCTGGCCGGCGGCGTCGACAAGAGCCACGCGGCCTGGCGGCAGTTCTCCGAATCCCGCGACGTGCGCGACATCAAGGTCCGCGCCCTGCCCTCGGGCGGCGGCGAGGTCGCGGTCGACTACGACTTCGCGGCCGGGGCGGTGCGCTTCCTGACCACCTACGCCATGGCCGCCGACGGGACGGTGACCGTGACCGGCCGCTTCACGCCGCTGAAGGACGACCTGCCCGATCCGCTGCGGGTCGGCCTGGCCTTCACCATGCCCACGGCGATGACCGAGGTGGCCTGGTACGGCCGCGGCCCGCACGAGACCTATGCCGACCGCAAGTGGAGCGGGGCTCTTGGCCTGTGGCACGGCAGGATCGCCGACCAGAACCACGACTTCATGCGGCCCCAGGAGACCGGCAACAAGGTCGACGTCCGCTGGATGGACGTCGGTTCGGCCCAGGGCGACGGCGTGCGGGTCACCGGCGCGGCCCCGCTGTCGATGAACGTCCTGGCCTTCCCCTACGAGGACCTGCAGCGCCGGCCGCCGGGAACCTGGCGCAGTTCCGACATCGTCCCGCACGACCATGTCAGCCTGCTGGTCGACGCGGTCCAGGTCGGGCTCGGCGGCGACGACACCTGGAGCCCGGCGGCCCGGGCCCACGTCAAGGACCGCATCCCCCTGGCGCCGCGGTCGTTCACCTTCACCCTCAGCCCCTCGACCCTGGACCGCGGCAAGATCGGAGCCCTCGGCGGCGACGACTGATCCTGACAAACGGCGTTTGGAGGGCGGCGAACCGCGATGGCGCCTTGATCTCCCGGCCGCTTTGAATGACACCGGTTTCCACAACCAGACTCATTACGAGCGACTTCAGGGAGGGCGTCATGACCCCGGGAACCGGACAGAGCCTCAAGGCGGCGTTGCTGCTGTCGGCCGCTCTTGTCGTCGCAGCCCCGGGCCTGGCCTGCGCCGAGGCCGGCGCCGACGGCCTGCTGTTCCACCTGACCGGCGACCAGGGCCTGACCGCCGACCGCGCCGCCGGGGAGGCCCAGCCCAACTTCGCCGACAAGGTCAGGATCCGGACCGACCCGGTCCGCGGCGCCTATGTCGAGGCGGCCGGCGAGCAGACGCTGAGCTGGATGGCGCCGGGCAATATCTACGCCCAGCGCGGCACGCTGAGCTTCTACTGGCGGGCCCGCGACCCGGTCGGCCCGACGCCCTTCCCGCTGTTCCGGGTCGGCTATGCCGACCACACCAGCTGGGACATGACCTGGCTGCGCATCGACTGGAACGGCCGGGGCTTCGACGCCTTCGTCACCGACAACAACCTGGCCCGGGTGCGGGTCAGCGTCACAGCGCCGCCGCCCAGGCCCGACCAGTGGATCCTCGTGACCTTCACCTGGGACCAGGCCGGGGGGATCGCCCTCTATGTCGACGGCAAGCTGTTGGCGGCCAAGGCCCAGGCCGCCGCCCTCGACGCCGGGCTGGACCAGTTTGGCCCGCACAGCCGGGTGATCTCGCCGCACCAGGTGCAGAGCGCCTTCCAATTCATCCGCGGCGGCGACGTCGACGACATCCGCATCTACGACCACGCCCTGGCGGCCGCCGAGGTGACGGCCCTGGCCGCCGGTCGCGAGCCGGCCGCCGCGCCGCCCCCCGGCTTCGACTCCAGGACCTGGCTCTACCGCTACGGCTGGGACCGTCCCGCCGATCCGCCGCCCTATCTGGCCGCCCCCGCCACCCGGATCCGCAAGGTCGAGTTCACCGACCAGTATGACCGCAAAGAGCGCATGGACCTGGGCTCGGACGGCATCGCCGAGACCACCTGGCCCGGCGTCTACAACCGCTCGACACTGCCCGGCCGCCACGACTATTTCGAGCTACCCGACTGGAACGTCTATGTCGAGGGCGGCAAGGCCGTCACCTTCACCCTGCCGGACGAGCCGTGGAACCGGCTGGAGTTCCAGGGCGCGGCCTACGGCGCCCTGACGACGATCGACGCCGCCGGCCATGAAACCCCGCTGGCCGTGCGGCCCAAGGGCGAGTTGCGCACCGTCCATTCGTTCCCCGACCTGAGGGGCGGCCGGCTGCGGTTCGACAACGTCGTCCAGGAAACCCCGATCCAGGAACTGGCCGCCTACCATGTCGCCGCCGGGGCCGAGCCGGACGCGTTCACCCTCAGCTATGTGGCGCGGCCCGGCGCCGACCCGGCCGCCTATCCGACGCTGGATTCGCTGGCGACCTTCGTCCAGGGCCGGTTCGCGGCGAGCGAGCGGACCCTGGTCGCCGCCCTGCCCGCCGGCGCCCCGGTCAAGGCCCGGGCCGCGACCGCCGGCCCCGCCCTGCCGATCGTCCACCTGCTGATCCCGGCCGACTTCCGCCTGGCCCGGCCCGGCGGCCCGGTGGGCAAGTTCCAATATGGCTGGCAGGGCCTGGACGCCGGCCTCGACGGCGTGGCCCTCGACATCCCGGCCCTCAACGTCAAGCCCACCCACGGCGACCTGTTCCCCCTGAACATCAAGGTCAAGGACCCGCTGTGGCCGGGCCGTGACCTGATCGACGTCAATGTCTCGGTCAAGCCCGGCGAGGCCCGCACGGTGTTCCTCGACACCCGCGACCGCATGCTGCCGGCCGACCGCAGCCTCTACCTGACGATCGCCGGCGCCGGCCCCGACTTCGACGCCCGGCAGTTGGACGGCATGGCCGTGCGCCTGAAGTTCAAGCCGAGCCAGGACGCCAGGGCCGAGCACGTCGCCGACCGCCTGGTCCAGGCCCGCGACAACCTGGCCTTCCTGGTCGAGGAGCACGACGCCTCCAAGCGGCTGTCGCGCTATGTCCGGCTGGAGCTGGAGCTTTCGGACCTGCTGTGGGTCGACCCGGCCAACCGGCACGGCCGCGAGATGTGGGCCGAGCTCAATCCAGAGCAGCCCGGCGTCCCGGTCGCCCTGCCGACCGCCCCCGCCGGCGTTCCCCGCTGGGCCTTCCTGCAGGTCGAGGACCTCAAGCGGGTGCGCCGCTTCATCGAATGGTGGATCGACAACCGCCAGGACGCCTATGGCGACTTCGGCGGCGGCATCTCCGACGACGACGACCTGACCCAGCAATGGCCGCCCCTGGCCCTGATGGGCGACATCCCCGACAAGACCACCGCCTCGCTGAACGCCCTGCTCGACGCCGCCGACCGCAACGGCATGGCCCCGCTGGGCCTCAGCTGGATCAAGACCGACGAGCTCCACTCCTACGAGGAGGCGATCAATCTCAAGGCCGAGGCGATGTACGCCAACTATGGCGACCCCAAGGTCGTCGAGGGCCTGATGGCGACCGCCCGCGCCTATCCGACCATCGCCCGCCAGGCCGAGGACGGCCATGTCCACATCCTCAGCCGGTTCTTCTCGGCCACCGACGTCTCGCGCGACGGTCCGTGGGGCTGGTCGCATCCCTTTTCCTACCTGGTCCTGCATCCGGGAATCCTGCTGGCCGACTTCAACGGCGATCCGACCATGCGCAAGCTGGTCCTCGACCTGGCCGACGGCCACCTGGCGCATGGCAAGCAGGACCCGGACGGGACCTGGCGCTATCCCGAGGACATCCACGCCGCCACCGGCCAGTCGCGCGGCGAGTTGGTCGGCAAGGGCCGCGGCAACGTCGCGGTCATGCAGCTGTTCTGGGCCGCCTGGCGCTGGACGGGCGACGCCAAATACCTGCGCCCGCTGCTGGGGCAGATCGCCCATGGCGGCCCAAAGGGGCTGGACGAACTCAACAGCGACGTGATCGACATGCTGGGCCAGCGCGACAAGGCCACACCGATCCTCAAGGCCATGGTCGCCAAGGGCTCGGACGACCCGTTCGCCCTCTACGAGGCCTGGCGCTCGACCGGCGACACCGCCTATCTGGAGCGGGTCTATGGCGACGAGATCACCACCGCCGAGCAGCGGATGTGGATGCTGACCGACGCCCGCTGGTGGTCGGACCGGGTGGAGCTGTTCAGCGACATCCTGCAGCGCTCGCGGCTGGGCGGCATGGCCCTGCGCCGCAACCAGATGTTCCCCGGCCACATCGTCAGCTGGCGGTTCGACACCCCGACCGCCGCCGAGGACGTCGGCATCCTGGTCACCGGCGGGCCGACGAGCTTTAAGGTCACCGGCTACAACCTTACCGCGAGTCCGGTCCATGCGGTGATGACCGGCTGGGACGTGGCCGCCGGCCAGTGGACCCTGACTCGCGCCGTCGAGGGCGCGGCCGAGCCCAAGAGCCGCCTGGCCTTCGAGCGCACCGCGGGCCTGGACCTGACCTTCGCCCCGGGCCGGACCACCACCTGGGACCTGGCCCTGGAGACCCCGGCCGCGCCGGTCACCGACCGCCCCGACCTCGGGATCGGCCGCGACGACGTCAAGGCCGCGCGCTCGGGCCTGACCGTCACCGTCCACAGCCTCGGCGCTCGGGCGGCCCCGCCCAGCCTGCTTTTGCTGGAGGACGCCGCCGGCCGCGAACTGGCTCGCGCCGCGATCCCGGCCCTGCCCGCGCCTCTGGACCTCAAGCCCAGGACCGCTGTCGTAACCCTGGCGACCCGGGCCGGCTGGAAGCGCGGCTACCGCGTCCGCATCGTCGCTCCGGCCGGGTCGCCGGAGATCACCCAGCTTAATAACAGCATCACAGCCCCCTGATACGAACCGCCCATGGCCGAAACCCTCACCGTCCCCCGCGACCTCGTCCAGCGCCTGCGCGCCCGGCTGCCGGCCGTCACCCGCGAGCACCTGTTCGACTGCTATGCGATCAGCGAGACCACCTGGACCAAGCTGCGCGACGGCCGGCCGATCAAGCGCTCGACCCTGGAGCGGATCCTGCAGCGCTATGAGCGCCTGGCCGCCCGGGCGGCTTAGGCGCGCGATGATTGAAGGCTGAATCATCTTTCATCCCGTCTCCCCGGCGAAGGCCGGGGTCCAGATTCAGCCGTCGTGCTGGCCGCCTATCCGAAATGCACAGCCCTATGATCTGGGCCCCGGCCTTCGCCGGGGAGACGGAGTAGAGTGGGCGTTTCCATCGGCGGGCCCACCGCGAGCCTGGTCGACGCGACCTGCCCGTTCCCTGGGCGAGCCGGCCGCTTTCCGCCTCCCCGGCATCTTGACGCTTGCGCCAAATTCGAACGGCCGTAAGACTTCCCCATAGGTAAAGGGAATATCGTAGTGAGTCCGAAGAGCGACGCCGCGGCCGTCCATCCAGCGCCGGAACCCGAGCTGGAGCCGATCGACAACGAAGCCGTCACCAAGAACCTGGTCTTCGTCGCCGCCGAGCGGCTGTTCGCCCTGCACGGCTTCCAGAACGTGTCGGTGCGCGACATCACCGCCGAGGCGGGGGTCAACCTGGCCTCGGTGAACTACCATTTCGGCTCCAAGGACGCCCTGCTCTACGAGATCTTCCGCCGCCGCACGGTCGAGCTGAACCGCGAGCGGGCCAAGAAGCTGCACGAGGCCACCGACCGCCACGACGGCGCGCCGCCGCTGCGCGAGATCCTCTCGGCCCTGCTGTCGCCGCCCCTGAAGTGGCTGGCCCCCGACCACGAGCGGCGCATCTCGCTGCAGTTCCTGATCCGGGCCCGCAGCGAGGGCACCGACGAGATCCGCAAGGTGCTGCAGACCGACGTCAGCCACCTGCGCCGGTTCTCCGACGCCCTGCTCAAGGCCCGGCCGGACCTGCCGCCCGAGGAAGTCTACTGGCGGCTGCACTTCACCCTGGGCATGCTGCACAACAATCGCTTCGCCGAGTTCGACCGCCTGAACGTGCTGTCGGAAAACACCACCAGCGAGGCCGACGTCGAGGCCCTGCTGCAGCGCATGCTGGCCTTCGCCGAGGCGGGGTTCGCGGCTTAGGCCGCCAGCTTCCACGCCAGTCTCAAGTCGTCGACCAGTTCGGCATAGGCGCGGGCCTTGGCGTCGGGGTCGGGCATGCGCAGCATGAACGAGGGGTGCCAGCTGACCAGGCCCACGGCCTCGCCGGCCAGGGCCTGGCGCTGGCCGCGGGTCTTGCCGATCGGGGCGGCCTTGCCGAACACCGCCAGCACCGCCGTCGCGCCCAGGGCCAGGATCACCCTGGGCTTCACCAGCCGCCGCTCGGCGTCCAGCCACCAGCGGCAGGCCTGGACCTCGCCGCGGTCGGGGGTCTTGTGCAGCCGCCGCTTGCCGCGCGGCTCGTGCTTGAAGTGCTTGACGGCGTTGGTCACGAAGGTCCGGTCGCGGCCCACCCCCGCCTCGGCCATGGCCCGGTCCAGCAACAGGCCGGCCGGACCGACGAACGGTCGCCCCTGGCGGTCCTCCCGGTCGCCGGGCTGCTCGCCGACGATCATCAGGGCCGCGCGGCTGGAGCCTTCGCCGGCCACGCCCTGGGTGGCGTCGCGCCACAGGTCGCAGCGACGGCAGACCTGCAGGCTGGCGGCCAGGGTCTCCAGGTCCGGCGGGACGGCCTGGTCGGGCGGAACCTCGCCCACACGCTCGCGGCCGGCCTTGACGGGGCGCTCTGGAACTTTGGGCGAAGGCGCGGCCATGGCCTGGATTCCGGGTTCGATTCCGGGGTTCGATCAGGTGCGGAATGTCCCGGCCGCCCCGGGGTTCCCTCCTTGCGTCCGGCGTCCGGGTTGCGGAACCGAGCCCGCCCGCCCGGGTTATGCAGGTCCATGACCCGGCTCGGCATCCTTCACGAAACGCGCTACGCCTACGCCCAGCCGGTCGGGTTCGGAACCCACAGGCTGCTGATCCGGCCGCGCGACAGCCACGCCATCCGCATCGTCGAGGCCTCGCTGCAGACCTCCCTGCCCGGCGAGACCCGCTGGACCTATGACGCGGTCGGCAACTGCGTCTGCTGGTTCACGCCGCGCGGCGAGGCCGACAGCCTGACCATCACCAGCCGGCTGGTCATCGACCGCTTCCCGGCCCCGCTGAGCGCCATGCGGCCCGACGACCCGCACACCGTCTCGCCGATCGTGTACGCCCGCGAGGACCGGGCCGTGCTCAATCCGTTCATCAGCCCGGCCACCGACGACGACGACCGCCTGCTGCTGCGCTGGCTGCGCGAGCAGATGGAGCGGCCGGACGAGCCGGCGATCGACTTCCTGCTGCGGATGAACCGCACCATCCACGACCGGTTCGAATACCGCGAGCGGCCGGAGGCGGGCACCCAGTCGCCAGCCCAGACCCTGGCGCTCGGGGCCGGCGCCTGCCGCGACTTCGCCTGGCTGATGGTCGAGGCCCTGCGCCGGCTGGGCTATGCGGCGATGTTCGCCACCGGCTATCTCTACAGCGGCCCGACCGCGGCCCTGCGCGGGGCCGGGGCGACCCACGCCTGGTGCGAGGTGTTCCTGCCCGATCTCGGCTGGACCGAGTTCGACCCCACCAACGGCCTGGCCGAGTCGCCGGACCTGATCCGGGTCGCCGCCACCCGCACCCCCAGCGAGGCCCAGCCGATCTCGGGCACCCTGATCGGCCAGCCGGGGTCGTCGAGCCTCAGCGTCTCGGTCGACGTGCGACCGCTGGACGCGCTCGATGCGGCGGCGTAACCCTATGCGGCCAACGATAAGAAAAACGGAGGAACGCCGTGATCAGAAGCTTCGAACACCAGGCCCCGCCCGGCGCCGCGCACTGGCCGCACCCCGAACCCAAGGCCCAGCACGGCCAGAAACCCGACGACGCCTGCCTAAAACTCCAGGAAAAACGCTCGTTCCAGCCGCGTCCGGGGCATTAGGTCACCGACCGCGCTCGTGCGCCTGGCGCTTGAAATAGGCGGCCTGGGGCGCGTCGGCCCCAGGCGGTTCCAGCACGCGGGCGTCGCGGCGCAACTGGTCGATCTGCTCGCGCAGGGCGGCGGCGGTCTCGAAATCCTCGGAGGCTACGGCCTGGGCCATCTCCTCCTCGAGCTGCGACAGATGGATTTGGCTGGACATCGGGCGCGCTCCTGGCCGCGGGGGCGATCCTGCGATAACGCGTGAAGCGGCGATCCGGCTCTTTGAACGCCCGACACGGCTTTTCCGCCTCACGCGGATCGCCGCTGAAGGGTTGGGAGGGTGCGAAGCGCCCGGGCCTCGCCCGGAATAGCTTTGATTGTTGTTACCGTTTCGACGAAGACAGGCGCTTCGCGCGGCCTTCGGACGAGAGCCTTCGGGTCGCGGATTTTTAACCCGCTCCGATGGAGGCCCCCGGCGGGCGGAGGGGCGACGAAACCCCGTCCGGACCACGCGGGCGATTTCAGCCCGCGCCTAACTCCCGCTCGACCGCCCCTGAAAGCCGCTTAGGTCGCCGGCCGAGCGCCCTCCCCGCCTTCAGGTGACGATCATTATCGGGCCGGCCTGGGAGGGTGAGGACCGAAAAAAGCGAGAAAACTTCAAGACGTTGATTTCATTGGGCCCGACCACTGTCCATCCCCGCAAACCGCGGGGATCGAGCACGACTTTCCTTCTCCCGCAAGGGGAGAAGGAGCGATGACGGCCTTACTCTTCGATCTCGCGGTCCGGGAAGGCCAGCTTGGCGGCGAAGGCCACGAACAGCACCCAGCGGAAGTCGTTATAGGAGACCGCCACGCTCTCGGTCAGCGACATCAGGCCGTAGACGACGAGGAACGGGAAGGCCAGCAGACCGCCGCCGCGGTCGCGGAACACGGCGATCACCGCCAGGGTCATGGTCTGCAGGAAGAACAGCCCCCAGGCGACCAGGCCCAGCAGGCCCATGCCCAGCCACTGCTCCAGCCAGCTGTTGTGGGCGTGCTGGGCCTGGAAGCCGGCGTTCTTGCTGATCCAGGCGAACGGCCCCCAGCCGCTCTTGTCGCCCCAAACCGCCTGGTAGCCGTAGCCCAGCCACGGCCGCTCCTCGATCTCCCGCATCACCGCCGCCCAGATCTTGGTGCGGCCGGTCAGGGTGGCGTCCTTGCCGAGGATGGCGAAGAACACGTCGGCGGCGAACAGCAGGAAGGCGACCAGCAGCAGCAGGCCGGTCACGCCGGCCCAGGTCGCCGCCGCCCCGGCCGCCGGGCCGCGCCGGGCCACCAGCACGAAGCCGATCGCCCCGGCCCCCAGCAGCAGCGAGACCAGCGAGGTCTTGGAGGTCGACATCAGCACCAGCACCAGGGCCAGGCCGGCGAAGGTCCACCACAGCCGGGCGCGCCGGGGATTGAGCAGGGCCGCCGCCGCCAGCACGCAGAAGCCGAAGGCCATCACCCCGCCCAGGCCGTTCTTCTCGCGCCACAGACCGCGCCAGGCGCCGGGGAACAGCTCGGTCATCACCCCGATGCGCGGAAAGGCCAAGCTGGCCACGAAACAGGCGAGGATCAGCACCGCGAAGGTCGCCCCGATCACCTCGGCCAGGGCCGGCCAGCGGAACCGCGCCGCCAGCACCGCCGCCCCCAGGGTGGTGCAGACCAGGGCGAAGCAGCGCCGCGCCGTCTGGTCGGGGTTCACCGACCACAGCATCGAGGCGGCGGCGATGGTCAGCAGGGCGATCAGGAACGGCTGGCGGACCAGCACCCGCAGGCTGGCGCCCGGCCGCAGCGCCATCAGGGCGAAGCCGGCGGCGTAGGCCGGCAGATAGGCGACGCGCAGGATGGTCGAGCCGGCCTCGGTGGCGTTCTCGCCGACCACCGGCAGCTCCCAACCGCCGCTGTAGAGCAGCAGGGAAAACAGCGCCAGGCCGAACACGGCGATCTTCGAGAGCGTCAGCCGGTCCGGCGCCGCGGCGGCCGTCCCGTAGGCCGGGGTCACCGCCGGGCCCTCCGCCTCACGGCAGGATCGCCTTGAGGAACCTCGGCGGCTGGACCGAGGCCTGGTTGAAGAACAGTCCGGCGGTGCGGCCGCCGGCTGAGGCCAGGGCGTCGCGCAGCAGGCCCGGCGGCCGCACGTCGGCCTGCTGGGCGCTGACCACCAGCACCGTCTGGTCCATGTGCTGGGCTAGGGTCAAGGCGGCCTGGGAGCGGTCGGCCGACGGGCAGTCGACGACGATGATCTCGGCGTGCTGGCGCAGCGCCGACCAGTATTCGACCCCGGGCAGGATGTGGACCTTCTGGCGGCCGCGCAGGGCCTCGCGGTTGAAGCGCGTCACCCAGAAGCGCGGCCCGCCGACGCTGTGGGCGGCCAGGTACTTGGCGTCGGGCCAGACCCCGCCGTCCGGCCGCGGGGCCGGCGGCTGCACGGTGAAGAAGGCCGAACCGTCGGGCGAGGCCGGGGCCCCGGCCCCCAGTTGGCCATAGCGCTCGGGATCGGCGGCGATGGCCTGGTATTGCGGCGAGGGGATCAGGTCCAGGTCGATCAGCCAGGTCTTGCGGCCGGCCCGGCGGGCGGCGAAGCGGGCGAATTCGCGGGCGGCGGTCGAGGTCCCCTCGCCGCGGCGGGCGGCGACGAACTGGACGACGTGGGCGCGGCCGGGCGCAGGGGCGCCCAGGGAGCCCCACAGTTCCGCCATCTCGACGTTCAAATCCACCATTCGCCGAATCGCCGCGCGTTCAAGACCGTTTACCCTAATGCGCAAAGCCGCTCGCGCGAAAGGTGATCAAGCCGCCTGCGACACCAGGGCTCGTCCGGCTGGCCGCGGCTCAGCGCTTCAGCGAGGCGGTGGCCAGCACCGGCAGGCCCAGGGTGCGGGCGGCCGAGGCCGGGGTCTGCAGGCCCGGGCGCAGCAGCATCCGCACCAGGCCGGCGCAGGCGGCGGTGAAGGCGGCGAACAGCAGGGCCAGGATCAGCACCGGCTTCTGCAGGCTCTTGCCGGTCGACGGGGCCACGGCCCGCTGGACGATGCGGATATTGTCGCTGCCCTCGGCCGACATCTGCCGCTGGGCCTCGTCCTGCTGCTCCTTGACCGTGAAGTCGCGGACATTGGACGACAGCACGTCGCGGTCGCGGCTGAGCTGGTTGAAGGTGGGCTCGAGTTCGGCCAGGCGCAGCAGGCGCTGGTTGACGTCTTCGACCTGCTGGTTGTAGGCGGCCAGCGACTGCTGCAGGGCCGCGACCTCGGCGGTCAGGTCGTTGCGGGTCGATTGCAGGGTCTGCCAGATCGGGTTGGGACCGCTGCGGCGCGCGCCGTCGCCATTGGTGCGGCCCGAGGACACGCCCTGTTCCAGCTGGGCGATCTGGGCGTCGACGTCGCGGACCGGCTGGGCGTCGGGGCGGTAGCGGGCCAGCAGGCCCTCGCGGTCGAGCTTCAACTGGGCCAGCTTGCTGCTCGCCGACATGTCGCTGTCGCGGTAGAGCACGGTCTCGACCGGAGTCCTGGCCAGCTCGGCCTGCACCGCCGCCAGCCGGCCCATGCGGTCCTGAAGCTGGGCCTGGGTGGCGTATTTCTGCGATTCGGCCTGGGCCTGCAGCTGGGTCAGGGCGGACTTCTGGGCGGCGAAGTCGCCGATGTCGTTGCCCGAAAGGAAGGCCTGGTAGGCGGTGTCGGTCTCGGCCAGCTTCTGGGCGAACAGGTCGCGCTGGCGCTCCACGACATTGCCGCCGGTGCCGATCAGCAGGCTGCGGCGATAGATCAGATATTCCTCGAGCAGGGTGTTGAGCACCTTCTCGGCGATCTGGGGATCGGGATTGGAATAGGACAGGCGGATGATCGAGTTGTCGGGGGCGGTCTCGATCTTCAGGCTGCGGGCCACGGCGTCGCGCCCCTCGGCGATCAGCTTGCGCTTTCCCTCCGGCGAGGCGCTGGCGTACTTGGCGGCGCTAGCCGGGAAGATCTTGCCGTAGCCGAGCTTGCGGATCACCCGCTCGCGCAGCTCGCCGCTGCCGAGGATCTCCGATTCCGACTGGATCACCTGGTCGACGTCGGGCACCGCGCCCCGGGCGGCGTCGCCGGCGCGGGGCTCGTAGACATATTCCTGGCCCAGGCGGACGAACAGGCTGGAATTGGCGGTGTAGGTCTTCTTCAGGGTGGTGGCGAAGGCCACGCCCAGCAGGACGATGACCACGAACACCCCCAGCATCAGGAAGCGCTCGCGCCACAGCAGGGTGACGAAATCGGTCGGGGCATAGCGCGCACGCACCGCCCAGTCGCTACGCGACGGCGGCTCGTGGGGCACGCGGGTCCAGGCGCTCGTCGTCGACATGCGAATCCGAAGGGTTCAATCTCAGCGTCAGATTGACCGCTCGCCGCTTAAGGCTTCGTTACCCATTCCTGTTAAGACTTGCCGCATGCACAGGCGCATCCCTCTTTCGGCGGCTCTCGCCCTCGTTCTCGCGGCCGGCGGCGTCACCGCCTGCGGCCATGTGGACGGCGAGCCGATCACCCCGACCGCCCGCGCGACGGCGGATTTCCCCAATATCGGCTATGCCGACTGGACCGACCAGGAGCCGGACTACCGGTTCTATCCGGGCGACGAGCTCGAGGTCACCGTGCCCTCGGCCGCCGAGCTGAACAAGTCGGTGGTGGTGCAGCCGGACGGCCGCGTCGCTTTGCCGCTGATCGGACCGGTGATGGCCGCCGACCGCTCGATCGGCGAGCTGGAGGCGGCGATCACCCAGGCCTATTCGACCCAGCTGCTGCGGCCCCAGGTGCAGGTGTCGATCAAGTCGACGGCGCCGTTGAAGGTGTTCGTGGGCGGGGAGGTCGGCAATCCCGGCGTCTATGACATGGCCGGCGACGGCGACGCCCTGCGGGCGGTGATCCAGGCCGGCGGCTTCAGGAGCTCGTCCAAGCGCAGCTCGGTGGTGATCATCCGTCGCGGTCCCAACGGTCGCGCCATGCTGCGCACGGCCGATCTGCTGTCGGGAATGACCAACAGCCGGGCGGACCTGGTGCCGCTACGCCGGTTCGACATCGTCTATGTGCCGCGCAGCGGGGTCTCCGAGGCGGGGCTGTTCATGCAGCAGTACTTCCGCGACCTGCTGCCGATCAGCTTCAGCTATGCGATCAACGGCTTCAGCGGCAATTAGGAGTGTGGGCTGAGCCTCTCGGGCTCAGCCGTGGGCCAGCCATTCGCGCGCCTGGCGCTGGGCTTCGGCGACGTCCTCGCTGGCCATCTCCTGCGAGATTTCCTTGCGATAGACCTTGGCCTCGACCGAACCGCGCATGGCGGCCAGGTTGAACAGCATGTGGGCCGAGACATAGTCCAGCGGCGCGCCGCCCTGGCCGGTCGAATAGAGCAGGCCCATGCGGAACAGTTCGTCGCCCGTGGTGTCGACGGTCGGCAGCGGCAGGCCATGGATGGCGGCCGGCGGTTCCATGCTCATCATCATCGCTTCAATTCCCTTTCCAACCCGCGACGCCCCCTCGGCTTCGCCAAGCTCTGAGAACAGAAAAGTCCACTTCAGCTGAACATATGGTTAAACGCGCCGACATCATGAATTCAGGCAAGAATACAGAAGTCGTTTACTGATGTTACTGAATGTAAACTACCGTATACAGCGCGTTAACAGGCGCGCTGATCGAAAAACACCTGGCAGTCCGGTTTCCGTTGTTTTCCAGCGGCTTGCGGGGCTGGACGACAGGGCGCGCCCGCCGGCGAAACCCGCCCTTCCCGGCTCCCGGCCGCCCGAACCACCTCTCCAGCTCCGCTGAAAACATGCTCCAGTTTCTTCTCGGCGTAACCCGTTCCGGGACCGCGAAGCCGGCGATGGACAATTGGCCGCGGACCGGAGGCGGCGCCGGATCAGACCAACTTGGCCGCGAGCGCTCTAGACCCGCGCCTTCAGCGCCCGGTCCAGCACCGCATGCAGGGCCGGGACGTCGAACGGCTTTTCCACCCAGTCGTCCATGCCCGCCGCCCGGCAGGCCGCGCGCTCGGCCGGCGTGACCCCGGCGGTGACGGCGATCACCGGGGTCTCGCGATTGGGACCCTGGGTCCGCAGCCGGCGGGTGGCGTCCAGCCCGTCCAGGCCCGGCATGTTGACGTCCATCAGGATGACGTCGAAGACCCGCGCGCCGGCCGCCGCCAGGGCCGCCTCGCCGTCGGCCGCCAGCTCGACCCGCAGGCCCAGGGCCGACAGGATCTGGTCGAGGACGCGGCGATTGACCTCGTGGTCGTCGACCACCAGGGCCAGGGGCGCGCCGGAAAAGCCGCCGGGGGCCTCGGTCAGCACGGCGGCGGGCTCCGGCGTCGGCGGCGCGGTCCCCGCCTCGACCGGCAGGTTCAGGGTGAAGCGGGCGCCGCCGGCCGGCGGACTTTCGGCGACCAGGTCGCCGCCCATCAGCCGGGCCAGGTCGCGGCTGATCGCCAGGCCGAGGCCGGTGCCGCCGAAGGTGCGGGCGGTGTCGGCGCCCAACTGGTCATAGGCGGTGAACAGCCGGTCCAGCTGGGCCGGCGTCAGGCCCGGCCCGGTGTCGATGACGGTCAGCACCAGGTCCCAGGCCTCGCCGCGCCGGGCCGAGCCCACCGCCAGCTCGACCCGGCCCTGGGCGGTGAACTTGATGGCGTTGGACAGCAGGTTGTTGAGGATCTGGCGGATACGCACCGGGTCGCCCCTGACCCAGGCCGGCAGGGTCTCGCCGCCGGTCGCCACCAGGACCAGGCCCTTGGCCTGGGCCGCGTCGGTCCAGAACCGGGCGGTGTCGTCGATCAGGGCCCGCGGGTCGAAGCCGAGCACCTCGACGCTCATCCGGCCGGCCTCGATCTTGGAGAAGTCGAGCAGGTCGTTGAGCAGGCCGCGCATCATCGCCCCGGCGTCGACCATCAGCTTGGCCTTGTCGCGGGCGGCGGGATCGTCGGCGTGGCGCGACAGCTCGCCCGCCCCGCTCAGCATCGCCCCCAGCGGCGTGCGCAGCTCATGGCTGACCATGGCCACGAAGGCCGACTTGGCGGCGGTCTGGGCCTCGGCCGCCCGCCGGGCCTCGCGCTCGGCCTGGAAGGCCCGCCGCGACCAGTCGAAGACCATGGCCAGGACCAGGGCGAGCAGGCCCACCCCCATCAGGTAGTAGGGCGTGGTCGGGTCGTCGCGGGACCCGGCCACCAGCGGCAGGATGAACAGATAGACCAGGTGCGGCGTCACCGCCGACACGAAGGCCGCGATGCAGCCTTCCGCCCCCATCAGCGCCGTCAGGATCGAGCCGGAAAGCACCAGCAGGGCCGCCGCCGATCCGGTCTGCCCCCCAAGCTCCCAAAGCGGGATGGCCAGCCAGCCGAAGACCACGGCCATGACCACGTCGGTGATCAGGTTGAAACCGACTGTCCGCCCTGGCTGGGGATGGCGCAGAAAGCGGCTGAGGGCCTGCTGCTCGGCCACCTGGGCGGCCAGATAGGCCAGGGTCCAGGGAATCAGGAAGCGGAAGTCCGGCCGCCAGGCCATCACCGCGCACAGCACCAGGATGATGAACAGCCGCAGCGCCACCTGCTTGCGCCGCGACTCCGCTGCCGGGCGATAGGCGCTCGCCAGTCTGTCCCAAGGCGTATCCAAACGCGACACCCCCTCGGCTAGTGCATTTTCAATGCGAAGTGGATACCGGTTCGCGTAAAATGAAAATGCGCCAAAGACAATCCAGGGATGATCCGACCCTATTCCGGTTTCGGCGCCCGACGCACTTCCACCACCCGCACGCGCGCGCCGTCCAGCACCAGGGCCAGTTCGCCGCGCTTGATCTTCAGGGCGTCCAGGCCGAAGGCCTCGCGCCGCCAACCGACCAGGGCCGGGGTGTTGGCCTCGTCGTCGGCGGCGATCTTCTCCAGGTCGGACACCGTGGCGATCAGCTTGGAGGCCACGCCGGCCTCCTCGGCCCGGGCCTTGAGCAGCACCTTCAGCAGCTCGACGACCGCGCCGGCCGAGGCGGGGGGCGGCGGGCCGGCCTTGTCGAGCACCGGGGCGTAGCCCTCCGGGTCGGCCAGGGCGGCCTTGATCGCCGCCAGCAGGTCGGGACCGAACTTGCTGCCGCCGAAGCCCTTGGGCACGCTGCGCAGGGTGTTGAGGCCTTCCAGGCTGGTCGGAGCCTGGGTGGCCAGCTCGTCGATGGCCTCGTCCTTGAGGATGCGGCCCCGCGGCTGGTCGCGGCTCTGGGCGGTGCGCTCGCGCCAGGCGGCCACGGCCTTGAACACCGCCAGGTACTTGGCCCCGGTCTTGCGCGGACGCAGGCGTCGCCAGGCCTTTTCCGGATCGACGTCGTAGGCGGCCGGATCGTTGAGCGCCTTCATCTCCTCTTCCACCCAGGCCAGCCGGCCGGCCTTTTCCAGGCGGTCGCGCAGGATCGGGAACAGGGTGGCCAGGTGGGTGACGTCGGCGACGGCGTAGGTCAGCTGGGCCTCGCTGAGCGGACGGCGGGCCCAGTCGGTGAAGCGGCTGGACTTGTCCAGCTCGATCTTCAGCATCTGGCGGACCAGGGCGTCATAGGCGATCTGCTCGCCGAACCCGGCGGCCATGCCGGCCACCTGGGTGTCGAACAACGGAGTCGGCATGGCGTTGAGATTGTTGAAGATCTCGACGTCCTGGCGGGCGGCGTGGAACACCTTCAGCACGGCGGGATCGCGCAGGATGTCCAGCAACGGCGCCAGGTCCAGCCCCTCGGCCAGCGGGTCGATGCAGGCCTCGATGTCCGGCGACGCCACCTGGATCAAGCAGAGCTTGGGCCAATAGGTGGTTTCGCGCATGAACTCGGTGTCCACGGCGATGAAGGGCTGGCCCTTCAACTCATTACAGAACTCCGCCAGCGCAGCGGTTGTGGTGATCGTCGTCATCGGCTGCTAATAGCCTCGCGCACCCCCGAGTCTGCAAGCATAAGCTTAGGGGCCGCGCGCACTTTCCTTTCAAAAACGGCCCGTTGGGTCGTTACCGACACAGAGCCCACGCATGAGCGACCAGCAGAACGGCCTCACCTACGCCCAGGCGGGGGTCGATATCGACGCCGGCAATGCGCTGGTCGAGGCCATCAAGCCCCTGGCCAAGGCCACGCGGCGTCCCGGGGCCGACGGCGGGCTGGGCGGCTTCGGCGCCCTGTTCGACCTCAAGGCCGCCGGCTACGAGGACGCCTTGCTGGTCTCGACCACCGACGGAGTCGGCACCAAGCTGCGCATCGCCATCGACGCCAAGATGCACGCCACGGTCGGCATCGACCTGGTGGCCATGTGCGTCAACGACCTGCTGACCCAGGGCGCCGAGCCGCTGCTGTTCCTCGACTATTTCGCCACCGGCAAGCTCGACCTGGAGGTCGCCAAGAGCGTGGTGGCCGGCATCGCCGACGGCTGCAAGCTGGCCGGCGCGGCCCTGGTCGGCGGCGAGACCGCCGAGATGCCGGGCATGTACAGCGACGGCGAATACGACCTGGCCGGCTTCTCGGTCGGGGCGGTCGAGCGCGACGACGTGCTGCCCAAGCTCGACAGCCAACGGGCCGGCGACCTGATCATCGGCGTCGGCTCGTCGGGCCCGCACTCCAACGGCTACAGCCTGGTGCGGCGGGTGGTCGAGCGCTCGGGCCTGGCCTGGGACGCGCCCTGCCCGTTCGAAGAGGGCAAGACCCTGGCCGAGGCCCTGATGGCCCCGACCCGCATCTACGTGAAGTCGATCCTGCCGCTGCTGCAGTCGGGCCGGGTCAAGGGCGGCGCCCACATCACCGGCGGCGGCCTGATCGAGAACCCGCCGCGCTGCATCGCCGCCGGCCTGGTCCCGCAGTTCGACTGGAACGCCTGGCCCCTGCCGCCGGTGTTCGACTGGCTGCAGCGCGAGGGCGGCATTTCCGACCACGAGCTGCGCCGCACCTTCAACTGCGGCGTCGGCTTCATCCTGGTGGTGGCGGCGAGCGACGCCGAACCGGTGCTGGCGGCGTTGCTGAACGCCGGCGAGGACGCGTTCATTTGCGGGCAGCTGGTGGCGGGCTGAGGCCCTGCTTGAAATCCTCGTCCTTCGACAGGCTCAGGATGAGGATTTCAATTCAGGCTCCGAGCAGCCCGCATCTCCAGTAGCCCTCATCCTGAGCCCGTCGAAGGACGAGGGCGGCCCCACGGAGCCATCCGCGTGACACATAAAACCAAAGTCGCCGTCCTGATCTCCGGCCGGGGCTCCAACATGGAGGCCCTGGTCCGGGCCGCCCAGGATCTCGCCTGCCCGTTCGAGATCGCCCTGGTGCTGTCGAACAAGCCCGAGGCCGGCGGCCTGGCCACGGCGGCCGCCGCCGGGGTCGAGGCCGTGGCCGTCGACCAGCGCCCCTTCGGCAAGGATCGCGAGGCCCACGAGCGGGCCATCGACGCCGCCCTGCGCCAGCGCGGGATCGAGGTCGTGGCCCTGGCCGGCTACATGCGCATCCTGACGCCGTTCCTGGTCGAGGCCTGGGCCGGGCGGATGCTCAACATCCACCCGTCGCTGCTGCCGAAATATCCCGGGCTCGACACCCACGGCCGCGCCCTGGCCGCCGGCGAGGTCGAGGCCGGCTGCACCGTCCACCTGGTCACCGCCGGCGTCGACGAGGGCCCGATCCTCGGCCAGGCCCGCGTGCCGATCCTGCCAGGCGACACCGAACACATGCTGTCGGACCGGGTGCTGGAGCAGGAGCACCGGCTCTATGCGGCGACCCTGGCGCAGTTCGTGCGCGGGCTATAGGCGGTCTTTCACTCAGGATCGCCAATACATCATCCGTTTCCCCGGCGAAGGCCGGGGCGCAGATCATAGGGCGGAGTGTTTCGGATTATCGTCAGGCGCGACGGCTGAATCTGGGCCCCGGCCTTCGCCGGGGAAACGGAGCAGGGTGAGCCTTCCAGATCACCACGCCCTTGCCGGCCGACGCTCGCGCCAGGCCTTGACCGCCGCCACCGCGGCCACCGCCCCGGCCGCGGCCCACAGGGCGGCGACGCCGAACCGCAGATAGGCGCTCGCCCCCAGGGCCCCGCCCAGGGTCAGGCCGGCCCACAGCAGGACGTAGGGCCCCCAGGCCCAGCGGTCGCCGCCGGTCAGGGCCGCGGCGATCCGCTGGCCGGCCTTGACCAGGGCCCCGGTCATGTAGGTCAGGCCGACCCCGACGTCGCCGTCGCGCTGGAACACCGCGTTCTCGGCCCCCATGGCCAGGACCATGGCCCCGATCCCGGCCGCGTCGAAGCCGGCGGTGATCAGGCCCGCCCCCGTCGCCAGCAGCCCCGCCTCCAGGGCCAGGACGGCCGAGCGCCGCCCCTCGCCGGCCCGCCGGGCGACCAGGGCCCCGGCCACCACCCCGGCGACGAACAGTCCGACCAGGGTCAGGACCGTCCGTACGCTCCGCCAATGGCCCATCGCCGCCCCGACCCCCAGCCGGGTGGAGTTGCCGCTCATGAAGGAGACGAAAAACCCGCCGAGCTTCAGGAATCCGATGGCGTCGACATAGCCCGCCACCGCCGACAGCCCGGCCGCCAGGGCAACGTCGCGGCGGCGATAGTCTTTCATGGCCATTCTCGCGGGAGCAGCCTGCCCATCTGGTCGCGGGGAAGAGCGTCGACGAGATATCGAGTCGCCGGGTTTTCCTCCTGGAAGGCCTCGCACAACGCCCAAGAGGGACCCCAATCGCCTTCGTCCGAGATCGCGAAGGTGGAGCCGTCATCAGCCCATTCGTAGACGCGCCAGATCGGAAGCTGGGTTGCGGGGAGCGAGTCGTAGAACGCCTCCAGCAGCGTGGGGAACCAGCCGCAGTCCATGCCCATCGAAGCGGGCGCGCCTTTGTCGTCGGTACCCGCCGAAACCAACCCCCAAGGCATCGAAGGGCCGAAACCCTCTTCACAATAGACGATCACGGTTTCGGAGCCCTGGGTGTCGTCCAGCACAGTCCAGCATTCAAATTGCTGATCCGGCTCGCCATAGTCCCATCCGCGCATGACCGGTGTGGGCTCGACCATCAGCGCGCGGATGGCGGTCAGAACACGCGGATCCGCGACGACCTCCAGCTCGCGTTCGATCAAACTCTTGAATGTGTTGGCGGCCATCCTCGAAGCTTAGCCCTTCGAGGGCCCAAACAAAAAGGCCGGCGGATCGCTCCGCCGGCCTCTTGATGTCGAAAACGTCGGGGACGTTAGCCGACGATCTCGTCTTCCTTGAAGAACTGGGCGATTTCGATCGCCGCGTTCTCGAGGCTGTCCGAACCGTGGACCGAGTTCTCGCCGATCGACAGGGCGAACAGCTTGCGGATCGTGCCTTCGTCGGCGTTGTCGGGGTTGGTGGCGCCCATGACTTCGCGGTACTTGGCCACGGCGTTGTCGCCTTCCAGCACCTGGACGACGACCGGCTCGGCGGTCATCTGCTCGACCAGCTCGCCGTAGAACGGGCGCTCGGCGTGGACTTCGTAGAACTTCTTGGCCTGGGCTTCGGTCAGCTTGACGCGGCGCTGGGCGACGATGCGCAGACCGGCCTCTTCGATGACGGCGTTGATCTTGCCGGTCAGGTTGCGACGCGTGGCGTCAGGCTTGATGATCGAGAAGGTGCGTTCGGTCATGATCCGAAAATCTCACAGAGAAAGTTTGTCGATTGGGAGGTTGCGGGCTTATAGCCGGGCGCCTCCTCCCCGCCAACCCGCCGCGTACCTTTAAAACCAAATGCTCCAGATCAACGACCTGACCTTCAACGCCTGGGGTCGGCGGTTCTTCGACCACGCCACCGTCAGCCTGCCGCCCGGAGCCAAGGTCGGGCTGATCGGCCGCAACGGCGTGGGCAAGTCCACCCTGTTCAAGCTGATCCTCGGCCAGCTGCACGCCGGCGACGACGAGATCAGCCTGCCCAAGGCCGCCCGCATCGGTTCGGTGGACCAGGAGCACCCGGCCACGCCGGTCAGCCTGCTCGACACCGTGCTGGAGGCCGACGAGGAGCGCCACAGCCTGCTGACCCGGCTGGAGACGGCCGAGCCCGAGGAGATGGGCGAGATCTGGGGCCGGCTGATCGAGATCGATTCCGACGCCGCCCCGGCCAAGGCCTCGGAAATCCTCTCGGGCCTGGGCTTCTCGCAGGAGGACCTGCAGCGGCCGATGAGCGAGTTCTCCGGCGGCTGGCGGATGCGGGTGGCCCTGGCCGCGGCGCTGTTCTCCGAGCCCGACATGCTGCTGCTCGACGAACCGACCAACTATCTGGACCTGGAAGGCGCCCTGTGGCTGGAGGCCCGCCTCCAGAAGTACCCGCACACCGCCCTGATCGTCAGCCACGACCGCGAGCTGCTCAACAACAGCTGCACCCACATGCTGCACCTGGCTGGCGGCAAGCTGGAGCTCTACACCGGCGGCTACGACGACTTCGAGCAGCGCCGGGCCGAGAAGGCCCGCCTGCAGCTGTCGGCCAAGGCCAAGCAGGACGCCGAGCGCGCCCACCTGCAGGCCTTCGTCGACCGCTTCAAGGCCAAGGCCTCCAAGGCGGCGCAAGCCCAGTCCCGCATGAAGCGCCTGGCCAAGATGCAGCCGGTGGCCACCACCATCGAGGAACGCGTCGCCCCCTTCACCCTGCCCTCGCCGCCGCGCCCCCTGGCCCCGCCGCTGATCCGGCTGGAAAGGGCCAATGTCGGCTATGAGGAAGGCCGCCCAATCCTCCGGAACCTCAACCTGCGCATGGACCTGGACGATCGCATCGGCCTGCTGGGCGTCAACGGCGCAGGCAAGTCGACCTTCGCCAAGATGATCGCCGGGGCGCTGAACATCCAGTCGGGCGAGCTGCACCGCGACCGCAAAATGAAGGTCGGCTGGTTCCACCAGCACCAGATCGAGGCCATGGACCCGGACGACACCCCGCTGGAGATCATCCGCCGGGCCATGCCGGATGCCTCGGAAAGTTCGCGCCGCTCGCGCCTGGCCCAGTTCGGCCTGGGCTTCGAGAAGCAGGAGACCACGGTCGCCAACCTGTCGGGCGGCGAGCGGGCCCGGCTGCTGCTCAACATGGTGGCGATGGACGCGCCGCACATGCTGATCCTCGACGAGCCGACCAACCACCTGGACATCGACTCGCGTCGCGCCCTGCTGGACGCCCTCAACGACTACGAGGGGGCGGTGATCCTGATCACCCACGACCGCTCGCTGATGGAGCTGGTCGCCGACCGCCTGTGGCTGGCCGCCGACGGCACGGTCAAGCCGTTCGACGGCGACATGGACGAATACGCCAAGTTCGTGCTCGACCGCGCCAGGCAGTCGGTCAAGCCGACCCAGGTGGCCCGCGAGCCGGCCAAGGCCGAACCGGCGCCCCCCGCCAAGAAATCCGTCGCCATCGAGCCGCTGAAGCGCAAGATCGAGGCGGCCGAGCAGGTCGTCACCCGCCAGACCCGCCAGCTCGCCGAACTCGACGCCCAGCTGGCCGACCCCCAGCTCTACAAGAACCCGACCAAGCTGGCCGAACTGACCAAGCGCCGCGACAACGCCAAGGCCAAGCTCGATGAGGCCGAGGCGACCTGGATGGGTCTGGCCGAGGACCTGGCGGCGGCGGAGGCTTAGAGCAAACTTGACCGTACCAATTCAATAGAACTCGTCGTTTCTGAACAACGTCGCAGTAGAGCGATAATGGTAAACGCGCCTAAACCACGTCCCTTAGGCTTTATGTGACGCGACGGGCGTATTCCTGCTCTCATGAGTTCAGGAACCGCGTCCCGAAACCACATCGTCGCCAACCCCGAGGGCCTGTCCGCGGCCTCGGTGCTGGCGGCGTTCGGCGCCTGGCTGGACCAGCGGCTGGCCGAGGCCATGCGGCTGGACATGGACCTGGCGTTCCGCGACCGCCCGTTCGACGTCGAGATCGGCCGGACGCCGGCCCTGGTCGGCTGGGAGCACCGCTACCTGCAGCCCGGCGCCCCGGCCCCGAAGGGCAAGATGTGGACGGTCTATCGCCTGCAGGACCAGACCGGCCGGCCGGCCGCCCTGCCCGTCCATGCCGAGGACTATGCCGACACCCTGACGCCGCTGCTGGGCGAACTGGGCTATCTGGGCGTGTTCGACGGCGAGCCGGCCCTGCATCCCGGCGTCGGCCGGCGCGGCTAGCTATCGGTCCGCTCGGCCCTTGCGGTGTTCGCGGGGCGGATCCAGGCTGCGGATATAGGCGACCACGTCGATGATGTTGGCGGCGCTCATGGCGCGGGGCGGCATCCGGTAGTGGCCGACCTCGGTGATCGACTCCAACTCCCAGTCCAGCCGCACGGTCTTGTAGCGCTTGGCCACCGTCCGGAACGGCGGCGCCTCGGGGGTGGGACTGGCGCCCAGGCCGCCGATGGCGTGGCAGGCGGCGCAGTTGTTCGCGGCGAAGATCCGGCCGCGCGACGCCGACCCGCGCGGCTCGCCGCTGATCGACCGGTGGGCTGCGGCCGGCCAGGCCGCGCCGAGCACCAGCGCCGTCAGGATCAGACCCCGAGAAAACCTGCAACCCCTGTCCATCGCGCGCTCGCCCGCCGCCCAATCCTGGACGGCAGGATAGGACCAGGGCGGGACCTGCGCCGTGATCTGGATCAAGTCCGACGGCCGGCGCGGCGAATCCAGCTCTGGCGTGCCGGCCGGAGACGCTGACGCTAACCCTGTTGAAAAACGAGACGCTGAAGCTCATCGCCGCGGCAGGCGCCTGATGATCCTATGAAAACGGCGCGCCGGTCCACGGGCGCCGCAATCCCGCCACGTTCTCAGGTTGCGTTAGCGGTACCCTGCAGGAGCAAACCTTGAGGCGCGCCGCCAACGTCACTGACCTCCTTTACCGGGTGGAGCAGCATCGCCGAGCGCTGCTCGCCGAGCATCTCGCGCCGCGCGGCCTCAACTTCAACCAGTGGATCGCCTTGCGCGCCCTCTGCCTGCGCGGCCCCTGCTCCATGACCGAGCTGGCGCAGGCCACGGCCATCGACCGGACTTCGCTGACGCGAACGGTGGACATGCTGACCGGCAGGGGCCTGGCGGCCCGCTGGACGCCGCCGGAGGATCGTCGCGCCGTGCTGGTCGACGCCACCACCGATGGAAAATGGCTGGCCGAAGCGGTCGAAACCGAGCTGGAAGCCCTGGAACGGCGGCTTTTCATCGACCTCAGCGCCGACGACCAGGACCGGATGGCCACGAACCTGGAAAAGATTCTGGCCCGGCTGCCCGGCCGCGGCGGGCTGGCGGACGGCGTCGAACGGGCCGCCGATCCGGCTACGCGTCGTTCGCGTTCGGCCTAGGCTCGGGGCCGACTTCGATCTCTTGGTCTTCGACGACCTCGCCGGCCTCGTCGAGGATGCACATCCGCCAGCTGCGCCCCTCGGCGAAGGTTTCCGGATAGTCCCGGACCAGGGCGGCCGCCAGCTTGGCGGCCTCGCGGCGGGCCGCGGCGCGACTCTTCAGGACCACGCCTTCGGGATCTGGAAAGCGCTGGGGACCACGGACTTCGAAATGAAAGCGGGGCATTGGGTTGCTCGCCGTTTTTAAGCGTGTACGGCGGGCTTCCACGCAAGGCCGGCGCCAACGGCGCGCGGCTCATCTTTCCATCCACAGAGTTTTCGGGTCAGAGGCCTTCAGGCCTGATCCTAGCCGCACTTGACCTGCTGGACCACGCCGGTGTCGGGGTTGAACAGGATGTTCAGCCGGTCGGGGCGGTAGTCCATGGTCACCGGGCAGGTGGTGCAGGCCACCCGCCAGCGCGAGGGGTCGACCGGGGCCGGAAGCTCGGTGCGGTTGCGGCCGACATAGGCCTGGGCCTCCTTCAGGCCGCACTGGTCCTTTTCCGGTTCCGGCGGCTTGGGCAGGGCCACCGTGGCCGGCGCGGTCGGGGTGGCCGGCGGCGGCATCGGGGCCGGGGCCGGCGGCGCGGGACTGGAGCAGGCGGCCAGGACCAGGACGACGCCCGCCACGATGATCCGCCTCATGCCTGCTTCTCCCATCCGCGCTCGGCGCCCTGGCGCCAGTAGGACACCGGGTGGCCGGCGCCCTTGAAGGTCTTCCAGCGGTCCCGCGCCAGGCGCAGGGCCTCTTCGTCGCGGCCGTCGAACAGCAGGATGCAGCGTTCGAAAGCCGAAAGGTCGCCCGGTTCGGCCCCGTCGAGCAGGAACAACGCCTGGCCGCCATTGGGGTTGTCGGGCTTGTCGGTCAGCAGCACCGGCTGGCGGTCGGCCATCGGCTCGTCGTCCAGGCCGTGCGGCAGGAAGCTGTCGTCGCGCCAAGTCCACAGGTGAGCGTCGAGCGCCCGCAGGCGGACGGGGTCGCCGCCGCGCACCAGGGCCCGCCAGCCGCGCCCCAGGGTCTTTTCCAGCAGCTCGGGCAGCACCTGTTCCAGGGCGCTGCGCTCGAGGTGGTAGAACCAGATGTCGCAGGGCGCGGCCGTCATCGCCTAGCCCTCGTAGGCGTCGGCCACCAGGCGGTTGAGCAGCCGCACGCCGAAGCCCGCGGCCCCGTCCGGGACGGTCGGGTCGGTCGAGGGCTTCCTCCAGGCCACCGAGGCGATGTCGAGATGGGCCCACGGCACGCCGTTGACGAACTTCTGCAGGAACAGGGCGGCGGTGATCGAGCCGGCCGGCCGACCGCCGATGTTCTTCATGTCGGCGATCGGGCTCTCGATCTGCTTTTCGTAGGCGGCCGGCAGCGGCATCCGCCACAGGGTCTCGCGCTCGGCCTGGCCGGCGGCGAGAAGTTTTTCCGACAAGCCTTCGTTATTGCTGAACAAACCGGCGTAGTCGTGACCCAGGGAGATGATGATCGCGCCGGTCAGGGTGGCCAGGTCGATCATGAACTTGGGCTTGAAGCGGTCCTGGCAGTACCAGAGGGCGTCAGCCAGGACGAGCCGGCCTTCGGCGTCGGTGTTGATGACCTCGATGGTCTGGCCGCTCATCGAGGTGACCACGTCGCCGGGGCGCTGGGCGGCGCCGTCGGGCATGTTCTCGACCAGGCCCAGGATGCCGACGGCGTTGACCTTGGCCTTGCGGCCGGCCAGGGCGTGCATGACGCCGGCCACGGCGGCGGCGCCGCCCATGTCCCACTTCATGTCCTCCATGCCGTCGGCCGGCTTGATCGAGATGCCGCCGGTGTCGAAGCACACGCCCTTGCCGACGAAGGCGACCGGCTGGGCCGACTTGTCGGCCGCGCCGTTCCACTGGATCACCGCCAGCTGGCTCTCGCGGACGCTGCCCTGCCCCACCCCGAGCAGCGAGCCCATGCCCAGCTTGGCCATCTGCGCCTCGCCGAGGATCTCGACCTCCAGGCCCAGAGCCTCCAGGCCCTTGACGCGGGCGGCGAACTCCTCGGGATGCAGGATGTTGGCCGGCTCGGAAACCAGGTCGCGGCTGAACAGGATGGCTTCGGCCACCGCCTCCAGGCTGGCGAAGGCCTTCTGGGCCTTGGCGGGGTCGGCGGCGGCGACCTTGATCACGGTCACCGACGGCTTCTTCTCGGCCTTTTCGGTGGTGCGGTATTTGTCGAATCGATAAGCCGCCAGCTTGGCGCCGAAGGCGGCGCGGGCGGCGGTCTCGGCGTCGCCGCCCAGCTTCAGGACCAGCTCGGTGACGCCCGAGGTCTTGACCGCCTGGTAGGCGTGGCCGGCGGCGACCTCGACGGCTTCAGGCTCGACGACGCCGTCGGCGCCGACTCCGACCAGCACCACCCGCGCCGCCTCCAGCCCGGCCGGGGCGACCAGCTCCAGGGTCTGGCCCTTGGCGCCGGTGAAGCGCCCGCCGGCCACGGCGCGGGCCAGGGCCCCGCCGGCCGCGGCGTTGACGGCCTGGGCCTCGGCCGACAGGGCGGCGGCCTCGTGGGCCAGCACGGCCAGGGCCGCGTTGGCGCCGGCCTGGGTGTCGGCGGTGACGAACTCGATACGCATGACGCGCTCCTGGAAGCCGGTGGAGCCCAATAGGACCTTCAACCTGCTGGATTGGCGCAAACCTGGGCCGAAGAAAAGCACCAATCGAACCAGCCGGGGGGACAACGGCGTCGAAGCGACCAAGCTCTCGCTCCGTGCGCGACCCGCCCCGACCGGAACGCCCGACTTGAGCAGTTGTGCGCACGCGAACACGCCGTGTAGAAGGAGCCCTTCCTCCGGAGCTCGCCGAGCCTCCGCCTTCCCCCGTGCCTGTCGTCGATGCGCCTGATCGAACGTTATCTTTTCCGGCAGCTGCTGGGCCCGACGCTGCTGGCGACGTTGGCGCTGGTGGCGCTCGCCCTGCTGGCGCGCAGCCTGTCGGAGTTCGACGTGCTGATCGAGCAGCGCCAGTCGGCGGCGGTGTTCTTCAAGATCATCGGCCTGGCCCTGCCGCAGCTGCTGAGCATCATCCTGCCGATCGCCCTGTTCGTGGCCACCCTGGTGGCGCTGAACCGGCTGCATACCGAGCAGGAAATCGTCGTCTGCTTCGCCGGCGGCATGAGTCGCTGGCGGGTGATCTCACCGGCCATGCGCCTGGCGGTGGTGGCCACCGTGATCTCGCTGGGCATGAGCCTGTGGGCCGCGCCGTGGAGCGCGCGGGCGATTCGCGAGACGTTCTTCGACATGAAGTCGGACCTGGCCTCGACCCTGGTGCGGCCGGGCGAGTTCACCGAGCCGGGGCCGGGCCTGACGGTCTACGCCCAGACCATCGACCGCGACCAGATCATCCACAACCTGTTCATCCACCAGGAAAAGCCCAATGGCGGCGCGGTCACCTACACCGCCCGCGAAGGCGTGATCGCCGAGCGCAAGGGCCTGCCGGTGCTGATCCTGCGCAAGGGCTCCAACCAGGAGTTCTCCAGCTCGGGCGTGCTGCAGTACCTGTCGTGGGACGAATACACCTTCGACCTGTCGTCGATGTTCCAGACCGACGAGCTGCTGCACTACAAGATCGGCGACCGCTATCCGCACGAGCTGTTCTTTCCCGACCTGACTCAGGACTGGGAGCAGCAGAACCGCGAGAAGCTGCTGTCGGAGGGCCACTGGCGCCTGGCCAGCCCGCTCTACAACCTGGCCATGATGGCCATGGCCCTGGCGGCGGTGATCGGCGGCTCGTTCAGCCGCATGGGCTACGCCAAGCGGATCGCCGCCGTCGGCGCCGCCGCGGTCGTGGTCCAAGTTCTCGGCTTCGGGATCAAGGCCGCCTGCGACAACGACGTCTGGCTCAACCCGCTGCAATACGCCGTACCTCTGGCCGCCCTCTGGTGGGGCCTGTCCCAGATCTTCCGCCAGAGGGTCAGCCGCTACATCGCCATCGGCCACCCCGCCGGCCTGACGCCCCTGGGGGTCCAATGATCGGCATCGGCATGATCGAGCGCTATGTGCTCAAGAAGACCCTCGGCTCGCTCGCCGCCGCCCTGGCCGTGGTCGTCGCCCTGGTCATGCTCATCGCCTTCGTCGACATCTCCAAGAACGTCGGCACCCGGACCGAGGTGGGCTTTGGCGAACTGCTGTACCTGACCCTGCTGCAGGCCCCGGCCACCATCCTGGTGCTGACGCCGTTCGTCTTCCTGTTCGGCACCCTGGGCGCCTTCGTCGGGCTGAACCGGCGCAGCGAGCTGATCGCCATGCGGGCGGCCGGGGTCTCGGCCTGGCGGTTCATCATGCCGGCCGCCACGGCCGCCTTCATCATGGGCCTGGCCACCGTCACCCTGCTCAACCCGCTGACCGCGGCGATGAGCGCCCAGTTCGAAACCACGCGCAACGCGATGATGGAGAACTACCTGAAGTCCGCGCCCAAGGGGCTGTGGCTGCGCCAGGGCGACGACAAGACCCAGATCGTCATCCGCGCCCGCTCCCGCGACCAGGCCGACGGCGAGGTGCGGCTGCGCGGGGTGTCGCTGTTCATCTACGCCGTCGCCAGCAACGGCAGCCTGCAGTTCTCGCGCCGGGTCGAGGCCGCCGAGGCCCGGCTGGAGCCCGGCTTCTGGCGGTTGTCGGGCGTGCGCGAGGCCATGCCCGGGGCCGGGGCGATCCGCTCCGACAGCCTGTCGATCCCGTCCAATCTCGACGATCGCACCGCGTCCGAGCGGTTCAACAATCCGCAGGCGATCGCCGTCTGGCGGCTGCCCGAGACCATCAAGCGCACCGAAAAGGCCGGCTTCTCGTCGATCCCCTTCCGCCTGCGGCTGCACCAGGTGCTGGCCACCCCGCTGCTGTTCGCGGCGATGTCGGTGCTGGCCGCGGCCTTTTCGCTGCGCCTGATGCGGCTGGGCGGCTTGGCCGGACTGGCCGGCGCCGGGGTGACCCTGGGCTTTGGGTTCTTTTTCTTCAACGAACTGTGCGGCGCGCTGGGCAAGGCCGATGTGCTGACCCCGGCCATGGCCGCCTGGACGCCGCCGCTGGTGGCGCTTTTGGCGGGTTTGACGCTGCTTTGCTATACCGAGGATGGGTGAGTCTGTGTCGCCGGGATCGAGGTCGTTGATGATGGAGCTTCGCAGCGGGGCGAACGAGAAGGGCCGCGCGGTCCTGCTGGCCGGGGCCGCCTGGCTGGTCCTGGCCGGCGCGGCGCACGCGCAGCAGCCGCTCGTGACCATTCCGGCCGCCCCCGCGCCGGCCCCGGCGGTCGACGACGGCCTGGGCGACACCGGCTACTACCTCGAATCCGACCTGCTGATCCGCGACGACGCCAATCAGAAGATGATCGCCCGCGGCGAGGTGGAAGCGCGCTATCAGGGCCGCACCCTGCGGGCCGACGAGGTGGTCTACGACACCAACACCGACGTGGTCACCGCCCACGGCCATGTGCAGCTGGTCAATGCCGACGGCACCGCCCAGTTCGCCGACGACCTGACGATGGACAAGGACCTGAAGGCCGGCTTCGCGCGCGGCTTTTCGGCCCGGCTGGACAAGAACGTCAAAATCGCCGCCGACACCGCCGTCCGCCGCAGCGAGACGATCCAGGAACTGAACCAGGCGATCTACACCCCCTGCGAGGTCTGCGCCCAGAAGCCGACCCCGACCTGGAGCATCCAGGCCGACAAGGTGGTGCAGGATAAGAACCGCCACATCGTCTACTATCACGGCGCGACGATCCGCATGTGGGGCGCGCCGCTGATGTACCTGCCGGTGTTCTGGCACCCCGACCCGCAGACCCCGCGCAGCTCCGGTTTCCTGACGCCGAAGATCGGCCTGTCCAAGCGACGCGGCGTTTCCTACACCCAGCCCTATCTGTTCGCCCTGTCGCCGTCGCAGGACCTGGTCGTCAGCCCGCAGTTCAATGCGAGCGTCAATCCATTCCTGAACATGACCTACCGCAAGCGGTTCTATTCGGGCTACGCCGAAGCCCGGATGGGGGTGACCTACGACAAGGACTTCGACATCCACGGCGATCGCTTCGGCCAGGCCACGGCCCGCAGCTACATCCTCGCCAAGGGCGCCTTCGACATCGACGAAAAATGGAAATGGGGCTTCGCGGCCGAACGCGTCTCCGACGAGCTGCTGTTCGACAAGTACGACATCAACGACGTCTACACCCAGCGCGGCCTGTTCACGAGCGAAGACCACCGGCTGACCTCGCAGATCTACGCCTCGCGGCAGGACGCCCGCTCGTGGTTCTCGGTCTCGGCCGTGTCGGTGCAGGGCCTGCGCGTGGTCGGGATCAACGCCGCCACCGGCATCGCCAACGCCTTCGAGAACAGCGGCGCCTTCCCGCTGATCGGGCCGCTGGTCGAAGGCCGGTGGGAGCCGGAATCGCCGGTGCTCGGCGGTCGCCTGCGCCTGCGCGGCACCGGCGTCATGCTCAACCGCTCGGAATCGCAGTTCGGCGAGCCGCCCTACAACCTCGGCGCCTACAAGGGCCAGGACGGCGTCGACAGCACCCGCGGCAGCCTGCAGGCCGACTGGCGCGCCAGCCTGGTGCTGGGCCCGGGCCTGCGCGTCCAGCCCTTCGCCCAGGCCCGCGGCGACGCCTATCGCGTCAACGACATCTACCTGTCGCCCGACGCCCTGGCCGCCGGCGACTCGACCAACGTCAACTATTCGCGCAGCCTGGGCGTGGCCGGGGTCGACCTCAGCCTGCCGCTCTTCCGCCCGCTGAAGAACGGCGGCTCCATCGTCCTGGAACCGCTGGTGCAGCTGGCGACCGGCTCGGACAGCTCGCGGGTGCCGGTGACGGTGGCGCGCACCAGCGCCATCAACGGCGGGGTCGTCACCACGACGCCCTATTTCTACAACGAGGACAGCGCCAGCTTCGAATTCGACGAGACCAACCTGTTCCAGGCCAACAAGTCGCCCGGCTTCGACCTCTATGAGGGCGGCCAGCGGATGAATGTCGGCGGCCGCGCCACCGTCAATCTCGGCGACGGCCGCGGCGGCAGCCTGCTGATCGGCCGCAGCTTCCGGTCCAAGGTCGACCCGCTGCTGCCCGAGCGCGTCGGCCTGCAGGGCAAGTCCTCGGACTGGATCGTCGCGGCCAGCGTCACCCCGGTCCGGGGGATCAGCGCCTTCGTCCGCACCCGGCTCGACGCCGACACCCACGAGGTCAAGCGGATCGAAACCGGCGTCGACGCCTCCACGACCCGGCTGCAGGGCTCGGTGCGCTATCTGAAGGACGTGCTCGACATCAACGGCAACAAGCAGGAAAACTTCGAGACGCGCGGCCAGCTGCAGCTGACGCCGCACTGGGCGCTCACCGCCCTGGGCCAGCGCGACATGATCGCCCAGGTCTGGCGCCGCCGCGACCTGGGGGTGGCCTATACCGACGACTGCATCCGCATCGACGTGATCTACCAGCACGAAGACCAGTACAGCTCGACCGTCAACGGCCTGAAGCTGCAACCCTCCGAATCCATCGTCCTGCGCCTAACGCTCGCCACATTGGGCGACACAGGGTACAGCCAATAAAGTGTCACCGCGTCGGGGGACGTGCGTCTAAGCGCGCGCCTTCCTTTGGACGCGTCTAGAGGAACGACAATACCGATGCGGTCTGCGCGTAGCGTGACAAAACTGGCGGTCAGCGCCGCCTCCATCCTCGCCTTGACCGTGGCGAGCCTCGGCCTGCCGGCCCTGGCCCAGGAAGCCCCCCCCGTGGTGGACGCCGCCCCCGCCGCGCCCGCGGCGCCGCGGGCCAACCCGCTGTCCGAAAGCGTGGCGGCGGTCGTCAACGACGACATCATCTCGAGCTATGACCTGATGCAGCGCATGCGCCTGCTGATGGTCACCTCGGGCCTGCAGCCGACCCAGGAGAACCTGCCCCAGCTGGAGCAGGAGGCCCTGCGCTCGCTGATCGACGAGCATGTCGAGATGCAGGAGCTGCGCCGGGTCGAAAAGGCCCAGAAGATCACGATCATCTCGACCGACAAGGAAGTCGACGAGCAGATCGAGGATATCGCCAAGGGCAACAACATGACCGGCCAGCAGCTGACCCAGCAGCTGGCCGCCCAGGGCGTGGGCATCGACACCTGGCGCGCCCAGATCCGCGCCGACAGCAGCTGGCAGGCCTGGATCAGCGGCCGCTACGGCTCGCGCCTGCGGGTCGGCGACGACCAGATCAAGGCCTTCGAGCGCCGCCAGGCCGAGGCCGCCAGCAAGCCGCAGTACCAGGTCAGCGAAGTGTTCATCGACGCCGCCCGCGTCGGCGGCATGGAAGTGGCCCTCAACGGCGCCAAGCAACTGGTCACCCAGATGCAGCAGGGCGCGCCCTTCCCGGCCGTGGCCCGCCAGTTCTCGGCCTCGCCGACCGCGGCCAACGGCGGCGACGCCGGCTGGGTCAGCCCCGGCGAGATGCCGCCCGAGGTCGACGCGGCGCTGGAGCAGCTGCGTCCCGGCCAGCTGTCGGCCCCGATCCCGGTCCGCGACGGCGTCTACATCCTCTATCTGCGCGAGAAGCGCTCGGGCGCGAAGACGGCCCTGGTCGACCTCAAGCAGGTGGCCCTGGCCCTGCCCAAGGACGCCACCCAGGAACAGGTCGACGCCGCCAACAAGACCCTGCTGGCCCTGAAGCCGCAGATCACCGGCTGCGACACCCTTGAGGCCACGGCCGGCAAGGTCCAAGGCGTGGTGGCCGGCGACCTCGGCGAGGCCGAGATCACCGACCTGGCCCCCGCCTTCCAGCAGGCCGCCAACAGCCTGAAGGTCGGCCAGGTCTCCGACCCGATCCGCACCGACGCCGGCCTGCACCTGATCGCGGTGTGCGGCAAGCGCCAGTCGGGGGCCCAGGCCCCGACCCGAGAGCAGATCGAAAATCGCCTGCGTGGTCAGCAGCTTGCGCTGATCTCCAAACGTTACCTGCGCGACCTTCGCAACTCGGCGACCATCGAGACCCGGTGAAGACCACAGCCCTCGCCCTCAGCGCCGGCGATCCGGCCGGCATCGGACCGGAGATCATCGCCAAGGCCTGGGCGGCGCTGCGCAAGGACGGCCCGCCGTTCATGGTGGTCGGCGACGCCCAGCTGCTGGCCTCGGCTGGCGGCGGGGTCAAGGTCCGGCCGGTGACCGGGCCGGTCGAGGCGATGCGGATCTTCGCCGAGGCCCTGCCCGTGCTCGACATCCCGCTGCAGGCGCGGGTGGTGTCGGGCAAGCCGTCCAGCGCCTACGCCGCCCAGGTCATCCGCTGGATCGAGACCGGGGCCGGCCTGGCCCTGTCGGGCGCGGTGGCCGGCCTCGTCACCGCCCCGATCGCCAAGGCCCCGCTCTATGACGCCGGCTTCGCCTTTCCCGGCCATACCGAGTTCCTGGCCGAGCTGACCCATGTCGGCGAGCGCCAGCCGCCGCACGGGCCGGTGATGATGCTGGCGGCCGGCGACCTGCGCGCCACCCTGGTGACCATCCATACGCCCCTGGCCGCCGTGCCCGCCGCCCTGTCGGTCGAGGCCATCGTCAACGCCGCCCGGGTCACCGTCGAGGCCCTGCGCACCGATTTCGGGATCGCCGCCCCGCGCCTGGCCGTCGCCGCCCTCAACCCCCACGCCGGCGAGGGCGGCGCCCTGGGCGGCGAGGAGGCGGCGATCATCGGGCCGGCGGTGCAGGCGCTGCGGGAACTGGGGATCGACGTCAAGGGCCCCGCCCCGGCCGACAGCCTGTTCCACGCCGAGGCCCGCGTCACCTACGACGCGGTGCTGTGCATGTACCACGACCAGGCGCTGATCCCGGTCAAGATGCTCGACTTCTGGGCCGGGGTGAACGTCACCCTGGGCCTGCCGATCGTGCGCACCTCGCCCGACCATGGTACGGGTTTCGACATCGCCGGCCGGGGCCTGGCCCGGGCCGACAGCCTGATCGCCGCCATCCGCCTGGCCGCCGAGATCGCCGAGCGGCGCGCGGCCGCCCTCTGAGAAGTCCGAGATGAGCCTCGCCGATCTGCCGCCGCTCCGCGAGGTTCTCGCCGAGCACGACCTGCTGGCCAACAAGAGCTTTGGCCAGCACTTCCTGCTCGACCTCAACATCACCCGCAAGATCGCCCGCCTGGCCCAGGTGGGCGAAGGCGACACGGTGATCGAGGTCGGCCCCGGCCCCGGCGGCCTGACCCGGGCCCTGCTGGAGACCGGCGCGCGGGTGATCGCCGTCGAGATGGACCGCCGCTTCCTGCCGCTGCTGGAAGACCTGGGCGCGGCCGCCGACGGCCGGCTGACCCTGGTCCAGGGCGACGCCCTGAAGGTCGACATGGCCGCGATCGCCGGCGGTCCCGCCCACATGGTCAGCAACCTGCCCTACAATGTCGGCACGCCGCTGCTGATCAACTGGCTGACCGGCCCGTTCCGGCCGCTGTCGATGACCCTGATGTTCCAGAAGGAGGTCGCCGAGCGCATCGCCGCCCAGGTGGACGACGACGCCTATGGCCGCCTGGCCGTGGTCTCCCAGACCGTCTGCAGCGCCAAGGTGGTGATGGACCTGCCGGCCCGCGCCTTCACCCCGCCGCCCAAGGTGGCCTCGGCCGTGGTGCGGCTGGTCCCGCTCGATCCCGCCCCCGACAAGGCGCTGGTCACGGCCCTGGAAAAGGTCACCGCCGCCGCCTTCGGCCAGCGCCGCAAGATGCTGCGCTCCAGCCTCAAGGGCCTGGGCGGCGGGACGCTGTGCGAGAAGGCCGGGATCAATCCGGACGCGCGGGCGGAGACGATCCCGGTCGAGGGGTTTCAGGCCTTGGCGCGGGCGGTGATGGGCTAGCCTGCCGGAAGCAATCGCTTGCGGCGGTCGCTAAGGATGGAACGCAGACCCGGAGCCGCTATGTTGCGGACATGAACCGTCCAGACCCTTTTACCCTGCCTGAATGGAAAGCGCTCCACCGAGAGGCGTCGCTGGTGAGCCAAATTATAGGATCCGGTGCCACCGCTCTTGGACGAGCCAGTTACGGTAGCGGATTTGGCGAGTATTATACGGCATTCTTTGGCCTCTCTATTGGCATTGAACGCCTCGCCAAGCTCATTCTTGTCGCGGATTTCGCAATGGACAACGGCGGCACTCTTCCAGGGCAATCTGTTGTTCGAAAATATGGCCATAGGATAAAATCTCTAGTCAACGATGTTGACCGGATCGCGAACAAGCAGAACATATCTGTCCCATACCTCGCTCCCAATGATCCCATCTGCACCGCCGCAATCAACTGTCTGGATGCATTCTCTGACGCATCTAGAGCATTCGCCCGTTGAGTTGAATCGATTGTGATCGGAGGGAGGATTCCCTTCGTCGTGGGATCATGAGTCCCTTGAGGCCTTCTGATTTGGGAGGTTTGGATGGGCGCGGCGCATTCGAAGGGTCTTCGCGAGCGGGTCGTGGCGGAAGTCGTGGCGGGCGCATCTCGCCGCCAGGCGGCGGCGCGGTTCAAGGTCAGCATATCGTCGGCGATCCGCTGGGTGGCGCTGGCGG
>NZ_JBIXJO010000011.1:0-133561 GCF_052871235.1 Caulobacter sp. LARHSG274 | reverse complement strand
TGCATCGCAGACCTCTCGATCAGCTCCTCAAGCCCCCGCCAACTCCAGCCCACGACCCACGACAACTCTCTCTCGACTTGATGACAGCGTGAACCGGACAGCCGTGCCACAAGGGCGGGAATGACGGTGGGTAGGGGAAGATTGCGGATGGCGAGCGAACGCCGCTAGGGTCCGAACACTTTCAATCACCGCTGGACACATAACCATGACGACCGCCGAGAATCTGCCGGGCGTCGAGATCTGGCGCGCCATTCTTGCTGAAGGAAAAGCCGCGCCATGACGACCGCTGAGGATCTGCCGGGCGTCGAGATCTGGCGCGGCGGGGTCAACACCTGGGACTGCGACGAGATGGGGCACATGAACGTGCGCTTCTATGTCTCGCGGGCCATGGAGGGCCTGGCCGGGCTGGCGGCGGAGCTGGGCCTGCCGCACGCCTTCTCGCCCTACGCCAACGCCACCCTGGTGGTGCGCGAGCAGCACATCCGCTTCCTGCGCGAGGCCCACGCCGGCGCGGCCCTGCACATGCTGGGCGGGGTCATCGCGATCTCCGAGACCGAGGCGCGGCTGCTGCAGCTGCTGGTCCACACCGCCACCGGCCAGGTGGCGGCGACCTTCCAGACCACCGTCGCCCACGTCACCCCGCGCGAGGGCGAGGCCTTCCCCTGGCCCGGGGTGGTCCACCAGCGGGCCGAGGCGCTGAAGGTCGAGGTTCCGGACCTGGCGAAGGCCCGCAGCCTCGACCTGTCGCCGTTCACGCCCACCGCCAGCCTGGCCCGGGCCGACCAGCTGGGCCTGACGCGGATCGGCCTGGGAGCCCTGACGCCGACCGATTGCGACGTGTTCGGACGGATGCGGGGCGAACAGTTCATCGGCCGGGTCTCGGACGGGGTCAACGCCTTCATCGCCCCGTTCCGCGACACCGTCGCCGCCCTCGCAGACCCCAAGCCGGCGCGGATCGGCGGGGTGGTGCTGGAATACCGCCTCGCCCAGCTGGCCTGGCCGCGGGCCGGCGACCGGGTCGAACTGCGGTCGGGCCTGGTCGGGGCCGACAGCCGGACCCTGCGCGTCGCCCACTGGATGCTCGACCCGACCACCGGCCGCCCCTGGGCGACCTCGGAAGCCATCGCCGTCACCTTCGACCTCGACGCCCGCAAGCTGGTGCCGATCAGCGATGCGGCCCGGGCGGCCTTGACGGAAAAGGCCGTGGCGGGTTTGGGGCTGTAAGCGGGACCGCTGTTGGCGCCGATCGGGCGCACGGTGGACCTTAGGCGTCCAGCGTGGCGGCATCGCCTTCGTCCTTCGACAGGCTCAGGATGAGGGCTATTTAAAGGGCGGTTCGGTAGAATTCCTCATCCTGAGCCTGTCGAAGGACGAGGAATTCGGCCCACTGCTCCTAAGCCGCCGGCCGACGCCGCAGCCGCGCCAGCCGCCGCAGCCGCCGCCAGAAGCGGGTCTTTTCCGGCTCGGGATAGGGCTGCAGGTTCTTGTAGAACTCTTCGGCGCAGGCCCGCCACGAGAAGCCCTCGGCGAATTTGCGAACTCCGCCATGGTCGATGTCCAGGCACGCCATGCAGGCCTCGGCCAGGCCGTCGGTCTGGCCTGGGGCCAGCACGCCGGCACCGGAGCCGGGGATGATGTCGATCGGCCCCGGGGCCGAGAACGCCGCCACCGGCACCCCGGCGGCCATGGCCTCGAGGATCACCAGGCCGAAGGTGTCGGTCAGGGACGGAAAGCAGAAGACGTCGGCGCAGGCGAAATAGCGGCCCAGCTCTTCGCCGAACTTGGCGCCGGCGAACACCACGTCGGGATATTTCTCGGCCAGCTCCTCGCGCAGCGGGCCGTCGCCGACGATGACCTTGGTGCCGGGCAGGTCGAGGCTGGCGAAGGCCTCGATGTTCTTCTCGACCGCCACGCGGCCGACATTGAGGAAGATCGGCCGGGCCAGGCCCTCGAACATGTCGGGCTCGCCCTCGGCCCGGGGCCGGAACACCTCGGTGTCGACGCCGCGGGTCCAGGGCGAGATGTTGCGGAAGCCGTGACGGATCAGCTCGTCGCGCATGGTCGGGGTGGCGACCATCAGCCGGCCCGACGGCTTGTGGAACCAGCGCATGTAGGTGTAGCCGGCCGACAGCGGCAGCGGCAGCCGGGCCGAGACGTATTCGGGGAACCGGGTGTGGTAGCTGGTCGTGAACGGCAGCTTCCATTCCAGGCAGATGCGGCGGGCGGCCAGGCCGATCGGGCCCTCGGTGGCGATGTGGATCGCCTCCGGCTCGAACGACTTGAAGCGCTCCATCACCGGCTCATAGGCGCCGATGGCCAGCTTGATCTCCGGATAGGTCGGCAGCGGGAAGGTCGGGAACTGGTCGGGGCTGACCACGTCGATCTCGTGCCCCATGGCTCGCAGCTCGGCCATCACCTTGGTGAGGGTCCGAACCACGCCATTGACCTGCGGTTCCCATGCGTCGGTGGCGAGTAGTATCCGCATCAGGCGGCGGCAGGCTCCGGTATCGGGGGCTCGACGGCGAGCGCCCGGGCCCGATCGATCACCGACCAGGACCTCAGCTTGGACCATTCCAGGATTTCGAGCCGTCCGTCCATATGTTCCACCAGGGCGGTGCAGCTTTCGACCCAGTCGCCGTCATTGACATAGAGGATGCCGCCGATATCGCGCATCTCGGCCTTGTGGATGTGGCCGCAGATCACGCCGTCGACGCCGCGCCGACGGGCTTCGTCGGCGACCGCGGCTTCGAAATTCTCGATGAACTGCAGCGCGTTCTTCACCTTGACCTTCAGATAGGCCGACAGACTCCAGTAGCCGAACCCCAGCTTGCGACGCGCGCGATTGAGCAAGGTGTTCAGCATCAGGATGGTCCTATAGGACCAATCGCCCAGGAAGGCGAGCCACTTGGCGTGCTGCACCACCCCGTCGAACTCGTCGCCGTGAACCACCAGATAGCGCTTGCCGTCGGCCGCCTCGTGGATCGCGTCGCGGGCCACCACCACCCCGCCGAAATGGGTGCCGCAGAAGTCGCGGATGCGGTCGTCGTGATTGCCGGGGACGTAGATCACCTCCACCCCCTTGCGGGCCAGGCGCAGGATCTTCTGGACCACGTCGTTGTGGCTCTGGGGCCAGTACCAGCCGCTGCGCAGCTTCCAGCCGTCGACGATGTCGCCGACCAGGTAGAGCTTGTCGCACTCGACGTGGCGGATGAAGTCCAGCAACAGCTCGGCCTGGCAGCCGCGCGTGCCCAGGTGGACGTCGCTGATGAAGATCGAGCGATAGCGGCGGATCTCGATGTCGGTGACCATGTGCTTGCCCCTCAAGCAGTTCGGCTCGGTGTTCAGGAGCCGGTCCCCCCGGACCAGCCGCAGCCCGGTCGGCGGCGTGTGGTCCGGCGATTAAGCTGATTGCATGTCGCTTTCGTGAAACGCCAACGCGGCGACTCGCCGCGGCGACGCCCGAAATTTCACCATCGGCGGCCGTTGTGCGGCATGGCTTGGCGATCGCCGGCCTGCGCTGTTGCGGCGCAACATCGCTCGGACTAGATCAGGGCCATGGACGCCGCCCGCCTCGCCAAGGATACGCCCAAGTCGCTGAAGACGAGGGCGAGGATTCTCGACTGCGCCATGCGGCTGATCGCCGAGATGGGCTACCACGCGGCGACCAATCCGGTGATCGCCGACGCCGCCGGCCTGACCCGCGGGGCGATGCTCTACCACTTCCCGACGCGCGAGGCCCTGGTCGAGGCCGCCGTGGCCCATATCCAGGCCGCGCGCTCGGCCCTGTTCCGCGCCGCCGCCGACGACCTGCCGCCGGGGGCCGACGTCACCGAGCACGCCATCGACAGCTATTGGGACCTGCTGCACACCGTGCCGTTCCTGGCCTTCGCCGAGCTGGAGGCGGCCGGCCGCACCGACCCGGCCGTCCAGGCCCTGCTGGCCCCGGCTCAGGCCGAATTCGACCGCGCCCAGGCCGGCGACCATTTCCTGAAGATCCTGCACGCCGGGGCCGGTCCGCGCTTCCAGGCCAGCCGCGACCTGGCCCGCTTCATGCTCGAGGGCCTGGCCCGCAGCACCCTGACCTATGACAGCGACGCTCGCCGCGAGCGCCTGCTGACCCTGATCAAGCGGGCGACCCACATGCTCAACCGCAAGGGCGACATCCAGGACCTGTGGCCGGACTGACAAGGCCGTCGGGCGGACCGGAGCCGCCGCCGGTCTCGGACCTACGGCAGGGGCCGTGGCTTGCGGTCGTCGCCGATGGCCACGAAGGTGAACACCCCTTGGGTGACCTTGTGGGCCTGCTCGCCGTCGCGGCGGCGGCGCCAGGCCTCGACCTCGACCTTCAGCGAGGTGCGGCCGACATGGACGACCTTGGCGAACAGGCTGACCTCGTCGCCGACGAACACCGGGCTGAGGAAGGTCATGCCGTCGACGGCGATGGTGGCGCAGCGGCCGGCGGCCCGGTGGAAGGCGATCGAGGCCGCCGCCAGGTCCATCTGCGACAGCAGCCAGCCGCCGAAGATGTCGCCCTCGGGATTGGTGTCGGACGGCATGGCGATGGCCCGCAGCACCGGGGCCTCGCGCGGCCATTCGGCCGCCTCCCAGGCCTTAGCGGGGCTTTCGGCGCGCAGCGGCGACAGGGAGTCGGGCATGGCTAGTGCCCGCCCGAGCCCTCGTAGACCCCCGGGGCCAGTTGCTCGTCCTCGTCATGGCCGGCGGCGGTGGCGGCCACGAAGCGGCGGTCGCAATAGGGGCAGTCGACGAAGCCGGCCGCGCCCATCTCCAGCCAGACGCGCGGATGGCCCAGGGCCCCGCCGACGCCGTCGCAGGCGATGCGGTGCGAGCGGACCATGACGGTCTCGGGCGCGGGACCGGCGCCGACCTCGGCGACGAGGGGCTCCATGGCGGTCGGGGCGGTGGACACGGTCTTGGCCTTGCGCGCCATGTTCGAAAACCTTTGAATTCCAGACGCGGCCTTGGCGTGGCGGCGATGCAGGCATACCTATGCGACCTGTCGCGCCGCCGTCAATTCGCAGCGCGGTATTGGCTTTTCTTATCGTCCCCTGCGGGACCTGTCTGGACGCTCCATGGACCTGCCCGCCTACGCGATCGAAGCCGAAGGCCTGTTCAAGACCTATCCCGCCAGCAAGACCGCCCCCGAGAAGCGGGCGCTCAACGGCATCGACCTGAAGGTGCCGCGCGGCTCGATCTTCGGCCTGCTCGGACCCAACGGGGCGGGCAAGTCGACCTTCATCAACATCCTGGCCGGCCTGACCCGCAAGACCTCGGGCACGGTGCGGATCTGGGGCCGCGACATCGACGAGCGGCCCCGCGACGCCCGGGCCGCCATCGGCGTGGTGCCCCAGGAACTGGCCGCCGACGTCTTCTTCACCCCCCGCGAGTCGCTGGAGGTGCAGGCCGGCTTCTACGGCGTGCCCAAGAACGAGCGCCGCACCGACGCCCTGCTCAACGCCCTGGGCCTGGGCGACAAAGCCAACGCCTATGTCCGCCAGCTGTCGGGCGGCATGAAGCGGCGGCTGATGGTGGCCAAGGCCATGGTCCACCACCCGCCGGTGCTGATCCTCGACGAGCCGACCGCCGGGGTCGACGTCGAGCTGCGCCGCCAGCTGTGGCAATATGTGACCGGCCTCAACCAGCTGGGGGTGACCATCGTCCTGACCACCCACTACCTGGAAGAGGCCCAGGAGCTGTGCGACCAGATCGCCATCGTCAACCGCGGCGAGGTCGTGGTCTGCGAGCCGACCGCCACCTTGCTGGGCCGCATGGACGTCCGCAACGTGGTGGTGACGCCCGAGGAGCCGGTCGGCGCCCCGCCGCTGCTGCCGGGCTTCGAGACCAGGCTGCGCGGCGGCGGAGCGTTCTCGGTCTCCTACCGCACCGGCCAGTCCAGCGTCGAGCAGGTGCTGGCGGCGGTCCGCGCCGAGGGCCTGAAGATCCGCGACATCGCCACCGAGGACCCGGACCTGGAGGACGTCTTCGTGTCGCTGACCTATGGCGACCCCAACGCCCGCGACCCGCTGAAGACCTGAGGCATTCGCCACCAATATTGACCCACACTTCCGCTCATCCCGGCGAATGCCGGGACCCAGATCCTATGGTGTTGAGGGTGATTGGAGGGGCTCCGCGCTCTTGGCGTCAGCCCCAAAGCCATTCCATCTGGGTCCCGGCATTCGCCGGGATGAGCGGATATTTGAGTTCGCGCCAACTCAGCCGCCGAACGCCCTAGCCCAAGCGCTCGACGGTCACGCCCGGCGAGGTCTGCTTGATCCGCGCGCCCATGGCCACGATCGGCAGTTCGGGGGCGTTCCAGACATTGGCCGCGATCACCGTCTCGACGACGCCGCCCACCGCCCGGGCCAGGCCGTAGGCCAGGGGCTGGCCCTCGATCATGGCGGCGGCGTAGAGGGCGGTCAGCAGGTCGCCCGTGCCGTTGGGCGCGCCGGCGGCCTTGGGGTGGACGGCCAGCCAGGCCTCGTCGCGGTCGGCATGGACGACGCCGATCTCGTCGCCGCGCCGCACCGACGACACCAGGACCGGCCGGTCCAGAAGGCGGGCGGCGCGGACCGCGGCCTGGGGCTCGCCGGCCTCGGCTCCGGTCAGGCGCTGCAGCTCCCAGGCGTTGCAGGCCACCAGGTCGGCGCGCGGGACCAGCTCGGCGGCGACCGCCTCGGCGACCTCGGCCGGCACATAGAGGCCCTTGCCGTCGTCGCCCAGGGTCGGGTCGACGATCACTGTCGGCCTCTTGGCGTCGGCGCGCGCGGCCCGCACGGCGTCGATGGCCCGGGCGGCGGCCCGCACCTGGGCGGCGCTGGCGAAATAGCCGGTGATCATCAGGTCTGTCAGGCCCAGCAGGCCGTTGGCCGCGATCCCCTCGAGCATGCCCTCGATCACCTCGACCGGGGTCGCCGCCCCGCCGGGCGGTCCCCAGCCGGGATGGCGGCCGTAGAGCACGGTCGGCACCACCATCGCATCGACGCCGAACTGCGCCAGGGCGGCGGCCTGGGCCGAGGCCCCGACCTGGCCGCCGGCGACATGGCTGGAAATGAGCAGGGCGAGCGGCATGGTTAGCGGCTTAGCCGAGCCTTGCGGCCTTGAACAGGCCAAGCGCAACCTTGGCGGCTCCGTGATGCGGATGTCGCTGCAACGCCCAAGAAAAAGGCCCGCCGCTTTCCGCGACGGGCCTCCCGGTTCGCCTGGAAGCGAAGCCTAGTAGCGGTAGTGGTCCGGCTTGAACGGGCCCTTTTCCGGCACGCCGATATAGTCGGCCTGGTCCTTGCGCAGGGTCGACAGCTTGGCGCCCAGCTTCTCCAGGTGGAGGAAGGCGACCTTTTCGTCGAGGTGCTTGGGCAGGGTGTAGACGTCGTTCTTGTAGGCCGTCTTGTTGGTCCACAGCTCGATCTGGGCCAGGGTCTGGTTGGTGAACGAGGCCGACATCACGAACGAGGGGTGGCCGGTGGCGTTGCCCAGGTTCACCAGGCGGCCTTCCGACAGCACGATGATCTTCTTGCCGTCCGGGAACTCGACGTGGTGGACCTGCGGCTTGATCTCGTCCCACTTGAAGTTGCGCAGGCCGGCGATCTGGATCTCGGAATCGAAGTGGCCGATGTTGCAGACGATGGCGTTGTTCTTCATCCGCCGCATGTCGTCGACGGTGATGACGTCCTTGTTGCCGGTGGCGGTGACGAAGATGTCGGCCTTGTCGGCGACGTCCTGCAGGGTCTGGACCTCGTAGCCTTCCATCGCCGCCTGCAGGGCGCAGATCGGGTCGATCTCGGTGACGATCACCCGGGCGCCGCCCTGGCGCAGGCTGGCGGCCGAGCCCTTGCCGACGTCGCCATAGCCGCAGACCACCGCCACCTTGCCCGACAGCATCACGTCGGTGCCGCGGCGGATGGCGTCGACCAGCGATTCCCGGCAGCCGTACAGGTTGTCGAACTTCGACTTGGTGACGCTGTCATTGACGTTGATGGCCGGGAACGGCAGCTCGCCCTTGGCGGCCATCTGGTACAGGCGGTGAACGCCCGTCGTGGTTTCTTCCGACACGCCGCCGATGGCGTCGCGGATGGCGGTGTAGAAGCCCGGCTTCTCGGCCAGATAGCGCTTCATCACCGTGTAGAGGGCTTCTTCTTCCTCGTTCTGCGGATTGTTCAGGATCGTGGGATCCTTCTCGGCCTTGGGGCCCAGCACGCAGAGCAGGGTGGCGTCGCCGCCGTCGTCGAGGATCAGGTTCGGATAGCCGCCGTCATGCCATTCGAAGATCTTGTGGGCGTATTCCCAATACTCGATCAGGTTCTCGCCCTTGAAGGCGAACACCGGCACGCCCGAGGCGGCGATGGCGGCGGCGGCGTGGTCCTGGGTCGAGAAGATGTTGCACGACGCCCAGCGGACCTCGGCGCCCAGGGCGGTCAGGGTCTCGATCAGCACGGCGGTCTGGATGGTCATGTGCAGGCTGCCGGCGATGCGGGCGCCCTTCAGCACCTGGCCCGGGCCGTATTCGGCGCGGGTGGCCATCAGACCGGGCATTTCGGTCTCGGCGATGGCGATTTCCTTGCGGCCGTAATCGGCGAGCGAGATGTCCTTGACGATATAGTCGGCCACGGTCGGCTCCTGCGGGTCGGGGGGATGTCTTGCGCGGTCTATAGCGCGCCGCGACCCTTCTCGCAATTAAGGCATAAGGATTTCTTTATATGCCGGCCGAACTACTGGACCTTGGCGCGGAAGATGACCGGCCAGTCGCCGCCGTAGCCGCGACAGACCGGCATGACTCTCGACTCAGAGAGTTCGAAGGTGTCGCCAGTCCACACCCATTTGCTGGAATTGCCGCAGTCGCCGATTCCGCGCCCCTTGTCGTAAGCGTCCAGGACGCGGGTCTTGGGATCATAGTCGGCATTGGTGGCCAGGCCGTCATCGACGCCCTCCAGCGGAGCCACGCCGGCCCGGCCAGTCTTATCGACGACGATGAACACGGAACTGAAATTATAAGCACCACCGCCGCACGGAATCTGCCAGAGCACCTTGTCGGCCGATAGGCGGAAGGCCTCCGGCTTACCTTCCGAGCCCGGCTCGACTTCGCATCCCGCCAGGGCCTGGACCACCGCCGGCGGCTTGGGCGGCAGCCCGGTCTGGGCAATTGCCGGGGCGGCGTGGAGGACGGGCAGAACCGGCGGCGCGGGAACGCTGGCGGCCGGGTCCGGGCCCTTGGCGATCATGGCGGTCAAAGTGCCGCCCCGCTTTTGCTGGTCATCCACATAGCGCAGGGCCGCAACCATGCCGGCCAGCGACACCTGGCCCAGGTCCTTGTCGCCGGCCCGGATCGACAGAAGCGTCCCGTTGCGTGCGGCGCCCAGCAGCGGTCCCACCTGGGCGCCGGCGAGCACGGTGACAAGGCCGTAGCCATTGTCCGACGCCGCCGCTCGGGTCGTCATGACGGCCCGCCCGTCGATGGCGAGGGTCAGGGACTTGCTCTCGATACTAGCCTCGCCCCCCAGGTCGATCTCAATCCTGGCCGGCGCGCTCGCTTGGCCGGTACGGCTCAGGCGCAACACTGCTGGTAACTCGCTGTCCTCGGACGCGAAGCCGGCGACCTGACAGGTCCGCAGGTTGTCGCAGACCACCGCCCAGTCCTTGAAACTCTGAACGAGTTCCGCCGGCGCGGCGCGGGTGGCGCCTGCCGCCATCACGCCGAGCGCGACAAGGCCGATCACTTGAAGCTTAGGCATGGTCCAGCCCCCCAAAGAAATCACCAGAACCGCCTGGCCTCGGCGAAAGTGACATAGGCGCCCTGGGCGTCGGCCAGCAGCTCGGCCTCGCGGTCGGGACCGCCCGCCGTCAGTCGGCCGGCGGCGAAGGCGGCTTGCGGATTCTCGCAGGCCAGCGCCACGTCGCGGGCCAGGGCCTCGCGCACGGCCAGGTCGTTGAGCAGGCCCAGGGCGTCCTGCAGGTGCTTGGTCGCCTCGACGAAGCGGGCCAGGCGCTTGGGATGGTCGGGGAACAGTCCGCCCAGGTCCTCGACGGCGTAGCGCAGCTTCTTGCCGCGGATGCGCAGGTGATGGCGGTCTTCGGGACTGAGCCCAGCCAGGTCGCGGCCGTCCTTGCGAATCCGGCGGCGGCGCTTGTCCAGCGCCTTGGCGGCGAAGACGGCGGCGGGCTTGTCGCGTCGCTTGGCGAGCCGCCGGTCGGTCGTCCAGGGCCCCGCCTCCAGCCAGGCGGCGGCGTCGATGGCCAGGGCGCGGAAGCGGGCGCTGTCCACCGCCGCCTCGGCCCTGGCGTAGGCCTCCGTCTGGGCCGCCAGCAGCGCCTTGCCGAACGCCGCCAGGGCGAGGGCTTCATCCTGAGCGGCGGGGTCGGGCTCCGCGCCGGCGGGCTCAGGCGCGCCCTGGCCCTCGGCGGCCGGCCGCCAGACATCGGCGATGAACACGTCCAGGTTCCGCGCCGTGCCCAGTTCGTCGGCCAGCCATTTCAGCTCGGCCTTGACCTGGCGGGCGGCCGGGTCGCCGGCCAGGGCCTTGAAGGTCGACAGCAGGGCCCGGAACCGCCGCGCCGCCACCCGCAGCTTGTGCACCCGTTCGGGGCCCGGACGAGCGCGCAGGGCCTCGGCGGCCGCGCACAGCCGGCCCAGGGCGGCGCGGCCCAGGGCCTGCAGCGCCTCGCCGGTGGTCGCGGCCGGATCCAGGACCGGCTCGCCCCGCCGGTCGTCGCCCTCGCCCAGGGCCAGGGCGTAGCCCCGCTCGGCCTTGCTGACCAGGGACAGGCGCAGCGGCGCATGTTCGGCCAGGTCGCGGGCCAGGTCGAACAGCGCCCGCGGCGGACCGGATTTCAGTTCCAGCTCCAGCTCGCTGATCGGAGCCCGGTTCGCGTCGGCGCGCAGCTCGCCCTGGTCGAGGGCCGCTTCGATGGTCGCCCCGTCGCGTTCGACCAGCCGGGTGACGCGGCGGACGTCGGTGGCGAACACCGGGGCCAGGGCGCCGCCATCGATCACCTTGGCGGCCGGGGTCTTGTCGAGCAGGGCGCGGTCCGGCTCGGACCCGGCCACGGCGCTCTCCCATTCGCCGCGGGCGAAGACGCCGCCGGACGAGGCCGATTTCAGGGTCTGCTTGCGGCCGTCCTCGCCGTCGCGGATCCGCAGGCCGAAGCCCGCCTGGCGCAGGGCGTGGTCGGCGGTGTCGAAATAGGTGGCGTTCAGCTGGCGGACCGCCTCCTGGCCCGGCAACCGGGCCAGGATCTCGCTCGCGGCTTCGGGGGCGACCAGGAACTTCAGTTCGATTTCGTGATCCATGCGCCGACTATAGCCGGAGCAGAGGGTTTTGGCTCCGCCCCTGAGCCGCCCGAGGCCGGATCGCAGGACGGATGCCTGCGCCGCGCGCTTGCCAATCGCGGCTGCGGCGTTCAAACCTGCCCGCCATGATGCAGACCAATCTCGCCGAGCCCCGCCACGACTGGACGCTTTCGCAAGTGGAAGCGCTGTTCGACCTGCCGTTCATGGAACTGGTGTTCCAGGCCGCCACCGTGCACCGGGCCTGGTTCGACCCCAGCGAGGTGCAGCTGTCGCAGCTGCTGTCGGTCAAGACCGGCGGCTGCGCCGAGAACTGCGGCTATTGCAGCCAGTCGGCCCACTTCAAGACCGGCCTGAAGGCCGAGAAGCTGCTGGACGCCGAGGTGGTCATCGCCAAGGCTCGCGAAGCCCGCGACGGCGGGGCCCAGCGCTTCTGCATGGGCGCGGCCTGGCGCGAGCTGAAGGACCGCGACCTGCCCAAGCTGGCGGCGATGATCGGCGGGGTGAAGGCCCTGGGCCTGGAGACCTGCGCCACCCTGGGCATGCTGACGCCGAAACAAGCCAAGGAGCTGAAGGACGCCGGCCTCGACTATTATAATCACAACCTCGATACCGGCCCGGAATATTACGGCGAGGTGGTGACCACCCGCACCTACCAGGAACGTTTGGACACCCTGGCCTATGTCCGTGACGCCGGCATGAGCACCTGCTGCGGCGGCATCGTCGGCATGGGCGAGACCCGCCGCGACCGCGCCGGCCTGCTGCGCCAGCTGGCGACCCTGCCCAGCCATCCCGACAGCCTGCCGATCAACGGCCTGGTGCCGGTCAGCGGCACGCCGCTGGGCGACAAGGTGCTGAAGGAAGGCCAGATCGACTCGCTGGAGTTCGTGCGCACGGTCGCGGTGGCCCGCATCGTCTGCCCCAAGTCGATGGTCCGCCTGTCGGCCGGCCGCGACGCCATGAGCCGCGAGCTGCAGACCCTGTGCTTCCTGGCCGGGGCCAATTCGATCTTCGTCGGCGGCAAGCTGCTGACCACCCCCCTGCCCGGCCAGGACGAGGACAGCGCCCTGTTCCAGGACCTGGACCTGCGGCCGATGGGCGTGAAAGCCGCGGCGCCGGAGGCGGTGGCGGCGGAGTAGGCGCTACCGCTCCTCGTCGAACCGGTTCGACACCAGCTCGGCCAGGGCGTCGATGGCTGCGTGGGCTTCGGGACCCTCGGCGGCGATGTCGATGGTCGAGCCGATGCCGGCGGCCAGCATCATCAGGCCCATGATCGAGCGGGCGTCGACGCTGGCGCCGTCGCGGGCCACCGTCACCTCGGCGTCGAAGCCCGAGGCCAGCTTGACGAACTTGGCCGAGGCGCGGGCGTGCAGCCCCCGCTCGTTGACGATCTCGACCGTGCGCGTCGCGACTCGACTCATTTTTCTCCCGCCAGCACGTAGGAGGCCACGGAGATGTATTTGCGTCCAGCCTCCTGCGCATAGGCGACGCAGGCCTGCAGGGTCTCGCGCTGGCGCACGCTGGCCAGCTTGATCAGCATCGGCAGGTTCAGGCCGGCGATCACCTCGGCCTTGGTCTGCTCCATCACCGAAATGGCCAGGTTGCTGGGCGTGCCGCCGAACATGTCGGTCAGCAGAATCACGCCGCCGCCGTCGTCGACCGCGGCGCACGCCTTCAGAATGTCCGACCGGCGACGCTCCATGTCGTCCTCCGGGCCGATACAGATGGCCTGGACCGCGCCTTGCGGGCCCACCACATGCTCCATGGCGGAGACGAACTCCTCCGCCAGACGCCCGTGTGTGACGATCACGAGCCCGATCATGCCTGATCTCTCAACAGGATCCCCTAACCCGTGGCGGCTAGGGAGGCGCCGCGCGGGCCGCCTTGATACGCTTGTTAGCCGGCGACTCCAAGATGCTCCAACATGCGTCTGACTTTCGCCGGGGCGGCGGGCTCGAGCGGCCACAGCGAAAGGATCGGCGTGGCCGCGCCGGCGATCATCTCAAGTTGCGGCTCGGGCATGCGCTCCACCGCCAGGGGGTCCCCGACGCAGCGCACCAGCAGGCGCACGCGGCAGAACGGCAGGCAGGGTTGCGACAAGATCCCTATGCCGCGGGCCTCGATCAGCCCCGCCAGGGCGTCGGGCGCCCGGCCGTAGAGCTGGCCGTTCGAGGTGAACACCAGCGTGTAGTCGTCGGACACCAGGCTGAAGCCCTGGTCCAGGGCCCGCAGCGCCAGGTCGCTCTTGCCGATCCCCGAGGGCCCCTCGATCAGCGCCCCGCGCCATTCGCCGCCGATGCGGCAGGCGATCATGCCGACATGCAGGATCATTCGCGCGCGCCCCCCTGGTGGTGGCCGTGATGATGGGCGCCGGCTTCCGGCAGGTCGACCCGGAAACGCGCCCCGATCACCCGGCCGTCGGCGTCCTTGCGGTTCTCGGCCCGCATCACCCCGCCATGGGCCTCGACGATCTGGCGGGCGATCGACAGCCCCAGGCCCGAATTGCCGCCGAACGCCTTGCCCTTGGGCCGCGACGTGTAGAACCGCTCGAAGATGGTCTCCAGGTTTTCGGGCGGAATGCCCGGCCCGTCGTCGTCGACCGTGACGATCAGCCGGCCATGGTCGCGGGCCAGCACCACTCGCACCTCGCCGTCGGCGGCGCTGAACGAGCGGGCGTTGTCGATCAGGTTGCGGAACACCTGGCCCATCGGCGTCTCGCGGGCCATCACCCGGGCGGCCTGCGGCGCGGCCTTGTTCTCGAAGCTGACCCGCACGCTGCCGGGGGCGTCGCCCGGCCGCAGCTGGGCCTCGTAGAGGTGGATCACCTCCAGCAACAGCAGGTTCAGCTCGAACGACCGCGGCGCCTCGCGCGACAGCTCCGCGTCCAGCCGCGAGGCGTTGGAGATGTCGGTGACCAGCCGGTCCAGGCGGCTGACGTCCTGCTGCAGGATGGCCAACAGCCGCGCCCGGGCGGCGGGGTCGGTCACCAGGTCCAGGGTCTCGATCGCCGAGCGGATCGAGGTCAGCGGGTTCTTGATCTCGTGGGCGACGTCGGCGGCGAAGCGTTCGATGGCGTCCATCCGCTCCGACATCGAGTCGGTCATCTCCTCCAGGGCCCGCGACAGATCGCCCAGCTCGTCCTTGCGGCCGGAAATGTCGGGCAGGGAGATGGCCCGCGCCCCGTCCAGCCGCACCCGGTCAGCGGCCCGGGCCATGCGCAGCACCGGCTGGGCGACCAGGCGATTGAGCAGGAACGACGAGATCAGGGTGGTTACCACGGCAATCAGGGCGAAGGGCAACAGGGCCTTGCGCTCGGCCGAGATGATCTGGTCGACGTCCCCGGCCTCCAGGGTCAGCACCCCCAGCACCGCCCGCACGTGCTGGATCGGGATCGACACCGACACCACCCGCTCGCCGTTCTCGGCCCGGCGGGTGCCGGCCACCGGCGCGCCGAGGCGGGCCTGGGCGATCTCGGCCGCCAGGGCCTCGCGCGCCGCCTCGATCGCCTTGGGCTTGGCGTCGGGATCGCGGGTCGGCAAGCCGAAGGCCGGCTGGCCGGGCTTGTGGGCCGGCGGCAGGACCCGCGACTCCACCCGGTCGGCGACGACATAGGAATCGGCCAGCTGGTTGCCGTCGGCGTCGAACAGCCGGGCCCGCTGCGAGCGCGGGATGAACAGCCCCTGCAGGATGTCGCTGGCCTGGGCGGCCTCCAGCTTCGGCTCGGGGTCGCCGACCGTCGCGGCCAGGTCGATGACATTGGCGATCAGCTCACCCTGGGTGGTCAGGCTGTCGATGCGGGCGTTGATCAGCCCGCTACGCAGTTCATTGAGCACCAGGGCCCCGCCCAGCAGCACGGCCAGGGCCAGGACGTTGAGTCCGATGATCAGCCGGCCGAGGCGCGAGCCCCGGGGCCAGGACCACCGACGCCGGGACGTCTCGCCCGAATCCGAACCGGACTCTCCGGCCCGGTCAGGATTCGCGATAGCGATAGCCGACGCCATAGAGGGTTTCGATGGAATCGAATTCCGGATCGACCTGGCGGAACTTCTTGCGCATCCGCTTGATGTGGCTGTCGATGGTGCGGTCGTCGACATAGACCTGATCGTCGTAGGCGGCGTCCATCAGGTTGTCGCGGCTCTTCACGAAGCCCGGGCGCTGGGCCAGCGACTGCAGCAGCAGGAACTCGGTGACCGTCAGGCGCACCGGCTTGCCGTCCCACAGGCTGTCGTGGCGGGCGGAATCCAGCGTCAGCTTGCCGCGCTTCATGATCTTGGAATTGGCCGAACCCGGGGCGGCGGAGGCGTCCTCCTCCTCCGGACGGGCCCGGCGCAGCACGGCCTTGACCCGCTCCAGCAGCAGGCGCTGGCTGAACGGCTTGTGGATGTAGTCGTCGGCCCCGAGGTTGAAGCCGAGGATCTCGTCGATCTCGTCGTCCTTCGAGGTCAGCATGATCACCGGGATCTCGGTGGTCTGGCGCAGGCGCCGCAGCACCTCCATGCCGTCCATGCGCGGCATCTTGACGTCGAGGATCACCAGGTCGGGGGCCTGGCTCTCGACCGCATCGAGACCGGACGCGCCGTCATAGTAGGCCTTGACCACGTGACCGTGGCTTTCCAGGGCCAGCGAGACCGAAGCGACGATGTTTTCGTCGTCGTCGATGAGAGTGATGTCGGCCATCGAGCCTCATGAGTCCTTTGCACTTGCCGGCCGATACTATCGCCCGCCGTCGTCCGCGACAACGCGCCCCATGCGACACGCTGTCTACATCGCGGGGAGGCAGCCAAGCTTTCCCCGGCCTTTGCGGCTCCAGCATGGCGCCATTGCGACCGGAACGGCGTGCGGCGGGGCGCGGGCGCCGCATGGCAACCTCGCCTTAAGGTCTTGTATCCCATAACGGAAGCTCGGGGAGCCCTTTGCCGATGAGCGATCAAGTCCATTACGAGCTGTTCGTGCGCCGCAAGCCCGGCGCGCAATGGACGCTCGACATGGCGACCGAGGTGCGCACCCACGCCCTGCAGACCGCCGAGGAGGCGCTGGAGCAGGGCCGGGCCATCGCGGTCCGGGTCAGCAAGGAAACCCTCGACCCGGAGAGCCGGGAATACAAGTCGATCTCGATCTTCACCAAGGGCCAGGTCGACGGCGGCAAGCCCAAGAAGGTCCAGGAGGACCTGGATCCGCTCTGCGTCCAACCGGCCGACCTCTACACGGCCCACGCCCGCGACCGCATCGGCCGGCTGCTGGACGCCTGGCTGGCGCGGCACAACGCCACGCCGTTCGAGCTGCTGCACCGTCCCGACCTGGTCGAGAAGCTGGAAGCCTCCGGCACCGACCTGCAGCACGCCCTGCAGAAGATCGCCATCCCCGAGGCCGAGGCCCGGGGCATGTCGGTGCACGAGCTGATCCGCACCTTCCAGGGCCTGGTCGAGCGCACGGTCGCCAACCTGATGAAGGCCTTCAAGAAGGGGGCCCTGCCCAATCTCGACACCGAGGGCTTCGCCAAGGCCGCCGAGCGGCTGTCGGGCGATCCCGACCGCGCCTTCCTGCTCGGCGCCGGGGTGGCCGCCTCGATCGCCCCGGGCAAGAACTGGTCCGAGAAGATCGCCCGCCTGCTCGACCTGGCCGACGCCGCGCCCGAGGATCCCAAGGCTCGCGCCGCCGCCCTGGCGGCGATCGAACAGCCCCTGGCCGAGATCATCGGCTCCAAGGCCGGGATGGCCGACCTGCTGGGCACGGACTGCGACCTCGGCACGACCCTGGCGGCCATGACCCGGCTGGCCGGCGGCGCCCAGGTCGAGGCCCTGATCCGCCTGGAGGCCGGGGTGCGCCACTGCATGCCCGAGCTGTCGGGCGTGGCCAAGCGGCTGAGCGTCTGGCTGACCGGCGACGACTTCCCCGCCGTCCGCGCCTCGATCGCCCACCGGGTGCTCAAGGAACTGAACGGCGTGCGCCGCCTCAAACCCGCAGACGCCGAATCCGAGATCGAGCACCTGCGGGCCCTGGCCATGAGCCTGACCGCCGCCGCCGGCCGCATCCTGCCAGCCGAGGACATCACCAGCGCCTTCACCACCCGCTCCAAGACCCTGCTGAACGGCGAGTTCATCGAGTCCCTGCTCGGCCGCGACCGCTCGTCGCGCGAGGAGGTGCAGATGCTGATCCGCCTGGCCGAGAACGTCATGGGCGCGGTCAACAAGCGCCAGGCCGCCCGCTGGCTGTCGGCCAACATCCAGGCCCTGCGCTTCGAGCGCGAGCTGCGCCAGGGTCCCGATTCCGCCGCCGCCAAGCTGGCCTCCCTGGCCGCCCTGCAGAAGTCGTTGATCCGCTCGGGCCTGGTGATCGAGGACTATGAGCCGCTGTGCGCCAAGCTGGGCGACCTGGGCGGCATGGTCGAGACCGACGCCCGCCTGGTCGCCATGCTGGTCCGCGCCCCGGCGCCGCTGCCCCAGAAGCTGGCCCTGCTGATCAAGCTGGCCATGGGCGAGGCCGGCCCGACCGGCCCGGTCGCCGACAAGGCCCGGATCGAGGCCATGAAACTGGCCCGCACGCCGGAAATCCGCGAGGAACTGGCCGGCTCGCCCGAGACCATGGACCTGCTCAAGGGCCTGGTGCAGCCGAGGGCGGCTTAGAGACCAAGGCGAGGGTCAAGGCCCGCTTTCGACCCTAGTTGGACGTTCCATCTGTGTATGGGGCGATGGCTTGATCCAGCGGATTGACGGTTAGTCCGTTCGCCGCAGAACGTGCTGGAAGTTTTGTCTATCGCTATTGAACATTCCGGCCTGATAGTGCGCGAGGCATTCGGCATCGCCCTTCACCGACCGCCTCACCCCGGCGGCGGTCAGCTTGTCGTCGATGGGCTTGAGGGCCGAGGCCCAACTCGCGGCGTCTTCCATCCTGAACGACAGGCGAGCTTCCCGCTTTCCAGGAAAGGCGACGAGATAGTCCACGCCATATTTGGGTTCGAACCATGAATACTTGCGGTATGTCGAACACCCGCCAGTGATTTCGATCGCTTGCCCCCAGCGCCATCGATCGTGAGGCGCGCCGTCGCGAAGCCACTGGACGCCGTCGATTGTCGCCACCCCGACGTCGCGCCCGCCAAACGAACGATAGACAACGGCTTCAGCGCCAATCAGCGCAGCAAGCCCCAGTACCAAGACGAGGCGCCAGCGTGGACGTAAGGTCGGCAAGAACCTTCGAAATCTGACGCCAAAAGCGCCGGGCACCAAGACGATGGGGGCAAACATCAGCGCTATGCCCACTATGAAAAGCCAGCCCACGTCTTCACGCCACCAGACGATCATTCCGGGCGTCTCGCGGGCGAACGCCTCCATGCGCGGCTCGACGGTAGCGTCGCCCCATCCAATCGCGGCGATGCCACCAATGGTCAGGATTGCTGCCAGAGCAACGCCCGCGATCTTATGGAAGATCAGGTGGCCTTCATCATCTTGGCGTCCAGTCATATAGCCTAGCTACCGCTTCCCGCCTGGCGGGAGAAGCTTGCGCTGGGAGCAGCGGATGATTTTCTGGGAAAGGCTTGCGTCCGACATCCACCCAAGTCGGACTGTGTGAGCGTACCTTGGCAATGGCCCTATCCCGTGGTTCGCTGTCGAAATGGGAAGTAAATCGTCAGGACTTAGGACAGCACCCCGATTGCGAGCGGCGTCAATTGCCATTGTGGCGTTATTGCTCCCGTCTTGTGAGCGAACAAAATGTCCACCTGCCAAGACTCCCCTATTTGAAGGCATCTGGTTGTTTCACTCGCTCAACGGCCAAGTTGGTGCTGGTCCGAACCTGAGTGTAAGCGGTGGCTTGTTCGAGTTAGAAGGTTGCGGGCGATCAATCGGCACGGTTAGCAGTCGGGGGGCAGGCCATGCTCTGACGGGCAGCGAAGCGACGGCATGTACGGAGGAGAATCGGCTTTTGAGTGACAGGCTAATAAGCGTCACCCAAGCCCTCCCAGAAATTCAACTCGTCGCGGACAAAGGTTGTGAGAATGCACGAGCGTTGCAGATCCGGACACTCAAAGACGTAGTGATTTTCTGCGCTCTACCGCCTACCGAAGAATAGAAGGCGCGCCGCTAACGTCCGACGATCACCCGTTGCCGCCCCTTAAAAGGTCCGTTTCCGTCGAAGCCCGCATCCGCCCCGTCGGATGCGGCTGCGCCTTAAAGCCTTGTAGGATCGGAGCTCTGGCGTCTGGCCGCTGGGGCGGAGGATGGAAGGGGCAGGACGGCGCCCGTTAGGTCCGTCCCTCCCCCTCGTGGGGAGGGTGGCGGCGAAGCCGACGGGTGGGGAGCGGTGCAGGGTGGTGGATCATCGGCGGGCTCAGCAGGCCCCACCCGACCCTGGCTCCGCCAGGGCCACCCTCCCCACGAGGGGGAGGGAAGGGATTTCGAGGGGATCGAGACGCCTCCATCCCCGTCCCCACGCCAAGAACCCCAGCAACTTCAACGCCCTGAAAAATAACCACCGTCACCGACGCGCCAGGGCTAAAACCTCCCGCACAATCAAACCTGTCTCCGTCGCGGAGGAGGGCGCTTGGTACCGACCCGAAGCGGCGATGGAGATGGAACCGAGCGGGGCCGCCTGGGCCTGGCGATCGGATCGCGGCGGGTTGCGGGGCTCAGAAGGCTCCAAGGTCCGGCGCGGACGGTGGCGGGACAGGCGGGTCGACGGGGCCGGGAGGTTCAAACCGGCCTGTTCCAGGATCTGTCGGAGTCGCTGACGGCCCCTTCCGGGCGACTTTGATCCTGCCCGTCCGAGGGGGAACGTCGATCGGGATGAAACAGGCCCTCAGTCGCCGTCCCTCGAGAAAAACGGTTCCGCGGAGCGGTCTGTCCACGCCGAAACGCACACACTAACCCCACGGTCTCCGGGCCTGGCCCGGCCGCTCCGCGCCTCCTCATCCACTCGCCGCGAAAGCCCGAGGTCGAAAAGCCGTGTCCGCGCCTGATGCCCCTTCTCGGACGCTCACAACTTCTGCTTTCGGCAACAGTCCGCATCCGCCCCGGACGCGGCCGTTCCGCCGCGGACGGTGGCCGAAGGCAGCAACTTCGCCTACCGCCCCAGCGCCGCCGCCAGCGCCTCGACCACCCGATCGACATCCCCGTCGGCCAGCGCCGGATACAGCGGCAGGGTCAGGCAACGGTCGTACCAAGCGTCCGCCCCGGGCAGGTGCTGCAGGCCGTAGCGGGCGAGGTAGTAGGGCTGGCGATGCACCGGAATGTAGTGGACCTGGCTGCCGACGCCGCGCGCCTTCAGGGCCTCGACCACGGCGCGGCGGGTCGTGCCGGCCGCCGCGAAGTCGACCAGCACGGTCAGCAGGTGCAGGGCCGGGTCCGACCAGGCCGGGCTGTCCGCCAGCCGTACGGTCGGGCCCAGGGCGGCCAAGCGCTCGGCGTAGAGGGCGGACAGGGCCCGGCGGCGGGCCGTGAAGCGATCCAGCTTGGCCAGCTGCGACAGGCCCAGGGCGCAGAGCACGTCGGGCATGCGGTAGTTGAAGCCGAGTTCGCTCATCTCGTACCACCATGGATCGGCCTCCGCCGGACGGACCATGCCGTGGCCGCGCAGGCGGCGGGCCAGGGCCGCCAGGGCCGCGTCATTGGTGGTCAGCATGCCGCCCTCGCCGGTGGCCAGGGTCTTGACCGGATGGAACGAGAAACTGGCGAAGGCCGAATAGGCCCCGTCGCCGACCGGGTGGGCGACGCCGTCGAAGGTTGCGACCGAGCCCAGGGCGTGGGGCGCGTCCTCGACCAGCACCGCCCCGGCCGCGGCGGCCATGGCGCGCAGGGCCGGCAGGTCGCAGACGTCGCCGCGCAGGTGCACCGGCAGCACCGCCCGCACACGGCGGTCGCCCGCCCGGGTCAGGGCCTGGGCCAAGGTGTCGGGAGTCATCAGGCCGCTGGCGGGATCGACGTCGGCGAACACCACCTCGGCCCCGACATAGCGGGCGCAGTTGGCGGTGGCCAGGAAGGTGACGGAGGGGACGATGCAGACCTCGCCGGGGCCGACCCCGAGCGCCAGCATGGCCAGGTGCAGGGTGGCGGTGCCGTTGGCCGCGGCCACGGCGTGCTGCGCCCCGACCTTGGTCTTGAAGGCGGTCTCGAAGGCCTCGACGGTCGGGCCGGTGGTCAGGAAGTCGGCGCGCAGGGCGGCGGCGACCGCCGCCACGTCGTCATCCTCGATGGTCTGGCGGCCATAGGGCAGGAAGGGGACGGCGCTGTCGGCCATCAGGCCTTCTCGGCCAGCATGGCGTCCAGGCCCGCCGCGCTGAGCCAGTCGTCATTGGTGTCGCTGCTGTAGCTGAAGCCCTCGGCCACCGGCCTGGCCCCGTCGGCGGCCGCGAAGCGCTCACGCGGATATTCCACGAAGGTCGGCTCGATCACATAGCGGTCGGCCAGCTCGACGGTGGCGCGGGCGTCGTCGGCGCTGATCATCATCTCGTGCAGCTTCTCGCCGGGGCGGATGCCGATGACCTTGACCCCCGCGTCGGGCGACATCGCCTTGACCAGGTCGGGCATGGTCATGGACGGGATCTTGGGCACGAAGATCTCGCCGCCGCGCATCAGCTCCAGCGACGACAGCACGAACTCGACCCCCTCGTTGAGGGTGATCCAGAACCGGGTCATGCGCAGGTCGGTGATCGGCAGCTCGGTCGCGCCCTGGGCCAGCAGCCGCTTGTAGAGCGGCACGACGCTGCCGCGCGAGCCGACCACATTGCCGTAGCGGACCACTGCAAAGCGGGTGCCGATGTCGCCCGACAGGTTGTTGGCGGCGACGAAGGTCTTGTCCGAAGCCAGCTTGGTGGCGCCGTAGAGATTGATCGGGTTGCAGGCCTTGTCGGTCGACAGGGCGATCACCTGCTGCACGTGGTTGGTCAGGCTGGCCCAGACCACGTTCTCGGCGCCCATGATGTTGGTGTGGATGCACTCGGACGGATTGTACTCGGCGGCCGGCACCTGCTTGAGGGCGGCGGCGTGGATGACGATGTCGACCCCGCGCAGGGCCAGGGTCAGGCGCTGGCGGTCGCGCACGTCGCCGATGAAGAACCGCAGCTTGGCGTAGGTCGCCTCGTCGAACTGCTCGCGCAGTTCCATCTGCATGTCGCTCTGCTTCAATTCGTCGCGGGAATAGATGATCACCTTCCGGGGGCTGGCGCGCCGCAGGACGGTTTCGATGAAACGGCGGCCGAAAGAGCCGGTGCCGCCGGTCACCAGGATGACCTTGCCGTCCAGATCGAGGGTTTTCGGTGAAAAGCGCCCCAAGTTCAGCCTCCTGCGCGCCCGCCGCGCCTGACCGCGCGCGGGCCGATTCATGGTTAACGCCCCTTTGTGCGCGCCAGACGTAAAGAGGACGTCAATCCCGGCATGGCAAAAAGGGACCCATGCGCCGCGCCCTCTTCCTCCCCGTCCTGTCGCTGCTGGCCGCCGCCAGTCTTGCCGCCCCGCCGGCCTTCGCCGGCCATGGCGAGAAGGAAAAGGCCCCGCCGAGCTATTTCGCCCTCGACCCGCTGACCGCCACGGTCATGCGCCGCGACGGCCGGCGCGGGGTGATGACCCTGGAGACCGGCGTCCAGGCGCTGGATCCCAAGCTGATGGAGCGGGCCCAGGCCTCGCAGCCGCGCCTGCGCGCCGCCTTCGCAGAAGTGCTGATGACCTACACCGCCGGCCTGCCGCGCGGCGCGGCGCCGGATCTCGGCTATCTGGGCAATCGCATGCAGGTCGCCGCCGACAAGGTGCTGGGCCGCGCGGGCGCCAAGGTGCTGCTCGGGTCGGCGCTGGTGAACTAGCGCTTCCGCCGTTCCCTGAAAAACCCCCGCAACAGCTCTGCGCTCTCCTGGGCCATCACCCCGCCAGTCACCGCCGGCCGCCAATGGCAGGTGGGCTGGTCGAAGAACCTGGGGCCATGGACCACCGCCCCGCCCTTGGGATCCTCGGCCCCGAACACCACCCGGCCGATCCGCGCGTGGCTGATCGCCCCGGCGCACATGGCGCAGGGCTCGAGCGTCACCACCAGCGTCAGGTCGGTCAGGCGATAGTTGCTCAGGCGCGCGGCGGCGATCCGCAGGGCGGCGATCTCGGCGTGGGCGGTGGGATCGTGGGCGCCGATAGGACCATTGCCGGCCCGGGCCAGGATCTCGCCGGTCGCCGGGTCGAGGATCACGGCCCCGACCGGCGTCTCGCCCCGCGCGGCGGCGGCGCGGGCCTCGTCCAGGGCGATGGCCATGGCGGCTTCGTCGGTGAGCGGGGCGGCGGCGATGGTCAAGGCTCCGAGATCAGGAGGCGGATGGATGCGGCCAACCCGACATCCACCGCCCGTCTGGCAAGGTTCGCGTCGGCGGTGACAAGTGGGAGACGACGCCGCAACGCCACGGCCAGATAGACGGCGTCATAGGCCGAAAAGCCGTAGCGCGTCGCTAGGTCATAGGCGGGCGCCGACAGATCGCTCAAGGCAACCACCTCGTCGATCAACTGCGGAAGCCGTTCAACGGCCGCGCGTGCATCCGCTTCTGGCGCCAGACCCCTCCGCGTGAATCTGGCCGCCACCGACACAAACTCGGCGAAGATCAGGTCCGGCGCGATTCGCCGCGCGCCCGTCTGCAGGAAGGCCAAAGCCACCGCCGACCGTGGCCCTGGAAGAAGCCAGTCCACGGCGACCGAGGCGTCCAGAACGACCTCATCGCTCATCGCTGTCCCGATCCTCGCGGATCAGGTCGACGGCGTCGACCGTTGAACGCGGCGAGGCGTTCTGAAACCACTCGACCATCGCCGCCAGCCGATCATTGGCCAACTGGTCAAGCAGGGCGATACAGGCGCTGGCCCGATCACCACCATGAGTCTTGACGTGCTCATCGAGCATCCGCAGGGCGCGTTCACCAAGCGCTTTCGTGGGCAGGGCAATGGTCTCCTCGTTCTGATGCCGGAAGGGCGACCCTTGCTCGGCAAGGCCGGATCCGACGCTTTCCTTGACGAAGCTGACCTTCCGCGCGGCGAGGTCGAGGGCGGCTGTCTTCCAGCCGGCGTCGAGCCAAGCGGCTGCGTGCGAGTGACCGGCCCTCGTATTCGACCACCAAGCCTGATGGGTGCGAGCGGAGCGCGGCAAGGGAAAGTGCAGGATACGTTCGATCTCTGCGAATTCGAGGCGCACCTCGCCGCGTGAAAACAAGCTCTCCAAGTGTCGCTTCAAAGGCTCGTACTTCATCGCGCGGCCTTCCCAAAAAAGTCGAATATACTTAGTATATCCTGTTCTTGTCGCACCCAGTCAACCTTGATCCCCGCCGCTTTCGGTGCGCATTAGAAACCGCCCATCGTGAGATGCGCCCAGCCCTTCGAAGGACGACGCCATGACCGAGAAATACCAGCCCCACCTGCATGACAACGCCATTCCGGGTCAAGACGACGACGGAGACGGCGCGCGGGTCGCCAAGATGCTGGCCCGGGCCGGCGTGGCCTCGCGGCGCGCGGTCGAGCGACTGATCGAGGACGGGCGGGTGGCCCTGAACGGCGAGGTGCTGACCACCCCGGCCATTCGGGTCCGCCCCGGCGACATCCTGACCGTCGACGGCAAGATGATCGACGAGCCCGAGGCGACGCGCGTCTTCCGCTATCACAAGCCCGCCGGGCTGATGACCACCCACCACGATCCCAAGCAGCGCCCGACGGTGTTCCAGGCCCTGCCGCGCGACCTGCCGCGCCTGATCTCGGTCGGACGCCTGGACCTCAACTCCGAGGGCCTGCTGCTGCTGACCAATGACGGCGCCCTGTCGCGGGCCCTGGAGATGCCGCAGAACGCCTGGGTGCGGCGCTACCGCGCCCGCGCCTTCGGCGACACCACCCAGGCCAAGCTCGACCGGCTGAAGGACGGCGTCACCGTCGAGGGCGTGCGCTACGGCCCGATCGAGGCCCGCCTCGACAAGGCCCAGGACAAGGCCGGCGGCGGCAAGAACATCTGGATCACCCTGACCCTCAGCGAGGGCAAGAACCGCGAAGTGCGGCGGGTGTTGGAATCCATCGGCCTGAAGGTCAACCGCCTGATCCGCCTGTCCTACGGTCCGTTCGCCCTGGGCACGCTGCTGCCGGGCCAGATCGAGGAGGTCGGCCCGCGGGTGATCCGCGAGCTGCTGGAAGGCATCGTCGCCGACGAGAACATGCCCAAGGGCGACAAGCCGCAGTTCATCGGCGTGGCCGATCCGCTGAAGGCGGTCGGCACGGCGGGCGGCGGCGACATGCAGCGGCGCGGCGTGCCCCGCACCAACAAGCTGGCCCAGGTCTCGATCATCACCCCCGAGGAGAAGGTCGAGGAAGAAAAGTTCGTCCGCAAGCCGGGGTGGGCCAAGCCCAAGAAGAAGCCGGCGACCGCCGGCCGCGAGAAGGCGCCGCGGGCCGCCAAGTCGCTCGAGAGCAAGATGATCGGCCCCAAGCCGCTCTCCTACCGCGACGCCGCCGCCAAGCGGGTCCGCGACCGCGACCTGGCCGACAAGAACGCCGCCGACAAGCGGGCCGCCGCCGGCAAGGAGGCCCGTCCGGCCAAGCCGTCCTCCAAGCCGAAGCTCGGGGCGCTGCGGGCCAATGGCTACAAGCCGCTGGCCGAGGGGCCGGCCAAGCCGGCGGGCAAGCCGAGCACGGTCAAGGCGGCGGGAGCCGGCAAGCCCGGCGAACCGGGCAAAGTGTGGTCCAAGCCGGGAATGGCCAAGTCGGCCAGCGACAAGCCGGCCGGTCCCCGTCCGGGCAAGTCCGGACCGCCGCGCGGCAAGCGCTGAGGTCCCCCCCGGCATCAGGTTCCGTCTTGGCCGCTGATCGACGTTGCGACCCTGGCCGTCAGCGATCACGGCGCGCAGGGCGGAGGGGAATAGAAAAGGCGCGGGATCACTCCCGCGCCTTTTCATTGCCGCAGCGTCTCGAAGGGAGGGCCGGAGCCCTCCGATCCTAGCGGCTGGTCGTGCTGTAGAGGATCTGGGCCTGTTCGAAGTTCTTGCCGACCGAGCTGTCGTCCAGCTTCTTCAGGCGCATATAGACCAGACCGGCGTGGCCGTCGGCCCAGGCGTCGTCCCACGAGACGGTGAAGCGCTTGAAGTCGCTGCCGATCGTCTGGTCGTTGCGGATCAGCCGCAGCTGCGGCTTGTTCTCCCAGGTCGCCCAGTCGTGCAGGGCGGTGGCCAGGGCCTGGGCCTGGTCGTTGCCCTGGGCGTAGTTGATCGTGACGGTGCAGACGTTCTTGTTGGAGCCGGGGTTGTCGACCGCGATCATGTAGGGCTTGCCGATGTCGAGCACCCACTGCTCTTTCTTCTTCTTCATGCCCGCCGCCTTGGCCAGGCTGGCCACGTCGCCACCGACCACGGCCGGCTTGCAGACCTTGTCGAGCACGCCCAACAGCTGCAGCGAGACCGGATCGGTGGTCGGCGGCGGGCGCACGGGTTCGACATAGGCCGGGGCCGTGCCGGCAGGGGGCGCGGCCACCGGCGGCGCGGCCTGGTCAGCGGGGGCGCCGCCGATCGGAGCCTGGGCCGGAGCGGGGGTTGTCGGCGTCTGCATCGGCGCGGCGGGAGCCGCCGCCGGAGCCGGGGCGGTCTGTTCCTGAGCGAGGGCGGCGGTCGAGACCGCGCCTCCCAGCATCAGGACGGGCGCGATCAGGGTGGCGAGCGCAAGGCGCATGGTCGAGATATCCCCACTAGGCAAGAGGTCGGCATTAAAACCGACAGGCGTTCCCTCGCAACCCTTATGGTGACGGAATACGTCCGAGATTGGGCCACAGGTGTAATTTCTCTTCCCGAAAGGGTTCTCCCGTTATCCGGCGCCGATAGGAAGGCGCCGCGCCGGCGGCGTCAGGGCGTGCTGGTGTGCAGGAAAAAGTTCGGCGCGTTGGGGAAATTGGTGACCCCCACGGTCATCTTCAGCCCGGGATAGTTGGGCGAGATGTAATAACCTTGCTGGAGCAGCTCTTCATTCTCGTCGGTCTTCACGAACCCGGAACCGACGGCGATGCCGGCATGGATCATGATGTAGCGCAGCTTGTTGGAGAAGGCCGCGGGATTGGTCATCGGCTCCTTGGTCTCCTGGCCGTCATAATAGCCGACCTGGCAGATGCCGATGTTCGGCGATTGGGCGAGATAGAACCTGGACGTCGCGGGCGACACCCAGACCTTGGTCTGGGGCCCGGGGTAGAACGCCTTGATCGAGGCCGGAGCCGGCTTCCAGCCGAGCTTGGCGGCGGCGATCCCGACAGCCGCCGGATTGGTCCCGGCAGGCAGGCAGACCTGTTTGAAGACATCCACGACCTGCTGGCGGTAGGTCGGGCCGGCGTCCGCCGGACTCGCGGCGAACAGAACCGCCGCGGCCAGGATGAGTGTCGAAGCCTTCATGGCGATTTCCCCCGACGCCGAAAGGCGCGCGGCGAGGTTAGACTCAATCACGAGACGAAAAACAGCGTTATCTGCTCGCGACTCCTTCGTCGAGCGCGAGGGCCGCTATGAGCGCTCGACCTGATCGATGCCGGCGTCGCTGAAGCCGAAATGGTGGGCGACCTCGTGCACCAGGACGTGCTGCACGAGCGACTGGAAGCCGACCTCGCCTTCGCACCATTCGTCGAGGATCGGGCGGCGGAAAAGACGGATGGCCGAGGTCCCGGGAACGGCGTCGAACAGGCTGCGCCGGGTCAGGTCGACGCCTTCGTAGACGCCGGTCAGTTCGAAGGGGTCGGCGATGCCCAGGGCGTCGAGCGTCTCGTCGTCGGCGAACTCCTCGACCCGGACCTGCACGTCCCCCACCGCGGCCCGGATCGGCGGCGGCAGGCCCTCCAGCGCCCGGCCGGCGATCTCGGCGAAGTCCTCGAGCGAGGGCGCTAGTGTCCCGGACCAGTCCTCCAAGGGGCCGGCCTCGTAGTCCACGGGAATCCCCCCGACCTTGCCCAGTTCATAGGCCAGCACTTGGATGACCAGTTCGCCCAGCGCGACGTCGCCGCGCTCGCACCATTCGTCGAGGATCGGGCGGCGATAGAGGACGAACACCGGCGTCGAGGGATCGGACGCCTGGCGGGCGGGATCCGGGCCGGAGTAGAGGCCGGTCAACTCGAAGGGATCTTCGATCCCCAAGTCGTCGAGTAGCGCGTCGGCGGCGAAGTCCTCGACCTGGAACACCACCTCGCCGGCCTGGCGGCGGACGTCGGCCGGCAAGGCCTCGAAGGTCCGGCGGGCCAGGACAGCGAAATCGTCGGGCGAGGGCGCGAGGCGGTCGGTCCAGGTCATGGATCGTAGATAGGCCGATTGCCGGGGCTTACCAGCCTGGCGTCGGCGCGGAAAAGGCCGCGACAGCAGCGCTCATCGCGCTCTGGCCAGAGGCGTCCTAATCTGGGATTCTGATTCGCTAATCCTTGGGGCGCGCGACAAGCCTGATGACCTCGCCTGATCTGATCCTGGCCGCGACGGCCGGCGCGGTCTGCCTGGCGCTCTGCGCCACGCTCTGGGCGATGTCCCAGCGGCGGCGGTTCGAGGGCCAGCTGTCCCAGCTGCGCGCCCAGCTCGAAGGGCTGGAGCACGGCGGCCTGGCCGCCCAGGCCGCGGCCGAGGCCTTCGACACCGTGGTCGTGGCGGTGGAAGGCGGCGCGGCGCGGCTGGTCTCGGGCGAGGACGCCCTGGCCGTGTGCGCCCGGATCCTCGGCGCGCCGGCTGACGCCCAGGGCGTGGTCGACGCCCTGGCGGGGGCCGATCCGGACTACGCCCACAAGCTGGCCGGCCTGTTCGAGCGCGGCGAGGCCTGCGCCTTCGAGGCCCGCGCCGCCGACGGCGGGGTGTCGGTCGAGGGCCGGGCGACCGGGGCCCTGGCCTGGCTGCGCCTGACCGCCGCCGCCGCCGACCAGACCGGCCTGCCCGACGCCGTCCGCTTCGCGACCTTCCTCGACGGTCTGGTCGAGCCGGCCTGGATCTCAGGCGCCGACGGCACGCCGGTCTGGGGCAACGCCGCCTATCTGCGTGTCGTCGGCGCCGCCTCGGCGGCCGAGGCCGCGCGCGAGGGCAAGACCGTGGACCGGGCCGCCGACGCCCTGGCCGCCGAGGCAGCCAAGGTCGGCGAGCTGCGCGAAGTGGTGCGCTGGGTGCCGATCGACGGCCGCCGCCGGGCCCTGCGCTTCTCGGCCCAGCCGCTGGAGGGCGGCGGGGTCGGGGTGTTCAGCAGCGACGTCACCGAGGTCGAGGACATGCGCGACGCGCTGAAGAAGCACGTCGAGGCCCATGACGAGACCCTCAACCACATCGCCGACGCCGTAGCGATCTTCAGCCAGAGCCGCCGCCTGGCCTTCCACAACACCGCCTTCGCCGAGCTCTGGGGCCTGGAGCCGGCCTGGCTGGCCGAACGGCCGACCCACGGCGAGGTGCTCGACCGCCTGCGCCAGCGCCGCCGGCTGCCCGAGACGGTCGACTACGCGAAATGGAAGGCCGCCGAACTGGCCCGCTACGAGGACCTGGGACCGCAGCCCGACGAGATGTGGGACCTGCCCGACGGCCGCACCCTGCGCGTGGTGCGCCAGCCCCACCCGCTGGGCGGCATGCTGCTGCTCTATTCCGACATCACCGGCGAGCTGCGGCTGAAGGCCCAGTACAACGCCCTGATCCAGGTGCAGCAGGCCACGCTCGACAAGCTCAACGACGCGGTGGCGGTGTTCGGCTCGGACGGCCGGCTGCGGCTGCACAACGAGGCGTTCGAGAGCTTCTGGAACGTCTCGGCCCAGGCCCTGGAGGCGGCGGTCGATTTCGAGGGCGTGGTCGAGCTGTGCGTGCCGCGCCTGCACGACCTGAGCTTCTGGCGCGAGCTGAAGGGCCGGGTGGCCGATCCCGACCCGCAGATGCGCGCCCCGACCTCAGGCGAGACCCGCACCTCGGACAACCGCATCATCGTCTATCAGAGCCGGCCGCTGCCGGACGGGGCGACCCTGATCGCCTTCGCCGACGTCACCGACACCCGCGACCTGCAGGCCGCCCTGGCCGACCGCTCCCAGGCCCTGACCGAGGCCGAGCGGCTCAAGCGCGACTTCGTCGGCAACGTCTCCTACGAACTGCGCACGCCGCTGACGACGATCATCGGGTATTCGGAGCTGCTGGAGCGGGCCGACGGCCTGTCCGAGCGCAGCCGCGGCCACGTGGCTTCGGTGCGGGCCGCCGCCACCCAGCTGGCCCGCTCGATCGACGACGTGCTCGACATGGCCCAGATCGACGCCGGCGAGATGGCCCTGGAGATCGAGGACATCCGTGTCGCCGGCCTGATGAGCGACGCCCAGGAACGGGCCCTGAAGGCCGCCCAGATCGGCGGGGTGACCCTGTCGGTGGAGTGCGACAAGGACGTCGGCCTGATCCGCGGCGATCTCAAGCGGCTGTCGCAGATCCTCGACCACCTGGTCGAGAACGCCCTGCGCCAGACGCCGCCGGACGGGGTGGTGACCCTGTCGGCCCGCCGGGCCCTGGGCGAGGTGCGGCTGGATGTCTCCGACACCGGCCGCGGCGTGCCCTTCCACGTCCAGGCCCACATCTTCGACCGCTTCGTCGGCCGCGACCGCGGCGGCCCGGGCCTGGGCCTGGCCCTGGTCAAGGCCCTGGTCGAGCTGCACGGCGGCTGGGTGGCGCTGGAGAGCGAGCCGGGGGCGGGCTCGACCTTCACCTGCCACCTGCCCGAAACCCAGCAGCCGGGCGCGGCGCAGCCGGAGTTCGGGTTCTAGGCGCCGGCCCCGCGGCTCGACTCTTGATTGCCCGCGGCGGCTGCCTTAGCTTGGCTTCGGCTGAGACCGGCGTGGCCGCCTCGCCATCGCGGCGGAACGCACTGACGAGGCTGGGCCCATGGACTACGGTTTCCTCAACGCGCCGCTGCAGGCGGTGACCGCCCCCGGCTTCGACGTTTTTTCGCGGATGACGCTGCCGGGACTGCTGGCCGACGCCTGGTGCGCCGACTTCTACCGGAGCCGGCCCACCGCCCAGATCGTCAGCGTGCAGCTGGATCACTTCACCTATCTGTTCGATCTCGACAGCGAGCTGACGATCGCCGCCTACGGCCTGATGAACGGCCGCAACCGCCTGCCGCGCGACGCCAGCCGCATGGCTGGCCACCCCCACAGCGCCGGCCCCGCCTATCACCGCGGCCACCTGATCCCGCACAGCGGCCACGGCGGCACCGACATCAACCTGTTCGTGCAGCTGGGCTCGGTCAATATCGGCCCGTTCCGCCAGCTGGAGCGGCTGGCCGTGGCCAATCCCGGGGCGTTCTACTTCGTCTACCTGATCTACCCGCCCGGCCCGACCGACCGGCCGCTGAGGGTCGAGCAGGGCCTGTTCCTGGCCGGCGGTCCGCCGACCTTCGAGCTGAGGCGCTTCAACAACTAGCGGCAGATGCCGTCAGTGCTGGCTTTCCGGCAGCCGCACCACCAGGCCGTCCAGGGCGTCGGAAACCTTGATCTGGCACGACAGGCGGCTATTGGACTCGACGTTCTCGGCGAAGTCGAGCATCGACTCCTCCATCGCCGACTTGTCGCCGGTCTTGGACAGCCAGGCGTCGTCGACATAGACGTGGCAGGTGGCGCAGGCGCAGGCGCCGCCGCAGTCGGCGTCGATGCCCGGGACGTTGTTCTTCACCGCGCCTTCCATGACCGTCAGGCCTGGCTTGACCTCGATGACATGTTCTTCGCCGTCGTGCTCGATATAGGTGATCTTGGCCATGGGTCCCCTGGGCAGGTCGTGAACGGTCGTTCTACGCCGCGACGTCCTTCATGGAAATCGCCGCGTCCATCAGCCGGTCGATATCAATTCGCGTGCGTTTGGCGATCAGCTGCTTGCCGGCCATGAACTCGGGCGGGGCGTTGATCGCCTCGACCGCCTGGACCAGGTCGCCCTTCAGGTGGAAGACGGCGAACCTGGCGGCGGCGACGTCGCCGCGCACCACCTGGCGGTCGGCGTCGAACGGCAGGCCGGCGATCTGCAGTTTCAGGTCATACTGGTCGGACCAGAACCACGGCACCTCGTGCGGCGGCATCGGCTTGCCGGCGATGGCGGCGGCGGCCTGCTTGGCCTGCTCCAAGGCGTTGGGCACGCTCTCCAGCCGGAACTGGCGGTCGTAGTGCGGCAGCGGCCGGTGGGTGACGTCGCCGATGGCGAACACGTGCGGGTCGGCCGTACGGGCCTCGATGTCGACCACCACGCCGTTGGCGCAGTCCAGGCCCGCGTCCTTGGCCAGCTCGTCGTTGGGATGGGCTCCGACCCCGACCAGGGCCGCGTCGCAGGGCACGACCGCGCCGTCGCTGAGCCTGACCCCGGTGACATGGCCGTCCGCACCCTCAAAGCCGGCCACGCCGGCGCTGAGTTCGAACCTGACGCCGCGGGCGCCGTGATAGGCCTGGAAGAAGCTCGACAGGGTCTCGCAGGCCACCCGGGCCAGCACCCGTGACTCTCGCTCGATGATCGTCGCCTCGCCGCCGAGGGCGCGGGCCGAGGCGGCGGCCTCCAGGCCGACATAGCCGCCGCCGACCACCGCCAGGCGCTTGCCTGGACCGAGCGCGCCCTTCAGGGCCTCGGCGTCGGCCGCCGTGCGCAGGGCCAGGACGCCCGCCAGGTCGGCGCCGGGGATCGGCAGGGTCCTCGCCCGCGCCCCGGTCGCCAGGATCAGGTAGTCGTAGGAAAGCTGTTCGCCCGACGACAGCGTCACCGTCCGGGCGCCGCGGTTGAGGCTGGCGGCGGTGGCCCCCAGGCGCAACGAGACGCTCGCCTCTTCGTACCAGCTGTCGGGCTTGAGCTGCAGGCTCTCGGCGTCGGCCTCGCCCTTCAGCCAGGCCTTGCTGAGCGGCGGGCGCTGGTAGGGCAGCAGGGGCTCGTCGCCGATCAGCACGATCGGGCCGGTATGGCCGTACTGGCGCAGGAAGGCGGCGGCCGAACCGCCGGCATGGCCGGCGCCGACGATGACGACACGACTGTTCAGGTCGCCGGTGCCCGCTTGGCTCAAGGCCGCATCCTCCCGCTCAGACAAAAATGACGGCGACGTCACCTTCTGGCAAGGTCGCCGTCACCCTAGAGGATCAGACGACGCGCTCGACCAGCATCTTCTTGATCTCGGCGATCGCCTTGGCCGGGTTCAGGCCCTTGGGGCAGACCTGGGCGCAGTTCATGATCGTGTGGCAGCGATAGAGCTTGAACGGGTCCTCAAGGCTGTCGAGGCGCTCGCCGGTGGCTTCGTCGCGGCTGTCGATCAGCCAGCGATAGGCGTGCAGCAGGGTGGCGGGACCCAGATACTTGTCGCCGTTCCACCAGTAGCTGGGGCACGAGGTCGAGCAGCAGGCGCAGAGAATGCACTCGTAGAGGCCGTCCAGCTTGGAGCGGTCCTCCGGCGACTGCTTCCACTCGGTCTGCGGCTCGGGCGTGGTGGTGTGCAGCCACGGCTCGATCGAGGCGTACTGGGCGTAGAACAGCGTCAGGTCGGGGATCAGGTCCTTGACCACCGGCTGGTGCGGCAGCGGGCTGATCTGCACGGCCTTGCCGGGGGTGTCGGCGTGGCCGTGGGTGCAAGCCAGGGTGTTGCGGCCGCCGATGTTCATGGCGCAGGAGCCGCAGACCCCTTCGCGGCACGAGCGGCGGAAGGCCAGGGTCGGGTCGATGGTGTTCTTGATGTAGAGCAGGGCGTCCAGGACCATCGGGCCGCAGGCCTCGACGTCGACCTCGTAGGTGTCCCAGCGCGGATTGCGGCCGTCTTCCGGATCGTAGCGATAGACCTTGAACGCGCGTGTCTTCTTGGCGCCGGCGGGCGCGGGCCAGTGCTTGCCGTTCTGGACGGTGGAGTTCTTGGGGAGCGTGAGCTGGACCATCGATCGTACCCTCAGTACACGCGCTGTTTCGGCGGGATGTAGTCGATGTCCTTGGACATGGTGTAGCTGTGCACCGGCCGGAAATCGATGTTCACCTGGCCGGTCGACTGGTCGAGCCAGGCCAGGGTGTGCTTCATCCAGTTGGCGTCGTCGCGCGTGGAGAAGTCCTCGCGGGCGTGGGCGCCGCGGCTTTCGGTGCGGTTGACCGCCCCGGCCACGGTGACGACCGCCTGGCCGATCAGGTTGTCGAACTCCAGGGTCTCCATCAGGTCGGTGTTCCACACCAGCCCGCGGTCGCTGACCTTGATGTCCTTGGCCTTGTCCCAGACCACGCCCAGGCGCTTGAGGCCGCCTTCCAGGGTCTCGCCGGTGCGGAACACCGCGGCGTCCTCCTGCATGGCCCTTTGCATCTCAAGACGCAGGGCGGCAGTCGGCTGATTGCCGTTGGCGTTGCGGTAGCGGTCGAAGCGGGCCAGGTGCGGATCGGTCTGGCTGGCCTTCAGCTCCGGCTGGGTGGCCATCGGCTTGAGGATCTCGGCGCAGCGCAAAGCTGCGGCGCGGCCGAACACCACCAGGTCGATCAGGCTGTTGGAGCCCAGGCGGTTGGCGCCGTGCACCGAGACGCAGGCCGCCTCGCCCACGGCCATCAGGCCGGGGATCACCTGGTCGGGATTGTCGCCCGACTTGGTGACGACCTCGCCGTGATAGTTGGTCGGGATGCCGCCCATGTTGTAGTGGACGGTCGGCAGCACCGGGATCGGGGCCTTGGTGACATCGACGCCGGCGAACACCTTGGCGGTCTCGGAGATGCCGGGCAGACGCTCGTGCAGGATCTTCGGGTCCAGGTGGTCCAGGTGCAGGAAGATGTGGTCCTTGTTGGGACCCACGCCGCGACCTTCGCGGATCTCGATGGTCATGGCCCGGCTGACCATGTCGCGCGGGGCCAGGTCCTTCACGGACGGGGCGTAGCGCTCCATGAAACGCTCGCCCTCCGAATTGGTCAGGTAGCCGCCCTCGCCGCGGGCGCCCTCGGTGATCAGGCAGCCCGCGCCGTAGATGCCGGTCGGGTGGAACTGGACGAATTCCATGTCCTGCAGCGGCAGGCCGGCCCGCAGGGCCATGGCGTTGCCGTCGCCGGTGCAGGTGTGGGCCGAGGTGGCCGAGAAGTAGGCGCGGCCGTAGCCGCCGGTGGCCAGGATCACCATCTGAGCCTGGAAGCGGTGCAGGGTGCCGTCATCCAGCTTCCAGGCGGTGACGCCGCGGCAGACGCCGTCTTCCATGATCAGGTCGAGGGCGAAGTACTCGATGAAGAACTCGGTGTCGTGCGCCAGGGACTGGCCGTACATCGTGTGCAGCATGGCGTGACCCGTGCGGTCGGCCGCCGCGCAGGTGCGCTGGATCGGGCCTTCGCCGAAGTTCTTGGTCATGCCGCCGAAGGCGCGCTGGTAGATCTTGCCGTCGACGGTGCGCGAGAACGGCACGCCCCAGTGCTCAAGCTCGTAGACCGCCGCCGGGGCGTTGCGGGTCAGGTACTCGATGGCGTCCTGGTCGCCCAGCCAGTCCGAGCCCTTGACGGTGTCGAACATGTGCCAGCGCCAGTCGTCCTGGCCCATATTGCCCAGCGAGGCCGAGATCCCGCCCTGGGCGGCGACCGTGTGGCTGCGGGTCGGGAACACCTTGGTCACGCAGGCGGTCTTCAGACCCGCTTGCGCGCAGCCGAGCGCGGCGCGCAGGCCCGAGCCGCCGGCCCCGACGACGACGACGTCGAACTTGTGGTCGATGAACTTGTAGGCCGACATCAAAAGGCTCCGGTGAAGGCGACCTTGAGGATCGACACGACCCCCACGGCGCCGCCGAGGACGCAAAGGAACAGGTTGCCGACCACCAGGATCGACTTGATCACGAAGCCCTCGACATAGTCCTCGATCACCACCTGGACGGCGCCCTTGAGGTGGACCAGGGCGACGACGATCAACAGGCAGAGCAGGGCGGTGTTGAGCGGGATCGACACCCAGTCGACCGCCCCCTCATAGCCGATGCCGGCCAGCCGCAGGCCGGCGAACAGGCCCCACAGGGCCAGGGGGATCAGGGCCAGGCCCGAGACCCGCTCGGTGACGAAGTGGCCGACGCCGTGGTGCGAGGCGCCCAGGCCGCGGGCCCGGGAGATCGGCGTGCGGAACCGGCCGGCGGTGGGAGGATTGGCCATGATCAGAGCGCTCCGGTTTGGGCGGCGATCACCCAGACCACGATGGCGCCGACCACCGCGAAGGCGATGGCGCAGGCGCCGGACATGTCTGCGACCTTGGGGGTGAAGCCCTGGCCCGCGTCCCAGAACGTCTGGCGGACGGTGTAGGCCAGGTTGAACAGCAGGGCGAAGGTCAGGCCGAACAGCACCAGCTTGCCGATCGGCGAGCCGAGCAGGCCGGTGTAGCCGGCATAGGCGTCGGGACCCGAGGCCAGGGCCAGGGCCCAGCCGGCCAGCAGCAGCACGCCGACATAGAGGGCCATGATGCAGCCCCGGTGCAGGATCGAGCAGGCCATGGTGACATGCCAGCGCCAGACCTGCAGGTGCGGCGACAGTGGGCGCTCGGGAAGTCCCCCGCTGGTGTCGGTCATGAAAACGTCCAACCCTTTGGTTTTGTGCGTTGCGGGACGCTTTGTAAGCGCGGCGCCCCCCTTGTCAACGCAGCCGCCCTTGTTGAGAAACGTTCTCAGCTTTGCCGTAGGGGCCCTCTAGGACCGCCACAGGTTCAGCGCCGCGTACTGCAGCAGCATGATGGTCTTGGCGTCGCGGATCTCGCCGGTGGCGATCATCGCCAACGCGTTGTCGATCGTGCGCTCCAGCACCTCGATCTCCTCGCCCTCGTCAATCAGCCCGCCGCCCTCGGACACCTTCATGCCGGCGTCGTACTCGGCCACGAAGAAGTGCAGGGTCTCGGTCACCGCGCCCGGGCTCATGAACGCCTCGAACACCTTGCGCACCGCGGTCAGACGGTAGCCGACCTCCTCCTCGACCTCGGCGCGGATGCGGTCCTCGGGCGAGGCGTCGTCCAGCAGACCGGCGGCCGCCTCGACCAGCAGGTCGTCATAACCGCTGACATAGGCGGCGTAGCGGAACTGCCGGGTCAGCAGCACCGTGCGGCGGTCAAGATTGTAGGGCAGCAGGACGGCGCCGTCGCCGCGGTCATAGGTCTCGCGGCTCATCGTCCGCCACTGGCCGTCGTTGCTGCGCCAGTCGAAGGTGGTCTTCTTCAGCAGATAATGATCGTCGGACAGCAGCTGGACGTCGCGCACGCGGATCCGGTCGGAGACGCTCATGATTTCAGTCCCTTAGCTCAGTCCCGGATGCGGGCCACATAGTCAGCCGAACGCATTTCCTGCAGGCGCGAGACCGTGCGCTCGAACTCGAACGACCCGTCGCCAGCCGGGTAGAGGGCCTCCGGTTCGCCGTCGGCCAGGGCGACCAGCTTGGCGTCGGCCTCGTAGAGGGCGTCGACCAAGGTGTTGAACCGCTTGGCCGCGTCGCGCCGCTCGGGCGTCAGCGTCGGCACGTCCTCGAGGAACAGGGTGTGGAAGCGCGCGGCGATCGCCAGATAGTCCTGCGGCCCCAGGGCCTGCTGGCACAGGCTGGCGAACGAGGCCCGCAGCAGGCCCCCGGCGGCGCGCGGGAAGTGCATCTTGCGGCCCAGCACCTCGATCTTGCCGCCGGTTTCCTCGGCTCCATCGAGCATGTCGCGCCACAGCCGGTCGAACTCGGCGGCGTTGGCCTTGTCGTCGGGGGCCAGCCAGGTGCGGGCGGCCCGCAGCCGGTCGAGGCGGAAGTCGACCGGCCCGCGCACGGCGACCACGTCCATCTTCTCCTTCAGCATGGCGATGAACGGCGTGAAGAGCTGGCGGTTGAGGCCGTCCTTGTAGAGATCGTCGGGCGGGCGGTTGGAGGTGGCCACCAGGGTCACGCCCTGGGCGAACAGGGCCTCGAACAGCCGGCCCAGGATCATCGCATCGGCGATATCGGTGACCTGCAGCTCGTCGAAGCACAGCAGGCGGGCCTGGGCGGCGATCAGGTCGGCGGTCGGGACGATCGGATCGTCGCCCTTGTGCTGGCCGAATCGCGCCTTGCGCTCGGCCGCGTCGCCCTTGCGCCAAGCGTCGATGTGGGCGTGGATCTCGGCCATGAACACATGGAAGTGGACGCGGCGCTTGCGGCCGACCGGGGCGCTGTCGAAGAACAGGTCCATCAGCATCGACTTGCCGCGCCCGACCGGACCCCAGAGATAGACGCCCCTCTGGCCCTTGGGCTTGCGGCCGAACAGCGAAAAGCCCGGCTCGCCGGCGCTGTCGAGGTCGGCTTCCAGCCGCGACAAGGCGTCGACGGCGCCGGCCTGGGCGACGTCGGGCTTGATCTCGCCCTGGGCCAGGCGCTCTCGGTAGGCGGTGCGGACGGATGTGGGCATCGCCGGTCCGGTTAGCGCGCCGGGGCCCGCGGGGAAAGACCCGAAAGGTCCATGGGCCTCAGGAACCGCGTTCGGCCAGGCGCAGGCGCCCGCGCATGAACTCGACGAAGGCCCGCAGCGGGGCCGAGGCGCCCAGGCGGCTGGGATAGTAGAGATGCCAAGCCGTCGGACCGGCCAGATAGGGGTCGAGCACCCGCTCCAGCCGTCCGGCCGCCACATGTTCGGCCACCAGGGGCTCGGGCTCGTAGGCCAGGCCCAGCCCCTCGATCGCCTTTTCGACGAGGAAGCCGAAGTCGTTGAGGCTGAACGGCCCCTCGACCGCCACCTCGAACTCGCGGCCGCCCTCGGCGAACTCCCAGCGGTAGTCGTGGCGGCGGGTCAGCTGGAAGACGTTCAGGCACGGAAAGCCCTTCAGGTCGCGGGGATGGGCGGGCCGGCCCAGCCGCTCCAGCAGGGCAGGGGCGGCGACGACGCAGAACTGGAAGGCCGGCGAGACCCGCACCGCCACCATGTCCGGCGCGATCATCTCGCCCAGTCGCAGGCCGACGTCGAAGCCCTGGTCGATGATGCTGACCGAGGTGTCGTCGACCGCCACCTCCAGCCGCACGTCGGGGAAGGCGCGGGAAAAGTCGGCCATGGCCGGGGCCAGCACCATGCCGAACGCCAGACGCGACACCGTCAGCCGGACGCGGCCGGCCGGACCCTCGCCCAATGACCGGGCCGCCGCCGTCGCCGCCTCCATGGCCTCGACCGCCGGCCGGGCGCCGTCCAGGAACCGGCGACCCGCCTCGGTCAGGCCGACCTCCCGGGTGGTGCGGGCGAACAGGGCCACGCCGATCCGCGCCTCCAGCTGCTTGACCGCATGGCTGACCGCCGCCGGCGTCACCTGCAGGTCGGCCGCGGCGGCGGTGAAGCTGCGCCGGCGGGCGACGGCGGCGAAGGCGACGACGCCGTCCATCAGGTCACGCTGCATTATCAAATTCCCTTTGAAACGACGTTCAAACTATCAACAATTATCGCGGCGGGGTCGATCCCTCATCTTCTGGCCAGGGGGCGAGACGCCCCCAAGCACAAGGAGATCCGCCATGACCGCCAACAGCAATATTTCGGGCAAGGTCGTCGTCGTCACCGGGGCCAGCAGCGGCCTGGGCGAAGCGACCGCCCGCCATCTCGCCGCCAAGGGCGCCCGCCTGGTGCTGGCCGCGCGCCGGATCGACCGGCTGCAGGCCCTGGTCGCCGAGATCGCCGCCGCCGGCGGCCAGGCCGTCGCCGTCCAGACCGACGTCGCCGTCAAGGCCGAGGTCGAGGCGATGATCGCGGCCGGCGTCCAGGCCTTCGGCCGGGTCGACGTGCTGGTCAACAATGCCGGCTACATGGCCATCGCCCCGATGTCGGCGGCCAAGACCGACGAGTGGGACCGGATGATCGACATCAACATCAAGGGCCTGCTGTACGGCATCGCCGCCGCCCTGCCGGTGTTCGAGCGCCAGGGTTCCGGCCACTTCGTCAACATCGCCTCGATCGGCGGCCGCAAGGTCTTCAGCCCGGGCGGCGCGGTCTACAGCGGCACCAAGTTCGCCGTGCAGGCCATTTCCGAAGGCCTGCGCCACGAGGTCGGCGGCCGGATCCGCACGACGGTGATCTCGCCGGGCGCGGTCGACAGCGAACTGAAGCTGGGCAGCTCGGATCCGGAATCGCGCAAGAGCCTGGACGAATTCTACAAGATCTCGATCCCGGCCGAGGCGATCGCCCGCGCCATCGCTTACGCGGTCGAGCAGCCGGCCGATGTCGACGTCAACGAAATCGCCATCCGCCCGACCGCCCAGGACTTCTGACCTCCGGACCCTGATCGCCTCCGGCCGCGGAACGTGGCTGGAGGCGAGTTTGTTTCCTCTCCTGCAACGTCAGAGGAGTCCGTCATGGCCCAGGCCGAAGACCGCAGCCGCACGCCCATCCCTTCCGACCTCGCGCCCGAGGGCGAAACCCAGGCGATCTACGACGCCGACGACAATCTCGAAATCGACGCCGGCGACGAACCGCGCAACGACGAGCTCGACCAGCAGCACGGCCGCAAGACCCGCCAGGCCCGCAAGGACGAGATCAGCCGGCGGCCGATTTGAGCGGGCCGTAGCACTCGATGAGGTCTTTCAGGAGTTCGCGCCGCCAGTCTTCCAGGCCGGCCGACGCGAGCGCCGTTTCGGCGGCGGACGCCACGCGGTCGACCTCTTCGCCTGGCGCGGCCTCCACGCTCTCCAGAATGTAAAGCGCTTCATGCGCAACTTCGTAGTTCCCCGTCCACCAAGCCGGCGAGAAACGCGACATGCCTGGAGCAATCCAGATAGCGAAGCGCGTGGACGAGCGTCCCACGACGGTTGCGAAGATCTTCCCGGTCGATCAGCCGCGTGAGCGGTTCGAATACCTCCTGTCGGCCCGTCTCGGCCAGGTCGAGCGCCAAGGCGTTGCGTTCGGCGTCGTTCGCGACCGCCTCAAGGCGGACAAGTCCCTGTCGAAACTCGTCTTCGGACAAGGTCATCAAATCCCCAGGTCCTTGCGTACGAAGCGGTAGGTCTCGCGGCGTTCGCAGGCGCAGGCCTTCATCTTGCCGTCCTTGCTCCACCAGACCAGCAGCGGATAGGCGAAGCTGACGCCGTTGTCCTTGAGCAGCGGCCGCAGGTCCTCGACGGTCTTGCGGCCGGCCTCGATCACCGCCGTGCGGGCCAGGTCGCCGTCGGCCGGCTTGAGCCCGGCCGCGGTCCAGGCCTCGACCGGCGTGGCGTCCCAGCGTTCCGACAACGCCCAGCTGCGGTTGACCCACAGCTCGGCCACCGTCGCCCGCTCGGCCGGCGTCGACTTGGGCACGCCGTTGCGGTCGGCGCGGGCGATCTCGATCAGCCGGGTGTCGACCCCGGCCTTGTGCAGGCGCGGATATTCCTCGTGCTTGAAGCGCACGCAGTCGGGGCAGGTGCGGAAGCTGACCATGTAGAGCTTCGCTCCGCCCAGGCCCGGCGACACCCAGCCGGAGGTTTCCAGGATCTTGGCGATCTCGGCCTGGTGACGGGTGATGGTCTTGGGCCGCCAGCGCAGTTCGAAGTTCCAATAGGCCCACAGACCGGCCCCGAGGGCGACCAGCACGGCGACGGCGACGATCCAGCGGCCGAGGTTTTTCATCACGCGCTCCTGGCGGTTCCTCCTCCTAGGGTCGAACGCCGCGGCCGTCGCGTCAAATTTCCTGTCGGCGAGGCCGGCCGCGCCTTGGAGGCGGGGCGCGCCATGTTCTAGAGATCGTCCGCGGGTCGATCTTTCGAGCGCCCGCCTGCCAGGGACGGCGCCGCCCGTGATCGAAGTGTTTCTGCCCGACGAGGCCGCCACCCAGACCCTCGGCCAGGGGCTGGCCGGCGTGCTGCGGCCCGGCGACGCCGTCTGCCTGACCGGACCGCTGGGGGCCGGCAAGTCGACCCTGGCCCGGGCCCTGGTCCGCGCCCTGACCTCGCCCGACGAGGAGGTGCCCAGCCCGACCTTCACTTTGGTGCAGTTCTATGACGGCCCGGCCTTCCCGGTCGCCCATTTCGACCTCTACCGCCTGACCGACCCCGACGAGGCCTATGAGATCGGCCTTGAGGAGGCGCTGGAGGACGGCGCGGCCCTGATCGAGTGGCCGCAGCGGCTGCAGGGCCGTCTGCCGACGGACCGACTCGATATAGACATCACCCCCAGCGCGGACGGCGCGGCGCGCCGCGCCCGCCTGACGCCGCACGGCAGTTTCGAAGGACGCAAGCTTGAGCCCTGATCGCGACACGGCCCGGGAAGCGGCCAAGGCGGCGTTCCTGGCCGCCCATGGCTTCGGCGACGTTCGCCGCGAGCCGCTGGGCGGCGACGCCTCGACCCGCAGCTACGAGCGCCTGCATCGTGGCGGCGACAGCTTCATCTTCATGGACCAGCCGCCGTCGATCGAGACCGCGCCCTGTCCGCCGGACGCGACCCCGGCCGAGCGCGCCGCCCTCGGCTACAACGCCCTGGCCCGCCTGGCCGCTGGCCGGGTGGACGCCTTCGTCGCCTGCGCCGGCTGGCTCCGCGCCCAGGGCCTGTCGGCCCCCCAGGTGCTGGCCGCCGATCCGGCCGCGGGCCTGGCGGTGCTGGAGGACCTGGGCGACGACCTCTACGCCCGCCTGATCGAGGCCGGGGCCGACGAGGCCCCGCTCTACGACGCCGCCGTCGACGGCCTGCTGACCCTGCACGCCGCCCCGACGCCGGGAGTGCTGGCCTATGGCGGCTCGACCTGGCCGCTGCTGACCTATGACGGCCTGGCCCTGAAGACCGCCCACGACATCTTCGTCGAATGGATGCCGCGGTTCCGGCCCGTGACCCTCGACGCCGCCACCCTGGCCGACTGGGAGGCGCTGTGGGCCCCGATCCGGGCCCGGGGCGAGGCCGGCGCCACGGTGTTCTGCCACCGCGACTATCACGCCGAGAACCTGATCTGGCTGCCCGACCGCCAGGGCGCGGCCCGGGTCGGGCTGCTGGACTTCCAGGACGCGGTGCTGGCCCATCCGGCCTGGGACCTGTCGATGCTGCTGCACGACGCCCGCCGCACGGTGTCGCCGCAGCGCGAGGCCGCCGGCCTCGACCGCTACCTGGCCGGCAGGCCCGACCTCGACCGGGTCGCCTTCCTGGCCGACTACCACGCCCTGGGGGCGCTCAACATCGTGCGCATCCTGGGCATCTTCGCCCGCCTGGTGACCCGCGACGGGAAACCGCGCTACGCCGATTTCGTGCCGCGGCTGTGGACCTATCTCGACGCCTGTTTCGCCAATCCGGCGCTGGCCGGGCTGAAGGCCTGGTTCGACGCCCATGTTCCGGCCGAGGTCCGCCGATGAGCGCCGCTGCGAACACGCCCAGGGTCGCCATGGTCCTGGCCGCGGGCCTGGGCACCCGCATGCGGCCCCTGACCGACGACCGGCCCAAGGCCCTGGTCGAGGTCGGCGGCAAGGCGCTGATCGACCATATGCTCGACCGCTTGGCCGCCGCCGGGGTCGAGACCGCGGTGGTCAATGTCCACTATTTCGCCGACCGGCTGGAGGCGCACCTGGCCGCCCGCACGGCCCGGGGCCTTGGTCCGCGCATCGTCATCTCCGACGAGCGCCCGCAGGCGCTGGAGACCGGCGGCGGCGTCAAGCAGGCCCTGCCCCTGCTCGGCGACGAGCCCATCTTCGTGGCCAATATCGACTCGGTGTGGCTCGAGCCCGCCGGCGCGGCGATCGACGCCCTGGTCCGGGCCTGGGACCCCGCCCGGATGGAGGTCTGCCTGATGCTGGCCCCCACCGTCGGGTCCCTGGGCTTCCACGACAGCGGCGACGTGTTTCTCCGAGAAGACGGCGCGGTGCGGTTCAAGGCCGCCGGCGAGATCGCGCCCCTGGTCTATGTCGGCGTCCATATCTGCAAGCCGGCCGTGGTCGCCGACGGTCCCGACGGGCCGTTCTCGCTGACTCCGATCTGGAAGGCCCTGGCCGCCGAAGGCCGGGTGCACGGCGTCGCCCCCGACGGCCTGTGGATGCATGTCGGCGATCCCGAGGCGGTCGCCGCCGCCGAGGCCCGGCTGGCCAGCAAGAGCCTGGCATGAGCGCGGCGGGCCCCTTTTCCACCTCGGGGCCGCGCTGGTTCTCGATCCCCGCCCACCGCCCCTTCGTCGAGGACCTAGCGCGCGGCCTGCTGGCCGCCCTGGCCCCGCTCGGTCCCGAGGCCCTGCCGCAGGCGACGGTCCTGACCCCGACCCGCCGCGGCGCCCGAGCCCTGGCCGACGCCTTCGTGGCGGTCGGCGGCGGCAAGGCCCTGCTGCTGCCGCAGATCCGGCCGCTGGGCGACCTGGACGAGGGCGAGCCGCCGTTCGAGCCCGGCGAGCTGAGCCTGGACCTGCCGCCCGCGGTGTCGTCGCGCCGGCGGCGGTTCGAACTGGCCCGGCTGGTGGCCGAGCACGCCGACCTGCTGGATTTCCGCCCCCAGGCCGGCCAGGCCCTGGAGATGGCCAAGGCCCTGGCCGACTTCCTCGACAGCTGCCAGATCGAGGAGGTCGTGGTCGGCGACGGTCGGCTGGAGGACCTGGCCGAGGGCGACCTGGCCCGGCACTGGCAGGTCTCGGCCCGGTTCCTGAAGGCGATCCTGACCGCCTGGCCGGTTCGGCTGGAGGAACTGGGCCTGATCGACGTCAGCGACCGCCGGGTGCGGCTGCTCAACGCTCTGGCCGACCAGTGGACGGCCCAGCCGCCGCCGGGCGTGCTGGTCGCCGCCGGCTCGACCGGCACCGCCCCCGCCACCGCCCGCCTGCTGGGGGTGATCGCCGGCCTGCCGCAGGGGGCGGTGGTGCTGCCCGGCCTCGACGAGGGCCTGGCCGAGGACGCCTGGGAACAGGTCGGCGAGCAGCATCCGCAGGGCGCCATGCGGCGGCTGCTGGATGGGGCCGGGGCGACCCGCGCCGACGTCCGTCCCTGGGTCCCCGAGGCCGACAGCCGCGGCCGCTGGCGCCGGCGGCTGATCAACGAGGCCCTGCGGCCGGCCGAGACCACCGCCGACTGGCTGGCCCAGATCGACCGGCTGCGGGCCGAATCGACCGACGTCGATCCGATCGCCGAAGGCCTCAAGGGCCTGTCCCTGCTCAGCGCCCGCACCGAGGAGGAGGCGGCCAGCGCCTGCGCCCTGCTGCTGCGCGAGGCCCTGGAGACCGAGGGCCTGACCGCCGCCCTGGTGACGCCTGACCAGGAGCTGGCCCGCCGAGTCAGCGCCCGCCTGGCCCGCTGGGGCGTGGTCGCCGACAGCTCGGCCGGCGCGCCTCTGGCCGCCAGCCCGGCGGCGATCCTCGCCCAGCATCTGGCCGCCCTGGCGGTCGCGCCGCTGGACCCGGTGCGGCTGCTGGCCGTGGCCAAGCATCCGCTGCTGGGCGCCGAGCCCTTCGCCGCCCGCGACCTGGAGCTGAAGGGCCTGCGCGGCCCAGCCCCGCGCGACGCCAATCAACTGCGGGCCAAGCTTGAGAACCACCCCGACGCCCTGGCCCTGGCCGAGCGGGTGCTGGCCGCCGCCGGCCGCGCCGCCGCTCCCTATATCGACGACCAGGCCCAGCCGGCCGCCGCGGCCCGCGCCCTGGTCGAGAGCCTGGAGGCCCTGGCCGATCCCGCCGAGCTGTGGGCGGGGGCGGCGGGCGAGAGCCTGGCCGGCCTGCTGTCGTCGCTGATCACCGACGGCCTGGCCCTGCCGCCGGCCACGCCCCTGGGCTTTGCCGACCTGCTCGACCGGCTGGTCAACGAGGAGACCGTGCGCACCGGCGGCGCCACCCATCCGCGGCTGCGCATCCTGGGGGCCATCGAGGCGCGGCTGGTGCGGGCCGACCGGCTGATCCTGGCCGGGCTGGAGGAGGGGATCTGGCCGCGGGGGGCGCCGATCGATCCGTTCCTGTCGCGGCCGATGCGCGGCCGCCTGGGCCTGCCGCCGCCCGAGCGCCGCATCGGCCTGACCGCCCACGACTTCGCCCAGGCCGCCTGCGCGCCCGACGTGGTGCTGGTCCATAGCGAGCGGCGCGGCGGGGCCCCGGCCGTCGAGAGCCGCTGGCTGTGGCGGCTGAAGACCCTGGCCCGCGGCGCCCAGCTGACCCTGGCCGAGCGTCCCGACGTCCTGGCCTGGGCGCGCGACCTCGACGCCCCCGGCCCCTACGCCCCGATCGCCCGCCCGGCCCCGACCCCGCCGGTCGCCGACCGGCCGCGGCGGATGGCCGTCACCCGCATCGAGGCCCTGACCCGCGACCCCTACGCCGTCTGGGCCCGCGACATCCTCAAGCTCTATCCGCTCGACCGCCCCGACGAGCCGGTCGAGGCCCGGGCTCGCGGCACCGCCATCCACGCCGCCTTCGAGACCTTCTCGCGCGACCATCCCGGCCCGGTGCCGAGCGACGCCGCCGAGATCTTCGCCGGCCTCTATCTCGATGAACTGGTCAAGGCCGGCATGCCGCCGGCCGCCCTGGCCCGCGAACGCGCCCTGGCCCGCGAGGCGGCCCTGTGGGTCGCGGCGCTGGAGACCCGCCGCCGGGCCGGGGCCGAGCGCATCGTCGTCGAGGCGGCCGGCGAACTGACCCTCGACATCGGCGGTCGGCCGTTCACCGTCACCGCCAAGGCCGACCGCATCGAGCCGACCCCCGAGGGCCTGGCCCACATCCTCGACTACAAGACCGGCGCCGCGCCGTCGAAGAAGCAGGTCGAGACCGGCTTTTCGCCGCAGCTGACCCTGACGGCCGCCATCCTGCGCGAGGGCGGCTTCCCCGAGGTCGGCCGCCGCGAGCCCGGCGACCTGACCTATCTGCGGGTCACCGGCCGCAAGCCGGCCGGCGTCGAGGAGGTCCGGGCGACCGCGGGCCCCGACAGCCAGGCGGCGGCGATCAAGGCCCTGGACGGGTTGCGCGAGCTGGTCGAGCGGTATGACGATCCCGGCCAGCCCTATCTGTCGCGGGTGGCCCCGCAGTTCGTCCACGACCATGCCGGCGACTACGGCCACCTGGCGCGGGTGTTCGAATGGTCGACCAGCGGCGACGACGCGGAGGGGGCGGAGTGAGGTCGCTTTTTGATCCCTCTCCCACAGGGAGAGGGCGGGGCCCGTCGCGAAGCGACGGGAGGGTGAGGGGTTTCGCCGTCGGCCGTCTCCGCGCCGATCTTTCCGCGCGACAACCCGAAAGGCCTTACCCCCTCACCCTCCCACGCCCATTGGGCGCGGGCCCCTCCCTCTCCCCACGGGAGAGGGGTTCATGATCGACCCCCAGCGCATCGCCGCCGACCCGGCCATCTCGGCCTTCGTCACCGCCAACGCCGGCTCAGGCAAGACCAAGACCCTGATCGACCGCGTCGCCCGGCTGCTGCTGGCCGGCTCGACGCCGGAGGCGATCCTTTGCGTCACCTACACCAAGGCCGCCGCCGCCGAGATGCAGCGCCGGCTGTTCGAGCGGCTGGGCGAGTGGTGCGTCACCCCCGACGCCGAGCTGCGCCGCCAGGTCGGGGCGCTGGAGGGCCGCGATCCGGCGACCTTCAGTCCTGGCGAGCTGTCGCGGGCCCGGGGCCTGTTCGCCAAGGCGCTGGAGACGCCGGGCGGCCTGAAGATCCAGACCATCCACGCCTTCTGCGAGAAGCTGCTGCGGCGCTTTCCGCTGGAGGCCGGGGTGTCGCCGGGCTTCACGGTGATGGACGACGCGGCCTCGGCGGCGATCGCTCAGGGGGCGCTGCGGCAGGTGGCGGCCTGGGTCACCGACCATGACGACGCCTTCGCCCAGGCCTATGCCCGGTTCTCGGTGGCGCTGGACTTCAACGCCTTCCAGGCGATGTTCGCCACCTTCGAGAGCCAGCGCGGGGCGATCGCCGCCTATCTGGCCGCCCAGGGCGGGCTGGCCGGGGCGATCGAGGACGTCTGGAAGGTCTGCGGCTTCCACTACGGGGCCAGCAGCGTCGAGGCGGTGACCGCCGAGGCCATGGCCGAGCTCGACCGCGACCTGTGGCGGGCCGTGGCCGAGGTGCTGCTGGGCGGCGGCAAGACCGACGTCAAGTGCGCCGGCCAGATGCTGGCGGTGGCCGACGATCCCGACGCCGGCCTCGACCAGGCCCTAGCGGCGCTGTTTACCGAGCGGGGCGCGGGGACGCCGGCGACCTGGCCGGCCAAGACCTCGGGCCTGAAGGGGCGCGAGGACCTGCGCGCCCGCCTGCTGGCCGAGCAGGAGCGGCTGGAGGAGGCCCGCGAATGGCTGCGCGCCGCCCGGGTGGCCGAGGACAGCGCCGACGCCCTGCGGCTGGCGGGGCTCTATATCAGCTCGCACCAGGTCGAGAAGGCGGCCCGCGGCGCGCTGGACTTCGCCGACCTGATCGACCGCACCCGCGTGCTGCTGACCGAGAAGGTCGATGCGGCCTGGGTGCTCTACAAGCTGGACGGCGGCATCGACCACATCCTGCTCGACGAGGCGCAGGACACCGCCCCCGACCAGTGGGCGATCCTGCGGGCCCTGACCTCGGACTTCTTCGCCGGCGAGGGCGCGGCGCGCTGGAGAGGCGGCGAGGACGCCCGCACCCTGTTCGTGGTCGGCGACGAGAAGCAGTCGATTTACTCCTTCCAGGGGGCCGATCCCCAGCGGCTGCTGTCGGAGACCCAGGCCTATATCGCCCAGATCACCGCCGCCGAGCGGGTCGGCAAGGCCGTGCCCCTGACCATGTCGTATCGCTCCACGGTGGAGGTGCTGAGCTTCGTCGACGCCCTGTTCTCGGCCCCCGAGACCCGCTCGGGCGTGCCGGCCCCGGCCGGCGAGGACCTGGTGCGCCACCAGCCGTTCCGGGTCGACCACAAGGGCTGCGTCGACCTGTGGCCGCTGGAGCGCGAGCCGGCCGGCGAGGAGCGCGAGGCCTGGGACGCGCCGCTCGACGCCGAGAGCCAGCACGGCGCCAACCGCCGGCTGGCCGAGAAGATCGCCGCCGAGATCGCCGCCCTGGTGGCCCGCGGCGACGCGGTGTTCGACAAGGAGGACAAGGTCTGGCGCCCGGCCCATTTCGGCGACGTGCTGGTGCTGGTCCGCCGGCGCAAGGCGCTGTTCGAGGAGGTGCTGCGGGCCCTCAAGCGCCGGGGCGTGCCGGTGGCCGGGGCCGACCGCCTGAGCCTGTCGGCCCACATCGTCTTCGACGACCTGCTGGCCCTGGGCCGCTTCTGTCTGTTCCCCGACGACGACCTGACCCTGGCGGCCCTGCTGAAGAGCCCGTTCTGCGGCCTGTCGGACGACGACCTCTACGCCCTGGCCAAGGACCGCGCGCCGGCCACCCTGTGGAGGACGCTGAACGGTCGGGCCGACGAGCGGCCGGCCTGGGCCGCCGCCCGCGGCCTGCTGCGCTGGGCCCTGGCCGAGGCCCGCCGCCGTCAGCCCTTCGAGTTCTACGCCCTGCTGCTGGGCCGGGTGGACGAGACCGTGCGCTCCAACCGCGCCAAGGTCCTGACCCGGCTGGGCGAGGAGGCGGCCGAGGCCCTGGACGAGTTCCTGGCCCAGGTGCTGGCCGCCGAGCAGCGCGGCGTCCGCGACCTGGAGAGCCTGGTCGCCGACTTCGCCAGCCTCGACATCGTCGTCAAGCGCGAGATGGAGGGCGTCCGGCGCGAGGTGCGGGTGATGACCGCCCACGGGGCCAAGGGCCTGGAGGCGCCGATCGTCTTCCTGCCCGAGACGACGATGAAGGGCGGGGCGCGCGGCTCGCCGCTGATGGCGACCGAGGAGGGCGGCTTTCTGTGGTGCGCGTCCAAGGCCAATGACTGCGAACCCTCGGCCCGGGCCCGCGAACGGCGCGAGAAGAAGGACGCCGAGGAGGCCCTGCGGCTCTACTACGTGGCCCTGACCCGGGCGCGCGATCGCCTGGTCCTCTGCGGCCGCATCGACGCCCGGACCAAGGACGAGAACGTCGGCGGCTGGTACGCCGCCGCCCAGGCCGCCTTCGCCCATCCGGACGTCGCCCCGGGCGTGCGGGAGATCGACCAGGACGGCCGCCTGCGCTTCGGCCCCGACCCGCTGCGCCTGGACGCCGCGGCGCCGCCCGAAGGACCCGCCGAGGTTCCGACGCCCGCCTGGACCCTGGCGCCGGCCCGGCCGGAGACCCCCGCCGCCCGCTACGCCGCTCCCTCGACCCTCGAGGACGAGGCCCGGGGCGGCGCCCCCTCGCCCCTGGCGGCGGTGTCGGGCCTGGGCCGCTACCGGCGCGGCGAGATCATCCACCGCCTGCTGCAGCTGCTGCCCGACATCGACCCCGCCGCCCGGCGCGCTGCGGCCGACCGGCTGCTGGCCGCCGAGCGCGACCTGACCGCCGACCAGCGCGCGGAAATGGCGGCCGCGGCGTTCGGAGTGCTGGAGGACGACCGCTTCGCCCGGGTGTTCGGCCCCGGCTCGCGGGCCGAGGTCGCCCTGGCCGGCGGGGCCGCGGGCCTGCCCCAGGGGCTGGCGATCTCCGGCCGCGTCGACCGGCTGGTGGTGACGCCGGACGCGGTGCTGGTCGTCGACTACAAGACCAACCGCCCTTCGCCCGCCCGCATCGACGACGCCGACCCGGCCTATCTGGGCCAGATGGCGATCTATGCGGCGGTGCTCGCCCAGGTGTTCCCGGACCGGCCGGTGGAGGCGGCGATCGTCTGGACCGACGGTCCCAAACTCATGGCGATACCAGAAAAGGTGATGGCCCAGGCCCTGGCCCGGCTGTTCTAGAGCATTGCCGGCGGGGGTCGGGACCCCTAAATCTTGCAGCAAGACGGGGCGCGAATCCCCAAACCCTTGTTTCCCGCGCGCGCCGGCGAGGCTTTCGCCGCCGGGCGCCCAGATGGAGCTGACCGATGAGCACCGTAGCGGTGACCGACGAATCCTTCGAACGCGACGTCCTGCAGGCCGATAAGCCGGTGCTGGTCGACTTCTGGGCCGAGTGGTGCGGTCCGTGCAAGCAGATCGCCCCGGCCCTGGAGCAGATCTCCGAGGAACTGGCCGACCACGTCACCGTCGCCAAGATCAATATCGAGGACAGCCCGACCACCCCGTCGCGCTACGGCGTGCGCGGCATCCCGACCATGATGCTGTTCCGCGGCGGCCAGATGTCGTCGATGAAGGTCGGAGCCATGCCCAAGGCCAAGATTCTCGAATGGCTGAACGAAGCCGGCCTGCAACAGCCGGCCTAAGCGTCCAGGCCTGATGGCGCGCAGCCGCCCGCCTCGCCGACGCGAGGCGGGCGGTTTGCGTTTTGGAGTACGCCGCACGCCCGCGGAAATGTCGCGGCGAGCTCGCATTCATCTCCCGGCATTCTGGAGATGGGCGCAAAATAACCGCGTTCAAGAATTGCCGCGCGCCGAAATATCCGCAGCTTGTGGAGCCCTCATCGCAGCAGGAGGGTGACATGATCCAGCACGACGTACTGATCGTCGGCGGCGGCCCGACCGGACTGATGCTGGCCGCCGAACTGGCGCTGGCGGGCGTGGACGCCGTGGTCATCGAACAGCGCCCGAACCAGGATCTGTTCGGCCGTCGCGCCGGGGGCCTGCACGCCCGCACGCTGGAAATCCTCGACCAGCGGGGCGTGATCGACCGCTTCCTCGCGGCGGGCCGCAAGGCCCAGGTCGCCGGCTTCGCCTGGATGCCGCTGGACATCAGCGACTTCCCGACCCGGCATAATTACGGTCTCGCCCTCGCCCAGCAGCCGACCGAGCGCCTGCTCGCCGACTGGGTCGAGGACCTGGCCGTGCCGGTGCTGCGCGGTCAGGCGGCAGCTCAGATCCACCAGGACGACGCGGGGGTGGAGGTCGTCCTGTCCGACGGCGCCCGCCTGCGCGGCGCATATCTGGTCGGCTGCGACGGCGGGCGCAGCCTGGTGCGCAAGGCCGCCGGGATCGCCTTCCCCGGCTCGGGGCCGACGATCAGCCATATCATCGCCGAGGCGAAACTGGCCCAGACGCCGGAATGGGGCATGCGTCACGACGCGCAGGGGCTGCACGGGCTGAACCCGCTGCCGGACGGCTCCGGCGTCGGAATCCTGGTCAGCGAGTCCCAGCTGGGGCAGGCGGGTGAGCCCAGTCTGGAGGACCTGAAGGCCGCCCTGGTCGCCGTCTACGGCACGGACTACGGCGTCCATGATCCGGCCTGGATCTCCCGCTTCAACGACGCCGCCCGGCAGGCGTCCGCCTATCGCGCGGGCCGGATGCTGCTGGCCGGAGACGCGGCGCATGTCCACTACCCCGCCGGCGGCCAGGGCCTGAACCTCGGCATCCACGACGCGGTCAATCTCGGCTGGAAGCTCGGGCAGGTCGTCCGGAAGATCGCCCCCGAGAGCCTGCTCGACAGCTACGAGCGCGAGCGACGTCCCGTCGTCACCCGCGTCCTGCGCAACACCATGGCCCAGGTGGCGCTGCTGGGCCGCCTCGACGACCGCAAGGCCGCCCTGCGCGAGGTGATGGCCGAGCTCCTGCAGTTGGACGCGCCGCGCGCCTGGCTCGCCGGCATGATGTCGGGCCTGGACATCTGCTACGACCTTGGCGCGGGACATCCCCTGCTCGGCCGCCGGATGCCCGACCTCGACCTGGCGACCGCGGACGGGCCGGTCCGGACCTATGAGCTTCTGCACGCGGCCCGCCCCGTGCTGCTCGACCTTGGCTTGGCGACCCGCCCGGACCTGGCGGCCTGGACCGGTCGCCTCCGGCTTGTCGAGGCGTGCTATGCCGGCCCCTGGCGGCTGCCGGTGCTGGACGAGGTTCCGCCTCCCCTCGCCGTGCTCATCCGCCCGGACGGCTATGCCGCCTGGGTAGACAGCGACGGACGCGCGGACGGCCTGTCGGCGGCGCTTGCGGCCTGGGCCGGTCCCGCCCAGCCGACGGTCGTCTCGCCGTGAGACGAAGGAACGGCGCTACTTCTTCCCCGGCGTGACGATGAACGGCGAGACCGAGGCCGGCGCCGTCTTCTTGTCGGCCTTCGGTTTGCGGACTTCCTTGTTGGACTTCTTCTGACCCTTGGCCATGGCGGCTCCTGCCAGGACGCTCGCGCGCCGGGGAGGTCCAGCGGGCCGAGCCGCCCTTTCGGCGTGACGCGATCCTAGAGGGTCGCCCGGCCGGCGCCTAAGGGTTTCACGCCGCCTTCTTGGCGGCCTTGTCCTTCTTGGGTTTCTTGTCCTTCTTGCCGTCCTTGTGAGCCGGCTTGTCGGCCTTCGGAGCCTTGATCTTCTTGGCCTTGGGCTCGGCTTCGGCGGCGTGGACGTCGGAGGCGGCCATTTCGCCGAGCAGTTCGAGGAAGCCCTCGCGCTTGCTGGGCTTGAGCAGGGCCAGGATGCGGCTGTCGGCCATGGCCGCCTTGGGACGGCTCTCCTCCAGCACGGCGGCGCCGGCCGGGGTCAGGCGGACGGTGTTGGCGCGGGCGTCGAGATCGGAACGCTGGCGCTCCAGGTGGCCCTTGGCGATCATCCGGGCGACCATGTCGGCCAGGGTCGAGCGGTCGATGCCGGTGGCGCGGACCAGACCCGTCTGGGTGACGCCCTCGTTCTCGGCCACGGCGGCCAGCACCGCGAACTGGCGCTGGGTGACGCCGGTGGCGCCGCTCTCCTCGGTGTAGATGTCGAGCGCCAGCTGCAGGACCCGGTGCAGCAGATGGCTGGGGGAACGCTCCAGGACGCCGCCGTGTCCGGCCTTGCCGTCCTTGTCGCCCTTGGTCTTGGCCATGGTCCGTCGTCCCTCGTTTCCGTCGACGGACTTCTAAATACCATGGTTCCAAGTCGATTTGACGACAGATGGTCCGTGGGCGGCCGAAGCCGGATGGGCCGGCGAGAGATCTAGAAACCGGCGTCCGGCGGCTCGGGAGGCGCGGCCTCATCGCCCTTGGCCATGTGCTTCATCATGAACGGCGCCTGGCTCAGCGAAAACAGCAAGGCCAGCGGCAGCAGGCCGATGCGGAACTTCACCCACATGTCGGTGCTCTGGGTCATGCGGACGATCTCGTTGGCCACAGCGGCGAAAGCGAAATAGCCGCCATAGCGCAGGGTCAGGGTCCGCCAGGCGGCGTCGGGCAGGTGCACCGCCTCGCCCATCAGCGCCTTGAGCGGCGCGCGGCCCGTCAACACCCCGCCGATCATGAACGCGGCCAGGGCGGCGTTGACCACCGTCACCTTGACCTTCACGAACACGTCGCTGTGGAACACCAGGCCCAGGACCCCGAAGATCAGGGCCATGACGCCGGAGAACAGCGGCAGCAGGGCCACCCGGCGCTCGACCAGATAGCCCAGGGCCAGGGCCAGGGCCGAGGCGGCGACCAGCACCCAGGTGGCGGTCTGGAAGTTCTTGGTGGTGAAGAAGGCGACGGCGAAGGCGATCGGCGCGCCGTAGTCGACGGCGGTCCGCACCCAGGCGGCTTGCTTCTTGTGGCCGGTCTCTGGTGCGCGCGCGCGCGCGGGCGGAGGCGTGTCGGTCATGGCTCAGTCCTCCAGCCCCACCAGCGAGCGCGAGAAGGCCCGCGCGTCGAACGGTTGCAGGTCGTCGACGCCCTCGCCGACCCCGATCAGCTTGATCGGGCTGTCGCTGGCCCGGGCCACCGGCACCAGCACCCCGCCGCGCGCCGTGCCGTCCAGCTTGGTCATCACGATGCCCGAGACCCCGACTTGGTTGCCGAAGATCTTCTCCTGGGCCAGGGCGTTGCGGCCGACCGTGGCGTCGAGCACCAGCAGGGTCTCGTGCGGGGCGTCCGGATCGACCTTCTTGAGCACCCGGATGACCTTCAGCAGCTCGTCCATCAGCCCCTGCTTGTTCTGCAGCCGGCCGGCGGTGTCGATCAGCACCACGTCATGGCCCTCGAGCTTGGCGCGCTCGACGGCCTCATAGGCCAGGGCGGCGGCGTCGGCCCCGGGCGGGCGCGACATGAAGTCGGCCCCGGCCCGGTCGGCCCAGACCTTCAGCTGCTCGACGGCGGCGGCGCGGAAGGTGTCGCCGGCGGCGATCAGCACCTTGGCGCCTTTTCCAGTAAGGTCCGACGCGATCTTGCCCAATGTGGTGGTCTTGCCCGAGCCGTTGACGCCGATGAACAGCACCACATAGGGCCTGGGGCCTGACAGCGGGTCGAAGCTGCCCTCGCGGTCGACCAGTTCGGCGGCGACCAGCTCGGCCAGGGCCTCCTTGACCTCGGTCTCGGTCGAGGACTTGCCGAACCGCGCCTTGCCGAAGGCGTCGGCGATGCGGGCGGCGATCTGCGGGCCCAAGTCGGCCTCGATCAGCATCTCTTCCAGCTGGTCCAGCTGTTCCTGGTCCAGCGGCTTCCTGGTGAAGGCGCCGGCGACCTGCTCGGTCATCGCCTGGGACGACCGGGCCAGGCCGGAGGTCAGGCGCTGGAACCAGCCTTTTTTCTGCTCGGGCTTTTCGTTCATGGCGTTCCTTTAGAGCGTGGCGGCTGAAAGTGTGAGCGGTTTCAGCGTCCGCCACGCTCCAATAAATAGGGATGGAGCCTGAGACAGGCTCCATCGGCCGTGGCATGAAACGCCAATGGACGCTCTGTCGACCACGCTGTTCTGGCTCGATTACGCCGCCGTCGCCGTGTTCGGCGCGACCGGGGCGCTGGCGGCCGCGCGGCGCAAGCACGACATCATCACCTTCGGCTTCTTCGCCGCCATCACCGGGATGGGCGGCGGCACCCTGCGCGACCTGCTGATCGGCGCGCCGGTGTTCTGGGTGCAGCGGCCAGGTTACGTGATGGTCTGCCTGGCGGCGGCTGTCGTCGTCTGGCTGCTGGGCAAGCGCGGCTGGCGGTTCCGGGCCCTGCTGTGGCTCGACGCCCTGGGCATGGCCGCCTACGCCGTGGTCGGCACGGCAAGGCTCTCAGCCTGGGCGTCCATCCGTTCACCGCGGTGGTGATGGGCGTGCTGACCACCGCCTTCGGCGGCATCCTGCGCGACGTGCTGGCCGAGGAGCCGAACCTGCTGCTGCGCCGCGAGATCTACATCACCGCCGCCCTGCTGGGGGCCGGCGTGTTCGCGGGCCTGACCTTGCTGGGCGCGGCCTTCTGGCCGGCAGGAATCGCCGGCTTCGCCGCCGCCTTCGGCCTGCGAGCCTGCGCGATCAAGCTGGGCTGGAGCCTGCCGGGGTTTGCGGGGGGCGAGGAGCGGGCGTGAGCGAAGAGCGGGAAATCCTCATTCCGGCCGGTACGGCCCTGGACGTCCTAGTGCTGGTGGCCGCACTGCCCCTCGCCGTCTTCACCCTGGGGTGCTGCCTCTACTTCCTGATCTTCCCCGATACGCTTCTCCCTCCGGAGGGGCCGCAGATCCCGTTCCTGTCGAGGACGGTTTCCGACCTTGCGATCACTTGCACGGCCCTGGCGGCGGCGACGGTCTGGCTTTGCGCACGCGGGTTCGGGGCCTTGTGGCGCGCGGTCGACCGCCGGCCCATGCTCGTGGTCGACGCCTACGGCCTGACCTTCCACCCCTCTCTTTGCGGCCAGGCGGCGCCGTGGGGAAATATCCTCCGCATTCGCCAGGCCGGATGGCGCTCGCCGTACCATCTCGAGATCCTCCTGCGGCGACGCGTCTGGGCGGTTGAAGCGCCGTGGACGAGCCGGCGGATCCGCATCGGCGGCCTCTATCTCGGAGGCTCGGGCTTCGTGCCGCCCGAACTGATCGCGCGGCTGGTGGAGCTTGCGAGCCGCAACGGGAGTGAAGTTCAGGGCTGAATGCCCGTCTTCACTTCGTATTCGGCCAGCAACAGGCCCAGGCGCTCGAAGCGATCGCCGTCCTCGCTGCCGGCCGGGGGTTCGTTGTCGAAATAGGCTTCATAAACCGCCAGGGCCGCCAGGTAGTCGGCCTCGTCGCGAATGATACTGATCTCCTGTTCCACTCACCGTCTCCGGATCGATCCTGTCATAGTCCGTTTGCCGCGAAGCGGACCGGCGCCGCGTCCTTCGAGACCCGCTACGCGGGCGCCTCAGGATGAGGAATATCGTAGTTTACCGCCTTCGCGGGGATGAACGAAAAAGCTGGGAACGCGCTCAGGTGTCGTGGTCAGGGTGCTGGCGGCTGATCACCGGTCCCGACGGCCCCTGCGGCGGGCGCACCGGCAGATCGGCCAGGTGGTCCATCCAGGCCGGGCGGCCCTCGACGGCCAGCTGCACCACCGGCTCGACCCGGGACGGATCGTCGAAGGCGAACACCGCCAGGTCGATCCGCTCGGCGCTCCATTCGAAGGTCAGCGGCGTGCCGCAGGCCGCGCAGAAGCCGCGCCGGATCGCGTCGGAGCTCTGAAAGCCGGCCGGGGCCCCGCGGGTCCAGGTCAGGCCGGCGACCGCCACGGTCACCAGCGCCCCGAACGGCCCGGCGAAGGCCTTCTGGCACATGCGGCAGTGGCAGATCGAGGCGCGGCCGACCTCTCCCTCCACCCGGAAACGCACCGCGCCGCACTGGCAGCCGCCGGTCAGGGGCGAGGACGGATCAGGCATGGAGGGCCTCAGGGCTGGGGAGCGGGCAGCGGCGTCAGGCGGAAGGTCACTTCATAGGCGTCGTGATCGGACAGCACCGGCCCACCGGTGGCCGAGCCGTCGAAGCGGGCCTCGACCTGGATCGGCCGGATCGCCACCCGGTCGCCGGCCTTGAAGCCGATCAGGTCCTGGGTGTCGAGCCAAGGGGCGTCGCCGTCGGCCGAGATCTTGGCGTCGCAGCTCTGCGGCGTCTGGAAACAGACCTGGCTGACCACCTCGAACGGGTAGCGCTGCATCACATAGTCGTAGCGGTCGGGCGCGTGCATGACGTTGAAGTCGCCGCCGACGATCAGCGGGGCGCCCGGGGTGCGGTCGGCCTGCATGAACCGCCCCAGCTCGGCCGCCTGCAGGTGGTGGGCGACGCGGTTGCGGTTGCGCGGCACGCCCGAGGCGCCCTTGGAGTTCAGGTGGGTGTCGGCGATCTCGACCGGAACCGGCAGGCCCGGCACGTCGAGGCTGACCAGCATCACCCCCTTGTTGGCCAGGCAGTCGAGGCCGGCGCAATAGTGGTAGGCGTGCGACTTGACCCAGTTGATTGGGTGGTCGCTCAGCACCCACAGGCCGCTGGAGCCCCATTTGCCCCAGCCCTCGCCCTTGCGACGGTACTTCACGCGCTTGTAGCGCGGCCGGTCGTCCCGGCTGAGCAGGCTGCCGTCGCGTTGCTTCTTGCGCGGGCCGCGGGCGACATGGGGATAGCCGCTCCGTTCGATCAGGTCGGCGACCTCGGCCCGAAAGCCCTCCTGCAGCAGTACGACGTCGGGCTGCAGGCCCCGGGCGCGCAGGGCCGCCAGCTGCTCGCCGATGGCCTTGAGCTTGGAGCCGCGCCCGGTCCGCACCGGCCAGGGGAGGCCCTCGACATTGTAGGTCATCACGCTCAGCGTCACCGGCCGGATAGGGCCGACCGGCTGGAACGGGGCGGGCGGGGTGTCCTCGGTGGCCGGGGCGGGGAAGGTCAGGACGACCGGCGGCGCCTGGGCCTGGGTTTGCGCCAGGGCGGCCGGGGCGGCGGTCAGCAGGGCCGCGGCCAGGGCGGCGGTCGTCAAGATCGAGTTCAGGCGGCGAGCTCCGCGATCACCCGGGTTCCGTCATGGCCGGTGACCCGGAAGGCGGCGATCTGGCCCTGCGGGGCGGCGCCCCCCGAGGCGGGATCGAAGGCGATCTCGGTGAAGTCCTCGGCCCGGGCCACGCCGTCGCGCTCGACCAGGCCGGAGAGGATGCGGCCCACCTGGCGGCCCAGATGCCGCTCCAGCCCCGCCTGGCCCGCTTCGCGCAGGCGCCGGGCGCGGTCCTTGATCACCGGACCCTTGACCGGCGGCATCCGGGCGGCCGGGGTGCCGGGCCGGGCGCTGTAGGGAAAGACGTGCAGGAAGGCCAGGCCCGCCTCCTCGACCAGCCTCAGGGTGTTCTCGAAGGCTTCGTCGGTCTCGGTCGGGAAGCCGGCGATCAGGTCGGCGCCGAAGGCGGTGTCGGGGCGCACGGCCCGCACGCTCTCGACCAGCCTCAGGGCGTCGGCCCGGCTGTGGCGGCGCTTCATGCGCTTGAGGATCAGATCGTCGCCGGCCTGCAGGCTCAGGTGCAGATAGGGCATCAGCCGCGGCTCGGTCTCCAGCAGCCTGAACAGGTCCGGATCGATCTCGGCGGCGTCGATCGACGACAGCCGCAGGCGCGGCAGGTCGGGGACCAGCCGCAGGATGCGGCCGACCAACTGGCCCAGGGTCGGCTGGCCGGGCAGGTCGGCGCCCCACGAGGTGACGTCGACGCCGGTCAGCACCACCTCGTTATAGCCCTCGGCGGCCAGGCGGCGGACCTGCTCGACCACCTCGCCGGCCGGGGCCGAGCGCGAATTGCCGCGACCATAGGGGATGATGCAGAAGGTGCAGCGGTGGTCGCAGCCGTTCTGGACCTCGACATAGGCCCGGGCGCGATCCTTGAGGCCTGCGATCAGGTGGCCCGCCGTCTCCTTGATCGACATGATGTCGTTGACCCGCACGCGGGTGGAGGTGTCGAGCAGGGCCCCCGGCGCGGCCTTTTCGGCGTTGCCCAGCACCAGGTCGACCTCGGGCATGGCGGCGAAGGCGGCGGGGTCGATCTGGGCGGCGCAGCCGGTGACGATCAGCCGGGCGTCGGGCCGCTCGCGCCGCGCCTTGCGGATCGCCTGCCGAGCCTGGCGCACGGCCTCGTTGGTCACCGCGCAGGTGTTGAACACCACGGCGTCGCTGAGGCCGTCGGCGGCGGCCCGGGCCCGAATGGCCTCGGACTCATAGGCGTTCAGCCGGCAGCCGAAGGTGACGATGGCGACGTCGTCTTCATCGACCTTTATGGCGGTATCTTCGGTCATCGCTCGAAAAGCCGACCCAACAGGCCTGGCCTCTTCCACTTCTTGAATTGCTTGTCGATGTATGGGGCGATCAGGTCGTATGACACCCATGAATCCGGAATGTGATAGACAGAGGCAAGCTCAAGCGCCGTGCTCACCGCGCCGAGATCTCGATAGTAGCCTTTGGCATTGTAGTAGGCCTGCGCAAACGCATTGCCTTCGGGTGACAGATCCTCGTCGTGGAATTTCCCATCCAACAACTCTTCGCAAGCCTGAGCCGGCGTGACGCGACGGTCGATCAGTGACGCAAGACCCTCCGGAAAATCCTCACGATGAAGCTCCCCGGCTAAGTCGTGGATGGCCGCCCAAGCGAAAAACATCCCGATGTGCGTCCCACCGGCGACGGGCGGAAGATCATCAGGAAAATCTCCACCCGAATGCCAGTCGGCTTTGTCGTAGAGCACGGAGTCGGTCACGCCGCGACCCGCTCGGGCAGCTTGCCGGTGAATTCCAGGGTCACCGGGCCGGTCATGATCACGTGGCCGTCGCTCTCGCGCCACTCGATGGTCAGGGCGCCGCTCTCGAACTCGACCTTGGCGACCCGGTCGGTCAGGCCGCGGCGCACCGCCGCCACCTGGGCCGCGCAGGCCCCGGTGCCGCAGGCCGCCGTCAGGCCGGCGCCGCGCTCCCAGACCTTCAGCTGGATGTGGTCGCGGGCGGCAACGTGGGCGAAGCCGACATTGACCCCTTCCGGGAACAGGGGGTGATGCTCGATCAGGGATCCGGTCCCCCGCGCGAAATCGTCGCTGACCGGGGCGTCGACGAAGAACACCACGTGCGGATTGCCCATCGAGACGCAGACCGGGGTGTGGACCAGGGGCGCGTCGATCGGGCCGACCTGCAGCTCGACCCGGGCGGTGTCCATCTCCTCGGCCAGCGGGATCTGCCGCCAGTCGAGGCCGGGCGGACCCATGTCGACCGTCACCCGCTTGTCGCCGGCCATCACCCCCGACAGCCGTCCGGTCACGGTGTCGAAAGCCACGGACGTCTTCTTGGCCGACTCCATCAGCAGCCAGGCCACGCATCGGGTGCCGTTGCCGCAGGCCCCGATCTCCTCGCCGTCGGAATTCCAGAACCGCACATAGGCGCTGGCGCCCTCCGCCCGCGGCGGATCGATGGCGATCACCTGGTCGCAGCCTATGCCGCCGTCCCGCTTGGCGATGGCGCGGATCTCCTCCGCCGTCGGATGGAACGGCTGGGTGGCGGTCTCGAGCACGACGAAGTCGTTGCCCAGACCGTTCATCTTCAGAAAGGTGCGGCTCATGGTTCCGGCTATATAGTCGAAAAAACGTGGCCGCGTCAGGGCTGGGCGGAAGTTGCGGCCTTTTGGCCGTTTCGACGGGCCGCTGGCGTCGAACGGCGCCGCTGGCTAGGCTCTGTCATCATCGCCGATGGACGCCTACATGCGCAGCCTGCTTCTGGCCCTTCTCGCCTCCACGAGTCTCATGACCTCCACCTTTTCGACCACGGCCCAGGCGGCCGAACCCGCGGTTCCGGCCGACACCGAGGCCCGCACGCCGCTCACCGAACTGGGCAAGGACGATCCCTACAGGTGGATGGAGGAGATCGAGGGGACCCGCGCCCTCGACTGGGCCAAGGCCCAGAACGCCCACAGCCTGCCGGTGCTGCAGGGCGACGGGCGTTATGCCGAGCTCCAGGCCCAGGCCCTGGCCATCCTCAACGCCAAGGACCGGGTGCCGGGCGTGTCGTTCGCCGGCGACGGATCCCTGCGCAACTTCTGGCAGGACGCCGACCACGTGCGCGGCCTGTGGCGGGCGACGACGCTGGACAGCTACCGCACGGCCACGCCGCAGTGGCAGACGCTGCTCGACGTCGACGCCCTGGCCAAGGCCGAGAACGCCAACTGGGTGTTCAAGGGCGCGCAGTGCCTGCCGCCAGAGGACACCCGCTGCCTGGTCACCCTGTCGGACGGCGGCAAGGACGCGGTGACCATCCGCGAATTCGACACCGTCACGCGCAGCTTCGTTCCCGGCGGCTTCGTGCTGCCCGAGGGCAAGCAGAACGTCGAGTGGCTGGACCGCGACACCGTGCTGGTGGCCCGCGAATGGGAGCCGGGCCAGGTCACCAAGTCGAGCTATCCCTATGTGCTCAAGGCGCTGAAGCGCGGCCAGGCCCTGGCCGACGCCAAGGAGCTCTATCGCGGAACCGTCGACGACGTGTCGGTCGGCCCCAATGTGGTGCGCGACAGCGACGGCGTCGTCCAGGCGGTGCTGGCCTATCGCGGCGTCAGCTTCTTCGAGAACGAGACCTATCTGCTGGCCGACGGCGGCCCGATCAAGCTGCCCTTCCCGCTGAAGAGCTCGATCCAGGCCTATGTCGCCGGCCAGCTGGTGCTGTCGCTGGAGCAGGACTGGGCCGAGCGCGGCTTCAAGACCGGCGACCTGCTCAGCTTCGACCTGGCGGCGCTGAAGGCCGATCCGGCCAAGGCCGTCGCCACCCTGGTGCTGCGGCCCACCGCCCGCCAGTCGGTCGAACAGGTGGCCAGCACCCGCACCCGGCTGATCGTCGGCCTGCTCGACAACGTCACCGGCGCCGCCTACGCCTACGGCCACGGTCCGGGGGGCTGGACTTTCCGGAAGCTGGCCCTGCCGGCCAATTCGACGATCGGCGTGGGTTCGACCTCGGAGAAGGACGAGCGCCTGTTCGTCAGCGTCACCGGCTACCTGACCCCGACCACCTACTGGCTGGCCGACGCGGCCTCGCTGACGCTGGAGCAGGTCAAGGCCTCGCCCGCCCGTTTCGACGCCTCCACCCACGTGGTCGAGCAGTTCGAGGCGACCAGCCGCGACGGAGTCAAGATCCCCTATTTCGTCGTCCGTCCCAAGGCCGTGAAGTACGATGGCTCGGCCCCGACCCTGCTCTACGCCTATGGCGGCTTCCAGGTGTCGATGACCCCGGCCTATTCGGGGGTGATGGGCAAGCTGTGGCTGGAGCGGGGCGGGACCTATGTGGTCGCCAATATCCGCGGCGGCGGCGAGTTCGGGCCGCGCTGGCACGAGGCGGCGCTGAAGGAAAACCGCCAGAAGGCCTATGACGATTTCTTCGCCGTCTCGCAGGACCTGATCGACCGCAGGATCACCTCGCCCCGCCGCCTGGGGATCATGGGCGGCAGCAATGGCGGCCTGCTGATGGGCGTGGCCCTGACCCAGCGGCCCGAGCTCTACAACGCCATCGTCGTGCAGGTGCCGCTGTTCGACATGATCCGCTACAGCCAGATCGGGGCCGGCGCCTCTTGGGTGGGCGAGTACGGCGACCCGGCCATACCGGCCCAGCGGGCGGTGATCGCCAAGTACGACCCCTATTCCAACCTCAAGGCCGGCCGGCCCTATCCCGAGGTGTTCATCGAGACCTCGACCAAGGACGACCGCGTCCACCCGGCCCACGCCCGCAAGGCCGCCGCCCGGCTGGAGGACCTCGGCTATCCGGTGCTCTATTACGAGAACATCGACGGCGGCCACGCCGCCAGCGCCAACTTGGCCGAAACGGCCCGCCGCCAGGCCCTGGAATATGTCTATCTGTCGAAAAAGCTGATGGACTGACAGTCCGCAACCTGAAGAACGGCGTTCGCCGCGGCGTAAACCTCAGGGAAATCTATCGGGATCAAGATCGCCTCGATTTCGGCCGCATGTCCGCTGGCCGGAGCGAGGTTTGTCTTGAAGATCGACGTCGTCCCCGCCCTGGAACTGTCGCCGGAGGCCTGCGAGAGCTGGTCGGCCGCGCAGGCGTCCGATCCGCGGTTCGACAGCCCCTTCCTGTCGCCGCATTGGGCGCAGGCCGTGGCCCAAGCCCAGGGTCCGGCCAGCGGCGTGCGGGTGGCGATCCAGCGGGACGGGGCCGGCGAGGCCGCCGCCTTCCTCGCCGTACGCCAGCGCGGCCCCACCGCCATGCCGCCGGGCGCGCCGATGTGCGACTACCAGGCCGTGGTGGCCCGCCAGGACGTCACCGCCGACCCCCGCGCCATGCTGAGAGCGATGGGCGTCTCGCGCTACGATTTCTGCCACATGCAGGCCGAGGATCCGGGCTTTCGCGGCCACGGTCGCGGCCAGTGCACCTCATGGATCGTCGAGCTCGGCGACGGCTACGCCGCCTATGAGGCCGAGCGCCGGGCGGCCGGGATCGGCGTGCTCAAGGACATCGACAAGAAGCGCCGCAAGGTCGAGCGCGAGGTCGGGCCGGCGCGGTTCACCGCCCTGTCGGACTCGCGGGCCGACTTCGAGCAGCTGATCGCCTGGAAACGGGCCCAGCTGGCGGCGACCGGCCAGACCGACCTGTTCAAGACCCCCTGGGTGATGCGGCTGATCGAGGCGCTGCGCGAGGTCCGCGACCCGGCGTTCGGCGGCGGCCTCTACACCCTGCACCTGGGCGACGAGCTGGCGGCGGCGCATTTCCACCTGCGCGGCGGCGGCACGATTCACGGCTGGCTGATCGCCCACGACCCGCGCTTCGAGCGCTACTCGCCGGGCCTGCTGCTGTTCCAGGACATCCTGCGCGGCCTGGATTCCAGCCCCTACAAACGGCTGGACCTTGGGGCCGGCGACTATCGCTTCAAGCGCGAGCTGTCCAACCGCCAACAGATGGTGACGTTCGGCTTCCTGGGCGCGCCCTCGGTCTCGACCCTCGCCCGCCAGGCGGCCTATCGCGTGCGGCAAGTCGCCGAGGCCCTGCCGCTCGGACCGGTCTCGGCCCTGCCGGGCAAGGCGATGCGGCGGCTCGACGTGCTGCGCGGCCTGGGCTGACCTTCAGATCGCGTGCGCGATCAGCAGGACCAGGCCGCTCCACACCAGCAGATTGAAACCCGCGACGGCGATGAGCCGGGCCCCACGGCCATGGCCGCGATGCCGGGGATGGTCGGGCCGCGGGCGGAAATGGACGTTGTGAACCACGTGACCCATGGGTTTCCTCCGAAAGCTCTCTCGCTGGAGCTTGCGACGATAGAACGCCCGGTCGCGGGGTTGCGCAAGTAGGGTTAACGGCTCGTCCGGCGAAGAATTCCCCGAAAAGGCGATCGGCATCCGCCCCCTAGGCTGTAAGGCGGTTGATCCTCAACGCCGGCGGGTCGATCCGGCCGGCTTCCCAGGCCCGCGTCCAGGCCAGGCGGGTGACCGGCTCGCGGAAGGCGAATCGCAACAGGTGCTCGGCGACAACGTCCTCCAGCCGCGCGAGGCTCTCCATGACAGGAGCCTCGACGGTGACGTTCAGGCCGTCCGGCTCGGCCAGCATCACGCAGGTGCCGAGCGGCAGCGGGATGCGGGCCGAGGTCGCGTCAAGCGCGACCTCGAAGCGGTGCGACCAGTGCTTGGCCAACTGGGTCATGTAGCGGGCGGCCTTGTCGGTGGTCAGGCGGGCGTGGCTTTGCATGATCGCTAGACCCCTTCGATGGCGGCCGCCGCCTCGTCCAGGATCTTGGCGATGGCCGAGACCTGTTCGGCCGTCAGGGCGCCGGCGGTCAGCTTCAGGCGCAGGGCGGTCTTGATGTTCTCGCGGGCCCGCAGAATCTGCGGCGAGAAGGCGGCGCTCTGGGCGGCGGCCTCGGCCATCCGCGTGAACAGGCCGTGGACCGGCTGGCTGTTGCTGTCGAGGAAGGCCCGGCCCTCGTCGGTGATCGTGTAGAGCTTCTTGCCGCCGCCGGCGTCGGCCGCGGTGACGTAGCCCAGCTCCTCGAGCAGGGTCAGGGTCGGGTAGATCACGCCCGGGCTGGGGCTGTAGGCGCCGCCGGCGGCGGTCTCGACGGCCTTGATCAGCTCGTAGCCGTGGCTGGGCTTGTCGGCGATCAGCTTGAGCACGACCAGGCGCAGGTCGCCATGGTCGAAGAACCGACCCATGCGGCCGCCGCGACGATGATGGCCTTCATGGCCGTGGAAGCCGAACGGATGGCGGCTGTGATGGCCATGACGGCCGGGGTGGGGGTGGAAATGACGTCCAAACATTGAGAGTTCGATCCTGTTTCGTTATATCGGAATTATAGATATATCGGATTAGGATGGCGTCAAGAGTGGTTTTAGATATATCTGAAAAGTAAGCCGGCGCGCAGCATGACTCCCTTCCCCCTCGATGGGGGAAGGGTCGGAGATGGGGGTGACTGCTGAGTCGGCGGCGCGAGGAACGCTTCGCGTTCACCCCCATCCGCCGACGGGAAGGAAAAAGAACCTTGCCGCCCTACGCCCCCGGCGGAACCGGGAAGCCGCGGTCGCGCATCAGGGCGCCGATCTGCACGTCGCGGCCGCGGAAGCGGCGGAAGGCCTCGCCGGCCTCGATGGTGTTGCCGACGCTCATGATGTCGTCGTGCAGGCGCTTGGCCAGGGGCTTGTCGTAGAAGCCGCCCGGCGCCTGGGCGAAGGCCTCGGCGGCGTCGGCGGTCAGGGTGTCGGCCCAGATGTAGTTGTAATAGCCGGCCGAATAGCCGTCGCCCGAGAAGATGTGGCCGAACTGGGTGGGCCGGTGGCGCATGACGATCTCCGACGGCATGCCGATCTCGTCCATCGTCGTCTTCTCGAACGCCGCCGGGTCGATGGCCTGCCCTTTGGCCGCCAGGTGGATCTTCATGTCGTAGATCGCCGAGGCCAGGTACTCGACGGTCTTGAAGCCCTGGTTGAAGGTCTTGGCCTTCTCGATCTTGGCCACCAGGGCGTCGGGGATCGGCTGGCCGGTCTGGTAGTGGACGGCGAACTTGGTCAGCACCGGCTTGGTCGGCAGCCAGTGCTCGTTGAGCTGGCTGGGGAATTCGACGAAGTCGCGGACCACATTGGTGCCGGCCAGGGTCGGATAGGTGACATTGGAATTGAGGCCGTGCAGGGCGTGGCCGAACTCGTGGAACAGGGTGACGGCGTCGTCCCAGGAGATCAGCACCGGCTCGCCGGCCTTGCCCTTCACGAAGTTGCAGTTGTTGGAGACGATCGGCGTCACCTCGCCGCGGAACCGCTCCTGGCTGCGATACTCGCTCATCCAGGCCCCCGACTGCTTGCCGGCCCGGGCATAGGGGTCGAAGTACCACAGGCCCACGCGCTGCTTCCCATTGGGGCCGCCCTTGGTCACCTCCCAGACGCGCACGTCCGGATGGCAGACCGGCACGTCGCTGATCTGGGTGAAGGTGAAGCCGTAGAGCTGGCCGGCCGCCCAGTGGATGGCCTCGCGCAGCTTTTCCAGCTGCAGGTAGGACTTCACCTCGTTCTGGTCGAGGTCATACCGCGCCTTGCGGACCTTCTCGGCGTAGTGCCGGTAGTCCCAGGGCGCGATCTTGAACTTCGCCCCTTCGGCGTCGGCGACCTTCTGCATGTCGGCGACCTCCTCGTGGACGCGGGCCACGGCCGGGGCCCAGACCTGCATCATCAGGGCCATGGCCGCGTCCGGGGTCTTGGCCATCTGGTCGGCGGTGACCCAGTGGGCGTAGGTCGGAAAGCCGAGCAGCTGGGCCTTTTCGGCTCGCAGCTTGAGGATGCCGGTGATCACTTTCTTGTTGTCGTGGGCGTCGTTGTTGTCGCCGCGCGAGATCCACATCCGCCAGCCCTTTTCGCGCAGGTCGCGGCGCTCGGAATAGACCAGGAAGGGCTCCATCGACGAGCGGGTGTTGGAGAACAGCCACTTGCCCTTCAGGCCCTTGTCCTCGGCAGCCGCGGCGGCCGAGGCGCGGGTCGCCTCGGGCAGGCCGGCCAGGTCGGCCTCGGCGTCGAGCACCAGGGTGTAGCTTTCCTCGTCGGCCAGCTCGTTCTGGCTGAACTGGGTGTAGAGGCTGGCCAGGGCCTGGTTGATCTCGCCCAGCCGGGCCTTCTTAGCCTTGTCCAGCGCTGCGCCCTGGCGGGTGAAGTTGTTGTGGATCACCCAGGTCAGGCGCTTCTGCTCGGGCGTCAGGCCTGCGGTCTCGCGGGCGTCGTAGACCGCCTTGATGCGGGCGAACAGCTGCTCGTTCTGGATGATCTCGTCGCTGAAGGCCGCCAGCTTCGGGGTGGTCTGCGCCTCGACCTTCTGCATGGCCGCGTCGTTCATGGTCGAGGTGAACACCCCGAACACGGCGTTGATCCGGGTCAGGGCGCGGCCCGAATTCTCCAGCGCTGCGACGATGCTCTCGAAGGTCGGCGCCGAGCGCTTGGCGGTCAGGACGAAGATTTCCTGGCGCTCCTGGGCCATGGCCGCCTCGTAGGCCGGGCCGAACAGCTCGGGCTTGACCTTGTCGAACGGCGGCAGGCCGCCGTGCGGCCCCGTCCAGGGGGCCAGCAGCGGATTGTCGGGGGCGGTGGCTTTGGCGGTCATGGGGATCAGGGCCGTGGCGCTGGCGGCGGCGAGGAAGGAGCGACGCTTCAAGGCAGGGTCTCCGGAAGGACGAACCTCGACCCTAGGACGGCGCGCCGTGCATGCGTAGGTGGTTTTCCGACAAAAACGCCCGCCGAACATGAATTCTGCGACAGGTTCATCGACAACGCGCCCGCCGCCGAGGCGTTTCCACCCCGCCTGCGCGGTGTCTGCACCAAAATCTCAAGCCCGGCGCGTGGACGCCTCCGCAGCCGCGCGCTAAGCCAGGGGCATGTCCATCGGCGTCTTCGACTCCGGCGTGGGCGGCCTCACGGTCCACCGCGCCCTCGTGCAGCGTCTGCCCCAGGCGGACTTCGTCTATCTCGCCGACCAGGCCAACGCCCCCTATGGCGGGCGACCGGGCGAGGAAATCGTCGACCTGACGCGGGCCGGCTGCGAGCGGCTGTTCGCGACCGGCGCCAGCCTGGTGGTCCTGGCCTGCAACACCGCCTCGGCCATCGCCCTGCGCCGCCTGCAGCAGACCTGGCTGCCCGGCTATCGCAAGGCCCTGGGCCGGCCGGTCAATGTGCTGGGCATCATCGTCCCGACCATCGAGGCGGCCACCGGCCTGCCCTGGGAGCACGAGGCCGAGCGGCGCGGCGACAAGGTCGAGCAGCTCGACGTGCTGGGGGTTTTCTCGACCCAGGGCACGACCCATTCGCGCGTCTACGAGATCGAGATCGACAAGCGCAAGCAGGACATCGCGGTGTTCTCGCAACCCTGCCCGGACCTTGTGCCTATGATCGAGGCCGACGCCGGGGCGGTCGACCTGGCCAGGGCGGTCGAGGGCTATGTCCAGGCGCTGAAGACCCGCATCGGCCGCTATCCCGACCGCGCCGTGCTGGGCTGCACCCATTACGAGATCATCGCCGACATCTTCCGCGCCGCCCTGCCGGCCGGCACCCCGGTCATCCACCAGCCGGCCGCGACGGCCGACGCCCTGGCGCTCTACCTGCAGCGCCACCCGGAACTCGATCCCGGAACCGGCGGCGGGCGCCAGTTCCTGACCACCGGCCAGCCGGGCCCGCAGAACGGCCTGGTCGAGAGCTTCTGGGGCGGCCCGCTGGCGTTCGCGGCGGCTTGAAGCAAGCCGCACATGTTCCTAAGGTTGAGTTTGACCTGAGGGATCAACGTGGCGATCAAAGAGCATCCGCCCATCGGTTCTTTGTTGATGTGCGACTTCGGTTCGGGATTTCGCGAACCCGAGATGGTCAAACGCCGCCCGGTGGTCGTCGTGAGTCCAAAGATCGCGGCGAGGCCGGGCCTTTGCACCGTCGTCGCCTTGAGCACGACGCCACCGGCTCCGCCCATGGCCTATCATTGTCAAATCGATATCCGTCCCGAACTTCCCGATTGGATGCAGAGCGACGGCGTCTGGGTGAAAGGAGACATGATCTCCAGTGTCGGCTTTCATCGACTCGACTTCATAAGAACGGGAAAGGCTGTTGATGGCCGCCGACAATACTACTATTCCAGAATAAGCGCCCAACACCTCGGCAAGGTTCGGGCCTGCATCTTGAACGGAATAGGCCTCTCCCACTTGACAAAACACCTGTAGAGAGGCATTTACGTCTCCGTAAGCGGCTCTCGCCTTGGCGATCCGCGCCTAAGACCCCACCCGGGGCCGTCGTGAGCCATGGCGACGTCAAGCCATTTCACGACGCAGATTCACCCCGCTCCGGCGGGGTTTTTTGCGCGCGGAAGCCATGGTGGGTCTGATGAAATTCCTCCTCGCCGCCGCCCTGGCCCTCGCCACCACCGCGGCGCACGCCGAGGTGGTCGACGCCCAGGCCAACGGTTTCGAGGTCCGGCGCGAGGCGGTGCTGAACGCGCCCGCCGACAAGGTCTACGCCGCCCTGATCCAGCCCTCGGCCTGGTGGAACAAGGACCACACCTGGTCGGGCTCGGCGGCCAATCTGTCGCTGGCGGCGATGTCGGGCGGCTGTTTCTGCGAGAAGCTGCCGGGCGGCGGCTCGGTGCTGCACATGAGCGTGGTCTACGCCCAGCCGGGCCAGGGCCTGCGGCTGTTCGGCGGCCTGGGCCCGCTGCAGATGTCCGGCGCGGCCGGGCACCTGGGCTGGACCCTGGCGGAGAAGGACGGCAAGACCACCCTGACCCAGACCTATGACGTCGGCGGCTACATGAAGGGCGGCCTCGACAAGATCGCCCCGGTCGTCGACCAGGTGTTGGGCGAGCAGTTCGATCGGCTGAAGCTCTATGTCGAGACCGGCAAGGTCCCGTAGGGAGCAGACCAAACGAAAATCCCGGGCGCGAGGCCCGGGATCACGATGACGTCAATGACAGAAAGAGCAGCTTACCCCGCCACGGCCAGGTCGTCGCTGGTGGCGCCCAGCAGGGCCATCTGCAGGCGGGCGCGGTCGCGGCGGGCCGATTCCAGGGCTCCCTCGGCGAGGGCGGCCTCGGCGCGGATCCGCTCGATCTCGGTCTGCAACTCGGCGACCTTCTCGTCGTGCAGGCGGCGCGTTTCGTCCTCGGAGGCCTGCAGGGCCTCGAAGCGGGTGCGCAGCTGGCCGGCCCGCTCCTCGGCGCGCTTGAGCGCCTTTTCATGCGAGCCGACCGACTTGGCCAGCTGGTCGGCGCGCTCGATGGCGGCGGCGCGGGCGGTGTCGACGCCGGCGTGGCGGGCGCGCAGGTCCTCGACCTCGTCCTCCAGGTTGCGGACCCGTTCCAGCGCGCGCTCCAGGGCGACATTGAGGTCGCCGGCCCGGCGCTCGACCGCCTGCTGCTGGGCGCTGGACTCGTTGAGTCGGGCCGAGATCTGGCCGTTCATCTCTTCCAGCTTGTCGGCGCGGCCGGTCGCGGTCTCCAGGCGGGTCTGCAGGGCCGAGACCTCGGTGCGGCCGGCCTCGACCTGGGCTTCCAGGCCGCGGATGGTGCGGGCGCTGTCGGACTGGAAGGTGGCCAGGGCGTTCTCGGCGGCCAGCAGGCGCGAGCGCTCGGCGGCCACGTGGGCCTCCAGCTCGGTCTCGATGCGCGACAGCCGGGCGACGTCCGAGCCGGCCTGTTCGAGGCGCTTCTTCAGGGTGGCCAGCTCCTCGACCTGCAGGGCCGAAAGCTGGTTGGCGCGGGCCAGGGCGGCCTCGGCCTCGCCGCGGCGGGCGTCGATGTCCTGGGTCTGGGCGCGCAGGGTGTCGACGTCCTGCGACAGGTGCTCGCCGCGGGCGACGGCGTCGCGCAGGGTCGCTTCCAGCCCGCCGACCTTGAGGTCGGACTGCTGCAGGCCATTACGCAGCCGATCGATCTCCAGCGCCCCGTCCTCCAGGGCCACGTCGAGGGCCTGGCGGCGGGCGTCGGACTCGGTCAGGGCGGCCTCGGCCGTGGCCAGTTTGGCGGCCAGCTCGCGTTCCTCGGCCTGGGCCAGGCCCAGCTGGCGCGAGGCCTGGTCGAAGGCGGCGCGCAGCGAGATCAGCTCGGCGTGCTCGGCGCGGCGGGCCTCGAACTCCTCGGCGACCGGGCCGCGGATCTCCGACAGCAGCGGCTCGATCGCCCGCAGGTGCTCGACCACGCGGCTGATGCTGTCGAGGCCGCCATGGATGGTCTCATAGCGCACGCCGATGGCCTGGGTGGCCTCGACCAGGCGGTCGACGCTTTCCGGCGCCTCCGGACGGTCGTTGTCCGTGGCCAGCATCACCGGCTTCACGGTCTTGCCGTTACGATCGCCCTTCGACAGCAGCCTCATCTCGCCCACCCTCTAACGACCTGCGGAAGCGACGCCCATCGCGCCGATTCGGCCCCTCGACCACGCAGAATCATTTGCCCATTCGTTAACAGAATGCCCGTGGCCAAGATTGATGTCGAGGCGAAGATCGCCTTTCCGGCGAGGGGCGCATTGACGCATCGCCAGACGGACGAAAGCCGCCGCATCCGCCTCGAAAGGTGGACGCGACGGCTTCGAAATCTGCGTTCAGAGGTCGATTTCGCCTCAGGCGGCGGCGGCTTCCTGGGCCGGAACCGCGGGTTCCAGCCGGATCAGGTAGTCGAAGGCCGACAGGGCCGCCTTCGAACCGTCGCCCATGGCGATGACGATCTGCTTGTAGGGCGTCGTCGTCGCGTCGCCGGCCGCGAACACGCCCGGCAGCGAGGTCTCGCCGCGATGATCGACCTCGATCTCGCCGCGCGGGGTCAGGGCGACGGCGTCCTTCAGCCATTCGGTGTTGGGCACCAGGCCGATCTGCACGAACACGCCTTCCAGGTCGACCTGATGGACCTGGTCGTGGTTGCGGTCCTTGTAGGTCAGGCCGGTGACCCGGGTTCCGTCGCCCAGCACCTGGGTGGTCAGGGCCGAGGTGACGATCCGCACGTTGGGCAGGCTGGCCAGCTTGCGCTGCAGCACCGCGTCGGCCCGCAGCTGGCTGTCGAACTCGATCAGGGTCACATGGGCGACGATGCCGGCCAGGTCGATGGCCGCCTCGACGCCGCTGTTGCCGCCGCCGATCACCGCCACGCGCTTGCCCTTGAACAGCGGGCCGTCGCAGTGCGGGCAATAGGCCACGCCCTTGTTCTTGTACTCGGCCTCGCCGGGCACGTTGATGTTCCGCCAGCGGGCGCCGGTGGCCAGGATCACGCTGCGCGACTTCAGGCTGGCGCCGCTTTCCAGCTTGACCTCGATCAGGCCGCCCGGCGTCGAGGCCGGAACCAGGCCGACCGCCTTCTGCAGGTTCATGATGTCGGCGTCATAGTCCTTGACGTGCTGCTCCAGCGCCGTGGCCAGCTGCGGGCCCTCGGTGTGGCGCACCGAGATGAAGTTCTCGATGGCCATGGTGTCGAGCACCTGGCCGCCGAAGCGCTCGGCCGCGACGCCGACCCGGATGCCCTTGCGGGCCGCATAGATCGCCGCCGCGGCCCCAGCCGGGCCGCCGCCGACGACCAGCACGTCGAACGCGTCCTTGGCCTTGATCTTCTCGGCCTCGCGGGCCACCGCGCCGGTGTCGAGCTTGGCCAGGATCTGCTCCAGGCTCATCCGGCCCTGGCCGAAGGGCTGGCCGTTCAGCAGCACGGTCGGCACGGCCATGACCTGGCGCTGCTCGACCTCGTCCTGGAACAGGGCGCCGTCGATGGCGACATGGGTGATGTTGGGGTTCAGGGCGGCCATGGTGTTGAGCGCCTGCACCACGTCGGGGCAGTTCTGGCAGCTCTGCGAGAAATAGGTCTCGAAGCGGAACTCGCCCTCCAGGGCGCGGACCTGGTCCAGCACCTCGGCGTCGAACTTCGGCGGGTGGCCGCCGACATGCAGCAGGGCCAGCACCAGCGAGGTGAACTCGTGGCCCAGGGGCAGGCCGGCGAAGCGGACGCTGGCGTCACGGGAGTCGCGCTCGATGGCGAAGGACGGCGTGCGGGCGTCGTCGCGGCGCGCCAGGCTGACCTTGTCGGAGGCGGCGACGATGTCTTCCAGCAGGTCCAGCATCTCGCGGGACTTGGGGCCGTCGTCGAGCGCGGCGACCAGCTCGATCGGCTGGCGCAGATTGCCCAGATAGGCCTTCAGCTGGTCCTTCTGGTGGGCGACAAACACCCGCGCGCCCCTCCCCAAAAACCGGGGGGGGGGGGGGGGCGGCGGGCGGGGCCCCCCCCCCCCGGGGGGGGGGCCCCGGGTCGGGGTCGGTTAGATCTTGCCGACCAGGTCGAGGGACGGCTTCAGGGTGGCTTCACCCTCTTCCCACTTGGCCGGGCAGACTTCGCCCGGGTGGGCGGCGACGTACTGGGCGGCCTTGACCTTGCGCAGGAGCTCAAGGGCGTCGCGGCCGATGCCGCCGGCGGTGATCTCGACGATCTGGATCTTGCCGTCCGGGTCGACCACGAAGGTGCCGCGGTCGGCCAGGCCGACCTCTTCGATCATCACTTCGAAGTTGCGGGTGATCTTGCCGGTCGGGTCGCCGACCATGGTGTACTGGATCTTGCCGACCGCTTCGGAGGTGTCGTGCCAGGCCTTGTGGGCGAAGTGGGTGTCGGTCGACACCGAATAGATCTCCACGCCGAGCTTCTGGAATTCGGCGTAGTTGTCGGCCAGGTCTTCCAGCTCGGTCGGGCAGACGAAGGTGAAGTCGGCCGGATAGAAGAACACGACCGACCACTTGCCCTTCAGGTCGGCGTCGCTGACGGTGATGAACTTGCCGGCCTTGAAGGCCTCGGCGGTGAACGGCTTGATGGCGGTGTTGATCAAGGACATGAAGTGCTCCTGCGAAATTGCCAGGCCCTTGTACGAGACGCCGCGCGATAGGGCCAATCGATTAATTCATCATCGGTAATAGGCGCGATCTATGAGATGCCCTATATAACGGCCATGCTCCCCACCCTGCGCCAGCTCCGCTATCTGAAGCTTCTGTCCGAACACGGCTCGTTCAGCCGGGCGGCCGAGGCCTGCCACGTCACCCAGCCGACCCTGTCGGCCGGCATCCAGGAACTGGAGAAGATCCTCGGCGCGCCGGTGGTCGACCGGGCCCGCTCGGGGGTGATCCTGACCGCCGCCGGCCAGGAGGCCGTGCGCCGGGCCGAGGGCATACTGGCCCAGACCGAGGATCTGGTTCAGGCCGCGCGCGGGGCCGGTCAGCCCCTGGCCGGACGCTTCCGGCTCGGGGTGATCCCCACCGTCGCCCCCTACCTGCTGCCGCGCGCCCTGCCGGCCCTGCGCGACCGCTTTCCCAAGCTGAGGCTCTATCTGCGCGAGGACCTGACCCACCGGCTGATCGCCAGCCTGAAGTCCGGGGCCCTGGACGCCGCCCTGATCGCCCTGCCCTACGACATGACCGGCCTGGACTGGGCCCATGTCGAGGACGACGAGCTGCTGGCCGCCGCCCCGGCCAACCACCGCATGGCCGCCTTCGAGCGGGTCGATCCCGACAGCCTGCGCGACGACGACATGATCCTGCTGGAGGACGGTCACTGCCTGCGCGACCACGCCCTGGCCGCCTGCGGGCTGGAGCCGCCGCGCGGCGTCGGCCTGGGCGACGACGACGAGACCTTCGCGGCGACCTCGCTGCCGACCCTGGTGCAGATGATCGGCTCGGGCCTGGGCGTGTCGTTCCTGCCGTCGATGGCCGTGGCCGCTGGCCTGGCCGAGAACGCCCCGGTCACCGTCCGGCCGCTGATCTCCGACCATTCCAGCCGCGAGATCGTGGTCGCCTGGCGCCACGGCTCCAGCCGCGAATCCGAAGGCCGGCTGCTGGCCGAGACCCTGCGCGACCTGCCGCCCGCTGCGCTTTCCCCCCGACAGTAGAGGTTTTCGCCATGCGCCTCCTGGGCCTGTCCGACCCCGAGGGCAACGGCCTGGAACTGCGCGCCTAGAAACGACGGCCGCGCTTTCGCCACGACCCGCGGCCACCTATTCTTACAGGCGAGCGGATGAAGGAGACCGGACGATGCGATCCCTGTTGGCGTTGAGCGCCGTCGCCGCCCTGGCCCTCGCCTCGCCCGCCGCCGCCCAGGCTCCCCCGCCGCCCCAGACCGTCGAGCTGACCCCGACCGATCCCGGCAGCGCCGTGGTCTCGGAACTGTTGGTGATCGCCCGCCCGCCGGGACCGGCCCTGTGGCTGGTCGAGAAGGGCGGGGCCAAGCTCTATGTGCTCGGCTCGGCCCCGCCGCTGCCGCACCAGCTGAAGTGGGACAGCCCCCGGCTTAACCGGGCCATGGACCAGGCCAGCCTGGTGCTGGTTCCGCCCGAGGCCTCGGTCGGGCCGCTGCAGGTCACCAAGTTCTTCCTGACCGGCGGCGCCGGCCTGCGCCAACCGATGTTCGGCAAGCGGCTCGAAGAACGTCTGCCGCCCGACCTGCGGGCCCGGTTCGTCAACCTGCGCGAACAGGCCCAGCGCACCGCCGTGCCCTACAAGGACTGGAAGCCCGGGGTGGCCGGCTTCATCCTGATGTCCGACTTCCGCCAGGCCGCCGGCATTTCGGAGGCCAAGCCGGTCAGCACGGTCGAGCGGATGGCCAAGGCCAAGGGGGTCAAGGTCAAGGCCATGAGCCAGTACCGGCTGGGGCCGATCCTCGGCGTGGTCGGCAAGCTCTCCGAATCCGACCAGCTAGCCTGCCTGAACGACGCCCTGAGCGAGATCGAATACGACGCCGGCCACGCCACGACGATCGGGACCGACTGGGCCAATGGCGACCTAGCCAGCGTGCGGGCCCGCTATTCGGCCTCGGCCGCCCAGCGCTGCCTGCTGCGCGCCCCCGGCGGCGCGGCCCTGCTCGACCAGCAGATCGCCCAGTCGGCCTCGGCCCTGAACGAGGCGCTCGCCCGTCCGGGGGTGACGATCGCGGTGGTCGACCTGGCCTTCCTGCTGCCGGCCAACGGCGTGCTCGACCGCCTGCGCGCGGCCGGCGCGACGGTCACCTCGCCGGCCGACTGAGCCGCCGCGGACGTCGGTTAACCACTCTCGTTATTTCTGTAAGCTGAGCAATTCGCGTCAAGCTTGCATCCGAGCGAATTTGTCGCGAGGGTGACACTTCGCAAGCGGCCGGCAATCTTTCGCAACGTGGGGCCGCGACGGGGGTCGATGTCGCGACATCGCGGGATCATGGCGCTGGCCTGCGCTGCGCCGCTACTGGCGGCGGCGGGCCCGCCGGCGACGGCCGCCACGCCGGTCCTGGCCTGGGAGGGCGCCCAGAGGCTGGGCGTCCACTGCCTGCTCGACCCCGACCATCTGGCCGGCCGGCGACCGCTGCAGGCGACGCTTTGCGAGCGGGTCCGAACCCTGGCCGCCGCCAAGGCGCCGCTGCCCGTCGCCATCCTGCCGCCGGGTGATCCCCGGCTGATCGCCCCGGACACCGTGGTGCTGCTGTTCCACGCCGCCGTGCAGGACGACGGCGGCCGGCCGCTGCTGGTGTTCACCACCCGCGCCTACCGGCCGACCGCGGCGCCGTCCGAGCTGTTCGGCGCCATGCCCCGCGCCGTCGCCCTGCCGCCCGGCGGAACCGGCCCGGACCTCGACGCCGCCCTCGACGCCGCCCTAGGCGAGACCCTGCCCTGGCGCGCCCGCCCGATCCCCTGAAACACGTCTCTTCCCAACCCAGGACCCCTCCGATGCTTCAGTATGACGAGACCCGCGACCAGGACCTTCACCGCGAGATCGACCTGCCGGTCTTCACAGGGCCGAGCGACGCGCTCGCCCCGGGCCTCGACGTCGCGGTCACGCCGGTCGACGCCTCGGTCGACGGCCAGGGCGGAGAGATCCGCGGCAAGCCGGTGTTCACGATCGATCAGGTGGTCGAGCAGCTCAACCGCGGCGGGGCCGGCTGGACGCCCGGCGGCGTCGACCACGCCGTGCCGCGCGACGGCGATGTCTCGGTGCTGAACTTCGGCTTCCAGACCGCGGAAAGCATGTTCGCCGAGCCCTATGTCTACGAGGAGAACGGCCAGCTCTACGGCCGGCCGGAATATTTCGGGTTCGCCGAGTTCTCAGACGCCCAGAAGGCCGCAGCGCGCGAAAGCATGGCCGCCTGGGACGACCTGATCGCCCCGTCCCTGGTGGAGACCGCGCCCGAGCAGGCCGACATCACCTTCGCCAACTACACCAACCGTCCCGGCACCCAGGCCTACGCCTACCTGCCCTACGACTACACCCCCGACAACGCCGACCTGATCGCCGGCGACGTCTGGGTCAGCGCCAACCAGCCCAGCAACTTCCAGCTCGACGAGGGCCTCTACGGCATCCACACCCTGGTCCATGAAAGCGGCCACGCCCTGGGCCTGGAGCATCCCGGCGACTACAACGCCGCCCCCGGGGTCAGCATCACCTACGCCGACAACGCCGAATATTACCAGGACAGCCGCGCCTATACGGTGATGTCCTATTTCAGCGCCGCCGAGGTGGGCGCGCGGCATTTCGACTTCAACCTCTCCACGACGGTCTACGCCTCCACGCCCCTGGTGCACGACATCGCCGCCATCCAGGCGATCTACGGCGCCGACATGACCACCCGCACCGGCGACACCACCTACGGCTTCAACAGCAACGCCGGCCGCGATTCCTACGACTTCACCAAGACCCCGGCCCCGGTGATGGCCATCTGGGACGCCGGCGGAATCGACACCCTGGACGCCTCCGGCTACGCCACCGACCAGATCATCGACCTGACGCCCGGCTCGCTCAGCGGCATCGGCGGGGTGACCTACGACACCGCCCCGTCGTTCGAACAGGTCAACGCCAACCGGGCGGCGGCCGGCTACGCGCCGGTGGCCCTGGCGACCTACAATTCCAACATGGCCGTGCTGGCCGCCAATCCGGTGGTCGGACGGCTGACCGACAATGTCTCCATCGCCTATGGCGCGACGATCGAGAACGCCGTGGGCGGCACGGGCGCCGACCGGCTGATCGGCAACACCGCCGCCAACACCCTGACCGGCGGGGCGGGGAACGACAGCCTGGAAGGCCGGGCCGGGGCCGACATCCTCGACGGCGGGACGGGGAACGACATCCTCGACGGCGGCGAGGGGGCCGACCGGATGACCGGCGGCGCCGGCGACGACCGCTATGTCGTCGACACCTATCGCGACACCGTCCACGAGCTGGCGGGCGGCGGGACCGACACCGTCTGGAGCGCCATCAGCTACGGCCTGGGCGCCAATCTGGAGAACCTGCGCCTGACCGGTGAGGCCATGCTGGGAACCGGCAACGGCCTGAACAATGTCATCGACGGCAATGACGCCTTCAACCTGCTGACCGGCGGGGCCGGCGATGACGCCCTGTCCGGCTTCGGCGGCGTCGACTATCTGGACGGCGGCGCGGGCCGCGACAACCTGTCGGGCGGCGACGGCGACGACATCCTGTCGGGCGGCGGCGGCAATGACCGGCTGAACGGCGGCGCGGGTTTCGACATCCTGCTGGGCGGCGGCGGCAACGACGTCTTCGCCTTCGACGCCGGATCCTTCCCTGACAGCGACAGCCTGGCGGTCGACTTCGTCGGCGATTTCGGCCGCGGCGACCTGTTCGACTTCAGCGCCCTGGACGCCGACAGCACCCTGGCCGGCGACCAGGCCTTCTCGCTGGTGTCCAGCTGGACCGGCGTCGCCGGCCAGATCATGGTCAGCGCCTACGCCAGCGCCGTCTCGGCGATCGGCGCCCTGGGCGGGGTCGACCTGGGCGCCTATGGCTGGGGCCTGTGGGGCGGAGCCTCGATCGTCTGGGGCGACGTCGACGGCGACGCCCAGTCGGACTTCGCGGTGCTGGTCACCGGCGGTTCGCTGTCGACCGGCGGCTGGCTGCTCTGAGGGAAGGCGGGGGGAGGGATATCCGTTTGCTGGCATTGCGCGATAGGCTGTTTTCGACCCCAGTCGGACCTTAGGTCTAAGCGCCCACCCAAAAAATACACCCGTCATTCCGGGCCTTGTGCCCGGAACCCCTGGTTCGGCCCGCACGTGAAGTGCAAGCGGTTCGCCAGCGAACCGCCCCTCCTGCACCTGCGGCGGAGAGAGGGGTTCCGGGCACAAGGCCCGGAATGACGGCTGAGAAGGGAATGGCGAAGGGACTGCTTCCCCCCTCCACGGACCTTAGAAACGTCCGTTCGGCGCAAGCCCGCATCCGCCCGTCGGATGCGGGCGGAATCTCCTTCTCTTCCTTGCGAGAGGGCGGCTCACGGAGCGAGGTCGGATGAGACCGCGCCGCCTCCACCCCCGATCACCCCCGCGAAGGCGGAGGCCCAAGCGGCCAGGGCGGCTGCAATGAGGTGCGAAGTCCCGGACTCGGCTTGGGTCCCCGCCTGTGCGGGGATGATCGGATGAGGGGGCGCTGGCGGAGGAGGAAAGCGCAGGCGTTTGCGGGGATCGACGCGGCTCCATCCCCGTCCCCCACGCCAAGAACCCCAGCAACTTCAACGCCCTGAAAAATAACCACCGTCACCCACCCGCCAGGGCTCAAACCGCGCGCACAATCACGGCTGTCTCCGTCGCGGAGGAGGGCGCTTGGTACCGACCCGAAGCGGCGATGGAGATGGAACCGAGCGGGGCCGCCTGGGCCTGGCGATCGGATCGCGGCGGGTTGCGGGGCTCAGAAGGCTCCAAGGTCCGGCGCGGACGGTGGCGGGACAGGCGGGTCGACGGGGCCGGGAGGTTCAAACCGGCCTGTTCCAGGATCTGTCGGAGTCGCTGACGGCCCCTTCCGGGCGACTTTGATCCTGCCCGTCCGAGGGGGAACGTCGATCGGGATGAAACAGGCCCTCAGTCGCCGTCCCTCGAGAAAAACGGTTCCGCGGAGCGGTCTGTCCACGCCGAAACGCACACACTAACCCCACGGTCCCCGGGCTTGGCCCGGCCGCTCCGCACCTCCTCACCCCCTCGCCGCGAAAGCCCGAGGTCGAAGCGCCGTGTCTGTAAACGATCCCCTCTTACGCGCCGTGCGTCCTTCGAGGCTCGCCTGCGGCTCGCACCTCAGGAAGAGGAACCCCGGCGCTGGAGTCCTCATCCTGAGGCGCCCTCCGGAGGAGGGCCTCGAAGGACGCACGGCCTCCCCCAATCCGGAAGGCGCCGCCCTGCCCAGATCCAGGCCGCTCAGCAGGCGGCGCACCGATTTTGACTCCGCCTTCCTTTCGGTGCATAAGCGCGCCCTTCCGGCGCTTCATCAGCAGCGCCTCCACCGTCACGACCCCGGCCCGCTAGCGTGGGATCCATCCGGACGAGGACGGCGAGGACCCCCATCGACGTGATCGTCCATGGGGGCTGATGGCGTTTGGGTCTTGGTTTAACGCGAGTTCCGCATGTTCGACGGCCTTACAGAGCGACTTTCAGGGGTGTTCGACCGCCTCGGCGGTCGCGGCGTGCTGTCCGAGAAGGACATCGACGAGGCGCTGCGCGAGGTCCGCGTCGCCCTGCTGGAAGCCGACGTCGCCCTGCCGGTGGTCAAGGACTTCATCAGCAAGGCCAAGGACGCCGCCCAGGGCGAGGCGGTCATCCGCTCGGTCAAGCCGGCCGACCAGGTGGTCAAGATCGTCTATGACGGTCTGGTCGACATGCTCGGCGGCGAGGTCCCCACCGGCCTGAACCTGGCGCTGAACCCGCCGTCGGTGATCCTGATGGCCGGCCTGCAGGGCTCGGGCAAGACCACCACCACCGGCAAGCTGGCCCTGCGGCTCAACAAGATCGAGCGCAAGAAGGTGCTGGTCGCCTCGCTCGACACCCGCCGCCCGGCCGCCATGGAGCAGCTGGCCACCCTGGCCAAACAGGTCGAGGTCGAGAGCCTGCCGATCGTCGCCGGCCAGAGCGCCGCGGATATCGCCCGGCGCGCCCTGACCGCCGCCAGGCTGGGCGGCTTCGACGTCCTGATCCTCGACACCGCCGGCCGCACCACCCTGGACGAGGCGATGATGAGCGAGGCGGCGGAAATCGCCCGCATCGCCCAGCCGTCCGAGACCATCCTGGTCGCCGACAGCCTGACCGGCCAGGACGCGGTGCGCACCGCCAAGGCCTTCCACGAGCGCCTGCCGCTGACCGGCCTGATCCTGACCCGGGCCGACGGCGACGGCCGCGGCGGCGCGGCCCTGTCGATGCGCCATGTCACCGGCCTGCCGATCAAGTTCCTCGGGGCCGGCGAGAAGATCGACGCCCTGGACGTGTTCGACGCCCGCCGGGTGGCCGGCCGGATCCTCGGCCAAGGCGACGTCGTGGCCCTGGTCGAGAAGGCCGCCCAGGACCTCGACCACGCCGAAGCCGAGCGCATGGCCAAGAAGCTGGCCAAGGGCCAGTTCGACCTCAACGACCTGTCGGCCCAGCTGGGCCAGATGCAGAAGATGGGCGGCATGGCCGGCATCATGGGCCTGCTGCCCGGTGTCCAGAAGGTCAAGAAGCAGATCGCCGAGAGCGGCATCGACGACAGCGTCTTCCGCCGCCAGCAGGCGATCATCAGCTCGATGACCAAGCTGGAGCGCAAGAAGCCCGACGTGCTGGCCGCCTCGCGCAAGCGCCGCATCGCCGCCGGGGCCGGGGTCGACGTGGCCGAGGTCAACCGCCTGCTCAAGCAGCACCGCCAGATGGCCGACATGTTCAAGGCCATGAGCAAGGACGGCGGCAAGAGCATGGCCCGCATGGCCCAGATGATGGGCGGCGGCGACATGGCCAAGCTCAAGGCGATGGGCGGCGGCAAGCTGGCCTCGTCCGATCAGACTTCCGCGGGAGGCCTTGGCGGCCTTCCGGGGCTCCCCGGTCTTCCGGGATCCGGGGGCGGCGGCGACGCCAAGCCCAACCTGCTATCCGGTCTGGGCGGCCTGCCCCCCGGCTTCAACCCGTTCAAGAAATAGAACTTTAGACTCAAGGACTACGAAAATGCTGAAGATCCGTCTCGCCCGTGGCGGCGCCAAGAAGCGCCCCTACTACTCGATCGTCGTCGCCGACAGCCACTCGCCCCGCGACGGCCGCTTCATCGAGAAGGTCGGCACCTACAACCCGCTGCTCAAGAAGGACGACGCCTCGCGCGTGACCCTGAAGGTCGAGTCGATCCAGGAGTGGCTCAAGAAGGGCGCCCAGCCGACCGACCGCGTCGCCCGCTTCCTGGCCGCCGAGGGCCTGGTGCAATGGACCCACGGCGAGAACCCCAACAAGGGCAAGCCGGGCAAGAAGGCCCAGGAACGCGACGCCGAGCGCGCCCAGCGCGACGCCGACCGCGTCGCCGCCGAGGCCCAGGCCAAGGAAGACGCCAAGGCCGCCGCTGAAGCCGCCGCGGCCGAAGCTGCAGCAGCCGCCGCCGCTCCGGCCCCGGAACCGGAAGTCGTCGCCGAAGAGGCTCCGGCCGCTGAAGCCGCTGCTGAAGACGCCCCGGCTGCGGAAGAAACCACCGAAGGCTAAGGCTTTCGAGACGCGCCGCCGCCGGGTGTTCACGCCCGGCGGCGGCGCTTTTCGTTTGCGCGTCCGATGGCCCAGTCCCCCGCCGGCAACCTGATCCTCGTCGGCCGCGTCGCCGGCGCCTTCGGCGTGCGCGGCGAGCTGAGGATTGCGACCTATACCGAAGACCCCCTGACCCTGGCCAAGTTCAAGGCCCTGACCCGCCAGGACGGCTCGCCCGCCCTGACCGTGACCAGCGCCCGCGTCGTCAAGGAGGGCGTCGTCGCCCGCTGCGCCGGGATCGACACCAAGGAGGCGGCCGACGCCCTGCGCGGCCTGCGCCTCTATGTTCCCCGCGCCGCCCTGCCCGAGCCGGACGCGGACGAATTCTACCTGGCCGACCTGATCGGCCTGGCCGTGCGCCATGTCGCCACCGATGAACTGCTGGGCAAGATCAAGAGCGTGCAGAACTTCGGGGCCGACGACCTGCTGGAGATCGCCCCGGCCCTGGGCGGCCAGACCTGGTACCTGCCCTTCACCCGCGCCGCCGTTCCCGAGGTGAGGATCGCCGAGGGCCTGGTCCTGGCCGACCCGCCGGCCCTGGTCGGCGAGCCGGAAGGGCCGGAAGGCGACGATTAGGAGATCGACCATGGCGCTGGACGGAAAATGGCGGGTCACCGCTTCGCGCTATGTCCACAAGGATCGCTGGATCGCCGTCCGCGCCGACGATTGCGTCACCGAAGAGGGCGTTTCGATCGCGCCCTATTACGTGCTCGAATATCCCGACTGGGTGCACGTGGTGGCGCTCGACGCCGCCCACAACGTGCTGCTGATCCGCCAGTATCGGCATGGGCTGGGCGACTTCTCCCTGGAGCTGCCGGCCGGGGCGATGGACGCGGCCGACGCCGATCCGCTGGCCGCCGCCGCCCGCGAACTGCTGGAAGAGACCGGGCACGCCGGCGACCTGTCCCTGGTCGGGCGCACCGCGCCCAATCCCGCCATTCAGACGAACCAGATCCACACCGTGGTCGCGCGAAACATCGTCCACGTGGCCGCCCCGGCCGACGATCCCACCGAGCGGATCGAGCTGCTGTGGGTTCCGGCGAGCGAGGCGATCCGCCTGGCCCTGGACGGCGAAATGGTCACGGCGATCCAGGTGGCGTCCCTTCTGGCCGGGCTGGTCCACGCCGGCGTGGCGACGATCAAGCCTGTCACGCCATAAGGCGGATCGGCCCGCGCCCCTCTACCGCGTCCGCAGCCGCATCAGGCATTCCTGGGCCACCGAGGCCACCAGCCTGCCGTCGCGGCTGAACATCTGGCCACGCACCAGGCCGCGGCCCTGGGACGCCGAGGGGCTGTCCTGGGCGAACAGGGTCCAGGCGTTGAAATCGAACGGATGGTGGAACCACATGGCGTGATCGAGGCTGGCGGCCTGCAGGTTGGGCATGGTCCAGATCAGGCCGTGCGGGCGCAGGGCGCTGTCCATGAACGCCATGTCCGAAGCGTAGGCCAGGGCGGCCTGCTGCAGGCGCACATCGTCGCCGAGCGGCGCCTTGGCCCGCATCCAGACCTCCTTGGCCGGCGGCTTGGCGACCGGCAGGGCCGGGTTCTGCGGATCCACCCAGCGCAGGTCGATCGGCCGCGGAAACTCGGCCATCCTGAGGAACTGCGGGTCCAGCGCCTCGCCCAGCGAGCGCAGATAGTCGGCGTTGGTCGGCAGGGTCTCGGGATCGACGGCGAATGGCATCGGCGCCTGATGCTCCAACCCCTGCTCCGGGGTCTGGAACGAACAGGCCAGGTTGAAGATCTGCTCGCCGTGCTGGATCGCCGCCACCCGCCGGGTCGTGAAGGTGCCGCCGTCGCGGGCCCGCTCGACCTCGTAGAGCACCGGGGCGTTGATGTCGCCGGGGCGGATGAAATAGGCGTGCAGCGAATGGCAGACGCGGTCGGGCACAGTCTTGTAGGCCGCGGTCAGGGCCTGGGCGATGACCAGGCCGCCGAAGATCCGCGGAAAGCCGTCGTCGGGACTGACGCCCCGGAACAGGTTCACCTCGATGGTCTCGAGGGCGAGGATCTCGACCAGGTTCTCGGGCATGCGCATCCTGTTCCGTTAAGCGCGCCGGGGCGGCGGGGCAAGTCGTGACCTTGCGTCAAGCCCGCGCGCTCCCCATCGTCGCCGGATGGCCGCGTGCTTTCCTCCCATCGTCCACCATCCGGCCTTCCGCGCCGAGATGCCGCCCGGCCATCGCTTCCCGATGGACAAGTTCTCGCGCCTGGCCGCCGTGCTGGAGGCCGAGGGCCTGGCCGGTCCCGGCGGCTTCGCCCGCCCCGAGCCGATCGATCTGGAGAGCCTGCTGCTGGTCCACGACGAGGCCTATGTGCGCGGGGTGATCGAGCAGAGCTTGCCGCCCGAGACGGTGCGGCGGATCGGCATGCCCAACACCGAGTCGGTGGCGGCGCGGGCCCGGGCGGCGACCGGCGGCACCCTGCTGGCCGCCCGCCTGGCGCTGGAACACGGGATCGCCTGCAACACCGCCGGCGGCAGCCATCACGCCCAGGCCGAGACCGGGGCCGGCTTCTGCGTGTTCAACGACGTGGCGGTGGCGGCGCGACGGCTGCAGGCCGAAGGGCGGGTGGGCCAGGTGCTGGTCGTCGACCTCGACGTCCACCAGGGCGACGGCACGGCGCGGATCTTCGAGGGCGATCCGTCGGTGTTCACCTTTTCGATGCATGCGGAAAAGAACTTCCCCAGCCGCAAGGCCGCGAGCGACCTCGACGTCGAGCTGCCCGACGGCATGGGCGACGAGGCCTATCTGGAAAGGCTGGTTGCGATCCTGCCCGAATTGCTGAAGCGGGTGGCGCCGGACCTGGTGTTCTTCAACGCCGGGGTCGATCCGCACGCGGACGACAGGCTGGGGCGTCTGAATTTGAGCGACGAGGGGCTCGCGCGGCGCGAGGCGTTCGTCCTGGGCTCATGTCTGGAAAGGGAGGTCCCCGTGGCGGGGGTGATCGGCGGCGGATACGACGCCGACATCGATCGATTGGCGCATCGTCACGCCTTGCTCCACCGGGCGGCCCGCGCGGCCCTGGGGCCTGGAGGTCGCGTTCCGGTGGAGCTACGCGGCGATCACTCAGAAGCTCGTGGAGATGGAGCCGGCGATCACGACGAGGGGCAGAAGCGCCAGGACCAGGCTGGCGAAACCGGCGAAGCTGTTGGTGGTGAAGGTCATTGTCTTGGTTCCCTGAAAGTCCGGCGCGACGACCGCGTCCGGTGATCAGGGGTATAGGCCCGGCGGATGGTGAACACCCGTTACCTTTGCGTCATGAACGTCTTTTAAGAAACGTTGACGCCGAAAATTCAGGTTACAAGGGTGTAATGTGACGGTAAATCTTTTACTGGAGCAATATATTTCCTTTAGAGACCTGCGTTCGCGGGGCGGCGTGAGGTGATACCGGGCGAACCGGGAGTTGTCCTTCCAACGTGCGGCCCGCTCAATCCTCGGCCGAGGTCAGCAGGAAATGGCCGCGCAGGGCCGCGATCGGGGCGGCACGCTGTTCCTGCCAGGCCTCGACATGGACATTGGCGATCCGGCGGCCGACCTTCTTGATCTGGGCCCGGGCGAAGGTGGTCAGCGGACGGCCTGAGCGCAGGTACTCGATCGAGATGTCGATGGTCCGCGGCTGGCGCTTCAGCGGCTCGGCGATCGACAGCTGGGCCAGTGCGGTCATTTCCATGAAGGCGCCCAGCACCCCGCCGTGGATGGCCGGCAGCATCGGATTGCCGATGATGTGGTCCGAGAACGGCAGGATGGCGGTCATTTCGTCGCCAGCCAGCTCGGCCCGCATGCCGATGAAGCGGGCGTAGGGGATCGAGGACAGCACGGCGCTCAGGCGAGTGTCGGCGTCGCTCATGCTCTGTCCCCCGGATCGCGCGGCGGCTTCAGGTTGGCGCCCGGTTTGCGGCCGGCGCTGGAGTCGAGCATGAAAGCGGCCTGGGCGGCGGCGACGGGATTGTCCGGGTGGTCCTCATAGGCCACGGCCCGGACGAAGCCCACCGAGCGGGTCAGCTTGTAGCAGTGGGCCCGTGCCAGGATGTCCCGCCCGGGCTCGGCCGGCCGCATATAGTCGATGCGCAGGTCCAGCGTGGCGATCGTCGTCCATTCGGCCATGGCCGCATGCACCGCCTGGCTGCTGGCGTGGTCGAGCAGGGTGGTGACCACCCCGCCGGCGATCACCCCGGTCTCCGGGTCGCCGACGATCTCGGGCCAGTAGGGGACCTTGAGGATGGCGACGCCGCCGCCGATCTCCAGGGTCTCGAAGCCGAGCGCCCGGGCCTGGGGGCTGCCGGCGTTCATGGCGGTCGCGATCAGGCGATGCTGGTCGTTGGGGCTGTCATCACGGCTCATGGATAGGTTTATAGCCGGCCGCGTTCCCATATCCACCGTGATGAAGCCGCAAGACCTGCTCTGTCCGAAGCCCGACGGTCTCTATTGCCCGCCCGGGGACTTCTATATCGACCCGGTCCGCCCTGTGGACCGGGCGGTGATCACCCATGGCCACGCAGACCACGCCCGGGCCGGCCACGGCGTCGTGGCGGCGACGCCGCAGACCCTGGCGATCATGGCCGAACGCTATGGCGAGGACTTCGCCGGCCGGCGCACGCCCCTGGCCTATGGCGAAAGCTTCACCCACAACGGCGTCGAGGTCGGATTGGTCCCCGCCGGCCACGTACTCGGCTCGGCCCAGGTCGTGGTGCGCTGGAAGGGTATGACCGTCGTCGTCTCCGGCGACTACAAGCGCCGCCGCGATCCGACCTGCGCGGCCTTCGAGCCGGTGCCCTGCGACGTGTTCGTGACCGAGGCGACCTTCGGCCTGCCGGTGTTTCGCCATCCCGACGACGCCGGCGAAATCGCCGCGCTGCTGAAGTCGGTTGAGCAGTTCCCCGAGCGCTCGCACATCGTCGGGGCCTACGCCCTGGGCAAGGCCCAGCGGGTGATCAGGCTGCTGCGCGAGGCCGGCTGGGACCGGACGATCCACGTGCATGGCGCCATGGAACGGTTGAACCGGCTGTACGAACGCCACGGCGTCGATCTGGGTCCGCTGGCCCCGGCCACCGCCGGCGCCAAGAAGGACTTCGAGGGCGCCATCATCATCGCCCCGCCTTCGGCCCTGGCCGATCGCTGGTCGCGGCGGTTTCCCGACCCCGTCGACTGTTTCGCCAGCGGCTGGATGCGCATCCGGGCCCGGGCCCGCCAGCGGGGCGTGGAGCTGCCGCTGATCATCTCCGACCACGCCGACTGGGACGAGCTGACCGCCACTCTGGCCGAACTGCGTCCCGGCGAGGTGTGGATCACCCACGGCCGCGAGGAGGCCCTGGAGCGCTGGTGCGAGCTGCAGGGCCTGCCGGCCCGCGCCCTGCGGCTGGTCGGCTACGACGAGGAGGAGGGGGAGTAGCCATGCGCGCCTTCGCCCATTTGCTCGACCGGCTGTCCCTGACCAGCGCACGCAACGCCAAGCTGACCCTGATCAAGGACTTCCTACGCGACACCCCCGACCCCGAGCGCGGCTGGGTGCTGGCGGCCCTGACCGGAGCCCTGTCGTTCAGCGTCGCCAAGCCGGCCGCGATCCGCAAGGCGGTGGAGGCGCGGATGGACGCCCGGCTGTTCGCCTGGTCCTACGACTATGTCGGCGACCTAGCCGAGACCGTCGCCCTGGTCTGGCCGGAAAAGCCGGGGGCCAATCGGGAGCCGGATCTGTCGGACGTGGTCGAGGCCTTGCGCACGGCGTCCCGCGGCGAGATCCAGCGGCTGATCCAGGGCTGGCTCGACGCCCTCGACGCCAACGGCCGTTGGGCGCTGCTGAAGCTGATGACCGGCGGCCTGCGGGTGGGAGTCTCGGCCCGGCTGGCCAAGCAGGCCTGCGCCGATTTCGGCGGCGTGGAGATCGGCCAGGTCGAGGAGGTCTGGCACGCCATGGCCCCGCCCTATGGCGACCTGTTCGCCTGGCTGGAGGGGCGCTCCGAGCAACCCTCGCCCGACGCGCCGGGGCGCTTCCGGCCGGTGATGCTGGCCCAGGCGCTCGACGAGACGGTCGACTTCGCCAAGCTCGATCCGGCCGACTACGCCGCCGAATGGAAGTGGGACGGCGTCCGGGTCCAAGCGGTCAGCGAGCGCGGCCAGCGACGGCTCTACACCCGCACCGGCGACGACATCTCGGCGACCTTTCCCGACGTGCTGGAGGCCCTGACCTTCGAGGGGGCGATCGACGGCGAGCTGCTGGTGATGCGCGACGGGGCGGTGGCGCCGTTCGGCGACCTGCAGCAGCGGCTGAACCGCAAGACGGTCGACGCCCGGCAGCTGGCGGCCTATCCGGCCGGAATCCGCGCCTACGACCTGCTGCTGGAGGGCGAGACCGACCTGCGCGCCCTGCCCTTCGCCGAGCGACGACGGCGGCTGGAAGCCTTCGTGGCCCGCGCCGCCAGCCCGCGCATCGACCTGTCGCCGATTGAGCCCTTCGCGACCTGGGAAGACCTGGCCGCCCTGCGCGCCCAGCCGCCCAAAGGCGATCCTGCCGTGGCCGAGGGGCTGATGCTCAAGCGCTGGGACAGCGTCTACGAGCCCGGCCGGCCGAAGGGCCCCTGGTTCAAGTGGAAGCGCGACCCGCACCTGATCGACGCGGTGCTGATGTATGCCCAGCGCGGCCACGGCAAGCGGTCGAGCTTCTATTCCGACTACACCTTCGGGGTCTGGCGCGAGGATGAGACCGGGACGCGCCATCTGACCCCGGTCGGCAAGGCCTATTTCGGCTTCACCGACGAGGAGCTGAAGCAGATCGACAAGTTCGTGCGCGACCACACCGTCGAACGCTTCGGTCCGGTGCGCTCGGTGCGGGCCGACCGGGACTTCGGCCTGGTGTTCGAGGTGGCCTTCGAGGGTCTGCAGCGCTCGACGCGGCACAAGTCGGGCATCGCCATGCGCTTTCCCCGCATCAACCGCATCCGCTGGGACAAGCCCGCCCGCGAGGCCGACGAACTGACGACCCTGGAGCGGATGCTGGACTCCTAGTGAAAGCTTGCAGCCTCGGCGCCTGGTCCCGGACCGGCATGGAACATGCGGCCCTTCTCGGTGATCAGCACGGCCACCAGGCCGGCGATGCCGAAGCCGGCGAAGCCCAGGGTCAGGGGGCCCACCGTGCCGTCGAACATCTGGCCGATCCAGAAGCCGAACAGCGCCCCGCCGATGGTGGTGATGAAGCCCTGCACCGAGGCCGCCGTACCGGCCAGGTGGCCCAGCGGCTCCATGGCGATCGAGCCGAAATTCGACATCACCATGCCAAAACAGAACATCATGCCCGCCTGCATCAGGGAGAAGCTCAGCAGGGTGTCGTGGCCGCTCCAGGCGATGGCGGCATGGACCAGGGCGAAGGCGATATAGCCCACCAGGGCGGTGTGCGAGACCAGCCGCATGCCCAGCCGATCGACGATCTGGGAATTGATCAGCGACGAGACGGCGATGCCGCCGGCGATCGCCGCAAAGATCAGGGTGAACAGCTTGCCCGCCCCCAGCACGTCAACGAACACCTGCTGGGCCGAGTTCAGGAAGCCGAACAGCCCGCCCAGCACCAGGGTGGCGGCCAGGGTGTAGCCGACGGCGACGCGGTTGGTCAGGCACTCCTTGAAGGCGGCCAGCACCGGGGCGACTTCCAGCGGCACACGGTCCTGCGGATGCAGGGTCTCGGGCAGCTTGACCACCGACCAGGCGATCACCGCCAGGCCGAAGATCGCCAGCACGCCGAAGATCCACGGCCACGGCGCGACCAGCAGGATCGCCTGGCCCACCGACGGGGCGATGATCGGCACGCCCAAGAAGACGATGAACGACAGCGACATCACCCGCGCCATCTGCCGGCCGCTGTAGCAGTCGCGAACGATCGAGATCGACAGCACCCGCGTCGCCGCCGCCCCGACCCCGCACAGGGCCCGGGCGATCAGCAGCATCTCGAACGAGGTCGCGAAGGCGCAGGCGGCGGCGAACAGCACATAGAGCGACAGCCCGACCAGCAGCACCGGCTTGCGCCCGAACCGGTCGGCCAGCGAGCCATAGACGATCTGCGCCGCCCCGAAGCCGAGCAGATAGGCGGTCAGGATCCACTGCCGCTCATTGTCGGTCGTCACCCCCAGGGCGTGGCCGATCTGCGGCATGGCCGGCAGCATCGAGTCGATGGCCAGGGCGTTGGTGGCCATCATCGCGGCGATCAGGGCGACGAACTGGCCAAAACCCATGCCGGGATGGGGCGACGGGCGGGCGGCGGTAGGGGACATGGGCTCTTTTCGCTGGCCGGAAACGCCGAAGCGCCAGCGGGCGCGAGACGCAGTGGCCGCCATATAGGCCGGCGCGGCCGCGTCGCCAACGTCCTCTCGCCTCAGGAGCCCATCTGGAACTGGATGCTCACCGTCTGGTCATCGCCCACCCGCGAGGCGGACTCCTGCGACTGGCCGACGCTGGCCACGCGCAACAGCGGCTGGGATCCCGGCTGGCCGGGCGGCGCATTGCGCAGCGTCGCCAACAACGGCTGGGCGGCGGTCAGGCCCTGGTGGAAGGCGGCGGCCCGCTGCAGGGCCAGGCTGGCGGCCTGTTGCCCTTCGGGCGTGAAGGCGTCGAGATTGGTCTGGCTGAGCACGTTGACCATCGCCAGCTTGGGTCCGCCCGATTCGCAATTGGCCCCGGCCGGCGCGCCGTAGCCGAGGCAGGGCAAACGGCGCGCCAGGGTCTGGGCGACCTGCCCGGCGATTTTCTGACCGCCGGGCGACAGCGTCGCCGTGCCCGGCAGGAACAGCTGGTCGGCCTTGAAGCTCATCGACCCGCCCGACAGATCGCCACTGAGCGGCGTTCCGGCGTCGCGCAGGTCGGCTTCGAGGGACTCCATCAGCAGTTTCTGGGCGTCGGCGGCCGAGGCGGTCTGGGCCGAAGCCTTGATCGGCGGCGAGAACGAGAAGCAGCGGCGCTCGCTGGACGATCCGCTGTCGGTCTCGCTCAGCACCGTCTCGGGCACGCACAGCACCCGCGCCTGATAATCGACCTCGAGATCGGCGTTGCGCGGCTTGAGGTTGCCGGCCGTCTGCAACAGGGCGGCGGTTTCCGGCTGCTTGGCGCTGGTCAGCTTGGCGGTGGTGGAGCGGAACTCGAACGCGAAATAGCTGAGCATGATGATGAAGATGAAGATCACCCCGACCATCATGTCGGTCATCGACACGTAGTAGCTTTCGCCTTCCTCGACGTCGGCCGCCCGGCGGCGCCTGCCCCGCATCAGGCCAGGCTCGCCCGCGGGGCCGCGGCCGCCGCGCCGGTCAGGGCGGCCTCGATCCGTCCCAGCACGGCCAACTGCTCCAGCATCACCTTCTCCGGCGGCGCGAAGCGGACGCAGGCGTCGAGCAGGGCGAAGAAATGGGCCTCCAGCGCCTCGATCGCGTGCCGGCGGCGGCGCGCGGCCAGGCGCAGGATGATCGAGGCCAGCACCCCGGCGATCGAGGTCCAGAACTTGGTGGCGGCGATGGTCAACAGATTGATCAGGGCGCCCTGCATCGCCGCGCCGCCGCTGGCGCCCGCCGCGCCCGGCGCCATGGCTGTCGTCGCTTCGGTCAGGGCCGCGACAATGCCCATGAAGGTGATGACGAGGCCGATTGCCACCATCAGATTGGCCCACCATTCCAGGGTCCGGGCCGGGGTGTCGGCATGCTCGAAGGCCTCTGCAGCGTGGATCGAGGCCGCCAGCCGTCCGTCGCCCGTGGGGGTCAGCTGGCTGCGATAATGCGCCCAGCCCAGCTCCAGAACCGGATGGGCGAGTCCGCTGAGGCGCTTGTCGATGGCCTCGAAGGATTCGGCGAAGGCCTTCTGGCGATCGCCGGACAGCTCGTTCAGCAGGTCGGCGCGCCGGTTCAGGTCCTCGCGCAACGGACCATATTCGAAATGACCCGACTGGAAAATCAGCCCAATGGCGAAGACGAGGATGCCGCCCGCCATCATCAGGGCGGCGCCCGGCGTGCTGAACACCGCGACCACGAACGACGTCACCGGATCGTGCATCTGAACCTTCGAATCAAAATCCGCGGCCACAATACCCTGGGGTGAGGCGGTAATGGGGCGCAGCTTAACCGTTGTAGGCGAGGATCGCGCCGATGATCCGCTGTTGATCCGCTTCCGACAGGTACGGATGCATCGGCAGGGCCAGCACCGTCTCGGCCCTGGCCTCGGTGACCGGCAGGCCGCCGACGCCGCGCGGGAAGTCAGCATAGGGCCCCTGGACGTGCATCGGCACGGGATAATAGACCGCTGTCGGAATCCCCTGCGTCTTCAGGTGGGCGGCCAGGCCGTCGCGGTTCTCGTGCTCGATCACGTACTGGGCCCAGACCGAGACGCCGCCGTCGATCACCTCGGGCGTCGCCAGCACCGCGCCCTTCAGGCCCTCGGCGTAGCGGTTCGCCACCCCCTGGCGCAGGTCGATCTCCTCCTGGAAGATCGCCAGCTTCTCGATCAGGATCGCCGCCTGGATCGTGTCCAGCCGCGAGTTCATGCCGATGCGGGTGTTCAGGTACTTGGTGTCGTGGTCGAAGGTGCGGCCGACCAGGTCCGGGGCCACCGCCTTGCCGTGGACCCGGAAACTGTCCATCAGGTCCCACAGCACCGGATCGTTGGTCAGCACCGCCCCGCCGTCGCCGTAGCAGCCCAGCGGCTTGGCCGGAAAGAAGCTGGTGGTGGCGACGTCGGCCCAGTGCAGCGGATGATGACCGTTCAGGGTGCAGCCGAAGCCCTGGGCGCTGTCGGAGATCAGCTTCAGGCCTTCGCGGTCGCAGATCGCCTTGATGGCCGGATAGTCGGCGGGCTGGCCGAACAGGTCGACGGCGATCACCACCTTGGGGACCAGCTGACCCTCGGCCTTCACCCCGGCGATGGCCGCCTCCAGCCGCGCCGGGTCGAGGTTGAAGGTGTCGGGCAGCACGTCGACGAACACCGGCGTCGCCCCGACCCACGGCACGACTTCCGGCGTCGCAGCGAAGGTGAACGACGGACAGAACACCGCGTCGCCCGGCCCCACGCTCCAGGCCATCAGCGGCAGGGCGATGGCGTCGGTGCCGTTGGCGCAGGACAGGGCCAGCCTGGCCTGGCCGAACGCCGCCAGCTTGGCCTCGAACTCGCGGACCTGCGGACCCATGACATAGGCGCCGCTGTCCAGGACGCCGGCGATGGCGGCGTCGATCTTGTCGCGGATCCGACGCTGCTGCGCGGCCAGGTCTATAAAGGGCATGCTCATGGCGGCGCTCTTAGAGGCGGACGGACGGCGATTCGAGCCAATTGATGTAACCGACTGTTTCCTGGGGACGAAGCGGAACCGGAACTTGGAACATCCCGGCGCCCGGCTCGTTGACCGGCCCGCGCGAGGGCGCCATCGAGAGAGTCATGACCAAGCCGACCCTGATCCCGCCCGACACAGCCCTCCCCGCCATCGCCAGGGTGAAGGCCGACGAGACCATGCTGGGGCATTTCCTCGACTGGCTGGGCAAGGTGGCGGTGAACCTGGTCGTCGCGGTGCTGATCCTGGTCGTCACCTTCTGGATGGCCGGCTGGCTGGCGGGGGTGGTGCGCCGCGCCCTGGGCCGCGTGCACCGGACCAATCCCGATCCCACCCTGCAGAGCTTCGGCGCCTCGCTGATGCGCTATGCGGTGGTCGCCGTCGGCCTGGTGGCGGTGCTGCAGCGGCTGGGGGTGCAGGCCACCTCGATCATCGCCGTGCTCGGCGCGGCCTCCCTGGCCATCGGCCTGGCCCTGCAGGGCGCGCTGTCCAACGTGGCCGCGGGCGTGATGATCCTGCTGTTTCGCCCCTACAAGGTCGGCGACGTCATCGAGACCTCGACGCGCCAGGGCACGGTCAAGTCGCTCGACCTGCTGTTCACCGAGATCGCCACGCCCGACAACGTCAAGGTGATGATCCCCAACAGCAAGGTGTTCGGCGACGTCATCCTCAACTACTCGGCCCATCGCCACCGCCGGGCCGACGTGGTGTTCAAGACGCCGCTGAAGACCGACCTCGTGGCTGTGCTGCAGCGGATGCGCGAGCGGGCCGAGAACGATCCGCGGGTGCGCAAGGACCCCGCCCCGATGATCGAGGTGGTCGACCTTTCCGAGGCCTTCGCCCAGGCCGCCATCCGGGTCTGGACCGCCAAGGAGGACTACGGCCCGGTCAAGACCGACCTGATGTTGGCCGCCCACCTGCTGGCCGAGGACCCGACCCGCGCCCTGCCGCCGCCCCGGCCCTCCAAGGCGCCCGATCCGTCGCCGGCCATGCCAGGCGACAAGGACCATCACCTGTTCAGGCTGAGAGCGCCTCGGAGAGATCGGAAATCAGATCCTGGCAGTCCTCGATCCCCACCGACAGCCTGATCAGGGTGTCGGAAATGCCCAGGGCGGCGCGCTGATCGGCCGGAATCGAGGCGTGGGTCATGATCCCCGGATGCTCGATCAGGCTTTCGACGCCGCCCAGGCTTTCGGCCAGGGTGAACAGCCGCGTCCGCTCCAGCATCCGCCGGGCGGTGTCGATGTCGCCCTTCAGCTCCACCGAGATGATTCCGCCGAAGCCGCCGAGCATCTGCCGGCGCGCCAGGGCGTGCTGCGGATGGCTCTCCAGGCCCGGATAGATCACCCGGGCCACGTCGCCGCGGGTCGACAGCCAGCGGGCGATGGTCAGGGCGCTGTCGCAGGCCCGCTGCATGCGCAGGGCCAGGGTCTTGACCCCGCGCAGGGCCAGGAAGCTGTCGAACGGCCCCAGCACCGCGCCGACGGCGTTCTGCAGGAACTTCAGCTTTTCGGCGACCTCGGCGTTGTCGCCGACCACCGCCACCCCGGCCACCACGTCGGAGTGGCCGTTCAGGTACTTGGTGGCCGAATGCATGACGATGTCGAAGCCCAGCTCCAGCGGCCGCTGCACGAACGGGCTGGCGAAGGTGTTGTCGGCCACGGTGATCAGGCCGCGAGCCTTGGCGAGAGCCGCGATGGCGGCAAGGTCGGCCAGGCGCAGCATCGGATTGGTCGGGGTCTCCACCCAGATCATCCGGGTGTTGGGCCGGATCGCCGCCTCGATGGCGGCGACGTCGCCCATGTCGACGAAGCTGAACTCAAGCCCGGCGGAGCGCCTGCGCACCTTGTCGAACAGCCGGAACGAGCCGCCATAGAGGTCGTCGCTGGCGATCACATGCGCGCCGCTGTCGAGCACCTCCAGGATCGTCGAGGCCGCCGCCAGGCCCGAGGCGAAGGCGAAGCCGGCCGTCCCGCTCTCCAGGTCGGCGATGCAGCGCTCGAAGGCGAAGCGGGTCGGGTTGTGGCTGCGGCTGTATTCGAAGCCCTTGTGCTCGCCCGGGCTGGACTGGACATAGGTCGAGGTCGCGTAGATGGGGACCATCACCGCCCCGGTCGTCGGATCGGGAAACTGCCCGCCATGGATCGTGCGGGTGGCGAAGGCCAGGCGGTTCTTGCCGAGGATGTCGGTCATTGCGAATGGCCTTTCATGCCGTCACGAAACGTCAGGTGACGGCAGCGTGCTCAAAATTTCACGAAGATCCTGAGATTCATGCAAAATGCGCATGATCACAGGCGGCTGGTGTCGGGAATTATAGACCAGGACGTATGGAAAACCGGACAGGACCGCGAAGCGGTAGACTTCATGAGCCATCTCTGGACGCGTGACACCGGCTTGCGGGTATTCACCCAGTCGGATCAAGGCTGCTCTCAGTCGCTCTTTAAACTGAAAGCTCGCCTTTCGACTATCCCTGGCGATCCAAAGCGCCACCGCCATCATGTCGCGGCGTGCGGTAGCTGACAGCGTGGCGGGCGGCATCTACTCGGCGGCGTGCGTTTCGGCGGCTTCGATGATGGCGTCGATGTCCGCCATGACCTCGTCGAGCGTGAACACTTCGCCCCGCGCCACTTCCGCCTCGACCTCCGCCAACATCGCCATAAAGCTTTGCTTGCGAGTTTCTTGGTCCTGCAGCAGGCGAAGACCAGAACTCACGACTTCGTTGACGTCCGCGTAACGGCCGTCAGCCACGCAGCGCTCTGCGAACGCTTCCAGGGCAGGCGGTAGTTTGACTTCCAAGGTCATCAACCTTCTCCGATCCTCGACCTTAGAATGACCCCGCCGGAACATTTCCGCAACGGTCAGGCGCTCATCCGCAGGTGATTGATCAGGTCGACCCGGGTGATCACCCCGACGAACTCGTCGCCGTCGCAGACCAAGGCCACCTCGTCGCGATCGAACACCTCGGGCAGAACGTCGACGCCCTGGGTCGCCTGCAGGGTGTTGACCGCCTTGGTCATGGCCGCCCCGACCGGGGTCTTGAATTTCAGCCCGCGATGGTCGTCGGCGCCTTCGACGGCGGCCAGCACATCGCTCTCGTCGAGAATGCCGACCAGTTTGCCGTGGTCGACCACCGGCAGCTGGCTGATGTCGGCGCTGCGCATGCGGTTATAGGCGGTCAGCAGGGTATCCTCGGGGCCGATCGCCACCACGCCGCCGTCGGCGTAGCGCTTGGCGATCAGGTCGCGCAGGTCGCCGTGCAGTTCGCGGTGGTCGAAGCCGTGGGCCGCCAGCCACATATCGTTGAACATCTTGGTCAGGTACTTGGAGCCGGTGTCGCAGACCAGGGTCACCACCCGCTTGGGCTCGGTCTGCTCGCGGCACCAGCGCAGGGCGGCCGCCAGCAAAGTGCCCGAGGACGAGCCGGCGAGGATTCCTTCCTTGCGCAGCAGCAGGCGCGCGGTGTCGACGCTTTCGCGGTCGCTGATCGAATAGGCCTTCCTGACCAGGCTCATGTCGGCGACGGCCGGAATGAAGTCCTCACCGATGCCCTCGACGATCCACGATCCGGCCTCGCCATAGGTCCCGGTCGCCACGTAGTCGCAGAGGATCGAGCCCACGGGGTCGGCCAGCACCATCTGGGTCTTGGGTGAATGCCTGGCCATGTAGCGGCCAACGCCGGTCAGGGTGCCGCCCGACCCGACGCCGACCACCACCGCGTCGAGATCGCCGCCCATCTGCTCGAAGATCTCCGGCGCCGTGGTGGTCTCATGGGCCCGCGGGTTGGCCGGGTTCTCGAACTGGTTGACGTAGATCGCGCCGGGGATCGACTGGGCCAGGGTCTGGGCCATGTCCTGGTAGTATTCCGGATGCCCCTTGCCGACGTCGCTGCGGGTCAGCCGCACCTCCACGCCCATGGCCCGCAGGTGTAGGATCTTCTCGCGCGCCATCTTGTCGGGCACGATCAGGATCAGCTTGTAGCCCTTCAGCGCCGCCACCTGGGCCAGGCCCAGACCGGTGTTGCCGGCCGTGGCCTCGATGATCGTCCCGCCCGGCTTGAGGCTGCCGTCGGCCTCGGCCGCCTCGATCATCGAGCGGGCGACCCGATCCTTGATCGAGCCGCCGGGGTTCTGGTTCTCAAGCTTCAGGAACAGGCGGCAAAGGCCGGTGTCGAGGTTGCGAACCTCCAGCATCGGGGTGTTGCCGATCATCTGCAACGCGGAATCGACCACCGGAGGCGGCGCGATTTTGGGGTCATTCATGGCGCAACTCGGCGACAGGGAGAAACGATCTCCCTATCTAGACCCGTTTCTTGGAAGAGGGAACGGCGTTCGCCGTTCCCGCGAGGCGTCGGACCGCTCAGGCCGTCGGCTGCACGCTGCGCCATTCCTGGGCGAAGCGGCGGCTGATGCTGGGGTCTTCGAACTCCACCCGGCGGCGCTCTCCGGTCAGGTCCGGCGCATTGTGGATCATGATGAACGGGAAGCCGTTGCGCGACAGGAAGGCCTGCACGAAGTGCGAGAACCGCATCGCCTCCTCGGCGGAGGCAAGGCAGACTTCGGTGACGACATCGACAGCGCGCATGGGCTACTCCCGTGAACTCCGGGGTATAACGCACGACTTCGCAGTTGCGAACAAACTTAGCAGGCGCACAAATTGTTACGGCCCCGGATCAACCGGGGCCATGATCGATCGGCGGACCGCCTAGAGGATGGACTGACCCGTGCCGGCCCAATCCTTCAGGAACTGCTCCAGGCCCTTGTCGGTCAGGGGATGCTTGAACAGATCGGCGAACACGGCCGGCGGTATGGTCACCACGTCAGCGCCGACGATGGCCGCGTCCTTGACGTGGGCGACGTTGCGCACCGAGGCGGCCAGGATCTCGGTTTCATAGCCGTAATTGTCGTAGATGGCGCGGATGTCTCGGATCAGGTCCATGCCGTCGAAGCCGTAGTCGTCCAGACGGCCGATGAACGGCGAGACATAGGTCGCGCCGGCCTTGGCGGCCAGCAAGGCCTGGGTCGGCGAAAAGCACAGGGTGACATTGGTCGAGATGCCCTCGCCGGCGAAGGCGGCGGTGGCGATCAGGCCGTCGCGGGTCAGCGGCACCTTGACCACGACGTTCGGCGCGATGGCCGCCAGCTTCCGGCCTTCGGCGATCATCGCCTCGTGGGTGACGGCGGCCACCTCGGCGCTGATCGGTCCGGGCACCAGGTCGCAGATCTCGGCGATCACCTCAAGCATCGGCCGCCCCGCCTTGGCGATCAGGGTCGGGTTGGTGGTCACCCCGTCCACCAGGCCGGTGGAGGCCAGGTCGGCGATGACCTTGGTGTCGGTGCTGTCGAGGAAGATCTGCATGGGCCTGCGCCTGTTCTGAGGTTCAGGTTCGTTTATCCGCCGCCGGGGCCCGCGCCAAGTCGGGAACGGCGGTTATTCGTCGCCCGCCGGGAAGCGCGCCCCCAGCACCTGCCGCAGGAAGGCCAGCAGATCACCGCCTGGGAACTGCAAACCCTCGACGCCCGCACGACGGGCGGCCTCGATGTCGGACTCCTTGTCGCCGACCAGCACGGTCTCTTCCGGACGCAGAGACCAGTCGGCCAGGCCGCGCAGCACCATGCCTGGATTGGGCTTGCGGTCGGGATGGTCGGGATGACGGTAGCGCTCGACTGCGGCGTCTTCGTGATGCGGCGCGACATAGAAGGCGTCGATGCGCCCGCCGACCTCCGCCAGCCTGGCCTGCAGCGCCGCATGGAACAGGTCGACCTGTTCTTCCGTGAAATAGCCGCGCGCCACGCCCGATTGGTTGGTGACCACCAATACCCGAACATCGGCGGCGTTCAGCCGCGCCACCGCTTCCCGGGCGCCCGGAATCCAGTCCAGCCGTTCGGGGTCGCAGACATAGCCGTGGTCGAGGTTGAGCACCCCGTCGCGGTCGAAGAAAACGGCTTTCAGTGGCGTGTCGGTGGACATAAGGGCGACTTACGCGCGCCGCCGCTCGCCTACAAGTCGGAAGAGTTGGCGAAGTTCGCGCCAGCCCCTAGAACGGCCCTGCCACCAGGAGCCTCCGATGACCCAAGATTTCGCCCGCCTTGTCCGCCTGCGAGACGACCTCAAGAGCTGGGCCCTGGATCACGCGTTCCCGCTGTGGTGGGAGGTCGGCGCCGACCAGGCCAAGGGCGGCTTTTTCGAGAAGATCGACCTGGATGGGACGCCGGTTGAAGCCCCGCGCCGGGCGCGGGTGCAGCCTCGCCAGATCTATTCCTACGCCGCGGCGGGCCTGCTGGGCTGGGAGGGTCCGTGGAAGCAGGCCCTGACCCACGGCCTGGACTTCTATCTCAGCAAGTACCGCCGCCCCGACGGCTTCATCCGCACCCTGGTGGCCAGCGATGGAACACCGCTGGACGACAAGGTCGATCTCTACGACCAGGCCTTCGGCCTGTTCGGCCTGGCCATGGCCGCCCAGGTGCTGCCGGAGCGGACCGACCTGCCGGCCCTGGCCGTGGAGCTTCGCGGCAAGCTGCAAGCTACCCTCAAGCATCCAGTGGCCGGCTTCGAGGAAAGCGTCCCGCGCACCCTGCCCCTGCTGTCCAACCCGCACATGCACCTGTTCGAGGCCAGCCTGGCCTGGGTCGAGGCCGGCGGCGACGCCGGCTGGCGGGCCCTTGCCGACGAGATCGCGGAGCTGGCCCTGGCCAAGTTCATCGACCCGGTCAGCGGCGGCCTGCGCGAATATTATGACGGCGACTGGAATCCGGCCCCAGGGCTCCAGGGCCGGATCATCGAGCCGGGCCACCAGTTCGAATGGGCCTGGCTGCTGCTGCGCTGGGGCCAGCTGGCAGACCGCGACGACGCCGTCGCCGCGGCCCTGCGGATGATCGAGATCGGCGACGGGCCGGGCGTCGATCCCGCGCGCGGCGTGGCGATCTTCGCCCTGCTCGACGACATGAGCGTGCACGACGACGTGGCCCGGCTTTGGGCCCAGACCGAGCGGATCAAGGCCGGCGTCCTCGCCGCTGCGGTCACCGGCGACCCGCGCTGGTGGTCGACGGCCGCGGCCGGCGCCGAGGGGCTGATCAAGTACTTCGACACGCCGGTCAAAGGCCTGTGGCGCGACAAGCTGCAGGCGGACGGGACCTTCGTCGACGAAGCCGCGCCCGCCAGCTCGTTCTACCACATCGTCTGCGCGATCCTGGAACTGGACCGGGCGGTCAGCGCCAGGTCGTGACCAGCACCGTGGCCGGCGACCTGGCGGTGACCTTGGCCTGAGCCGGCCATTCCCGGCGATCGCCGGCCGCCAGGGCGTCGGTCTCGCCGGCCAGCGCGCCTTCCAGCACCTGCACGGTCGCAGCCGGCAGGATCGCCGAGGCCCCCGCCTCGAAACGCCACACCTCGACGCTGGCCTGGTCGGTCCGGGTCAGGGGCTGGCGCTCGACGCCGCCGCCGATCGAAACAGGATGACGGTGAGCCAGGTCTCGCCCGTTGGCCTTGAGTCCGTCGACCAGGGTCTTGACCGCCTGCGCGTCGTCCCGGCGACAAACCAGCACGGCGTCGGACTCGGCGACGATCATCAGGTCGCTGACGCCGATCACGCCGACGAACGGTCCGGTCGAGCGGACCAGCACGCCGGCCGTGTCGATCAGGGTGACGTCCCCCTGGGCGGCGTTGCCCGCCACGTCCTGGGGCGAGGCGTCCCAGATGGCGTCCCAGGCGCCCAGGTCCGACCAACTGAAGGCGGCCGGCGCCACGGCGGCCTTGTCGGTGCGCTCCATCACCGCATAGTCGAGCGAAATCTTGGCGGCCCGACCAAAGCCGGCGGCGTCGAGACGGGTGGCGCCGTCTCCGACCACGGCGTCGACAAGCGCGGCCCGGGCGCCCTCGGCGATGCTGGGTTCGAAGCGCTCGAGCTCGCTCAGCAGCACCGAGGCCTGGAAAGCGAAATTGCCGCTGTTCCAAAGATAGCCGTCGGCGACATAGCCCCTGGCGGTCTCAAGGTCGGGCTTTTCGACGAAGGCGGCGACACGGAAGACGCCCTCGCCGGCCGGCGCGCCGGGCCGGATGTAGCCAAAGCCGGTGGCCGGTCCGGTCGGCCGCACGCCGAAGGTGACGATCAGGCCCTGGCCGGCGGCGGCGGCGGCCACCCGCGCGGCGTCGCGGAACACCTCCGGCTCACCCACATGGTGGTCGGCGGCCAGCATCAGGACCACGCCGTCGGGATCACGGCGTTCGACATAGGCGGCGGCGGCGGCAACGGCCGGAGCGGAATCGCGGGCTTCCGGCTCGATCAGCACGACCACCGACGCCTGGATCTCGTCAGCCTGCCGGCGCACGAAATCGGCCATGGCCGCGCCGGTGACAATGATGATCTCGCGACCTTCGGCTAGGTCGCTGACCCGCAACAAGGTCTCCTGGAAGCTGGAATAGCGCCCCAGCAGTTTGAGAAACTGCTTGGGCCGATCCGGCCGCGAGGCCGGCCACAGACGCGTTCCTGAGCCACCGCACAGGATGACGGGATAGATCGCTGTCAAGATGTCTCCTTCGACGTCACAGGGACGCGCGGCGTCAATCCCCTCGGTCCTAGCACGCTCAAATGTCGGTTTGTCGCGCCGCCTTTATGGCGCACCGCGGAAATTTCAATCTGGCGTTCCGGCGAGCAATTCCGCCAGCCAGGCGTCGGCCGTCGCATCCGAAGGCATCCGCCAGTCGCCGCGGGGCGACAGCGCGCCGCCGGACGATATTTTCGGGCCGTTCGGCATCGCCGAGCGCTTGAACTGGTTGGCGAAGAACCGTCTCAGGAACAGCTCCAGCCAGCGCTTGATCTCCGGCAGGTCGTAGGCTTTGCGCGCGGCCTCCGGAACGCCGGTCGGCCAGGCGCCCGCCGCCGCGTCATGCCAGGCGCTCCAGGCCAGGAAGGCGATCTTCGACGGGGCCATGCCGTAGCGGGTCATGTAGTAGAGGTTGAAGTCCTGCAGGGCGTAGGGGCCCACGAAGCTCTCGGTGGCCTGGACCGCCTCGCCCGGCACCAGTTCGGGCGAGATCTCGGTGGCGAGGATGTCCTCCAACAGGTCGGAGGTCGCGGCGTCGACGTCGCCGGAAGTGGCGACAAAACGAATCAGGTGCTGGATCAGGGTCTTGGGCACGCCAGAATTGGGATTGTAGTGGCTCATCTGATCGCCGACCCCGTAGGTGCACCAGCCCAGGGCCAGTTCCGACAGGTCGCCGGTGCCGACCACCATCCCCTGGTGGTGGTTGGCCAGACGGAACAGGTAGTCGGTGCGCAGGCCGGCCTGGACGTTCTCGAAGGTCACGTCATAGACCGGCTCGCCCCGGGCGAACGGATGGCCGAGGTCCTTGAGCATCTGCTCGGCGGCCGGTCGGATGTCGATCTCCTCGGCGGTCACGCCGATCGCCCGCATCAGCGCCCAGGCGTTCGACTTGGTGCGGTCGGAGGTGGCGAAGCCCGGCAGGGTGTAGGCGCGGATGTCCGACCGCGGGCGGCCCAGCTGGTCCATGACCTTGGCGGCGACGATCAGGGCGTGGGTCGAATCCAGCCCGCCCGAGATGCCGATCACCAGGCACTTGGAGCCCGTCGCCTCGACCCGCCGCGCCAAGCCCTGGACCTGGATATTGTAGGCCTCGTAGCAGTTCTCGGCCAGCTTGGCCGGATCGGACGGCGTGAACGGGAACCGCTCGATCGCCCGCTGCAGCGGCAGGTCGCCGGCCGGCGGCGCGAAATCGAAGGTGGCGATCCGGAACGGATGGGCCGGCGGGTTGAGAATCGTGGCGTCGCCGAAGCTGCCCGTCCGCATCCGCTCCTGGCGGATACGCCCGACGTCGACATCGGCCATGGCCACCACCGGCCCCGGCGAGAAGCGCGGGGTCTGGGCCAGCAGCACGCCCATCTCGTGGATGTCGACATGGCCGTCCCAGGCCAGGTCGGTCGAGCTCTCGCCCGCCCCGGCCGCCGAATAGACATAGGCGGCCAGCGCCCGGGCCGACTGGCTGGCGCACAGCAGGCGACGGGTCTCGGACTTGCCGATGGTGATGTTGCTGGCCGACAGGTTGAGCAGGATCTCGGCCCCCGCCATGGCCTGGGCGGTGCTGGGCGGCGCTGGCGTCCAGACGTCCTCGCAGACCTCGACGCCGACCGTGAAGGCCGCGTCCCCGACGGCGCGCAGCAGCACGTCGGTCCCGAATGGAACGGCTTGGCCAGCCAGGGTCAGGGTGCGGCCGACCACCCCCGCCCCGGGGGCGAACCAGCGGCGCTCGTAGAATTCGCGATAGTTGGGCAGGAAGCTCTTGGGGATCACCGCCCGCACTCGCCCGCCCTGGATGGCCACGGCGGCGTTGTACAGCCGCCCGCCGTCTCGCAGCGGCGCGCCAACCACGAACAGCGGCGCCAGGGTCCTGCTGGCCTCGGCCAGGGTCGCGATCGCCGCCTCGACCGCGTCCAGCAAGGCGTCCTGCTGCAGCAGGTCATCGATGGCGTAGCCGCTCAGACCCAGTTCCGGAAAGGCCATCACCGCCACGCCGGCCGCGTCGGCCTCCCGGACCAGGTCCAGCACGCGCTGGGCGTTGGTGGCGGGATCGACCAGCTTGACCTTCGGCGCCGCCGTGGCGACCCGGACGAAGCCGTGACGATAGGGCGAGAAGAACGAGGGAGAGCTCAAGCGATCCGGCCTTTCAAGGTTATGCTAAAAATGAGCATAAGGCTGTCTCCAGCTATAACGCCTGCCGACGTTGTTGCATAGCGCCCACGCGACAGCCCCTGTAGGCCTTAAGAGCCGGCTGGCGGGTTGACCCTCAGGGGGTCGGCGTGCGACCTGCCGCCTCGCGCAGCTCTGCAAAACAAGAACAAACCGGATCATTCATGCCCGTTTCGCCCGTCAAGATGGCCGACGCGATTCGCGTCCTTTCGATGGACGCCGTCCACAAGGCCAAGTCCGGCCACCAGGGCATGCCGATGGGCATGGCCGACGTCGCCACGGTGCTGTGGGGCAAGTTCCTGAAGTTCGACGCCAGCAAGCCCGACTGGGCCGATCGCGACCGCTTCGTGCTGTCGGCCGGCCACGGCTCGATGCTGCTCTATTCTCTGCTGCACCTGACCGGCTTCAAGGCCGTGACGATGCAGGAGATCGAGAATTTCCGCCAATGGGGCTCGCTAACCCCCGGCCACCCGGAAGTGCATCACACCCCCGGCGTCGAATGCACCACCGGCCCGCTCGGCCAGGGCCTGGCGATGTCGGTCGGCATGGCCATGGCCGAGGCCCACCTGGCCGCGCGCTTCGGTCCGGACGTGGTCGACCACCGCACCTGGGTGATCGCCGGCGACGGCTGCCTGATGGAAGGCGTCAGCCATGAAGCGATCAGCCTGGCCGGCCGGCTGAAGCTGTCGAAGCTGACCGTGCTGTTCGATGACAACAACACCACCATCGACGGCGAGGCGACCATCGCCGAGACCGGCGACCAGCTGGCCCGCTTCAAGGCCGCCGGCTGGGCGGTCAAGGCGGTCGACGGCCACGACCACGGCAAGATCGCCGCCGCCCTGCGCTGGGCGATCAAGCAGGACCGCCCGACCCTGATCGCCTGCAAGACCCTGATCTCCAAGGGCGCCGGCCCCAAGGAAGGCGACCCCCACAGCCACGGCTACACGCTGTTCGACGACCAGATCAAGGACGCGCGCCTGGCCATGGGCTGGGACGCCCAACCGTTCACCGTGCCCGAAGACATCGCCAAGGCCTGGAAGAGCGTCGGCCGCCGCGGCGCCCGCGTCCGCAAGGCCTGGGAAGCCGCCGTCGCCGCCTCGCCCCTGGCCGACGACTTCGCCCGCGCCATCAAGGGCCAGCTGCCGGCCGGCGCCTTCGAGCGCGTCGACGCCCACATCGCCGAAGCCGCCAGGACCAAGCCGGGCAACGCCACCCGCGTCCATTCCGGCGCGGCCCTGGACCAGCTGATCCCGGCCATCCCGGAAATGATCGGCGGCTCGGCCGACCTGACCGGCTCCAACAACACCTTCGTCAAGGGCATGAAGCCGTTCGACGCCCCCGACTATGCGGGTCGCTACGTCCACTACGGCGTGCGCGAGTTCGGCATGGCCGCGGCGATGAACGGCATGGCCCTGCACGGCGGCGTCATCCCCTATTCGGGCACCTTCCTGGCCTTCGCCGACTATAGCCGCCCGGCCATCCGCCTGGGGGCCCTGATGGGCGCCAAGGTCATCCACGTGATGACCCACGACTCCATCGGCCTGGGCGAGGACGGCCCCACCCACCAGCCGGTCGAGCACGTGGCCTCCCTGCGCGCCATCCCCAACCTGCTGGTCTTCCGTCCCGCCGACGCGGTCGAGACCGCCGAATGCTGGAAGATCGCCCTGGAGCAGGTCAGCACCCCCTCGGTGATGTGCCTGTCGCGCCAGAAGATTCCGGGCGTGCGCGACACGGCCGCCGAGAACCTGTCGGCCAAGGGCGCCTACGAACTGCTGGCCGCCGAGGGCGGCGAAGCGGCGGTGACGATCTTCGCCTCCGGCACGGAGGTCTCGGTCGCCGTGGCGGCCCGCGACATCCTGCAGGCCCAGGGCAAGCCGACCCGCGTGGTTTCCACCCCCTGCTGGGAGCTGTTCGAACAGCAGCCGGCGGCCTATCGCCAGGCGGTGATCGGCAGGGCCCCGACCCGCATCGCCGTCGAAGCCGCCGTCCGCCAAGGCTGGGAGCGCTTCATCGGCGAGGCCGGCAAATTCGTCGGCATGACGGGCTTTGGGGCGTCCGCGCCGTATGAGCGGCTGTACAAGGAGTTTGGGATCACGGCTGAGGCGGTGGTGGCGGCTTAGTCCGAACGCGCAACGGCAGGCCGGAAGCCGCGACCGCCCGATCGAAGGCGTCGGCTAGACGGGCGGGCGTCGCGAGCCCGGCTTGGCCGAGCCGGGCTCGCCATCCGCTGTCGTCGGCGAGCGCTCGCAGGGCGTCCGCCGCGTAGTCAAGGTCGGGCTCGGCCCAAGTCTGGCCGCGGTACAGCCCCTGCGGATCGCGGACCGGAACCTGCCTCGCGGGCACCAGGATCGCGTTGCCGTCGTCCATGAAGTCGAGATTGCCCGACCAGCCGGTGGCGATCGTCGCCCGTCCCAATGCCATGGCCTCGGCCAGGACCATGCCGAACCCCTCCGACCGATGCAGGGACAGCAGGATGTCGACTGAACGCAGGAACTGCCGCATCTCGCCCTGATCAAGCGCCTCATCGAACAACCGGATGTCCGACCGACCGCCAACCTCGACCACCAGGCGCCGTCGCCAGGCAGGAGACTGATCGAGGGCCAGGACCTTGATCGTCAGCCGGGCGTGCCCCTGCTGGCGCGGAAAGGCCCTTCGGAAAGCCTCGATCGCCCCCAGCGGGTTCTTGCGCGCGACGCTGGATCGGGCGTCCATCATGCAGAGGATCTCGACCCTGTGGGGATCCATTCCGTAGCGTTCCGGCGCGGGGACTACGAGGCCGGGGGCTGCGACTGGATGCGGCACCACGCGGACGCGGTCGGCCAGTTCGACCTGATCCGAACCTCGCGCCCGCGCGATCAGACCGTCGGCGACGAAGCGGCTTGGCGCCCAGACCTCGTGCACGCGCCGGCTGGCCTCCAGCCAATCCCGCGGAGCGAGCGGCAACTCGCCAGCCCAATAGCCGATGCGGTAGCGGTCGGCCCAGGCGGCGCGGGGATAGGCCATCAGGGCATGACGCAGTTCTGGCGGATTGGCATGTATGAGCCAGACTCCGCCGACCTCGGCTTCCGGCAAGGTTCCGCGGCCCGTCAACAGGCTGGTTCGACTGGCCGCGAGATCATGTCGCGCCACGTCCCAGCCGCCGCGCTCGAGCGCTTCGGCGGTCAAGCGGCCGGCCTGGGCGACGCCGAACACGCCGCCCAGGAACCCGCTGACCAGCACCCGGCCGACCCGCGTCGGCGGCGTCCGCTCCACGGACCAGTGACGAGCGCGTCGACGATAGAGAACGCCGGCGCCGAAAGCCGTCAGATGTTGGCGAAGCGCCGGCGGAGCCGCTCCAGATAAGGCGCGCGAGACGCGCTCAAGCGGACGCAGACCGATACTGCGCTCCGCGACATCGTCAGGCAGCGTGGGCTTCCGTGGCGTATCGCTCCCAAACTTCATCCACCAGACCCTGAGCCCGGATGACGCCGCCGTCCAGCCATATGGCGTGGGTTGCGAAATTGCGCAGGATTCCTTCCGAATGGGTGGCGACCACGCTGATGCCCGAGTCCTCACAGATCGCCTTCACGCGAGCGGTGGCCTTGTCGATGAAGTGCGCGTCGCCGGTGCCGATCACTTCGTCGACCAGCATCACATCGCTCTTTTGGGCCGTGGCGATGGCGAAGGCCACCCGCGCGGCCATGCCCGACGAATAGGTTCGCATGGGCATATGGATATATGGGCCCAGTTCAGCGAAATCGGCAGCCTCGGCCACAGTGCGATGCAGTTCGCCGCCGTGCAATCCGTACAGGCGCGCGACGAATTCCATGTTCTGTTGACCGCTCTTGTCGAGATCCAAACCAGCGCTGGTGTTGAGCACGCAGCCGATGGTGCCGGTCACGGTGCGCGTCCCGCTCATCGGCCCGATGATGCCCGACAACAGCTTGAGCAAGGTGCTCTTGCCCGAACCGTTGCGACCGATCAGACCCACGCGGCTGCCGTCGGGGATGTCTAGAGACACCCCCTGCAGAGCCATGACGTAGTTCGTCCTGTCGGCGCCGCGAGCCAGCCGGCCAAAGCTCATCGCCTTGGCGGTGTGAGCGAACGCGGAGACCTGGGAGGTGGAAACGACGACGGGATAGGCCGCCGTGACGTTTCGAAGCGTGATTCTCGCCATGATCGGAAGTTCGCCCTTAAATCCAGTACACGATCTTGGGGCGCATCTGCCGGTAAACGACGGCGCCAAGGACAAGAACGCCGATCGCGACGACGAGAGAAACGATCCAATTCTCCGGCGTGCCATATCCGCCCAGCAGCGGCGCTCTGACGATTTCGAGCATGTGGTAGAGCGGGTTGCTCTGCACCAGAATATTGGCGCGTTGTTGTTCGTTCGGGACCCAAAACACTGGCGTCAGCACGAACAGCAGTTGCATGCCCGCGGTCGCGGCGGGGCCGAGATCGCGGAACCTCGCGCCAAGCGGCCCCAACAGCAGGCCGACGCCTAGACCGAAGATCGCGACGATGGCCAATCCGGCCAGCGACAGCACGGCCGTCGGTCCGGGGAATCTCAGAGTGATCACGCAGACGATGACATAGACTAGGATCAGGTGGGCGAAGGTGACGAATGAGGCGGCCACCGACCGTATGATGTATAGTGCCATCGGTAGCGGATAGGACTCGATCATGCCCTTGGAGCGCGTCAGGGCGCTGGTGCCGTCGGTGATCAGTGAAACGATAAGGCCCCACAGCGGCAGGCTGATCGCCAGCCAGCTCAGATAGTCGCCCGAGCCGCCGCCGAAGCCGGTGCGGTGCAGCAGGTAGAGACCCGCGACGAACGCGCCTTGGGCGACCACTAACCAGATTGGGCCGAGCACTGTGCGGCGGTAGCGACCGATGACGTCATCGACGGCTATCGAAGTCCAGATGCGCCAAGACACTAGCGCACGAACGATTTCGCCAAACGCGTTCATTCAAAATAGCTCACGCAACCGCCCGTCGCGGTCGCGACCAGCTAAAGACCCGTGAAACACCATGAAAGATGCCCGGGATTCGTGGGCGATGCTGTCGCATTGTCACCATGGAGCCGTCAAGAGTGGTGACGTCGTTTGGGTTTTCGCCTTGCGGAGCCATTCGGCGACACGAGGATGGGATGGAACGCGATCGGCCACGCCGACCTCATCCGCGCGACCGTGACCGTCGGACGGTCCGCTCCGGCTCAGATGGCGCCAAGCGCCTTGTCGGCCACCTCGCGCGCGATCGACAGCGCGGAGGTCAGGCCAGGCGACTCGATGCCGAACAGATTGACCAGCCCAGCCAGCCCGTGAATCTCAGGCCCCTGAAGGACGAAATCCGCGGCATCGCCGCCTGGTCCGGTCAGCTTCGGACGTATGCCCGCATAGTCGGGGACCAAGCTTCCCTCCGGCAGGCCCGGCCAGTAGCGGCGGATGGCGCCGTAGAAGCCATCCGCCCGGTCGTCGTTCACGGCATAGGATTCGGAATCGACCCATTCGACGTCGGGGCCAAACCGCATCCGTCCCGCGAGGTCGATCGTGACATGGGTTCCTAGGCCTCCGTCGACCGGGGCGGGATAGATGAGGCGCGAGAACGCCGGTGGGCCCGCATAACTGAAATAATTGCCCTTCGCGAGCCATTGGCGCGGCGCATGCCAGGATTCCAGGCCCTCGACGCCGAGGGCCACGGCCGGCGCCTGCAGGCCGGCCGCGTTGACTAGGACGCGAGCGGTGACCTCGAAGGGCTCGGCCCCGCCCGTCCGCACGATGAAGCCGCCGCCCGCATGCGCGACCCCGACGACTGGCGTACGGAACACCACTGTGCCGCCCGCATCTTCGATCTCGCCCTGCAACGCCAGCATCAGGCCATGGGTGTCGACGATGCCGGTTTCGCGGCTGAGGATCGCGGTCAAGCAGCTCAGGGCCGGCTCCAGCGCCAGAGCCTGGTGCCCGTCCAGCCATTCGAGCCCTTCGACGCCGTTGCGCCCGCCCTGAGCGGCGATGCTCTCAAGCTTGGCCACCTCGGACTCACTGGTCGCGACGATCAGTTTCGTGGCCTTGCGATGCGCCACGCTCCGATCCGCGCAATATTCATAGATCAGCCTGCGTCCCGCGACGCAGTGCTTCGCCTTCAGCGACCCTTCAGGGTAATACATGCCGCCATGCACGACCTCGCTGTTCCGGGAGGATATACCGCCGCCGATAATGTCCTGACTCTCCAGGACCAGCACCTCATGACCCCGGCGCGCCAACTCGGCGGCGCAGGCCAGGCCGATCACGCCGGCGCCGATCACGACCGTTTCCCCGATGGCCAAACTGGATCTCTCAAAAACATGTGAATTCCGTGCCGGAGCATTTAGCTGAACTCTCGCCGATAGCCATCGGATTGTCATAGGCGTCAGCGTTGCGCCCCGTGGCGGCATCGGGTAACAGGATCAGAATGCAATGCGACCAATGTTTGTGGTGCGCGGATTTTACGGAGCGAGGTTGTAAACGTGAAGGTTTTTGTCACTGGCGCCTGCGGCTACAAGGGCTCCGTCCTGGTTCCGAAACTTCTTGCCGCCGGTCACGAGGTCGTTGGCTTCGACATCCAATGGTTCGGTAACCACCTCACGCCCCACCCCGCTCTGACCGTTATCAAGGGCGATGTTCGCGACCCCGACCAGATCGATTTGACCGGCGTCGACGCCATCATCCATCTCTCGAGCGTCGCCAACGACCCCTGCGGAGATCTCGACCCCAAGTTGACTTGGGAAATCAGCTGCCTGGCCACCATGCAGCTGTGCGACAGGGCTTATCGGCAAGGCATCAAACGCTTCATCTACGCTTCGTCAGGCAGCGTTTACGGAGTTAAGGAAGAGGAGCAGGTCACCGAGGACCTCGAACTGCTGCCGATCTCCGAATACAATAAGACCAAGATGTGCGGCGAACGCATCGTGTTGTCCTATGAGGACGATATGGTCGTGCAAATCGTCCGTCCGGCCACCGTGTGCGGCTTCTCGCCCCGGATGCGCCTCGATGTCTCGGTCAACATGCTGACGATGCAAGCCCTGACCAACGGCCGCATCACCGTGTTCGGCGGTGACCAGACCCGCCCGAACATCCATATCGACGACATCACCGACCTCTATCTCTTCCTGCTGGACCATCCGGAGCACACCGGCGTGTTCAACGCCGGGTTCGAGAACATCTCGATCGGCGACATCGCCGAACGAGTCGTGCGACACGTACCGGCCGAGGTCGTGATCACAGCTTCGAACGACCCCCGCTCGTATCGCGTCAATTCCGACCGCCTGCTTGCCACCGGGTTTCGGCCTAAGAAAACTGTCGAGGACGCCATCAAAGAGATCGTCGGTCTCTACCGCCAAGGCGCGCTGAAGAATGAGGACCAGTGGCATAACCTCAAGTGGATGCAGGGAAATGTCGCCGAAGTAGGGGAGGCTGCTCAATGAACGCAACTATTCCGCCCTCCGCGCTCAAGGGCGCCCTCTCCGATCCCATCCCGCACTTCCGTGACTATGGCCGCCGACTGTTGGCCATGGTTGAGGCGACCGATTGGGCCCCCGTCGCCAAGCTGGCCGAGGATCTGGCGGACGCGACCGTGACCCGGCGGCAGGTGTTCATTTGCGGCAACGGCGGCAGTCTCGGCAACGCGGTCCACCTAGCCAACGATTTCTTGTACGGGGTCGCCAAGCACCCTGGCCGAGCCCTGCGCGTGACCGCCCTGGGAGCCAATCCCGCAGTGTTGACATGCCTAGCCAATGACGAGGGCTATGATCGGGTTTTCGAGATTCAGCTCACGGAACTCGCCAACCGTGGCGACATCCTCATCGTCTTCTCCGGTAGCGGCAACTCCCCGAACATCGTCAAGGTCCTTGAGGAGGCCCGGCGTCTCGGCGTGACCAGCTACGCGGTGCTCGGCTATAGCGGCGGCAAGTGCAAGGCGCTCGCCGACGTGCCGATCCACAGCGCGTTGAACGACATGCAGATCAGCGAAGACATGCAACTGATCATCGGCCACATGCTAATGCAGTGGCTCTGGGAAAATCGTGAAGCGCTGGCGGAGCGTCACGTCCAAGCATGACCAATCCGCGATTTCTGGTTCTGGGCTCGAATTCGTTTTCGGGCGCGACATTTGTCGATTTCATCGCCGGTCAGGGTTACGAGGTCCTGGCTACCAGCCGTTCCCCCGAACCGCATGACGCATTTCTGCCGTACAAGTGGCGCGATCATGAGGGCCGAGTGCGCTTTGAGACGCTCGATCTCAACCACGACCTCGACAAGCTCGACGCGCTCATGAAGGCCGAACGGTTCACCCACGTGGTGAACTTCGCGGCTCAGAGCATGGTCGGGCAAAGCTGGATCAATCCCGACCACTGGATGATGACCAATGTCGTCTCCACCGTGCGACTGCATGACCGGCTGCGCGCTCACGATTTCATGGAGCGCTACGTCCACGTGACGACGCCAGAGGTCTACGGCTCAACCGAAGGCTGGGTGAAGGAAGACGCACCATTTAATCCGTCCACGCCTTACGCAGTAAGCCGTGCGGCCGGCGACATGAGCTTGCGCACCTATTTCGCCAACTACGGTTTTCCGGTGCTCTACACCCGGGCTGCCAACGTCTACGGTCCCGGCCAGCAGCTCTATAGGATCATCCCTCGAACCATCCTGTCGGCCATGGCGGGCAAGCGCCTGACCCTGGACGGCGGCGGCAAATCGGTGCGCTCGTTCATCGACATGACGGACGTCTCGGGCGCGACCCTGAAGATCGCCCTGAGCGGCCAGGTGGGCGAGTGCTATCATATCTCGACCGACCGGATGGTTTCGATCCGGGATCTCGTCGAGATGATCCTTGAGAAGCTCGGCAAGGACTTCGACTCGTCTGTGACAGTCGGTCCGGAACGCGCCGGCAAGGATACCGCCTATATGCTCGATAGCGGCAAGCTGCGCGCCGAGTTGGGCTGGGCGGATAAGATCTCGCTTGAGCAGGGCGTTGCGGACACCATCGCCTGGGCGCGCCGGTTCGAGAGCGACTTGCTCAGTATGACATGGGATTATGTCCACAAGCCCTGAATCGGGTACCGGATTAGGAGATACGAGCGCATGAACGCTCCGGTTCTATCCATCGACGGCGCCGGCCTTCGGGCCCAAGCGGCGAAGTTACGCGGACGCATTATTGACATGTGCCACGCCGCCAATTCTGCGCACCTGGGTTCGTCGCTGTCCTGCACCGATATCCTCACCGCGGCCTACTGGCGCGTGCTGAACATCGATCCGCGGAATCCGACCGACCCGTTGCGGGACCGCTTCATCCTGTCGAAGGGCCACGCCGCCATGGCGATCTACGCCACCTTGGCCATGCGCGGCTTCTTCCCCGAGGAAGAGCTGGTCACCTACAACACCGACGGCGGTCGGCTGGCCGAGCATCCGCCAGCCAACCAGCTGCCGGGGATCGAGGCAGCTACCGGTTCGCTGGGCCACGGCCTGCCCCTCGGGTTGGGCATGGCGCTGGCTGGCCGCATCAAGGGTCAGAGCTATCGGGTCTACGCTCTGATGTCGGACGGCGAGAACAACGAGGGTTCTGTCTGGGAGGCGGCGATGTTCGCGGCCGGTCAGAAGCTCGAGAACGTCTGCGCCATCGTCGACTACAACAAATGGCAAGCGACCGCCCGCTCGAACGAGACCCTGGCCTTGGCGCCGCTCGCCGACAAGTGGCGCGCCTTCGGCTGGGACGCGATCGAGGTCGATGGCCACGACGTAGAAGCCGTCGCCAAGCTGATGCAGAACGTCCCGAACGGCTCTGGCAAGCCGGTGGCCATCGTCGCCCACACGATCAAGGGCAAAGGCGTCTCCTTCATGGAAGACGACAACAACTGGCACTATCGCGCGCCGACCGCCGAAGAGGTGGTGCTCGCCAAGAAGGAGCTTGGGCTCGCATGAGAAACGCCTTCGCCGACGAACTCACCAAACTTGGTCAGGAAGATTCTCGCGTCGTCATGCTTTCGGGCGACATCGGCAACAAGCTGTTCGACAAGTATCGCGCCGCCCAGGCCGACCGCTTCCTGAACTGCGGCGTCGCTGAGCAGAACATGACCGGCGTCGCGACCGGCATGGCGATGAACGGGCTTCGGCCCTTCACCTACACGATCACCCCGTTCTGCACGACGCGATGCCTCGAGCAAATCCGTACCGACGCGGCCTATCATGAAGCGCCGGTAACCATCGTCGCCGTCGGCGCGGGCCTCGCTTATGCGGGCCTGGGCCCCACGCACCATGCCTGCGAGGATATCGCCTTCCTGCGCGCTATTCCGAACATGACGGTGATCGCTCCGGGCGACTCCTGGGAAGTTCGGGCCGCGGTGCGCGCCGTCGTCAAGCAGGACCGCCCCGCCTACATCCGCCTGGGCAAGAAGGGCGAGCCCGTCGTCCACAAGGGTCCGCTGCTCGATTTTCAGATCGGCCGCGCCATCACCGTCCAGGATGGCGATGAGGTATGCCTGCTTTCGACTGGCAACATGTTGCCGGAAGCGGTCGAGACCGCCCGCCTCCTCGGCGAAGCCGGCGTTTCAGCCCAGGTGGTTAGTTTCCATACGGTCAAGCCGCTCGACGAAGTCCGCTTGAACGACGCCTTCAAACGCTTCAAGCGGGTGGTGACCATGGAAGAGCATTCGCTGATCGGCGGCTTCGGCTCGGCGGTCGCCGAATGGGCGATTGACACCGGTGCGACCGTCGGAAAGCTCCTGCGGTTCGGCACGCCCGACGCCTTCTTCAAGAAGTCGGGCGAGCAGGAATATGCGCGCGAGCAGCTTGGCCTGACCGGACACCAGATGGCGCACGTCATCGAAAAGGCGCTCGGTCGCCACTAATGGGGCCTCGGCCCCACTTCATGTTTGATGTGGACGGCGACGGCGATGCAGACGCCGTCCACATGCGCTGCGCACTCGGGCAGAGGACCCATAGATGAAAACTCAAGCCGCCATTCTTGTGGAGACGGGAAAGCCCCTCGTCATCGTCGATATGGAAGTTCCGCCGGTCAAGCGCGGCCAGGTCCTGGTCCAGATCGCCTATTCCGGCGCTTGCGGCACGCAGGTCATGGAATGGCGCGGCGACAAGGGTGAGGACAAGTGGTTGCCGCATTGCCTGGGCCATGAAGGCTCAGGCACGGTCATCGAGGTGGGCGAGGGCGTCAGCAAGGTCAAGGTCGGCGACCAGGTCGTCCTATCCTGGATCAAGGGCGAAGGCATCGAAGCCGGAGGCGCCGTCTATGAGTGGGATGGCAAAAAGGTGAACGCTGGCGGCGTCACCACCTTCCAGCGCCATGCGGTCGTGAGCGAGAATCGCCTAACCCTGGTGCCGGAAGGCCTGCCGCTAGATGTGGCCATCCTGCTTGGCTGTGCGGCCCCCACCGGCATGGGCGCGGTGTTCAATGTTCTGCAGGTCAAGCCCGGCCAGAGCGTCGCGGTGTTCGGCGTCGGCGGCATCGGCCTGAACGCCTGCATGGCGGCGGCGTTCGGCGGCGCCGACACGATCATTGCCGTCGATCCCAATCCCGATCGTCGCGCTCTGGCGCGGCAGTACGGCGCCACTCACGTGGTCGACCCCGGTGAAAGCGATCCCATCGCTGCGATTAAAGCCATCCTCGCGAACGGCGTCGACCTCGCCGTTGAGGCGACCGGTCTGCCGCCGGTTATGGATCAGGCGGTTAACGCCACGCGTCAGCAGGGCGGGCGCGCCGTGGTCATCGGCAACGCCAAGCACGGCGCCGCGCTGACGCTGAATCCGGGCGTCTTCAACCAAGGCAAGAGCCTGATGGGCACCTGGGGCGGCGACAGCGTTCCCGACCGCGACTATCCCAAGTTTGGCGGCATGTTGGCGTCCGGGCGGTTCGACCTGCGCAAGCTGCTGTCGCGCCCCTACAGCTTGGCGGAAGCCGATCAGGCCCTGCAGGACCTGGCTGCCGGCCGGGTCGGCAGACCGCTGATCGATATGAGCCTTTAGGTTATGCGGATCGGGATCGACTTCGACAACACCATTGCCTGTTATGACGGCGTGTTCCATGCCGCCGGCGTGGAGCGCGGCCTGATCCCCGCCGAAGGCGTCGCGCACGATAAGACCAGCGTGCGCGACTATCTGCGGGCCCGGGATCGCGATCCCGACTTCACCGAGCTGCAAGGCTACGTATATGGGCCAGGCATGAAGCACGTCGGATTCTATCCCGGCTTGCTCGAAGCCCTCGCCGCGTTTCGTGACGCCGGCCACGAGCTGTATATCGTCAGCCACAAGACCAAGACACCGTTCGCGGGGCCTCCGTATGACCTGCATGGTCATGCGCGCGAATTCCTGGTCAACCGCGGCCTGATCGGCACAGCCCGGGGCATGTTCGCCGAGGACCACGTATTCTTCGAGATCACCAAGGAAGACAAGGCCGCCCGCGCCGTAGCGCTGGGTTGCGAGGTGTTCATCGACGATCTGCCCGAGATCCTAGCTCTCGAAGGCTTCATTCCGATCGCCCGCAAGATCCTGTTCGACCCCGATCGTCATCATCGGGCGCCGGTGCTGCATCCGTTCGAAACCCACGGCGACTGGAACGCCATCGCTCGATCGGTGCTGCGAGAGGCGAACTGACCGGTGGACGACGTCGAGCTTCTGACTCTGGCGGCGACTTTGGCCACCCGCGCCGGACGCGGCCCCGTTCGCGCCCTGAAGCGGCTCGAAGGGGGCAAGAACAACCGGGTGTTTCGCGTCGAAACCGACGCCGAATCCCTGGCGCTGAAGCTCTACCACGCCGATCCACGCGACACGCGTGATCGCCTCGCCCATGAGTGGGGCTTCCTGGTGCACAGCTGGGCGCGCGGGGTGCGCACGACGCCCGAGCCGCTGGCGCGCGACGCTGCCGCCCATGCCGGCCTCTACAGCTTCGTCAGCGGCGAGAAGCTGCGGCCCGGCGACGTCGACGAGAGCCACATCGACGCGGCGCTCGACTTCATTCTCCAGATCAACACCCCGCCCCGCGACATCGCCGCTCTGCCGCAGGGCTCAGAAGCCTGTTTCAGCCTCGACCAGCACCTAGCAACCGTCGATCAGCGCGTGGCGCGGCTGTCGGATCTGGATCTTCACGCGCCCTTCGGCCCGGAAGCCGCCACCTTCGTTCGCGCTTCCCTCGTACCGGCTTGGCGCGAGGCTCGCGCCCGAATAGATCGCGCCATCCGAAAGCTCGGCCTCGCCGTGGCGCTGGAGCGATCGGAAGTCTGCCTCTCGCCATCCGACTTCGGTTTCCACAATGCCCTGGTCGAAAACGGCCGCGTGGCTTTCGTCGATTTCGAATATGCGGGTCAGGACGATCCGGCCAAGCTGGCCTCCGATTTTTTCTGCTGCCCCGAAATCCCCGCGCCGGTCCGGCATCATGGTCGCTTCGTCGATGGACTGGTCGAGGGTCTGGGACTGGCGCCGCCGCACGCCGAGCGCTGCCGCATCCTACTCGATGCCTATCGGGTCAAGTGGAGCTGCATCGTCCTCAACGACTTTCTGCCCCTGGGCGCGGATCGCCGCGCCTTCGCCGACCACGCCCAAACGGCCGAGCGCCTGAAGGCCCAGCTCGATCGAGCTAAGGCCAGTCTCGACCGCATCGGAAGCCAAACCTGAAGGAGCGCCGCGTGTCCTATAAAGAATTCGTCAGCCTCGTCCACAAGTCAACGACGCGGAACTACATCGAGCGGGTGAACGAAGTCGACAAGGCCGAGGTGGCGGAGGTCGCCATCCAGTTCGACAAAGACTACTGGGACGGCAGCCGCCTGCACGGCTATGGCGGCTACAAGTACGATGGCCGCTGGCGCAAGGTAGCGGACGCGATGATCCAAGCCTATGGCCTGAAACCGGGCATGCGCGTCCTCGACGTCGGTTCTGGCAAGGGATTCCTGCTGCACGACTTCAAGGAGGTCCTGCCGGAACTCGAGGTCGCCGGCCTGGAATTCTCCAAATACGCGATCGACCACACGATGGAGAGTGTCCAGCCGTTCATTCAGCATGGCACTGCCGCCAGACTTCCGTGGCCAGACGATCATTTCGATCTCGTGATCTCCATCAACACCCTGCACAATCTCTATAACTACGATCTGTGGGACGCCCTTCGCGAGATGGAACGCGTATCCAAGGGTGGGAAATATCTCTGCGTTGAGGCCTATCGCAACGAGCGCGAGAAGATGAACTTGATGTACTGGCAGCTGACATGCCGCATCTTCCACACCCCCGCCGAATGGGAAGCCGACTTCAAGCTCGCCGCCTACACCGGCGACCACGAGTTCATCTATTTCGAATGAAGCAGGCGGGTCCTTACGACGGGCCGCCGCCCTGCCGCGCGAACATCGGCACAGGCCCGACCGCGGCCGTGCCCCGGGGGCTGGTTCGACCGCGTTTTGGGGTTCCGCTCGCGATCGACCGCTCGGATCGGAGGGAGCGAGAATCGCTGCTCGTGCCCCCCGGTTCCCGCGCCAGCGGCTGCGAAACGGACGGGTGTTCCAGATCATCACTTTCACGATACGGAGCAAACCGGCTATCGAGGATCGCTCTGGCCTGGCGATCGCCCTCGCGTCAGCTGGAACTTAGTTTTTCGCTTTGACGCATTTTGCCTCGCGGCCCGATCACCGCACCCATGGAAAATGCTCCAGGTTCCGGTTTCTCCAACGAGTACGACCCTCGCGGACATTGGACACCCATCCTGGAGTTGAACAAATATGTCAGCACGCCGAGGCTATCAGCCTTTTCCTGATGCGAAGCCTCTGTGTTTTCTGCATGTCCAGAAGACGGGCGGCGCATCGGCCATCGCCTGGCTGGAATCGATGTTCCCCGCCGACCGCGTGGCCCCGTGCCGCAATCCCTGGGAGTTTGAAGCCCTGCGTGGTGAGGGTCGCGTTTTCGACCTCTATGCCGGCCATATCCTCGGCGGCCAATTGGATCTCCTACCGCGCGAATGCGATCTGTTTACGATCCTGCGCGATCCCGCCCAGATCGTTGCGTCGGCCTACTATCATCGACGCGCGGTCGGCCCCACGGGCGGCGGCGACCGCGGGGAACGTCTGAACGACCATCTGGCGGGCCTTTGCCGCCGATTTTCGTTGGAAGAGGTGCTGAATCTCGACCACCCTAGCATCCGCTTCGCCTTTTGGGATACACTAACGCGCTTTCTCGGCGCGACAGAATCAGAGCATTTCGACGACGGCCTGATCTGCGGGCCCAGCGCTCGCGCAATCCGGGACCGCCAGATCACCGTCGGCCGGCAGGTGCTCAGCCGCGCCCTGGTAGTGGGCGACCACGCGACCTACAACGATTCCTTGCTGCTGCTCGCCGCCGAGCGTGGCTGGCCCGCCCCGCCCATTCTTCCCCGATTTCACGATTTCAACGCCCCAACCAACAATGACGCAGCCCGTGACTCTGTCGAGATCAAAGTTCGCCAGGTCTCGCCGGCCGACTATGCAATCTATGACTTCGCCAAACCTTTGATCTCGCAGACGCGCTCGCGTTTGGCCGCCCTGGCCGGCGAGGCGACGTCGGAGGCCGTCAACGCCCGGCACGCTGCACTGTTCTTCACCGAGAGTTCACCGTTGGCGAGGTTAAGCGTCGACGCCGACGCCGGATGGGCGGGCTATGGCTGGTCGTTGCGGGAGCGAGACGGCGACGGCAACGCCTTCCGGCGGATCGCCGACGAGCGCACGGCCGTGATTCTCGCCCGGGTGGCTCCCGGTCCGCGACGCTTTCGGCTCCGGCTTTGGAACGTCGACGCGGCCGCGCTGGACGGCCTCGCGGCGCGGGCCAACGGCCAGCCACTGGAAAGACTCGGCTTGAGCTGGGAGGGCCGGGCGCTCTGCGTCGATTGGGCCTTGCCGGTGGACCGGGCCCAGGACCTCGTCCTTGAGATCGAGAAGCCCGCGAGCGCGCACCACGCCAAACTATGGGTGTCAGGGTGTGCGGTCATGGCCGACATTTCAGCTTAGGAGATCGACCCGAAAGGCGGGGTCCTGTTTTCAGAAGCCGATGTAAGGCAAAAACCTGGAGCATCGCATCGGATACGACATTCGGCGCGATGCATGGCCGGACAGCGGGGCCTCATCGCTTAACGACCAAGCCCTGACCGGTCGGCATTTCCAGGACATCGTAGCCTCGGTCCGCGAAGAAGGCGTCATCGGCCGCCTTTTGCGCGCGATGCACCAGCCAACCGTAGTCATCGAGAACGATCACGCCGCCCGACGAAACCCGATCGAATAACACCTCTAAGGCCGCGATCTCGGGCCCGGGAGAATTCATGTCGATGTGGAGATAGGCGATTCGTTGCGGCGAAACCTCGTGCAGCACATCCGGCACGACGCCCTTGATCACCTTGACATACGGCTGGCTCGCGAACAGATCAACGACTTTCCCGTGCAGATGCGGTTGACGATAAACCTCGTCGTGAAGATCGAATACCCTCGGATTGTGCGGATAGTCGGTTTCCGCCGAGGAGTATTTTGGCGAAAAGCCGTCGAACGTGTCATAAAGATAGAATGTTCGTCCTGCTGCCTGCAGGTCGACCACTTGGCTGACTAACCACGACATTTCGCCTTCGAACACGCCGCACTCGACGAAATCACCCGGCACGCGTAGGGCCGACCGCGCCGCCCAGACTAGAGTGTTCAAGCGCCAAGCAATACCATCGGGCGCATTGTACTGCGTCTGTCCGGTGCTGGTCGATAGCTTGGCGAACGCGGCCTGGAAAGCCGGATCGCTGCGGAAGCCGATCGTCTTATCCAGCGTCATGAGTCGATCTCCCCAAGAGATCGACTCATGAAATGGCGCTACCAACGTCGCGATCACCTGATCCACCGCCATCGCTGCGGTGTGTGGCGTCGTCTGCTCCAGAAGCGTAGCCAAGGCCTCGTCGAACTCGGGACGCTCGCTCATCGCGTTTTTCCCACTTTCAAACGGCCGGTCCTTCGCCGATCACGCCTTCTTTTGACAGCAGAGCGCGATGATGTAGTGGGCCATCTTGTGATAGCCGGTGTGCACCATCTCGTCGTTCATCGAGAACATGAAGACATTGTCAAAATAGCGCTTCATCAGCGCCTCAAAGTCAGGCGCGGTCTTGCAATTGATGTGGCCGAGCTTCGAGGGGAGCGACGCGAATTCCTGAGACTCCAGTGACGGCATGCCGATGATCACCGCTCCGTCTGGCGTCAGGGCCTTGACCATCTTTTCGATGACAATGTGTTCCTGCTCCTGCGGGATATGTTCCAGCATGTCCAGCGAGTAGATACCGTCGTATCGCCCCGGGAAATCGTCTCTGAGCACATCAACCACGATGGCTTCGTAGGGCCAACGGTCACGCATCCGCGACTTGGCGTCCTCTATGAACACTGGGTCGAAATCGGCGATGGTCAGACTCTGCACGGTTTGGCGAACAACCGGAGCATTGAATCCGTCACCGCAACCGACTTCCAAGACATTGCGCCGGCCATTGAACATTTTCGAGACGAATTTGTAGCGCGCCATCGAGAACAGAATGCGTTTGGGATCGTCATACCACTCCCAATTCTTGAGAACGCCGAAACGGGTCTCGCCAATCTTCGACTGCACCTCGTAACCGTGGGCGTTAGCGGGATCCTTGGTCGTTTTTTGCAGCATAACGGCGCCTGAATGGGATTGGAGATCGGACGGACCATTTCAGGCTTTCGCCTTGAGGGTCAAGTGAAACGAAGCCTGTTCCGGCTCAGATTGGTCGAATGTCGGCGGCATGGGCGGCCGCACCGTAAGGTCCAGAATGAAGCCCGTGGCGCGATCCGGCCGAGCCCGGATCGCACCCAGGGCGCGCATGCCGTTGAGGCTGAACATGCGCGCTAGGCCGAACGCCGAGCGTGCTGCGGTCGCCAGCTTGCCGCCGACGCTCAGACCAGCGAAATGGTCGGCCATCGCGCCGTGGACATGGCGTTCAACCTCGTCGGCCCGAAGATCGAAGGTCTCGACGGCGATCGGATCGGCCCAGCTTTCCAGTCGACTTAGGATGTCGACTAGGTCTTCGCGACGCAGAAGCCTGCCGGTCGGACTGGCGCAGATCACGCTGATCTCGGTTCCGGCGCTGGCGGCCAGATGGGCGCGTTCGAGGATTGGGTCGAAGTGCTCTCGCCGGTCGAGATCCAGCCTCACGAACACGGCCGACGTCTCGCCATTCACCGAAGCGGCCGCTTCGGGGATGGCAATGGTCGGTCGAGCGCCGATTTGGAGGATCGCCGATCCCGTCTTGGCGCGGGCGGCCATGCGCCGGCGCACGCTGGCCGTCAGCGCCCAGTTGGGATGCCAGAGACGAGCGCGGCCGTCGTCGCCGACCAGGAGGCGGCGCATGGCGCGCCGCAACCGACCGCTCCCGCCCGACGGACACACCGGCCGGTCCGACCGCACGCCGCCCAGTTCAGGCGGATCATCCCAGATGCCACGTTCCGCACGGCTGGCGCGCCAGATCGCCAGCCCGCCCCGCCAGTGCGGATGGTTGCGAACCGGCTGGGGAGGGCCAAGGCGCGAATGGACATCGTCCAGAAACGCCTTAGACCGAATCACGGCGATCTGCGCCGCCGCGCCTGGATCGCCAGTGCGATAGAAGATCGGCGTCCCGGATTGGCGACGGTGGAAGTCCATCGACCAGACCGATAGGCGCCGGGCGATCTCGGCCGGCGTGGTCGAGCCGACGGCGACGAAATCGCTTTCGTAGGCGCTTGGCGCCAGCTCGAGCACGAAGAAGGCGTCACTGTCGTTCATGATTGTCGGAACGACGCCGGGCGCCAGCTGTGGACCGAGGCCGTAATCGCAGAACGCCTCAGCCGGCGGCACGTTGGCGCCGATCCGAGCGGCGAGCACGAAAAGGCAGAACGGCCGCCCCACTAAGGTTTGGGGTTCGGCGCGCCAGAACAGCTGGTTTGGGTTAAGCGAATGTACCGCCCCCTGATCGGCGCGAGAGGCGATAACCGTCGGATGCGGAGCGTCGAAGGCGTATCGCACGAGCGTGCGCGGCGCCACGGCGAGGCGGGTCTCGACCCGGGCCCGCGCCAGCTTGACGGCCGTCAGCTCTTCCACGGCGCGGAGGCTGGGCGCCAGCACAAGCCGGGAGCCGGCGTCGAACGTCCGGCCCAGCGAGGCCAACGCCCCGTCGGCCAGGATGAAATCGGCGTTGAGCAGGATCGCATCGACCTCGCCATGGCGCTCGCCAGCCTGACGCAGCCCGCGCTGATAGGCGAGGGTCAAGGTCACGGGCATCGCGCCGGCGCCCATCAGGTCGTCGATCGGCGAAAAGGTGACCTTGGCGAGTTCGGTCAAATGGGCAAAGGTGGGGTGGACTCGGATCAGGGCCAAGTCTTCAGCCCGAGTCAGCAGAACGATCTCCAAGGAACGGTCCGCCGCGAGGGCCGGCAAGTTGCCGGGAGCGAGCCACGAAGGCAGGGCAAAGTCAAGAAAGCGCCGCAGATGCCGATAGCCCCAGACAGGCGTAACGATGCAAGAGGGCGTCTTACTGACGGACATATGAACGACAACCGTAGGCGCATGGGAGACGCTGTGCGCTTCTTTAAGAACATAGACCGCCGCAACGTCAACCGCCCGCGGAGCGCGCGACTCGTTTCGGAGAAGGTTTGGTGGCGTCCGTCTGCCACTTATTCTAGAGGTTGACCATCCAAGGGGTGCGGGGGGAATCACGAACATGCGAGCCCCCCAAGCCTTGAAGAAAAGGTCAGAGAGAGGACATTCTGAGTGACGACTAAGAAGCCTTCGGAAGTCGCCGGCGAGGCGATCCGAGTGGGACATCGTACGGCGTTCGTGTCGGGGAACTTCAATGTCTTGCATCCTGGCCATTTCCGTCTGCTGCGCTTCGCGGCGGAGAGCGCCGACCGGCTGATCGTGGGCGTAAATCCCGACGGCACGCCCGGCACGACGGCGTCGCAGGACGAGCGCCTAGGCGGGATTCAAGCTTTGTCCATGGTCAGCGAGGCTTTCATACTTGACCGGCCGGTGGTTGACGTCGTTGCGACGCTCAAGCCGGACCTAATCGTCAAGGGTAAGGAACACGAGGCACGGCGGAATCCCGAGCAAGCCGTAGCCGAAGCCTACGGTGGCAAGCTGCTGTTCAGCTCCGGCGAAATGAGCTTCTCGCCCCAAGCTCTGTTGCAACGCGAGTTTGAGCCCGACTTCTCGGCTATTCGCATGCCGCGGGAATATCTCGACCGCCACGATTTCCGACTCGATGACCTGAAGGACGCCGCACTGTCCTTCGAGGGACTTCGCGTCCTGGTTCTCGGCGACCTGATCGTCGACACCTATGTAAACTGCGATCCCCTGGGTATGTCGCAGGAGGATCCAACCCTCGTCGTCACGCCGATTGAAGAGAAGGTGTTTGTCGGCGGCGCCGGCATCGTCGCCGCTCACGCCTGCGGCATGGGCGCTAAGGTACAGTTCATTTCGGTGGCCGGGCGCGATCAGGCAGCGGACTTTGCACGCAAGGCCCTTACCGAATACGGTGTTGAGCATGACTTGTTGACCGACGAGACCCGCCCCACCACCCAGAAGCGGCGCTATCGGGCGCGCGGCAAAACACTCCTGCGGGTCAATCAACTGCGCCAGCACGCCATCGAGCAGCATCTGGTGGCCGAGATGATCGCCAAGACCGCCGAAGCGCTTAAGCATGTCGACATTCTTCTGTTCGCCGACTTCAACTATGGTTGCCTGCCGCAAGTGGTCGTCGACGCGGTCATTGGCATGGCCCAAGCCAACGGGGTGGTCATGGCCGCCGACAGCCAGGCGTCTTCTCAGTTGGCCGACATTTCGCGGTTCAAGGGCATGGACCTGATCACGCCAACAGAGCGTGAGGCGAGGCTGGCATTGCAGGATTTCGAATCGGGCTTGGTGGTGATCGCTGAGGAACTGCAGAAGAAGGCCCGCGCCAAGCACGTGCTGATCACCCTCGGCGAAGAGGGTCTACTGGCCTATGCGATGAAGGGTGGAGAATATCTGACCGATCGCCTGCCCGCGTTCAACACCTCGCCCAAGGACGTGGCCGGGGCGGGAGATTCGCTGTTCACGACACTCGCCCTAGCCCTCCGATCCGGCGTCGATTTCTGGCCTTCCGTCTATTTGGGGGCCTTAGCGGCTGCATGCCAGGTTTCGCGCGTTGGCAACACGCCGCTGACCGTCAAGGCTCTTTGCGCCGAAATCGATTATATCGACGGCTAGGTTAGGAATTGTATGCGCGCGCTTCTGCTGGCTGCCGGAATGGGCACTCGCCTTCGACCGATCACGGACACCATTCCCAAATGCCTGGTCCCGATCCAGGGTCGGCCCCTGCTGGACTATTGGCTCGACCTCCTGGGCGACCGAGTGGATCGGATTTTGATTAACACCCACTACCTCTCTGAGGTCGTGGTTCGACATGTGGAAGGCTCGCGCTGGCGGGGCCGGATCGATCTGGTCTACGAGCCTGAACTCCTGGGCACCGGCGGGACCATCGTCGCCAATCGCGCTTGGTTTGGCGACGAGCCGTTCCTGGTGGGCCACGCGGACAATTTGACGGATTTCGACGCGTCCGGCCTGTTCGCGGCCCATTGGGCGCGGCGGGCCGGCGTCTCCATGACCATGTTGGCTTTCGAGACCGACGATCCACATTCCTGCGGCATCCTCGAACTGGACCAGGAGGCGATCGTCCGAGGGTTTCATGAAAAGGTGGAGAACCCGCCGGGCAATCTGGCCAACGCCGCCGTCTACGTGCTCGAACCCGAGGTCGCGGACTACGCCGCTTCCCTGGGGCGATCCTTCGTCGACCTATCGACCGAAGTCATTCCCCACTTCGTCGGCCGCGTCCTGGCCGTGCGCCATGCGGGGTATCACCGCGACATCGGCACGGTCGAAAGCCTTCGCCGCGCCCAGGAAGAGTTTCGGCCCCGGCGCGCCTGAGAATGCTGATTTCGCTCCTTCCGGCTTCGGGCAAGCCGCCTAACGCATCGCGCTTTTAATACGATGCATAGCCTGAGGTCTTGAAGAAATTCCGGCATTCCTCGGGTTGGAGGAGGGCGAAGATGTCTCAGAGGGCGGCCCCTAGCGCGTCAAAGGTGCGGGCGGCAGCTTTGCCTGGATTGGCTTGAGCGGTCTTGGCGCCTTTGTGGAGGCTCAGATCGTCAAGGATACCACATCGCCAGGAACCAGAGTCCGGGTCAGCTGGGCTACGACGTGGAGATCGAAGGCGGCCTGGGTCCTGGCGCCGCTCAGGACCCAGGGCGTGGTGAGCGCGCTATCGCAGACGGGCGATGGATGTCTGAGTTTCCCAGCGCGCTTCTCCGCCAGTCTGGCAAGCCCCTCGCGCGCATGGCGACCGTGCCATGGCCACCATGGGCGGCATCATCTCCGTCGTCCTGGCGATAGAGCGCGTCGAGCGCTCCGCGTCAGCGAGCAACATCCATGCACGAAGCACCTCACGCTGCTCTAGATCTGGGCCGGGACCGAGCCTCGAGAACAACGCGATCTTCCGGACTCAACCGGGCCAAAGCAGACTTGGGGACCACCTCAATGCTGAATCATAAATCAAGCAATGGAATCCGGTAATAAAGCCTGTCTGGTCCGGACGATTCCATTTGAACCAGATATGCTCTAAGTGGTCCCAACATGCAGCGGGACAATCGCCGCCCCGTCGCCCAGTCTCAACCGACCGAGCGACACCGCCGTTCCGTTCCTGGGGACGACGATCTGCGACAGGCCGGCTGCGTCAGGCCTGAGTGCGAAGGCGATTTCCACGCGCTGCACGCCTTCGACATAGGTCTTGACGCTGATTACGCCCTCGAAGTCGCCGGGCAGGTCAAGCGCGGTGTCTCGGCCGGCGATCTTGCCCTTGGCGTCGAAGACTGCGCCGATCAGCCGGCGCATATCGTCCAGCACAAACATTTCAAAGGCTCGACCCTCGTCGACCGCATGGACGTAGACCGGCGCGCTTGGCGCGCCCGTAGCGGCGATCCAGGTAAACTCGCCGCCTCGCCAGATGCCCACCGAAATGTGCGCGCCAGGCTCGAAGGATGCGATCCCAACTCCTCCGACCACCCCGGGCACCAACAGGCAGGTGGCGTCGTGGGCGCAGCCATAGGACGCTACCCATTCGGGATGCAGCGGAGTCGCCCCGCAACGGCCTAGGACGAACCGAGTCTGACCATCCTCATACCGATGTCGCGCCAGAATATAGGTCTCTTCGCCACGTTCCAGCATGCCGCAAATCACGTCGTCATCGACCCGGACGCTGGGCGTCAGATCTGCCGACCGCCACGAGCGGCCCTCGAACCGGGTCAGCAGGCGTTTCGGACCGAGATAAAAATCGCGCGGTCTCAGATCGCGCAGATAGCAGGCGGCGACGGCCCCCTCTTTCAGGCGCGCCTCGTCGAGGGGGAAGCCCAAGGCTTCTTCGCCCGAACGCGCCTCGACCTGTTCCCTGGGGATGCAATAGAGGAGGGTTTCGAACCGGCTATAGCCGTATTGACGAAGATAGAATTTGTAGTCCTGCAAGTTGTCGAGCAAATATGTCGGATATTCCCAGAAATGATGCGGTTCATGATAAATTGCTACTGCCAACTTCGGACGAAGCTTCTTGATAGCTTGCATGGACCCTTCCAAGATGTACTTTTCACCACCCTCAACGTCCATTTTTAGATAGGTGATATCTTTGATGATGCCCTCCTCGACCATCGAGTCTATGGAGCGCATGGGAAAGGTCATCTTGGGCACATCGGCGTCGGCGAGAGTCGCGCTCGACTGGATCATATCGGCGTCGGCCACAGGCAGGTCGATGGTGCCGTCCGACGCTCCGGCGATCAGGCGTAGATTGGTAATCCGATCCTCAAAATCTCCAATGAGCCCGCCATAGGGACTGCTGTCGTAGCAAATGGTCGGATCGATATTGTAGATGGCGGCCCGCCCGCCTGTTTTACACAGGAAATAAGGTAGTTCCCAGCCGCGGTTGACTCCGCAGTTGACAATGGAGTCGCCAGGTTTGAAGTCGACAATCTCCATATATTGCTGCTCGCCGAACACTTGGCGGGAAAAGGCCGCGAAGATCTCTTCGGGAGTGCCGAACAGGATCCGGGCGTAGACTTGTCGACTGACATCGTCGGCGAAGTGTGAAAAAATTCTGGCGATGGCGTTGCCGTTGCTCTGCACGAGCGGAGCATAGTCGCGGTTGGCGAAGCCCACGGCCGAACTGAAGCGGCCATCGACCGGGCGCCCCGAAATCCACTGCTCCAGGAACGGCGTCAGGGCCTCCAGGGTCGCGCCCGACAGCGGCGCGCGCGCCAAGAGGTCGGGGAGCGCAGCCCCGGCCGCCTTGGCGAAATCCCAATAGCCGCTGGGATCAAAGTCGAAATAGAACAGCACCCGTACGCGATCGCCACGCACCCCGGCCGCCGCAAGGCGCGCATGGTTCCGATGCCAGACCGGCGCCTCCACGAAGACCAAGCCGACAAAGTCCGCTACGAGGTCGATCTCGGCACAAACTGCGCCTTGCGACCGCCGACAGGCGGCGATCAGCGTCACCGTGAACGGATCGGAGGATTTATCCTGAAAGACGACATAGGGCTCGTCGCCACGAACCGCGTCGGCCGTATACAGGAACTTGCAGTCGAAGAACGACGAGTTCGGATCCATTACTCTACCCTCCCGGTCGACACGGCTCAGGAATTATTGCGGCGCAGGGCCGTCGTGCTCTGCGACGGCGCGCCTCGAGCGCCTGGGAGAATCGGGCCTCGACACAACTCTCGCTGTGTCGTTGTCTAGCGATACATAATCGTGGTTTCGATTGAAATCCGCGACTCGTCGGCACGATTGAACGAGCCCACATGCAGTGTGTGATAATTGAACAGGATAGTCTCGCCCGCTTGGCCGCCGAACTGCCGCAGCCCGATCTTGGTGATATCGAAATCAGGAACGAAAGCGACCTTCGAACCGCTGTCGTCCACGCGGTAGGGCGCGGGCAGGCGATGTGAGCCGGGCGCCAGACGCAGGCCATTCAGCTCCGGTTCGACGAAAATCCCCGTCCAGACCTTGGTGCGATTGACCCCCTCGGGCAGCGGCGTGCTGAAGGCGTCCCAGAACCAGGCGTCGCGGTGCAGCGAACCGACATCGTCTTCCTGGTGAGGCCGAACGAGGCGAAAGGTGATCTGCTCGTGGCCGACTTCTTCCTCGTCGGCGAGGTAGAAGTCGCCAAATCCGTCGCGGACAAAATCGAAGAACGACATCGCCTTGATTTCGTCCACCGCCGCCTTGGTCAGGATGCGCCCTCGCTTCGACAGCATTTTCGGATGGTCGTAACCGCCCACCTCGTGGAAGCGCTGCAGCGGCGTGGCCTCCAACTCCTCGACCGCTTCGGGCGAGACCTCCTTGGCCATGTTCAGCATGTGGGCCTTGATCAACTCGCCGATACGCGCGACTTCGGAGGGTCGAAAAGCCGGCCCCCGGCCAAGGCCCAGCGCTCCGCCAAAGTTCTTTTCCGATCGGGGGCCTTCGAACAGATCCGACGCCGTCAGGACAGGAAGACCCTCAAGCATCGGTACGTCGAACGAAGTGACCTTTTGAGAGGGAAATGCCGTCACGGGAGGCCGCCTTTTCTGATACGCAGCAAAAAGAGCAAACTTACCTGCGGCTTGCAAGCCGCTAGGTATTGTCCGAAATCCCTGTTCCCTTAGAACCATGAAACGCGTCGCGCGTGTGGCGGCGCCCAGGGTTTTGCCGGGGGGAACTTCATGGCTCAGAGAGCAAGACGCTCCAGGACGATCAAGGCTGGGGAGACGCCTGCTCAAAAGCCGGTTGGGGCCGCGAGGCCCGGGTCCAAGGCCGCTCCGGCAGGAAGCGCCAGATCCAAGGCGGCCGAGCCGAAGGCAAAGCCCAGAGTCAAGATTCTCGTCCCGGTTTGGGGCGAATCCTACATACGCCGATTCGGCAGCTTGAGCCTGGCGTCGATCCTGGCGCCGGGCAATCTGCCGGCCCTGGCGGCGGTCTGCGATGTCGAATTCATCTTCTTGACGGGCCGGGCCGATTTCGAACATTTTGAGGCCCTCAAGCAGATGGAGCGACTCCGCGGCCATGCCGGGGTTCGCTACGTGGCGATCGACGACCTGATCGTGCCAGGTCTGTATTCCGTTACGCTCACCCTGGCCTACACCCGCGGGATGGCGATGTTCGGCGACGCGATGTCGGACATGCATTTCATCTACTGCAACGCCGACTTCGTGGTTGGCGACGGATCTTTCGCCTATCTAAGCGATGAAATTCTCGACGGTCGGAACGTCATCCTGGGCGGCAGCGTGCGAGTGGTGTCGGAAGAGGTCGAGCCCCTGCTCAACGCCAAGGTCGACGAGACCGGCGTTCTGATCACCCCGCCTCGCGAACTGGCCCGGTACGTCTTCGAGCATCCGCACATCATGCAGATCGCCAAGACCGTCAACCAGGAGTTCTGCTGGGCCCGTAGCCCCAACCACCTGTTCTGGGACGTCGACGACCAGACCCTGATCGCCCGCTTCTACCAAATCTTTATGCTGTGCCTGCGGCCGACCCACGCGCGCCCGACCATCGACGGCTACTGCGACTACAGCTTCGTGCCCGCCTTCTGCCCCAACGAGCCGATCCACGTGGTCGATGACAGCGACAAGGTCTGCCTGCTGGAGCTTCAGGGTCGAAGCCAAGAGGCCGACGATGTCATCTTCGGCGGCGGGCGCGAGCCCCATTGGCTGGCCAGCATCGACGAGTGGTGCACCCCTGAACACACCCAGATCGCCCGCAAGCCGATCGTCTATCACGCGGGCGCCCTACCGCCGAATATCGATCTGGTCCTGTCAGGCTCGGGCGACTACGTCGAATGGCAGTTGGCCTCCGTCCGGACGCCCGCGCCCCATCCTGGTCACTACTATTGGGTGTACGGGGTGGCCGCCTGGCGTATCCGCCGCAGTGAGAAGGACAGCCTGGCGGGCATGCCCCCGGAATTGGACCTGACCCTGGCCTCGGGTGCGTTGAAGCATCCGACCTTCGATCCCGACCGCCAACGTCGCGCCTATCGCGGCGCCGGCCCGGCGACGAATCTCGCCCAGAAGATTCGTCGCGGGATTTTCGGCGAACTGCCCGCCTACTCCCGCCTGCATCCCGACGCCAGCGGCCTTGCCCCGCTGGTTCGGCACGCCCATCATGTCCGGTCCAGGATCGACGGCGATCACGACTACCGCGCCATGGTGGTCGCCGATCTCGGCGGCTGGATCGACGGGGTATTCCCGGTCGACCACGACCGCATACTGCGTACGGAGCCGCTGATCGCCGCCACCTGGCGTTTCCGGCCCGAGCCTCCGCTGGATGAGGTGGTGATCCTGCAGAATGGCGTGGAGCAGGCCGAGCTCGAGCGGATTCTCAAGAACGTTCTCCCCGCCATCAAACCTGGCGGCCGCGTCACCCTGTTGTGCAAATATCCGACGCACGAGGATTCAGCGGGGCGGGCGACGAACGACATACGCGCCTTCGCGGTGGCGCCGCTGATCGACAAGCGTCACGGCAACTATCCCTTCCCGCACAAGCACCATCAGTACGCGGTTCGGATCGCCGTAGCGCGGGGCGAACTGGCCAGCCGATCGGGAATGACGCGGCTGAAGGGCCTTTTGCGCTTTGGCTGGGCGCTCGCCGCCCGCCTGAGCCGCGTCGGCGACGCCGCGCCTTACCATCCCAGCGGCGCGATCTTCTCCGGCGTCGTTCCAGGTCACGAGGCTGGGCCGCTCAGATGAGCCCGAAAGAGGCGGTCGCCGGGTCAGTCGAAGCCGCGACGCACGATTGGCCGGGTATCCGGTCCTGGTCAAAGAGCGTCCCGACTGGTTCGGCGGCCCAGTCGACGGAGTGGCGATCGTCGTCGATCCTCTGGAGATCGCCGGAATCGAAAAGGATGGCGGTTCGCTACGCCGGCAACGGCTGGCTCGTCGCGAGGGCCCGGAAGGCCTTGGCGACGGAAATCCCTGTCTGCGGGTGCTTCGCGACGCGGTGCGATTCCTAGATGGCGGCCCGGGCGCGCACCGTCGCGTCGTGCGACGAGTGGGGTAACGCGGCGGGCGTCGCCGTCGATCTCGCTCGGATCGGCGGCTTCGGAAAGCCGGTACCCGACGAAAGCATGGGCGAGTGGACCTGGTGTCGGTCAACCGGTTCGAAGCCATCGTCAGCGACGGTAAGATCATCGACAGCTTCATCCTGGCGGTCTTTCTCAACGCTCGCCGGCTAGAGCATTCGTCGCTTAAGTTGACACATATCCGGCATGCCGAAAATAGTTGGCGCATTCGTCGGGGGTGAAGGCGTCCAGGACCAGCCCGATGCGGTCCCACAGATTGTCCCGGGTTCGTTCGGCGGCCTTGCGCAGCAGGGTCTTGAGCTTGGAAAACGCCATCTCGATGGGGTTGAGATCGGGCGAGTAGGGCGGCAGGAAGACCAACTGGGCGCCCCTGGCCTCGATGGCCAGCC